>NZ_SPMZ01000075.1 GCF_012939995.1 Candidatus Competibacter phosphatis | reverse complement strand
CTGATTTTCCTGGCCTTCATGTTCAACAACATGTTCCTGCAAGCCGAAAGTTTCGACGCTTACTGGGCACAGGCCAGCGGAGTGATCGTCAAGGATTTCGTGACGGCGGCGATTCTGGCGATCATCGTCGTGGTGGTGGCCTCGCCGCCTGCCGGTTGGCGTTGCAGGTCTATACTCGGGAGGCCTTCCCCGAAGATTGGGCCATGACACAAAACAACCTGGCCGCAGCGTATAGCGACCGGATCCGGGGTGAGCGGGCGGAGAACCTGGAACAGGCGATCCAGGCCTATCGGTCCAGTCTGGAAATCTATCGTCCTGAGGCGTTTCCACAGGACAGTCGGCGAGCCGCTCGCAACCTGGGTAACCTCTACTCCGCGCAACAGCGTTGGACTGAAGCCGCCGCCGCCTACCGACAAGCCCTCCAGGCCGCCGAAATCCTCTACCAGAGCGCCTCGTTCCTCGACAACCAAGCCGCCGAACTCACTGAGACCAGAGACCTTCATCGCCGCGCTGCTTATGCCTTAGCGAAGGTTGGTGAGCTTCAAGCCGCTGTTCTCACCTTGGAGCAAGGCCGCGCCCGTGGTTTGAGCGATGCTCTAGCTCGGGATCGCGCCGACCTGGAGCAACTGCAAACCACAGCCCTCGATCGGTATGCGCGCTACCACCAAGCGGCTGCCCAGTGTCGTCAGCTCGAAGACCACCAGCGCGCCCTCAGCACCCGCCCCGCCGCCGAGCGCCACGGCCTCAGACCGGACGATCTGCGCCAGCAGCTCGCCCAAGCCCATCAGGAATTGCAGAACGCCATCGCCGCGATTCGCCAAGTTCCCGGATACGCCGGCTTCCTCGCGCCGCCTGACTTCACGGAGATTGTCAGCGCGCTTCCTCCCGCTCGATCCGTCGACCCGGACTGCGGGGGAGCGCGCGAAGAAAAGAGTGCGCTGGTCTACCTGGTCACCACGGAGGCGGGCAGTCTCGCGTTAGTGGTTGCCGCATCCGGTAACGCCATCGGAAACCCGACCGCCACCTTCGAGCCCCTCTGGCTCAATGACTTGTCTCAGGATTCCCTACGCAAACTGCTTGTCGGTACCCCCGAGACTTTCGGTGGCTGGTTTGGCGCCTACAATCAGCGACGGACGAATGGAGCGGCATGGCGGACCGCCATCGCCCGAGGCACAGCTGAACTGTGGGACAGCTTGATGGCCCCCCTCAGCCAACACTTGACCGAGCTCGCGTTCGGCACGCTATCCTAATTCCTACCGGCTACTTAGGATTGCTCCCCCCTTCACGCCGCTTGGACTCCCGACCCGACCGTTCCCAGCGGACGCCGTTACGCCCTCGATCATCTTCACTTCAGCTATGCGCCGAACGCCCGCTTCCTCAAGGTGGCCTGTGTTATCGCCCACCGTACCCCACCGGATTCGCTCCTCGCCATCGACGAACCCACCCACAGCGGAGCCGATCCCTTACCCCATTCGCAACCGGAAATCGACGCTGCGATCGCCACCTTCCCCCCGGCATCAACGCCTCTGCCGCGCCCAAGCGACCGCTGTAGCGGTGCGCGACGCACTACCCCACTACGCCGTTTGGCACTTTTCCTGTCATGGTTCCGCTAACTTCGCAGACCCCCTCCACAGCGGACTGGCGCTGGCCAACACTGACGTCCTCACCCTGCGCGATATCCTTGCTCTCCGGCTGAGCGGTGTGCGGCTGGCCGTACTTTCCGCCTGCGAAACCGGCTTGCCGGGTACCGATCTTCCCGATGAAGTGGTCAGCCTCCCCGCCGGTTTACTCCAGGCCGGCGTGGCCGGGGTCGTCGCTTCGCTCTGGTCGGTGTCCGACTTCAGTACGATGCTGCTGCTCACCCGCTTCCACGACTTCTGGCGCATCGAAGGGCTGGCCATCAATCAGGCCCTCCGGCGGGCGCAACAGTGGGTGCGCGACACCACCAATCGAGAAAAATTAGTGTATTTCCAAGACATTATTGGAGGCGCTCGCGCAAGCGTGGTTTCTCCCGAGGGAGCCCGGTCGCTCTATGGCGAGCTGGATGACTATGATGAACCCGATCGGCGCAGCTTCGCCCATCCTTATCATTGGGCGGCTTTCAGCTATGTGGGTGTTTAGGTCACGTTGACGGCCATCATAGGAGTATGCCATGTCCCCCGCGATCAGCATTCTGGACGTTGCTCGTGAGATTCTCCCGGAGCTGCCGAAACTGTTGGGAGAAGATGCGGCAGCGGTTCGGCAAGAATTAACCAATTTGTTGGCACGAGCGCACTCGGGGAAAGCAGTCGATCATGAGATCCGCGTTGTGTTGGGGAAAAATCCAGCAACGGACCGCTGGAAGCGCGACCGTCTGCGAGAAAACGACGCTGATGGGGGCGACGAAAAATCCTACCAGCCCCTTCCCGGTCTGAGGAGCACACCCCGAGCCGTGAAATATGCGTGCCCCGTGTCCGGTTGCAATACCCCTCCGTGGTTTCCGATCGATGCCGGGGATGAGATTCCTTCGTGCGAGATTCACGGTGTCCCGTTCGAGGCCGTCTCCGATGACTGAGGCCATACGGTCGGCGGCCACGCCGGGGAGCTTTTGAGGCATGCAAGCCAAGTTCGTTGAGGGCGTCGGCGGCAAACTGGCGGAACAGTGGGTCGCCACCTTACTGACGCCCGCGTTCGCGTTTTGGGCAGGGGGATTGGCGGCCTGGGGGTATCGCCACGGTTGGGCCTCCCTGCAAACCCCGTTCACCGCGCTTTCCGAACCCCTCCAGATCGCCTTGCTCGTAGCCCTTTTTTTCGGAGTGACGACTTCCGCCTTTGTTGTCCAGCGCTTCGACCTCATGGCCTTGCGATCCCTGGAAGGTTACTGGCCGCGTTGGTTCCCGCCGCGCCAGCCGCTGCTTTGGTGGCAGAAAAAGCAGTACGAAAAATCCCGTCAACAGTGGCAAGCATTGATGGGTAAACGGGAACAGCAGGCATTGACCGCGAGGGAATCGGAGCGCCTTGCCAGACTAGACGAGTGGTTGATCCGCATGCCTCGGCGACCCGAGCAACTGCTGCCCACTCGCTTGGGCAATCTTCTGCGCGCGGCCGAACTGCGTCCGGAATACAAATACGGACTGGATACCGTCATTTGCTGGTCGCGCCTGTGGCTTCTCCTGCCCGATGCCGTCAAAAAAAGACCTGCAAGAAGCCCGTGCTGACCTCAATACCGCCGCCCGCACCTGGCTTTGGGGACTGCTCTTTATGGTCTGGACCCCGTGGGCTTGGTGGGCGGCTCCGATCGGCATCGGGGTCGCCCTCTTCGCCTATTATTCCTGGGCGCTGAACGCCGCCAAGAACTATGGAGAATTGATCGAGGCTACGTTTGATGTGTACCGCCACCTGCTTTATGAATCTCTCCGCCGGGAGTTACCTGACCCGGGTAAACCATCAGACGAGCGCGAGCGGGGGCGGAAACTGATCGAATACCTGTGGCGGGGTTAAACCGCACATCAAACAACGATCTGAATATCCTAAGAAATTATTAAACTTTTCATCAGCGGTGTCCTAACACCTCATTCACGTTCCTGTCGCGGTGCGAGCACCAATACGGTGCTGGAATAGCGTTTACCATCGATCAGTTCGCAATAGCGTTGCAACGCCTGATCGGGTGCATCTGAAGATCGTTGTTTGCCGATCCTGGCACTGGCCGACGAGGTGGTGGCCGGCGCGGGGAGTTGAGGCGGTCAGCTTTCGTCCGACGAGCGAGCCTCTGACCAAAGGCGACGCGTGAAAATGTCGTCGACGCCGCGCGCGCGGGCCTCCCGGTCGATCAGCTCGCAATAGCGCTGCAAGGCTCGATCGGGATCGTCGCGGGTCTCGAACAGCCTTTGCAGGTGATGGACCAGCGACAAAATCTTGCGGGCCGGCACCGCCCGGCCTTGATTCCAGGTGGTCGCGGTCCGGGCATTGCGGCCCAGCATCAAGCCCACCAGGTTGGACGAGGCCGGGATGGGCAAGGTCATCTCGGGATAGTTGCGCTTAATCTGTTTGATGGTGTGGGTCAGTTCAATCACGTCGGGGCCGGGCGCCAGCAACTCCGGGTACTCATCCAGCAAGCGAATGTGCAGGCACAATCCCGGATCGCTGATCGGTTGCGTTAGATCCAGGGTTATCAGGTAGTGCTCCTTGACCGTGATCCCCATCAGCGCTTGATAGTCGCCCAAGTCGAGCTGGAGCTTCTGTTGCAACCGCACATAATGCTCACCGGTGATCGGACCGGGGCCGGTCACCCGCACGTTCGCGTCTTTTTTTGGTTTTTCGGGCCATCGGATCACTAAAGGTGGTGATGGGTCGATCACAGGATAGTCAACACTGCCATTATGACAACAAATAATGAGGGCGGCCGGTTTGCCGACCGCCCTCGGAGGTCACCGCACCTCCACGGTACCCTCGACGGTCACGTCGTTACTGCTGGAGCCGAACAGGGTCGCGCCTCCCACGCCCACCACGGTGGAGTGGTAGACCATGAGCGAGCCGGCCACCACGGCGGCGATGCAGCTAAACAAGGTGGCGGGCGAGTGCATGCCCTGGTGCCGGCCCATGCGCCAAATCAGGAACACCCCGATGCCGACCAGCAAAAAGCCGATCACAAAGACCGTGGCGGTGCCGAGTTTCAACACCTCGTCCAGGTTGCCGCGTACATTGTCGGCCACCGTGCCCAACGGATCGGCGGCGTACACCGCCGTACTGAGGAGTATCAGTACGGCGCCGACGATGAGCGTCATCGGCGCCCGCGTCGGGGATTGCGGCGAAAGGGATGGATTCGTCACGACATTAACCTCCGGTGCGTGGATTAGTCCAAGGGACTGGTGGTGCCCAACGTGGCGAACACCACGCGGACGGTTTGCAAGATATTGAGGGCCAGCACGCCGGCGACGAAAAAGACGGCCGCTCGCGCCATCGCATGGCGGCCCAACTCGCCCGAACCCACCAGACGCAACAACCAGGACGCCCGCAACAGCGCGAGCACGCCCAAAAACTGGATGATGGCCAGACACGCACCCATCATGAGCGTGGACCAGTCGCTCGTGGCCGGGGCGTACATCAAGGTATCGTCGATCCCCAAGAAGGTCAGACTGGCCGCGCGATACCCTTGATTGAGGTACACCAGACTGACGCCGGCCACGACGAAAAACAGCGGCGTCCACGGGCTGCGTTGCGGATCGCGGGCGCAGGTATAAAAGCGATAGCCACCGAACCCGACCAGCAAAAAGCCGACGACAAATCCAACGTACTCGAACAGCCGATGAAAATGCCGAGCCGCCTGGGTCACCAAGGCCGCGACGGTTTCCAGACTGGGGATGTTGTCCATGCGGGTCTCACTCACCGTCCGGGGTCGGTGTGGCGGCCAGGGGCCACTCGGCGGTGGACCGCGCCTCGTCTTGAACCGGCGTGCTCGGCATCGCCGCTGGATGCCGCGCCGCCGCCGCTTGCAACACGGCGCGGGGCGTGGCCAGCGAGGCGCGCGCCTCCGGGGTCGCGGCCGTCGTGCCGACCCAACCCTCGTGGACTCGGCTTGGCGGTCCCAAGAACAACACCCCGACCAATTGCCGCGCCGGATCGACGTAGACGGTCGGTGATCGATTGAAGTAATCCGTGGCCACCCGTCGGGTGCGGGTGCCGATCTCACCCAAGGCGATGCCGAGAATCTCCCGGTCGTCGAAGTCGTGGGTCGTGGTCTGGCCCCACAAATAGCTGTTTTGGGTGCCTTGGCTCAGGTAGGCGCGTTGCGCGCCCTGTAAAACGGCCGATCCCAACAGCGCGGCCCAGCGGGTGAAGGTGCGCCGGTCCACGTCGGTGGCCAGGCCCAAGCGTCCCGTCGCCGGATCGAGGGCCACCGCCTCCACGCGATACCATGCGCCCTGAAAGGTCATTCGGTCGAACTGGATGACCACCTTCTCATCCGCCCGCTTGAAATGGCCGATCAACCGCGCGCCGTTCAGCGCCCCGTCCTTGATCGCCACCACCACCGGACCGGGTTCATCGGAACTGATGTAAACCCGCAACAGCCCGTAGTAGACGCGATCCACCGGCCAGGTCGCCCAGGGATCGGATAACGGCGTCGTGGCCGCCGCGTGGGGTTCCGGCATCGGGGCTTGCAAGGTGGCCTCGGCCGTCTGATGAATGCCACCCCACACCGCCAGGACTTTGGTCATCCCCTGGGCTTTGATCTTGATGCGCTGTTGCCGCTGTTTTTCCTGTTCAAGGTCGGCCTTGTGGCGCTGCCGCTCCAAAGCCGCCTGATCACCGGGGCGTAGGGTTTGCGGATTCAAGGTGTCCGCCGGTTGCAAGGTATCCAGCGGGGGAACGGAAGCGCCGGGACCGGGTTGACGTTCCGCCTCGGCGCGATTCCGACGCTCCGATTGGTCGTAAGCGTTTTCCACGTCGGGCATCATGCGGTCGCCGGGCAGGGAAGGGGGCGCGGGCGGCGGGCTTGCCACCCGACTGTGGATCGAGTCCGGGTCCGGGGAACGCTGCGCGAGGTGGTAGGCCACCACGCCCCCACCCAGCAACACGGCCACGCCGCCCGCGCCGACCCAGGCCACCCGTAGCATCGGGGTCATCAGCCGCTCCTCATTGCACCCGCGCGCGAAGTTCGCGGCCCTGGTCACTCAAGACCAGCACCGGAATCGGCGTCAATTTGTAGACGGTGGTGCCATCGCTGGCCTCGGCCCGGTTCAGCCACCCCGGACTGATCAAGGTACTGGCCGTTCTCAGGTAATAAGCTTGCTTGTACATCCAGACCGTCCCGGTGGCCCCACGCAAACGCTTGGCTTGTGCGCCCGCCGGGGGAATTCCATCCAGGAAGTCGTACATCTCGGGTTCAATCTCGGGCGCGGGCGCGGCGGCGGTCACGGCCGGTTCCGCCAGTGGGCCGCGTCCCGGTAACTGAAACTCCTTGTTGTAATCCACCACCCGGCTGGCGCCTTGCGCCAAGGTGATCGTCACCGGCGTATTCAGGTCCTTGAACTTGATGGCGATATTGCCGACCGTAAACAGCTTGGGGCTGCTCAGACTCAGGATGTTGACGCCCAACTGAGTGACGTTGAAGGTGCCGGCTTGTGGCGTCTGGTTGCTGACCGCCCAGCGTTCAATCGGCCACGCCGCGCCGGTCGCATCCAGAAAAGTTGCATTCGCCACCATGCCGCTGGCCAGAAACAAGGTCGGCGGCGCGTGGCCCGGCGCGAGCTGCACCGGGACGCTGGAGGTCATCGGTTTCGGGGGCGGACCGGGTGGAATCGCCAGGGCTTTGGACACACCCGCCGCCCGCGCTTTCAGTGCGCGGATCTCTTCCGGCGTCAACTGCAAGGTGTCCTCGATGGCCGCCGCCGTGTCGGCCGACACCGGCGCCGTCGAGGCCGACGGTGAAGCCGGCGGTGGCGGTGTCGCGCCCTCGATCTGTGGGCCAAGATCAGCGCCGCGCGCGCCGGTGGCGATGCACCACACCGCCAGTGAAAGCAGCGAAAGCAGCGAAAGCAGCGAAAGCGGTTTGTCACGGTATCGCACGACTAATGCCCTCCACCCACCGCCGCGACGTACTTCTCGATCCCGATTCCTTGCTCGGTTTCGGTCACCGCTCGTCGAATCACCACGACCTGGACGATCAGGCTTTGCGTACTCTGCTCGGACGAACTGAGATAGCTCGCCATGATTTCCATTTGCAGGTGCCAGGCGAACCGTTGGGTCTGCCCCTGGATCACCTTGTTCAAAATAATGGGCGGCTTGACCACCACCGCCCGCACGGTCAGCCGCTTGGTTTTCACCGACTCCAGATTGCCGATCCGAATCAAGGCGTCCCGATATTCCTGACAACCCGCCGGGGTGAAATAACGGTTGCACGCCGCCTGGAGCGCTTCGCGATAGTTGGCGAAATTCCAGTTATTGGCGGCGACGATGGCCTCGGTCGCCCATTGGGTCACCCGCTCGTCCGAATACGAGGGTTCGTTGAGCGGCACCACCCCCACCAACTGATGATCCGCCGTCTGGATGAAATAGCGCGGCGACGGTTGATAGGCAAACAGGTACACGTTCAAGCCCAATGACAAGGCCAGAATCCCCGCGCCGATCAACAGCAAGGCCAGCAGCAATCGGAAGCCGTCGCGATACCACTCGAAACGGATACCGGCCGCCAGCAACAGGTCGGTTTCCTCGGGCGGCAGTCCCGCCGGCGGCGTGGCGGTGAAATCAGCGGGTAAGGCGGTCGAGTCCGGTGGGTTCATCAGGGTTCCTTTCCGGGGTCACGGGATCAGGGGAAGACGGGGTGAGCACCGGAGCCGGGACGGATGGGACGGGGCGGCCGGCGTCTCGGGTCTGCTCTTGAATCGACTCTAGCGGTTGCTGCTGGGCAGGGGATGGAGCGAGCGCCGCTTTCGAGGACACCGCGCCCGGCGGCACCACCGCGTTCTTGAGCCGGGTGGATAAAGAGGACACGGCCGCGTTCATCTGTTGGGTCTCGCAGTATTCCGGCCCGATCCCCAACAGACACAGTGCGCCGATGGCGGGACTACTCAAGCGCGCGAACGCCCCGGCAATCCACTGTTTCAGCAAACCATCGATCCATTCGCCGATGGAAAAGCGCATCGTCAACCGGCAGAACATCGGATCGAAGCGAACCAGAAAGGGGGAAACCACCTTGGACGGTGCGCTCAAGCCGCACCGCTGGGCGGTATCCAGAAAATCCAGGCCGCAATTCACCGCCTCCCGCAAGCCGCTCAGGGATTCGAGTGCTTCGCTCGGTCGCAAACCCGGCGCGGGCGGTAAGTCCTGAAGGTGCAGGTCGATCCCGACCGCCGACCGGACCCCCAGCACACCCAAGCAAGCGATGATCAACAGACGTCGCGGCCACCCTTTTCGAGACATATTCTTAACCAATGGGTTGATAGGATTATCATAGTGTCATTAAATATACTTCAATAATGCGTAAATCAATAGTAGAAATGAAGACAACGATCCACTTTATTTTCTGGAGAAGGGTGATGCATGACGGTTTCAAGGTCGTATCCGCCACCCTGGCCGTCGCGGGCGTGGGGTTGGGAATCACCCCCGCCGCCGCGCAATCGACGGCCGGCGGCTCGACCTCGTTCTGGGCGCACGTCCAATCCTTCCTGCCATCCTCGACCGACGTGGCGATGACCCAAGTGGTGTCGTTGTTCGGTCCGGCCGTGACCACCGCGACGGGCTTTGAAGCCGCCGCGAATCACGCCGTCTTGGGGGATACCGTGGGGTATTTCCTGGTCGGGGTGTTCGTGGTGTCGATCCTGATGGCGCTGTATCTGGTGTTGGCCGGGACCGCGCAAAGCGCCCATTCGGGCGCGTTTTTGGGCGAACGCTGGCATGGGTTGTGGGTGCCGCTGCGGGCGGTGCTGGGCTGGATGCTGCTGCTACCGCTGCCCGCCCTGGGGGGATTGGCGGGGATTCATGCCCTGTTGTTTTGGGTGCTGGCGATTGGCAGCGGCTTTGCCAACCAAGTCGGGTTGGCGGGCCTCGAATCCACCACCGCCGACGGCTTCGTCGCCAACGCTTCGACCCTGACCGCCGAACCGCTCGTCAGTCAGTTGGCCCGGAACACCTTCAACTCGTTGACCTGCGTGGAAACCATCAACCGCGTGGAATCCCTCCCCGGCGGCTATTCGCCGCTGGGCGTGAGCACGCAAGACGTGGCGCCGGAACCGGGGCTGTGGAGTCGGCTGCAAGACTTGTTTTCGAGCACGCCGCGCGCGGCCCAATACAACGATTTGATCAACGCCGCCGCCGCGCAATACGGCGTGCCGGCCGCCTTGATTCATGCCGTGATTCAACAGGAATCGGGGTATGACGCTGCGGCGAGAAGTCCCGCCGGCGCCCAAGGATTGATGCAGTTGATGCCCGATACTGCTCGGGATCTCGGTGTCAGTGATCCCTTTGACCCGGCTCAGAATATCAACGGCGGGACTCGCTACTTAGCGCAACTGCTGGAGCGATACAACGGCAATATGACCTTGGCTTTGGCCGCCTACAACGCCGGGATGGGCTCTGTCGATCGGTACGGCGGGATTCCGCCGTTTCCCGAAACTCAGAATTACGTGCGGGCGGTGCTGGCGAACTACAACCGCCTCAGCGGCGGCTTGCCGGGTGACGTTGCCGGCACCACGTTGCGCCACTATCGGTTCGGCGGCGGCCAGTATGCCGTCGATCTGTGTGGCGACATCCCGGTGCCCATCCGGACCGCTGCGGAGGACACCGCCGTCAACGGCGTGCAAACCGCGATGCGCAACGACGTGCAGACCGCGCACTGGGATGCTTACGAGCGGATGCTGGAGGGCATGCGCGAGGTGGTGACCCTGATGCAGGCTGGGAGCGAAGTCGCCGCGCGCGATCGCTACGCCCGGCTGATTCAAGCGTACGCGGAAACCGTCTTTCAAGCGGGGATGGACGCCTATCAGTCCCGCCAAGCCGACATGATCGCCCAATGGAAGGAGGCCGCCACCAAGGACGGGTGGGCCACCTATGGGATGTGGTTCTGGCAACTGTCCGAAGCCAGTCTTTCCGTATCCACGGCCCTGAACGACATGATGCCGGAACAAACCGGGTTCAAGTCGGAGCTGACCTCGCTGACCCAGGAAACGGCCGATCAGGTCCGCATGGCCGTGGCGCGCAACGACGCGATGGTCGATTCACTCCAGACGGCGGCGGCGACCGGCACCCAAAATTTCGCGAGCTGGCGGGCCGTCCAGAACGGCTCGGCCCGCTTCAACTACGCGGTGCCGCGCGGGGGCCGGGTTTTTGAGGAGGAAATGACCAACAGTCTGCTCAAACAATTGAGCGCCAAGATTCAGGCCGTCTTTCGTTGGGCGCTGCCCAGCCAGACGAATGAATTTCCGTTGCTGACCTGGTATCGGTTCGGCCATGCGTTGATGGAAGCCGGCGTTGGCGCCCTGTTGGCGGGTGTCGGCGCTGGCCTGTTTTCGACCACCGGCGGTTTGTTGGTCGCCGGCCTCGGCGGCGGCTTGTACGCGCTCGGCTGGACGCTGTCGATTTACCTGAGCTATTTGCCGCTGCTGATCTGGCTGGTGCAGTTCATGGGCTGGCTGATCACGGCGGTCATCGCCGCGTTCGGGATGCCGTTGTGGATGTTGATGCACTTGAGCGGGGAAGGGGACGGCATCAGCGGCGCGCGCGCCCAATCCGGCTACGGCTTGCTGCTGTCCTTGCTGCTCCGTCCGGTCCTGCTGATCTTCGGACTGTTGGCCTGTATCGCCCTGCTCTATGTGTTGGGGTGGTTCATCGAGCAAACCTTGGGCACGACCTTACAAAATCCACCGAACTCGGTGTTCGAAGGCCTTGGCCTGATCGTCCTCTACGTCATGATGGTGATCACCCTGGCCACCCTCTGCCTGCGGACCATCACCCTGATCCCGGACATCGCCTTCAACTGGATCGATGTCGCCTTGGGGAATGTGACGGCCTCGGCGGAAGCCGAAGCCGGCGCGGGTCTGCAAGGCGGTGGACGCGGCGTGCCGGGCCTGGGTGACCGGGTGGTCGGTGCCGCGCGACCGGTCGGCAAAAAGTTCGGCGGGTGGTGGCGGCATCGTGGGAATCCAGGGAATACTGAAGCGAGGTAGGTAATGAGAATCACGATCGCTTGGAACCACAGGGTGGCCCGCTTGGCGTTGCTGGCCGTCGTCAGCGGCGTCGTACAGGCGCGGGGTGTTCATCAGGACTCGCGAAACAGTATCGATCCCCACGCCGATCGACCGCTCAACGGCGTCTGGCAATGCCATTTTCTCCAGGCGCGCAACGCGCTCGAAAAGCGCTACTACAGTCATTGGACTTTCGATGCCGCCAAGAAAGTCATGTTCATGATGTGGAGTCCGGTGCATAAAGGCAATCAGTTTCGCTATGCATGGGACGGAATCACACTGATTCTCGATGATCCTTGGGGTCCGCCCAGCCCGCGCGTCGGCACGTTCGACGCGCGCTTGCGGGATGATACCGAGTTGACCATCAAAATGCCGGCGCTGCGCTGGAAGGGTTGGATTTGCAACCGCGCGCCCAGTGAGCAGTGGCCGGACGACAAATTGCAATTTCTCGACTATACCCGGTATCCGTGGCTCTCCGGCTTGGTGGAGGATGGACCCTCGATCATGAAATATCGTGATCCGAAACAATACGAGGAATGGCTGAAAGGCCAACCGCGCTAATTTCCGGCAAGCCAGGCAGAAGGGGACAAGCAGCCATGTTTCGATCACCTTGGATTGCGGTAGCAATTTGGATAGCCTGCGCGATCGGTTTCGCGGTGGTTTATCTCTACCTCGGGCGGCGGCGGTTTTACCGAACCAACGCGGCGGGTGTCGAGGAGTTCGAGAGTTATCGTGGCGCGGTTCTCAGTCATTTGTTCGAGGTGTTTATGAGACTGATTTCCGGCATTCTTTTTATCGCGAGTTGGGTCGCCTTGTTCGTGTTTATGAAGACTCCTTACAAATACTGGTAAATCGCGACTCCAACCCCGTCCCCCGATCCTGGTGGAATCGCAGCACGGGATGGGGGACGTCCCGCGCCGCCGAAGCGAGGACATCGCTAAAAATCCAGTGGGCTTTTGGCTTCCTTCAGGGTGACGCTCCGCACCGTGTGGGTGTAAATCATGGTGGTGCGCACGTCGCTGTGCCCCAACAACTCCTGAATGGTGCGAATGTCGTAGTTTGATCTTGCCATCTTCTTGTGGACACCCGGTTCATTAAGCGGCCTTCCGATTCTCGAAATCCCTGGGTGACAGGTAATCCAAGGTCGAGTGCCGCCGGATCGGGTTGTAGTAGGTCTCGATATACTCGAAGATGTCGGCCCTGGCCTCTTCCCTGGTGCGATAGCGGCGGTCGTGGACCTGCTCGACCTTCAGGGAATGGAAGAAGCTTTCCATGGCGGCGTTGTCGTAACAATTGCCTTTTCGACTCATGCTGCACAGGAAGCCATGGAGTTCCAAGGCGGCCTGGTAACCCCCGGAGGCGTACTGGCTGCCCCGGTCGGAATGGGCGATCAACCCCGGCGCGGGACGGCGCCGCCAGACCGCCATGGTGAGGGCCGCGATGACCAGATCGCGGGTTATCCGCTCCGCCATGGCCCAGCCCACCACCGCGCGGGAATAGACATCCAGTACCACCGCGAGGTAGAGCCAGCCCTCGTCGGTTCCGACGTAGGTAATATCCGCCAGCCACACCCGGTTTGGCGCGGCGGCGGTGAAGTCCTGTTCCAGCCGGTTTGGGGCCGTGGGCAAGCCATGCTTCGACTGGGTGGTGGCCTTGAACTTCCGCGCCGCCTTGGCCCGAAGACCCAACATCCGCAGCCGCTTCGCCACCCGTCGGCGACTCGCCCGCCAGCCTTCGGCCCGCAGGTCCAGGGTCAGGCGCGGCGCCCCGTAGCGACCTTTGTGAAAGTTGTAAAGCCTTTGGAGGTCGGCGTCCAGCCGACGGTTTTCCTCGTCACGGGGACTTTCCCCACGACGCTTCCAGGCGTAGTAGCCGCTCCGCGTCACGTCCAACACCCGACACATCGCCAACACCGAAAACCGATCCTCATGGGTTTGCAGGAAGGCGTACCTTACCGGGATTCCCGCACAAAGTACGCCATCGCTTTTTTTTAAGATCGCGGCTTCCTCCTCCTTGTGGGCCAGTGCCCGCTTCAGCCGTGCGATCTCCGCCGCCTGCTCGACTTGCAACGCCCCGCCGCCTTCTGTCAGGCGGTGCCGCGTCACCCAGTTATGCAGCAGGCTCTCCCCGATCCCCAATTCCCGTGCCACCGCCGCCACAGGATGGCCCGCCAATACACGCTTCACGGCCTGCAACTTGAATTCTGGCGTGAACCTCCGCCTCGTTTTCTTTTTTTTCGCTCGTGCTCATTGAACACCTCGTTGGCTTCCATCATAAGTGAGGTGTCCACGTAAGGGGGGGCAGGATCAGTTCGCCTGCAATAGATGGCTGGCGAAGCTGTGGCGAAGTGTGTGCGCGGAAGCTCGCTTGAGAATCCGGGAGCGGCGCACTGCGTCCTTGATGGTGTGCCTCCCGCATCGCTGCGGTTTTATACGGTAGCGTATTGCACGCTAAGTCACCCCGATAGATTCAACCCTAGACGAGCCGGATAGGGAGGGCCTTTCATCGAGAGTACTGTTTGTATTGCACGCCATGTTGACCCCCCTGATACAGACCCTGTTTATGGCGTGCAATACGGAAGATGGCCTTGAAACATGGCATACATTCCATATTGTACGCCATGATTGCACGCCACAATTACTGCTGGGCAACCAATTCCCACCCGGTCAGGGCCAAATCAGCCCAAAAAGGGGCTTCTTACCGTATAAAAATGCCGGGATGCGGGAGGCACACCAACTCATGCGTCAGGTGATTGATCGGGCGGCCGATATCGCCGTCCAGGATCCTGAACGCCCGACGAATCTCCGGAGTAAAGCGACGCACGGTCAGATTCTCGTCGAGAAACAGCGTGGCAATGCGAGTGCTGGCGATCAGGTTGTCCAAATCGTTGTTGAGTTCGGTCAATTCAAGGATCTTGCTCTGATATTCGGTATTGACCGTATGCAGTTCCTCGTTGACCGATTGCAGTTCCTCATTGCCGGCCAGCAATTCTTCGTTGCCGGCCAGCAATTCCTCGTTGGAGGTTTCCATCGGGCGTCGATGCCCGGGATACTGCCACCCCCTACAATCTTCAGGACCGGCCCCTGTCTGTCTCCACTTCGGGCCACTATTGGACAGGCACGACCTTCGGCAGAAGTTTCGCCTTCGTCGGATCCTTGAGTGCATCGAACGCCGCCTTGGTGGGCGCGTAGTTCCGCATCGCCATGTAGAACGGACCTGCTGGCGCAGGCAGCCAATTGGGCTCCTTGTCCTTGCCTGGGCTATCCTTCTGCAAGTAGATCGTAATGGATCCGTCGTCGTTCTTCTTTAGATCATTATCGCTACCAAGCGTATACCGGTTTATTGGATTCTCAACAGTGAAATTGGTATTCAGGTCGTACATGGTTACAGACCAAAATCCTGGCGAAATGACTTGGAAATACGGGAAATCAGCCGGCAGTGTCATAGTGTACTTCTTCTCACCAGTCAACCTATCCATCTTGTAATCATACTGACCCCACAGGTAGAGCGCCTCCACGGCGGTATTGGCTGTAAGCCCGACGACGGCGCTGATTGCGGCAGTGAGATAATCGGCATTAGGCGGAGTGGTGGGCTCGGCGAGATTATATGGCGTGGCCATCCAACCGTTGGCGTGTGGCCCAATCACATAGACCATATTGGCCATCATGGGGCCGATTTCCGGAACCACCTTCTTCATTTCCTCAAGAAAAAGCGGATCGACATTATCCGGATTCCATTTCTTTCCCAATTCTATTCCCAAATATTTGAAGTTCTGCAATACTGCATTTATCATTGATTGTGGCGGTGGATTCTCATTCATCGCATCAACAAAGATTGTCCAGAACTGTAGTGGATCAACAAAAGTTAGCTGACTGCTGGCTACTTTTGGATTCAGTTGAGGATCTACATAATTATAAGCCTTCGGCGCAGGAGCTGCTTTACCTTCATATTCTGAAAGCCCCTTAACTTTAATTGCTTCAAGAACCTCCTGAGCTCCTTTCAGATCATCCTGATTCTTCACATGCACGCGGGGCTGGAGCTCGATCCAGGGTGTGGGAGCATCGATACGTTTTACACCCTTAGGCAGCGTTCCTTTCCAACCCGGCCCTACCAAGGCATATGTTCCACCTTTGTAGCCGGCCTCCTTGCCCGCAGCATAGGCGAAGGCGTTGTTCCACATGTCGACAATCTCGATCATGTAGTAACGGCCGTGCGAGTCAGGCGCGGTGAGGATGATAGGCTCCTGGGAAAGATCCATGAAACCGAAACCGTAGATGGTGTTGACGTTTGGCGTCACATAGCCCGATTCTTCTGCCAACTGGGGCGTGCTGATGTTTGGCATCCGCCACAACGTGCCGGGTTTGGCCTTGGGATTGGGTCCCGTAGCGACGGTCTGCCGCAGGTTGTACATGCCGACGATCGGAGCGGCGAAGGTCGCCGCCTGGACGGCAAGCGAATGCGCCCATTTAGAAACCGCCGCAGCCTGCTCGGGCGAGTATTGCGACGCCGACTCGGCAGCACTTGCGACGTCGTGTTGGGTGACGACAAAGCATGACAATGCCACGGTGACAGCACCTATGGCCATGCGATGCGTAAAGGAAAATTTCCTCTCATTGAACATTTGCTAACCTCCGATATTTGGAATCAACGAGTTGAGATGACCCAGTTACCTGCTCAAGACACACCTTGAGCACAGGCATTCGGTCCTCCATGTCCCTAGCCTCCTTGAGGCCAAAGAATGCGGGCAGTTGGCCTGGACCGCAGCATCACCCGGCTGCTCGGCTCGGACCGCCGACTCGGTCAGCACTGCGGCGAGCGATAGCGCATTTGCGGCCGCATGAGTGTTGGTGTCGTGACATTGACGATCGAGCATCATGGGTGCCGATGGTTCGCTAGAATCTAGAATGTCCGGTGCAAGGTCCGAACGAGGGCGACTCTCTCTGGCGCGGGACGGCACAAACCGTCCGGGACCGAGCGAATTCCGCAGTGGGTCATTCCGTGTTGCGAGGCCCAAGAGATTTTGCGCCAGCCAGGTAGGATGCCGATATGCAATTCCGGCAAAGTGTCATGCCCTTTCAATAACGCACGGGGATTGTTTCTTGTATCCAAAGGGGGCAGGCGAAGAATGGTTGCGACGCGTTTGGCAAGTCCTTATGGGAGGCATACATGGAATGGATCATCGAGTCTGGCCAACAGCACAATCCTACGGATACCGGGCCTCGATCCTCGATCGGACACATCGAGGTCGGAGATGTGTGCCTGTGGGAGGAGACCTCGCGCCCCTGGGAGCTGATTGCCCGCCAGCTCGACGGGGGCAAGCTCCGCAATCGAAAGGACTATCTGGTAACCCCTTCGGTCGTCCTCTACCGGGAGACCCTGACCCCGGCCGTGCGGGTGCAGGGCCTTTCCCCGGCCGGCCACTTGTCCTTTGCGATCCTCCTGACGGCGGGTCTGCGCACAGCCTATTTTGGTGTTCATCCCGACTCATCTCGGCTGATCGTGGCCGCGCCTGGCGGAGTCGACGTGACCTTGGACGCCGAATACAGCCACCTGATCCTGCTGGTACGAATGGAGCTGCTCCAGCGGCGCCTGCCGGCGCAATGCCTGGCCCGCCTGACCCGGGCCGCCGATCGGCATGGACTGTCCCTGGCACCGAACAAGCTGGCCGGATTCCGTGACTGGCTGACTCGCATCCTGGAGCACGCCTTCGCCAATCCCCAGGCCTTCGAGCATGCTGCCGTGATCGCGTCCCTGGAAGAAGGTCTGTTGCACTGGCTGGCCTGGCTCTGCGTACCGTCCGACAGCCGCCCTCACGCCGCCCGCAGGCGGTGGGGTCTTAACCGGGCCTTGGAGTACCTGCGTAATGCTGACGTCTCCCGGGTATCCGTCGCTGACCTGTGCCGCGTGGCGCAGGTCAGCGAGCGGACCCTGCGATACGCCTTTCGCGACGAGCTGGACCTGAGTCCGCTGGCCTTTCTGCGCCGTTTGCGGCTCCACGCCGCCCGGCGCGAGCTGATGAATGCCGAGAGCGTGCTCCCCCGAGTCACTGACGTTGCCAACCGACAGGGCTTTCTGGAGCTGGGGCGCTTCGCTGCCGACTACCGCCGCCTGTTCGGCGAGCTCCCCTCCGAGACCCTGGTCCACCGCCGCGCGGTCGAGCCCTCCCCTTTGCTTCTAGACGGGGTTTAGGGAGCAATGGAACGTAAAACCCGGTTAATGTAGCGCGGGTAGCGTTGACGTAGCTCACTCCGCTTGCCGGGGAATAGGGGTCATCGCAGAATCTTCCCGAAAGAGCACGCTAAGACCTGTTGCGTTAACCTGTTGCCATTCAAGTTGATTTAGCAACCGAGTTGTGCAACACAAAAAGCCTGTTTTGTTAGTTCCTACTGAATTGGTGCATAAACAAACGTTTGCGCAACACGCTGATGGAGCGTTGATTCTCGCTTAGCGTGCTCTTTCGGGAAGATTCTGCGATGACCCCCACCAATGCGGCGGGTGTCGAGGAGTTCAAAAGCTACGGCCACGCCGTCTTGAGCCAGCTCTTCGAGGCGTTTTTTGACACTGCTCAACCTCGTGTTCCTGCTGGGCGGCACGATCGCCATGATCCTAACGATCGGTGCGCCGCACCGTTATTGGTGAAGGATATTGAATCGTGATTAAACCGAAAGTTGCCGTGGTGACGGGTGGGGCGCAAGGGATTGGCAAGGCCATCTGTGAGGCTTTTATCGAGCAAGGGGTTTCGGTCTGCTCCATCGATCGGCAAGACAACGACGACTTTGTCGGCGATATCGCCGATGAAACGGTGCTCAGGGCCTTTGCATCCAAGGTGATCGCGGAGCATGGCGCCATTGATTATCTGATTAACAATGCATGTCTATCCAGAGGCGGTCTTCACACCTGTTCTTATGACGACTTTAATTACGTGTTACGTGTCGGAATTACCGCTCCTTTTCTTTTAACCCAATTGTTGATGGATCACTTCAACACCCCGGCCAGCATCGTGAATATCTCGTCGACTCGCCATGTGATGAGCCAAGCGAATACCGAAAGCTATACCGCCGCCAAGGGCGGCATCAGCGCCCTGACTCATGCCATGGCCATCACGCTGGCCGGAAAAGCACGGGTCAATTCCATTTCCCCCGGATGGATCGACACCACCCACACCTCGTTTGCAGGGGCTGATGCCAGTCAACACCCCGTGGGTCGCGTCGGCACGCCAGCGGATATTGTCCATGCCGTGATGTTCTTGTGCGATCCCAAAAGCCGTTTCATCACCGGACAAGACATCGTCGTGGATGGCGGCATGACCAAATTGATGGTGTATCACAACGATTGCGGATGGACCTACAACCCGGAAGCCAAGCCGACCTAGCCGGGATCGGGTACGGCGTTAGGTTTCTTCAAAACAGCGAAATCGGTCAACGAGTTGCACAGCATTGCCGAGATGCGGGCGGTGGTGGTGATCTCGATCCGGGTGTTCCCGTTCCGAGGAGCGGGGATTGGAGCAAGGGAAGAACAGCGGGAGGAGCGAATACCGATACAGCTTGCCCGGTTCCCGTGAGCCACGCTATCAAGGGTGTGAAGGAATTTTCTGTCGGTTTTGATATGAAGGTCTTGAAATGAGATTTATATCTCACTAAGATACTCACATATCGAAACCACCAGGAGGTTCACCATGTCACTGACACCCCAACAGATGGACCAGAAAATCGATGAGCATTTTGCTTATGAGCATCATGATGATGTCGAAGGCGTTCTTGCGACTTTAGCCCCGGACGCGATCCACGATGTCGTGGGTTGGCCCGATGGTCCCAGCCATGGCCGTGAAGCCGCGCGGAACTTCTATCAGACGTTGTTTGCGGATCTATCCGGAGATCAGGTGACCCCCTTGCGGCGGTTGCATGGCGAGGGTTTCCTAGTCGATGAATCACGGTGGCGGGGTCAGGCACCCGGACGTCCCTTTGGCCTCGAAGGTCGCGGGCGTCCCCTCGATTTCCGCTTGCTGCATGTGGTGGAGTTCACGGAAACCGGGCAGATTCAAAAGGAGCAAGTTTGGATCGATCTGGCGGCGATCCTCCAACAGCTCCCGCAAGCACAATGACGCGTCCACGGAAGCCGAGTAACCAGGAGTTGCGCACGCGCAAGGATTTGTTGTTGGCCGCTAGCCGGTTGATGAAGCAGGGCCGCACCCCCACGATGGATGAAGTGGCGGCGGAGGCCCTGGTGTCACGCGCCACGGCGTATCGGCACTTTCCGAAGATCGAGGCGCTGTTGGTGGAGGCACCGCTGGATGCGGCGGTTGCCGACCCGAGGACACTTTTTGCCGACGATCCTTCGGACGACGTGGAGGAACGGGTAGACCGGGCCGAGGCGTCCTTACATGAAATGATCTACCAGAATGAGGCGCAGCTGCGGATCCTGTTGGCGAACTCGATTCGTCGTGACTTGACGGATGATTCGATACCCGCTCGGCAGAACCGTCGGTTACCGTTGATCGAGGCCGCATTGGCTCCAGCGCGCGCCCGTCTTCCCGAAGCGGATTACGAACGGCTGTGCGCCGCGTTAGCGCTGGTTTTCGGAGTGGAGTCGATGATTGTTTTCCGCGATGTCCTGGGTGTTGATTCCGACACCGCGCGAACTGTCAAAAGCTGGGCGGTGCGGGCGCTGGTCCGCGCCGCGTTGCAAGATTCGACGTCCATCGCCGCGGAGTGAGCGCACTCACAACCGTCCCACCCCTAGGGATGCCGCCGCTTATGCAGGCTGATCTTCTTGTCGATCTTGGCCTGTTGCGGCATCGCTCGCGGATAGTCGCGGGCCGCCCGCGGCGAAACGGGCGTCTGTCCCACCCCACGGTCAAACCGTCGTCGAGCCGTGGGTGATCCTTCAATCAGAATCTGGAAAGCTCTAGGGGTGTCTTTTCCAACGCCCGCCTGATTCCTTCAGGATCATGGGCAATGACGGTCAAATAGGCTTTTGCCGGTTGATCCGGCTCGGTGCGGCCTTGCTCCCAGTCCCGCAACGTGCCCAGTGGAACGTGATACCGCGCCGCGAATTCCTCCTGCGTCAAACCCAGCGCCCGGCGCATGGTTTTCACACGCGGCACGCGGCGTGCCTTGCTGAACTCCGCCTCGGTCATGGGCCGCGCATCGGGGTCGGCCTGCGCCGCTGCGTCGATCTCCGCCTCCGTCATCGGGCGCATGGGGGTATCCGGGAACGGCCGCTCGCGTCCGTCTTCCAGCACTTCCGTGACCGTGCCGTCAGCGTGCATTTTCGCGGTGGTAGTGGTCTTGCTCATGACGTTCTGCTCGTCGGGCTGAAATCAACCGAATGCGCTCACCACGCTCGGTATAGGTCACATGAAGCAGCACTCCTTCGCATCGCCCCAACAAATTGATGCGCTCCTCGCCGTAATCATCCCGGTCGTCGATCCATTCCAGCGCAAATGGATCGCGGAAGGCGAATACCGCCCGTGTAAACGCGACCCCATGCTTGTGCCAGTTCAACGCTGCCTTCTCATCATCCCATTCAAACATCATATCTTGCATGGGGACTACTGATTACCCGTAGCTCTATCTGGCGTAAGGTAACGCCCATACGAGGTCCATGCAAGCTTCACGATCGCCCCATCACTTTTCCAAATCTTTCCTGATTTCGAAGAGCACCCCGGACTTCCGGGTAGCGGCATGATCCGTTCCTGATCGCCCTTAGCGATCACCCGCGCCGATTTGGCTGCGCCCTCCACCAATCGCCCGTCAGTAATCTTTAGATCGAGGGTTTCGCTGATGCATAGCCCGGAGTTGAGCGGCGACCGGAACAGCACTCGTGGCAGCGGCACTAACCTTCCGCTTCCGCAACGGCCTAGATCAAGAATGGCTGGGCCATCATGCACAACGCACGGGTCGGGCGTTCGACCATCAGCGCTGCATCCACCCCGCGTTGGGCTCGGCGGGAGGGGGATGGTCCGGGTGCTGGATAGCGTAGGTGATGGCGCCCACAACGATGGCAATAAGCACGGCGATCGCTAGGTATTTCATTGGCCGTTCTCCGACGTGGCCAGTTGAGTCACCGACAGGGGTTTCACCTGTTCAACCGTTAAGACCCGGACCGGCGGCGCGGTATGCGGTCGCAATCGATCCGCGATCCGCGACGACTTGGAGATAAAACCGGTGTCGATATGGATGCAGCCTTCTCTACGGACCCGGCCAAAGAATTTCCACCCGGATACCGCTCGGGTCGTAGCAGATCAAGTGCTTTGCTGGACCGCCGACTAACGGCTCTGGGGCAAACTCGATCGGCACGCCGGCTTGTTGGAGTCGCTCATAAACACTGTTCAATGTCGCCTCATCGGGGACCGTAAAAGCCACATGGTGTAAGCCAACATTTCTGTTCTTATCGAACGGCGTGGCCGGTGCCTCTTTCGTGGCCCAGAGGGTCAGCATGACGGTTCCATCGCTCACGAAGATGGCGGGATAGTCATCTCGACGTTTGACTTCATGCCAGCCCAGCATGGATTTGAAAAACGCCGCGCTTTCTTCAAGTCTGGAGACGGTCAAGCCCAGGTGATGGATACCTTTCGTCACTGGAAAAACCATGCTGTACCTTTCAGAACGCAATGAGTGGATGGGTGGGTGTCGATGTCAAAGATCGCCCGCTAGGTCGTACACCCTCAATCGGGTATCTCATCGCCTGGAGGCAGCGGTTCGTGACCGGCCTGTTCCAGACAGGGCCACAAATTCGAAGCCTATTGCATCACGACAATATCCCAAGTGTACATCGGCCATTCGCACCGCACCCGGTGCTTTCAGAGACGGGCTGGCCACACCACGCGGTGGACTTATTCCAACCCCTGCCCCTGGCTCGGTTGCCGGGCGAGCCGGTAATCCTGGGTGGTGTCCTTCTGGTGGCTGACCTGGAGTTGTGCGACCAGCGCGTCGATCGTCTGGCGCACGGTGGCGGCGTGATCGAGTGGCGGCATCCGTTCCGGCGCGGTGATCGGCGCCGGTTGCGAGGCCACGCGCCGCGCGCCAGCAGCCGGGCCGCTTGCTTCAGCTTACAACCCCTAAAAAATAGGGCAAGTGTGAAGTGGCTCACAGATCTAGAGTAGAGGAACAGGCTTTAATCACGACATATCTGGGAAGTTTCTCTTTCAAGTCAGTCTTTCGAAGAGGCCGTCGTGACACGCTTGCCCACTGATTCCCCGAAACCCACTAACCATGCGAGGGAACATCTTGAGGAATTCCGCAGGAACCGGCAGCCACAAGATGACCAGCCCGCTCCGCCACCGGCGCAGCCACCTGAGACCGATATCGCTCCGCCCAAGCAGAAACGGACGGAAAGCACCCTGCCGCCCTCATATAGGTCTCCTATACAGATTGTTAGATTTAATTTTTTTCACAGTCGCATTCATTATAAATAAATTATTATTTTCAATATATTATTCATTTCAATATGCAAGATTAAAACCACCAGCTTTAGCTGGCCAGCTTTCAGCTACGACTCTCCAGGTGGGCTCAGATGCCCTTTAAAAAGAACGTAACTAGAGCCAAGTCATACTGCTTAAAGATGACGCTCTTAAAGCGCTGGGTGCAGTAATGGGTGGATTTTTAGTCCTCTACGCCCGGTGCAGAACCCATCAGCTTTAGCTGGTGATCTTTCAGTTTCTAATTATATTTTACTGAGTTATAACTCATTCTGGTTGTGTTGTAATGATAATAGAACAGCATAAATTGCCGTGAAGTAAAATGCAGAAAAGTTGCAGATATTGAGTAGACTCAAAGACTACCGAGAGTGATCGGTGTGAAGGTCACATACGCAATGACTTATCAGAGATGACAAGCTTTGCGGACAATTTTAACCTCTTCATGAGTGTAAACCGCAGCGTTATTGGTAACTTAAAGCGAGGAGTCTTGACATGAGCACATTATCTACATGGGGGAAAAAAAGCATATTATTAACGCGTTCTCCATATTTGCTTTTCTATTTCTTTTCCTTCCAAGCAGAGTCACATTAAGCCAAGATTCTTCCTGGGTGACTCAGACCAATATTTATCAGGTTTTTGTAGAGAAGTTCGGAGGGACTCTGAAAGGGGTCGAGAGTCATCTAGACCATCTTCAGTATCTAGGGGTAAAAACCATTTGGTTGATGCCTGTCTTTGAATCTATGAGCGACCACGGCTATGACACAACAAACTATTACGCTATCAAAAACTAACTATGGAAGCATAAAACGACCTCAGAGATCTTGTGAAAGCCGCTAACGACAAAGGAATGAAAGTTATTCTTGATCTAGTAATAAACCATGCTGGCTCCAACCATCCTTGGTTCTCATCAAATAACCTATCAGAACGGAAAGATCGTTGGTTCACTTGGTCTTCTAATGATAAGGGATGGCCAGAACCGTGGGGAGGAGGTGATACGTGGTCCCACGATCCTCTTTCTAACCTGGACCGGGATCACAATGGTAATGATCATGATGACGATTTCTTTTATACAGTGTTTGGATCAACGATGCCTGATTTAAATTACAATAATGTTGTTACCAGGAAGGAGCTCATCGACGAATTCACAAAAGTGATGCAGTTCTGGATTAAAGAGACAGGCGTTGCTGGCTTTCGCTGTGATGCGGTGCGTTATTTAGTAGAAAATGGGCCTGATCCTAATGCCAGAAAGGATCAACCGGAAACCCATAAAATATGGAAGACGCTAAGAGCTAATCTTAAAGAGATTGACCCACAAGCCATTCTTCTTGCTGAGGCTCCTACAGAAACCTATGAACAAATGCGATCATATTATGGTTCTGGAGATGAATTTCACACGGCCTTTCACTTCATGTATCAAGGTGTCTTAATGAGCACCTTGATACATGAACGACGCCCAAGCAACTTACTAAAAGATCTCTACGCTATTCAATCCAGCCTTCCCGCTGGAACTCAAGATACTATCTTTTTATCCAATCATGATTCTTTTGCAGGAGCCCGAGCGGCATCGCAACTTGGCGGAAATATCGCCAAGATGAAAAGCGTTGCCTCCCTCTATCTTCTCCTCTCAGGCAATCCAGCTATTTATTATGGCGAAGAAATTGGAATGCAAGGAGCTGGTAGCGATTCTGCATTGCGACAACCCATGGACTTTACCAGCGCGGCAAATCAAAAGGCAGATCCCGACTCATTGTTAAACCACTACACACGGTTGCTCCGAGTAAGAAACCGCTACGAAGCCTTGAGAGGAGGAATCACTTATTTTGTCAAGAGCTCTGATGGGGGATGGGATTGTATGGACTGCGAAGCCAATCGGATGGCAATTATCCGTGAATATTTTGGTGAGAAGATTCTGGTTGTGCACAATTTTACCAGTAATAATCTGGACGTTCACCTCGATCTGACGAAACTCTCCACAGGGCTTGACATTCCCGATGGTACTCCAGTCAATCCTCTGATGGGCGGAGGTAATTTCCCCAATATCAATAGTTCAAACAAGTCATTTTATCCATTGGGAACCCTGTTTGGTTTTACCACTAAGGTTCTATTTTTAGGGGATATTCCACAAAAATATCGCGATGCGATGAATAATTATCTCACCTACGAGAGCGCCCTGGAGAAAGGAGGCGAAAAGCCACGAGTCGCTTTTACTTGTGAGAATGGCCAAACCGTTTTTGGCCTCAGTGTCTACGTCGTCGGTGAAACCGATGAGATAGGTAACTGGGATACGAAAAAGGCTATAAAACTTGATCCTACGGACTACCCTACTTGGACTGGAACCATTCCACTCCCACCCAACAGGTCAATTAGTTGGAAGTGCATCATCAGAAATGAACAGAGTCCTTTTGACGTGAAAAAGTGGGAGCCAGACCCAGATAACGTTGTTAATACTCCTTCATCCGGCACTATAAGTGCAAGAGGAACACTCTGAGTCAGATCTTCCCTAACACCTCTGGCGCAACTTCTCAGGCTTTAACCTGAAGTGGACCCATCCGTCAAAACAGCAATAAGGTGAGTTTAAGTTGTACTATGTGCTTCACTCGCAGCGATTCGACGGGGGCTTGCACACGGTCAAAACATTGGTTTTTTTTTTCGCAGGAGGACCAACCATGAGATCGGATGTGGATTTGTCAGTGGTTGAGCTGCTAACCGCACCGAGCGCCTAAGTGGCGAGTCGATGGGCATTCCGACAAGCCCACGACGGCTACCGGCCCGCAATGGCGCTCGCATGCACCTGACCGGCCGCAGCGAGTTTTGCCCGTTTCCGCCGGCAAGTGATGCGGGGCGTTATCACGGATGCTTCGCGCCCGCGATAACGGGACGGCGATCACCACTACTCCAACCCCTGCCCCTGGCTCGGTTGGCGGGTGGGTCGGTAATCCTGCGTGGTGTCCTTCTGGTGGCTGACCTGAAGCTGGCCGGCCAATTCCGTCATCGCCTCGCGAATGTTATCCGCAAGTTGCGCTGTGGGTGGGGATGGTCGCGCCAGCGTTGCCCGCGATTCGGGTTCTGGCGTCTCAGCCATGCGGGCCGGCGGCGGCGACCGGTTTGGGCCGTGTTCGACCCGTTCCGCCTCATAAAAACTCCGATCCACGAACAGGTGGGCGCTCTCGCGGTGCCGACTCAGTTGCACCAATCCGATTTCCCGGTCGGCCAGTTTTCCGCCCGCCAGGACGAACGCATGATCCACGGTCACACCCTGGGCTTTGTGGGTGGTCAGCGCGTAGCCATGATCGACGTGCGGATAGTGCCGGAGCGGCAATTCGACTCGCCGGGCGCCATCGTCCAGCCGCACCTGGAGGACCGCCTTTTCGCCGGTGCCCGCCATCCCCTCCACGGTGCCAAGCTGGCCGTTGCGGACTCCGTGGAAGGTCGAATTACGGGTGCAGACTAGCCGATCCCCGACCGCGAACTCGCGTGGGCCGTGGGCGGTGGCGATGGGCTGGCCCGTACCGAGTTGCCCGGCCTGTTGCAAGTGATCGCGTGCCGCCGCGTTCAGCGCCCGCACGTCGGCCCGTTCGCCGGCCAGTATCAACCGCGAAGCGGTGGGGTGTTGTTCGCCCGCCTTGACCCAGTGCGCGACCAGGGCGTGCACGGTGTCGGCTTTGCTCGCGCCGACCTGGACAAAACCGCGCTTTTCATAAGCGGCCAATGCCTCGCCGACCCGACCCTCGGCGATCGCGTCCACCGCCTCCCTGGCCCACGGTTCGGCCTGGCGGCGAATCTCGTTCAAGTGCGGCGTCTCAATGCGCTCGGTCAGGGCGCGGAACAGGCCACCGGCCTCGATGGGTTGGAGTTGGCGATGATCGCCCACCAGCACCAGCTTGGCGCTGGCGGCCTGGGTGATCTCGACCAGCGCCGCCAGTTTCCGGCTGTCCACCATGCCGGCCTCGTCCACCACCACCACCGTTTTGGCGTCCAACGCGCCGCTGGCCGCCGGCTCGCCGGCCGCCGCGCCTGGTTCCGGCGCCCATTCCTTCAGGCGCGCGTGCAGCGTGGCGCTTGGAATGCCGGCGCTCTCTTGCAACCCCTGCGCCGCTTTGCCGGACAAGGCCGCGCCGACCACCCGGTAGCCCGCCGCCTCCCACGCCGCGCGGGCCGTATCGAGCAGGAACGACTTGCCGGTGCCGGGTAGACCCTCCACGGTCGCCACCGCGCCGCCGCGCTCACATAGGTAGCGAACCGCCGTGGTCTGCTCGGCGCTGATCGTGGGTCGGTCGTGCAGGATGGATTCGAGCGCCGCCCCCGCCACGCTGTGCGACGGCAGGCTCGCCGCCCGCTCGGCACGGGTGATGGTGTCCGATTCCAGTTGTCGAAGCGCCTCGGTGGACCAGCGGGCTTCGCCGCGTCGGTCGTCTCCGAGTTCGACCACGGCGGGATCACGCCAAAAATCCTTCAGGCGGGCCTCGATGTCCCGAATCCCGCCGACGCCCTGCATCCCCTCGGCCATCGCCCGCCACGCCTCGCGTTCGGTGAAGGTCGATTGCTGGGCCACCAGCCCCTCGCGCATGTCCGCCAGCGCCGGTTCGAGCGGCCGGTCCCGCTCCCACGCGCTCCGCGCCAGTCGTTGGGCCGCTTGCTCTGGCCCCCAACCCCGCGCGTGCCCGTCCGCCTGCCAGCGGGCGAACAAGGCCGGTCGATCGATCTCCGGCTTGTGCGCCCGCGTGCTCAAGGTGGCCGCTTCCGCCGCTTTCGCCCCCTCGCCGCCGTGCGCGGCCAGCCACTCCTGAATCTGGTCCGACCGCTTGGAAAAGTGCGCCTGTATAGCCTCGGGCACGCCGTGAATCGCGAAACTGGACCTATCCCGATCGATCTGAACGGGAAGCCGGCTTTGCAGTTGCGCGGCCAGCTCCGCCCGGTACAGCGCGCCCAAGGCCATTTTCCAGCGGTACAGGTGACGGCCATCGAGGGCGCCGGCCGTGCCGTCCTGACGCAACGCGACGTTGGCGACCAGGCAGTGGGTGTGCAACTGGGGGTCCTGCTCGCGCGAGGTGGAATGCTCGAAAGTGGCAACGGCCAGACCGGCAACCCGCTCCCGATCCATTCCCGCATGACCTCGCCGCGTAAAGGCGCAATGTTTCTCCATGAATGCCACCGTCGCGGCGACGGCGGCCCGTTGCGCGTCCTGAATCGCGGCCCGTGTCGTGGGATCGCCGGTCGTCGCCCACAGAACGCTGACCGACTTCGGCGCGCTGAAGGTCAAATCCCAGCCGGCGTGATGATCGCCGCCCGCCCCTTGCACCTGGGCGTGCTGGCCCGTACCGTCGAAGCCTTGCAACACGTTTTGCAAGGCGGTGGCGTCCACCGCGCCGGCCAATCCCCACTCGGCGGCGCCCTGGCCTTGCCACTCGCCGGGCGGCTCACCGCCCTGGGTGTAATAATCGTCCCGCGCCAGTGCCGTGTAGTAGCGTCCCGCGCCACCCCCGGCGGTCCCCAAGCTGTGGAGCGACAACATGGGTCGCTACGCGCCGGAACGGGGTTGGGGGTCTTCCACCACCGCCTGCCACATGGACTCGGCAAAGCCCGTCGCGTCCATCGCGACCGGCTCGTCGTCCATCGCGACCGGCTCGTCGTCGGTCGGCTGGAGGCTGACGGACGCGGTGTCCGCCCTGGCACTCGCTGGCGCCACCCGCGATCGATCCACCCCGCCATCCGTGACCCAATCCGCTTCGAGCAGGGCCGGCCGGATCGTCGGATACCGCACCTTCGGCCACGCCAGCCGTAACAGGTGGGACCAACCCGCCACCGATAGCAGCGCGCGAAGGTGGCCTTTGTTGAAATCCGGTCCCAAGTCCGTGCTCAATTGCGACGGCAAGAGCACCGGCGTCCTCTCCCGCTCCCACCGCCAACTCCGTTGTTCGGACGGTCCCGCTTCCGCCTCGGTATAAGAAATCGAATCCGCCAACCGCTCGATATCCTGGTTCCCGAATTTTCGCGCCAGCCATTCCGCGCTGTCGCCGTCCGGGGTGCGGCCAATGTAGCGCAGTAACAGATTGGTATAGAGCAGGTCGGCAAACTCCGGGCTGTAGATTTTCTTGAGCTGGGTGATCGACTGAATCCCGACGAACAGGTGCAGACCCTTGGAGCGGCCCGCCGATGACAGACTTTGCAAGGCTTCGATCTTGCGGCTCTGGGCGATCTCGTCGAGGATCAGGTACAGACGCCAGTCCTCGCCGCGCGTGTCGGCTTCGGGAAAGGCGGTATCCACCATCCGGTCAGTCAACAGCGTGACCAAGGCGTTGGTCAGTGCTTCCGAGAGTTCGCCGAACCGGCGGCGGGATTGCAACACCATGCCGCGCGGTAAGGCCGAATCGTCGGCCAGCCAGTCCGTGATGCTGAACGTCGGCGCATCGGGATGTTGTTTCCAGGTCCAGCCCATGTCCGCCAATGGGCCGATGAAGGCCGCGATGTTGATCAGGATCGATTGCCCGGTCCGATTTTCCTTTTCCAGTTGGGCGATGACTCGCGCGGCATCGGGGTTGCCCGCCTGTACGATTTGCATCAGGTGGTCGTCGGGCTGGCGGGTCAGCTCGATGAAATCCATCAAATCCCAAGCGCCCGGCCGGGTCATGCACAGATAGTTCATCACCCCGGCGAAAATCTGCCGCGCGCCGGTGGACCAAATCGGTTCATCGGACGGCGGAATGCAGCTTTCGGCGAACAGCCGCGCTTGCGAGAGACTGGTCACGTCGCGGGCGATGTCCCAGCGCCAGCCGCGCCGGTCCCATGGGGCCACCAGCATGAAACGCTCGTCGGGGTAAGCCAGCATCGCGGTGAAATCGCCCTTGATGTCCAGAATCAGGCTACGGTGCGGACTGGTCACGATCTGCTGCAAGATCGGCAACAGAAAGTTGGTCTTGCCCGATCCCGTGGCGCCGATCACCAGCACGCCGGTATGGGTCAGGGCCGGGGGCAGCGTGAGCTGGGGATGAATGGTCAACCCGCCGGTGCGGGCAACCGGATAGCCGGCGGCCCGCAAGGCTCGCGCCGCCAAGGCGACACTGTTGTTCAGGTCGGGTTCGTACCGCAAGCCACGAACATGCGTTTCAATTTGTTGTTTGAACGAAAACCGCGACAACAACCCCGCCACCGCCAGCGGCAGCGCCACGAACGCGCCGCCCACCCGCCACAGTAAAGGCAACCCCAGTTCATGCTGGGTCAAGAACGCCAGATAGCGCGTCCACACCTGGGCGGAAATCGGATCGTGCAGGACCGCCCCCCGGACCCCTTGCCACCAGTAACCGGCGTGTCGTCCGACCCCGGCGGTCATGCCGCCCAGCGGCCAAATCGCGTGCAGGTAGACATACAACAGCGCGCCGTACAGCACGACGAACGAGCCGAACCAATACATCCAGGCGGTGGGCGGTCGGGATGGTTGCGAGGGAATGGAACCGAGCATGGGTTGACTCCTACAGTCGGGTTCGCGGGGGTATGGGAGGCAATTTGAAGGGAGGTGGCTCGTCCTTTTTTTGCTCTAGCGCCCTTTGAAGGTGCATGTCGAGTTGCTGGCTCAGCGCGACCAGCAGCGACTGGCCAAGTGCGGTAAAAGCGTGGCCGAACCCGGCGTGCATCTGTTCCAGGGAACGATGAAGCTCGACGTGGTTTTGCTGGATCGTCGCCAAGGTTTTCCGCATCTCCACCACCGTGGCGTGCGCGACGGCCTCCGCTTGCTGGAGCCGGGTGATTTCTTTTTGCAGGCCATCGACCTGCTTTTCGAGTTTGCCGAGCGCGGGTTCCTTGCCTCGTTCCTGGTCGATTCGATTCTGCGCCGCTTGCCGCAGCCAGTCGCTCGCGCTTTGTCCTGATTGTCGGATCGCCGCCCCTGTGGCTCGACTCAAACGTACACTGACTTTCTCTATCAATTCCGGCTTGCTCGTTTTCATCGCATCCTATTGATATTTCTAATATAAAAATGATCGTCCGACATTGCCGGACAAATGCCGGCATTTGCGGACAACAATTATTCATTTGTCAACATAGAGTTATCGGCGTTTTGGTCGTTTTTTTGACCGCACCGCAAGGTGCAACGGGTGTGCAGCTTCCCCTCGCCTTCTGCCTGTGGATAACTCTGCGGATTCGGGTCATCTGTCACGACATTCCCTCCACCCGAACCCCTGATCGGCCTGGATCACCCGCCAGTTCTTCACGGTACGCAGCCCCCATCCACCACGCCATCCAGACCTTTCACCGCTATTCGGCGCGCTTTCCGCTGCCGTGACCGTCTATCGATACCCTCATCCTTTTCTGAAAAAGGGGCTTTTTTCAGCCTGACAAGAGAATCATTAACCCATTAAAACATAGTCAATCGTAGAAATTGAATCATTATTTCGTTATTCTAACTGTGATTAAGGCGTGTCATGTAGTTATCAGCGCGCGATCACGAACCGGTAAGACCAGCGCCATCGTGACGGATGAAAGTTGCGGGAGGTTCGGCAACGCGCTGTCACGCGGTAGGCGAAGCGTTGTCATGTGATGCGCTGGATCAAGAGCAACATGTAGCTAACCGAGAGCCAATCGAGAGCTAGCCAGAGAGCTAACCGAGAGCTAGCCAGAGAGCTAACCGAGAGCTAGCCAGAGAGCTAACCGAGAGCCAATCGAGAGCTAAAGGCTGTCACGAAATGTCAGATGAAAATCAAGATAGTATTCAGTCGCTTAACAAATGCTTAGCAGAAATGCCGGAGACGGGGCCGCAGTTGAGCAAACGCAAAACGGTGGCCTTGCTCGCCAGCGCGATCCAGCAGGCGCGTGACAAGGGCCACACCCTTAAACAAATTGCTCAGCAACTTCAAAAGAATGGCTTTGACATCAGTTACGCCACGCTTCGCAATGCTTTGCCCCGCCAGAAAAAGGCACGATCAAGACCGAAAAAACCACGGGCGGCGGCGAAAACAGACCCGCAAACTCCCATTGTCACGTCGTTGTCAGGCGCAGCGGCACGCGAACGCGCGACAACGGTGCGCGAGGTCGCGCCGGTGAAGTCACCCCCGGCCACCCCGGACCCCTCCCCGCCGGTCGTGTTCCCACCGGGCGCGTCCTGTGTCTTCACCGCCGACGGCTGTTTCATACCCGCCCCGGATTCCGACGATCTTTAATCCCACTGGAGGTTTCCCTTCATGCCATCCGCTCTCTCATCCCATCCCCTTTATCTCGTCTGCGGCGACAAAGGCGGGGTCGGCAAATCCATGGTCTCGGTGGCGCTGGTGCACCACCTCGCGCAACGAGGAACGGCACTGCTATTGATCGAAACCGACACCTCCAATCCCGATGTCTGGCGGTGCTACGAACAAGAACCGGGGATCGTGTCTCGATCGGTTGGACTCGACGACGCCGACGGCTGGATCACGCTCGTCAATCTGTGCGAAACGCATCCCGACCACACCCTCGTCATCAACACCGCCGCGCGCAACAACACCGGGATCGCGCGGCACGGCGACATCCTGAACGGCGCGGTGCAGGAATTGAACCGCGCGCTCGTCGCGTTGTGGGTCATCAACCGCCAACGGGATTCGGTGGCGCTGCTCAAACGGTTTCTGCCGTCCATTCCGACGGCCACGGTTCACGTCCTGCGAAATTTGTACTTCGGCGACTCGGAGAAATTCGAGCTGTACAACCAATCCGCGCTCCGCCAAACCCTCGAAGCGCGCGGCGGCCGGTCGTTGGATTTCCCCGACCTGGCCGACCGGGTGGCCGACGACTTGATCAGCCGGCGCCTGAGTGTCGCCCGCGCCTTGCGGGAGCTGCCACTCGGCAACCGGGCCGAACTGCGACGCTGGGAAAAGGCGTGCGCCGCCACCTTGGGGGCGATCACCGAACTTGACGAGACGGACCATGGGCGTGACGGACTCCAAGACGCGGCAGCTTGAGCTGGCGGTGGCCACCCCCACCACGGCGCATCCCGCCACCCGACCGGAACCCCCATCCTCGCAGAGGTTGGACGGGCCGAACACGGACCCACCGGCGGACCCGCGTGATTTCGGCGCGCGGGTCCGTCAACTGCTGGGCCATGAGCCAACGGGACCGGAGCTGGCCGAATTCGTGCGGGTCCGCGACGCCCTGGACCTACGTGACAACGACGCCCTCTGGCTGGTACTGCTGGCGCTGCAACACCAGCGACGGGCGTTCGAGCAGGCCATCGAGGGCCAGCGGCGGACGTTCGAGCAGGCCATCGCCCGGCGACTGGAGGAGGCCCGGCAGACCACGGACGCTTTGATCGAATCGGCGCGGGCGCGCTTCCTGGCGCAATTCCCGGCCGCGTTGAAGCAGGCCGCCCGCCGGGTATCGATCAAGGCGCTGGGCTTCAACGGGCCGGTGGTGCTAAGCGGCCCGGTAGCGGGGGTGGCGCTGGCGCTGGCCAGCCTGGGCGCGGTCGGCGCGGGCTGGCTGGCTTACGAACTGGGTGAACGGTCAGGCTACGAACGCGGAATGCTGACGGCGCGGACCGACGCCGCGCCCAACCCCAAACCGGCCGCCCCGGCGGCCCACTAGAACCTCTTGCCCGGAGATACCCAACCATGACGAAGCCACCGGCCTCGACCGCCTTACCCGCTGATTTCACCGCCACACCGCCGTCGGCATCCCGCACGGAAGCGGGCTGGTGATGACGGTTTACGGATCGATTCTCAGCGAAAACCCGCCACTGGTTACGTTCGGGGTCGCCCAAATCGCCGATAACGGTGACGACATTTGGCGGCGGCTCACCCAATGCTTCGATGTCGCGCGAGACGGCCAGAAGCCACCCGAACCGTGGTGTGGGGTTGTCGTCCATCCAGCGCTAGCGCTGGATAGCGCGGTGATGAAATGGATCGGGGATTTCGAGCGTCACGTCGCCTGGGCGTGGATCACGAACGCAAGCCACATCAAGGCCGCAATCCACGGCGTTGTATCGCTTAAGCATGGATCACCCGCGCGCCGCACTGGCGCGCGGTGTCTGCGCGAGAAATCCATTGATCAGCGAACGGGCACCACCGGGCGCTGAACACGGTGGCCGGGAGCGCGCCGGGAGCGCGCGCCGGGGCCATGGAGGGGCCAAGGCCCGGCCACCCGGTGTGAAGCGGGCGGCCCCGAAAGACCGCCCGCGTTGCATCAGCGCTGCCCCCTCGGCCTGATGTTTATGGCCTGCCAGCTACCGTTTTCCAACCTCCAGCGCCGGATGACTTGGTCGTCCTCCAGCTCGACCACCCTGGTGCCGCCCATCTTGATGGCAATCTCCTCCGCCTGCTGAAACGTGGGAAAGCGGTACATCACCTCGGCGAATGGATCGTAAAACGCAAACCGGATCGTGGTCATCCTCGTCGTCTCCCCCGCAACGCGCCGAAGCGAGCCGATCTCGCCCCCGCCGCGCGCCGCGAACGGTTCCCGACCAGCCCGCGAGGGGCCACACCGTCCAGGCTGCGCGAAGCGCACCGCGTCGCGGCTTGGCCTGGACGGTGGGGATACGCGGGATACCATGAGAAGGAACATGCGCGCGGCCTATTAAAAAAACGTGTCCCGCTGGGAGCGGGACACAACGCCTTATCACGCATCGGGTGGTACGGGATAAGTTCGCCGCGTCGGATGGACCCGCGCGGCGGTCGTCACTGGTGGATCAGCGTGCGGTGCGGAACGCGCCGCTTCTTTGAGGAGGGCGGCGTGCCGGAACGGGTCGCCGCGCCAAGGAGGGCAAAGGTGATCGTGCGTGAAAATGCGTTTCCCCCCGCCGGCATGGTTGAACGGACGCATCGCGTCCGTGTGGGGGTTTGGGGGCGGGGCGCCCCCAATGATCGTGTGGTGAGCGTGGCGCGTTGCGGGTCCGGTGTCGAGCGCCAGCGAGGGAGCGGACCGGCGGCGCCCGCGAACGCCGCGATTCCGGCCCGGCGAGCGCAGGCCGATCAGCTCAGCGAAAGACCACGTTCACTTGGCCGGGTGTGGTCCGCCGGCGCGCGGGGTCGATGGTAATTTGGATGTCGCGGCCTAGCCGCGCGAGGCAATCCAGCAATTTCATTTCGCCGATGCCGCGAAAGTGGCCGCGCAACATCGCCGATAGCTCGGGCTGTGGAATCCCCACGACCTCGGCGGCCTTTCGCCGACTCCAGCGACGGGTTTTGATGATCTTGTCAATTTCGTTGGTGAGTTGTGCCTTTCTGAACATTTCCTCGGCATCGGGAAAGCCCAAATCGGCGTAGACGTTGGTGCTGCCTTTCTCGAATTCGATCATGGTGTTCAAGCCGCTTCCAGGCCGACGTGGACCCGGCAGCCGAGCGCCGCCGCGATGTTGACCAGCGCGTCCAGCGAAAACCGCGACAGGCGACCGCGCAACAGGTCGTTCAGGCGGGGTTGGGTCACGCCGCAGCGGCGGGCCGCCTCCACCTGCGTCCAGCCGCGTTCCCGAACGAACGCCGCGATCTGGCTCATCAGCTCGGAGCGGACCTTGAGGTTGGCCGCTTCCTGCGGCGTGTCGGCAAGGGCGTCCCACACGTTGGCGAAGGTTTCGGTCGTGGTGTCGTTCATGGTTCACCTCGATTCGATTTGAGCGAAACGCGCCTTGGCGATATCCAGGTCGCGTTTCGACGTGGCTTGGGTTTTCTTTTGGAAGGCGTGCAGCACGTAGACCGCTTCCGCCCGGCGGGCGGTGTAGATCACCCGATAGGCGCCGGTCTCGTCCCACACGCGGATTTCCTCGACGCCCTTGCCGATGGCGGGCATGGGTTTGAAATCGTCCGGCTGTTCGCCCCGCTGCGCCTGGTAGAGCTGATGCCCCGCGTCCTGGCGCGCTGCGGATGGAAACTCACGCAACCGCTTCAGGGCGTCTCCGAGAAACTGGATGGGTTTCATCAGCCCATGATATCCAAATTATATCCATACAGATATAGTCAAGCGGCCAACTGCTCAGGCGCCTCGGCGGCGTGGGCGTCCACCCGCGCCCGCAAGAAATCGGCGGCCTTCTGGGCATGGCTGGCGGCGGTGAAAATCGCCTTTTTGTCGTCTTTGAGCACCTGGAGCCAAGAGGCGATATAAGCGGCGTGATCCTCACGCACGTTCGGGGTGATCCCCAGCTCGGCGCACACAAAGGCGCTGCCGATCTCGGCCACCAGCTCCTCCATGGCATAGCCGGCGTCACCCCACTGCTTGCGGCCCAGATCGCGGTTAAGCCGGGAGGGGTGCCGCGTCCAATGGGTGGTTTCATGGGCCAAGGTCGCGTAATAGCTTTCCGTATCATGGAAGGACTCAAACGGCGGCATCTGGATCCAATCGAAATGGATCGCGTAATACGCCCGATTGCCACCGTGGCGGATCGTGGCGTCCGTCGCGGCAAAAAACGCATCGAGCTGAGCGTCACGCTCGGCGTCTGACCGGACCGGCGCGGCCAGCGTCGCATGGTAGCGGTCGGGCAAACCATCGATCTGTTCCACGTTGAACACTGTGTAGCCCTTCATGTAGGGAATCTCGACCTCCACCTCTTCACCGGTTGCCCTGTCGATCTCGGTCTTGTGGATCGCATTCGCGTACACCACCATGCTCCCGTGCTCGCCCTTGCGAACCTGACCCCCCAATGCTTGAGCCTGCCGATAGGTCATCCAGAACGGCGCGGCATACCCCTGCTCCATCGCTTCCAGCCACAACAACAACACATTGACGCCCCGATACGGCGTCCCGTCCTGGCGCAAGGGGCGGGAGACGGGACCGGCGGCCTGGGCGGCGTCCCACGGCCGCAGCCACGGCCGGGTCCCGGCCTCCAGCGCGGCCACGATGGCATGGGTGACACGCTCGTACACGTCGGCTTTCGGGGTGGCGGTCTGGGTGGTCATCGTCATTCTCCTCGTTCGGTTCGGTTCGATCCCGCGCGAAGGACGCGCGGCACGGCGCGGCAGGAGCCGCGCTCCAAGGAAGGGGGAAGGGATGCCCTTCCAGGAGCACCCCCCTGGGCCGAAGCCGCTGGGGGCGACGCGTCCGTGCCCGACGCGCCGCCGCGCGCCAGGGCGCGACCGGAAGCCGCAGCCCGAAGGGACCGGGTGAGGATCGCGGCGTAGCGCACCCTGGCACGCATCAGGCGGCGCACAGGGCAGGGTCGCGAACAAGCCCCCCCGGCTCGGCACGGGGGGAACAGCGAGTCAAAACGAGCACCACCGCCAAGGATGGCGAGCCAGGGAGGGCGAACAGTGGGGGGTACGGGGGGCGGGGGATCGCCCCCGAAAACCACAACGGAACGCGTGCGCGCCGGGAGCGCGCCGCCTACAGGGACGTCAACCGAGAGTTCATGCCATGAACCGATGGAGGGGTCGTGATCGAACCGTCATGGGCCACCGAACGCCGCTTTCGCCCGCCGGCGGGGGATGGTTCGACGATCCCGATCAACCGAAAAAGAAACCGGCTCAATCGAGCCGAAGGTCGGGAGCGGCCATTTGCCGACCGCTCCGACCACTCTCCGAGCCGTTGCACGACGCCGTGACGCCAAACCGCCACGGCGTCATGACGGCATAGCGTCAACCGTCGCCGATTTCGGCGATCCACCGCTCGCCGGCGCGTTTGGCCACCTCGACGGTGGGGTGACGAGATTTTCTCGACCGGAAGCTAGCGCCGCGAACGTACCGGAACAGCAGCGCGAAATCGCCGTGGTCTTCGACGGCCACCCAGCGCTCGTCCTTGAGAACGCCGAGATACACGATGCCGCAATACGGCGGCGTCCACGTTTTTTTGGATCGATTCGAGTGGTTGTCGTGGCCTGGCGGGCGCTGGAACCGGACCGTCGCCGGGGCGGCCGTTTTCCGTCCCGCGAGTCTCGCATCGGTCGCGTTGCATCGCTTCGCCTCCAAGTTGTTGCACGACGCCGTGACGCCAAACAGCCACGACGCCGTGCATTCATTGCGGCGCATCACGCGCCGTCGTTCGGAAAAAATTCAGTTTGAAGAAGCCGGTCGCCGAGACTCTGGTATCGGGACCAGGCTGGTGATCAAGTTGACCGTCGGATCGATGGTGTACTCGATACAGAGTCCCTCCCACTCGCCGCCCGCTTGCGCGATGGCTTGCAGAAAGCGCCGCGTATCGCAGCCGACGACGCGCTCGGGGAAGTCGAAGGCGCGGGGCGTGCCCAGCACGATGCGGGTCAAGTCGCCGTAGGTTTCATAAGATCGGATCAAGCCATAATCAGCCATGTCGAATGCTCCTATCGCTTTTTGAGAAATTCCGGCGTCGCCGGCGAACGCCGGTAGACACCGGTGATGGGCTCGTGCCGGTAGCCGATGGCCTCCAGCATCGCCGTCGCTTCCTCGGCGCTCTCGCCGAAGCGGGTGCCGTACCTGCCGTTTTCGACGAAACCATCGGCTTTGACCCAAAGCGCCTGGCTGCCGGCGACCAGACGGCGCTGGGCGTCCGACGGCGGCGGCGGCGTTCGCTCGGCGCGAGCCGCTTTGGCGGCGGCCAGCCCAGCGTGTGCTTGTCCAGCAGCTCGTACAGCGCATTGGTTGTGTCCACGCTATCCTTGTTGCAATACCACGCGAACAGGATTGATCGAACGCCTCGCTGTCCTTCTCGTTGCCGTACAGGTCGCTCAACGCCTCGCCCATGACCTCGGCGATTTCTTCCCGCGCCTTCTTTTTCTCCTGGTCTATGTAAGAAAAACGGCGCCACAAATTGAAATGATCCTCGAAAGCCGCATCCCGTGCCTCTCGCATCCGCTCCTGCTCTTCCCATTTGTCCCACGCAAAATCGTGAAGGCTGGGGCCGATGGCGTAGGGGTTGGCTTGGATGGCTGCGCTCATCGTCGTCCTCCTCCTCGAAGTTACTCGAATCAATTTGATTTAATCGTTCATCTATTTGAAATAATTATATTTAAATGAATAATAAAATGCAAACTTTATTTTCAAAAAAAATAAAGTGCTTTTATATGCAAAAAGCGGTAAATAAGTAATAAAAAAAGACAAACAAAACGAATAAACATCGTATCAATAAGCCACTGTTATATGGGTTTGCCTTTTCCTCCCGCTGGCAAAAATTGGCGTCTGGATAGCCTCTATTGGTCTAATACACCTGGCGCTATTTCCGAGTAAAGAAGAAGACAGAACTCGACCAGATGCCCGTTTGAAAACCTCGCTTGACGAGAGAGCCGAATCTGTCGCGATCCATGTCGGATCGAACCCAGAAAAAGGAAACGGAGATCGGAGACGGTTTCCCCCTGGCTCGTCTTTTTGCCGCGACGCGCGCCGGGAGCGCGCGGAAAAGCCAAGGAGGGCGAGGATCGGACCCGAACGAGGCAACCATTTCGGCCGGGCGGAGGTTTTTCGCCCCCTCGCGCCGCCGCCGGCTACGACAGAGGCGGCGCGAGGGGGCGGAACCGCCAAGCGGCGGGCGCGTCGATCCTGTGGCCGCCACTCGTTCCCGGCGCGCGTGGCCGCGTCCCGCGAGAGTCGAGCGGGCCGGCCACGGGTGCGCCGCGCGCCGGAAGCGCCCGCCACGCGAAGGTTCCCGGTGCCGCGAACGGCGTGCGCGCAGGACGCGCGCCCGCCTTACAGGGAGGTAGGGTGGTTGGTCGGGAGCGAAGGTTGAAAAGCGCGAATCGCGACAGCGCGGTTCGGTCGATGCGAGGCTCGGAGAAAGCGAGAAAGGCGAAAACCTCTCCAAGCCGCTTCCGAAAAAGTGTTACGGGGGTCATTCCGCCGAAAGCGGCGGGGGCTACCGAACCGGGAACCGGCCGCCAAAACGACGGCCAACAGCCAAGCCTAGAAGGCGGGATTCAAGCGGGGAGGAGGAACGAACTCGCGCAACAAGGCTTCGGGACGGGAGCCCGACGCGGATGGACCGAAGGAATCAAGCGGCCTTTTGACCGCCCTCGGACTCGGGCAATAAATCGGCTATCTTGCAATTCAATGCGCGCGAAATCGCCGCCAGTTTTTCAAGATCAATGGAGCGAGCCCCCTGCTCCATGTTCGACAAATGAGACTGGCTAAGACCGGCCTTGGTGGCTAGTTCGCCTTGGCGGATGCGCAACAAAGTCCGCCGCAGCATGATCCGCCGCCCGACTTGCTCGGTGACTGTCTCCATCAAAACCACTCCGGGTAATCATATTTGACATATATATATCCATTTAGAAAGTTTAATGCAATCATGCAGCGGGTGTGAAGCGGGCGGCGCACCGCCCGCCCGACGGCTCAAGCAGCTTCGTCTCACTCAGCCAGCGCGCCGGTTTCGTCGGCGTCCTCGAATCCGTTCTCGTCTTTTGCGCCATGGGCCACGCCACCCCAGCGGGTCGCCAGCCGGTCGTAGGCGATGCGGGCCTCCGTCACCGGGCGGTCGTCGGTGTAGCCTCGGGTCGGAAACTCAAAGTAGCGCGGCAACCAACCCTCGACCGGCGGGCAGCCCTCGCCGTGCAGACGGCGGCGAATCGAAGCGCGCAACTCTTTTCCGGTCGCCTTGGCGCTCGGGGCCGCGCCCACTTCCGCCGCGATCCCGGCCAGCGCCGCCTTGTCGGTCAACAACTCCAAAAATACCTCGTCGGGTTGCCAACACTGGCGCATATCGATTTGCAAGAGTTCGCCCAACCGTTCGGCCACGCCGCCCCCCGCCACCAGCGCCTCGGCGGCGATAACCGCCAGCACCTTTAACACCTGCTCGTCGTTCAATTCCAGCAAGCGGGCAAAGGTCTCGGCGGTCTGGGTTTCGCCATATCCGCGCCCCGACAGGGCCACGTCGGCGGGATCCGATCCGTCCGCCAGCGCGCCCGCGACCGTCCGCCGTTGCTCGGCGAACGTGGCCCATGCCGCGCCGGTCGCCATGCTCGCCTCGATGGTCGCATTCATCGGGTGAGTCCGGTCGGCGCGAACACTCCAGTTGTCCGCGCCGCCGATCAGACTCGCCACCGCCAGCCGCAAGGCGACGGTGGGATTTTGCACGAGGGCGATTCGCACCGCCGCCGCCTTGTGCATCGCAACATAATTCTGCAAGGCGTGAGTGGCCTCGCTCCGGGTGGGTTTGGGCGCGTCCTCGTCCGACGCCGCGCCACCCTCGATGCCCGCCGCCCGCCGGGCTTGTCGCTGGACTTCTTTCAGCGGCAAGTAGCCCTCATGAACAAGCACCTCGCCGTTGCGTTGCGGCAGGAGCAACACCCAACCGCCGTCCTTCTTGGTGGTGCGCTGATACTCCCAACCGCGGAAATAATGGCCCGTCTCCAGCACTTCGACCTTGGCCCACCCTTTCGCCAAGAGCGATTCCCGCAACTCGGCGATGGCTTGGTTTTGCAAGGTCCAAAATTGGGCGGCATCGTCGAAATAGGATTGCTCGCCGAACAGGTCGGCGACGATCCGACCGGTGTAGTCCGCCAAGGGGAACAGGGCCACCTCGGTCGAAATCGCCGCGCCGCCCAACAACCATGCCTTGAGTTGATCCCCTTGCGGCGCGTACCGCGACTTGTCCCGGTACAGCTTCATCCATTCCCGTTGTTGTTTCGGGGTCGCCAGCGCCAAGAGTTGAGTATCGGCGGAACCGACCATGCCCTTGCGAACCTCGCCTTTGATCCCGTCGATCAAGCCCGCCAAGGCCAACCGTTGCTTCACCAGTCGTTCGGTCACACCGAAGCGCGCGGCGATTTCCGCCACCCCTTGCCCCAGTTTCACCAGCTTGGCGAACGCCTCGTGCTGGTCCAGCGGTTCCATCGGCAAGCGTTCGATATTTTCGGCCAGCGAGATTTCCAGCGCCGCCGCATCGTCGGTCGCGGCCAACACCAAACATGGCAAGGGTTCCACTGGGGCGTCCTGGGCCAATCGCTGACAAGCCAGAAACCGCCGCTGGCCGGCCACGATCTCGAAACCCGCGCCCTCGGCTTCGTCCAAAGGCCGGACCAGCAACGGTTGCAACACGCCTTGTGCTCGAATGCTGGCAGCCAGCGAGTCCAGACCCTCGTTCGCGCCGTGGGTGCGGGCGTTGATCTTGGCGATGGTCAGATTTTCAAGCGGGATAGATTGAAATTCCATGATGGTGTCCTCTCGGTGGTCTTAACGGCGATTCGGCGATCAAGCATGGGTCGGTCGGTGAGGGGCGAACACTTCACGAATCCACCACTGCGGCGGATCGGTCAACGGTCGTCCGGTGACGGGGTGTACGTCCAGCAATTCGGCGGTGGCTTCCCAGTCACGACACGGGCGGTAGCTTCGAACGTCGCTCTTGCCGTCGTGTCGCCGCCAACGTTTGGTGCCGCGCTGATAGAGATAAGGCATCGTGGTGTTCCTCTCGTCGATTCGGTGAATCAAAAACCGTCCCTGGCTGTTTTTTTTCAAACATCCGCCAGCTTCATTACAGCGAAAATGGAATTCCGTTTGTTCCTGTGTAAGCTCTATTGACTTCATGCTTTGTTTATTCATTTCGTGGTTCTTTATTTGAAATACACAAATTTACTTTGAAATAACTATACCTATATGAAATAATACTGTCAATGAATATTTGCAGGAAATTGGCGAATTATTTCGCTATAATTCACTCAAAACCAATGGATTTAACTGCGATGGAGGCTTGGCAATAATGCTATTAGATACGCTCAGAATCGTCGAATCGAAGCGAGTCGATCCCACAATCTATTTGGAGGGAATGGGGTTTACCGTGAGAAAGGAAGGTCGGCATTTATCCATTCGCGCCGGCCAAGATGAGCATTACCGCATTACCCAAAAAAACGATGGACATTGGGTGGCCTGTGACAAGACTGGCCATGGCATTGGCGATAACATCGCCCTGGTACGCGATCTCGAACCGTCCCTGGGTTTCGTGGAAGCCGTCGAACGCTTGACCACCGGTCCGGTAATACAACGGGAACCGATCGCCGTCATCCCTCGACGGACCCGTCCCGCCCGCCTGCCCCAGACCCGCGCCGACCGCCAGGCCGGGCGGGTCTATTTGCAAGGACGAGGGATTTCGCCGGCCACGCTGGATCACGCCGAACGCTCGGGTTTCCTACGCTACACCGGGGGGCGGGGTACTGTTCGTGGGTCGGGATACCGGGGGTGGGTTGCGCAACGTAAGCAAACGGTTGATCTCGCCCGGTCCCGACGAAAAACCCAAGCGTGACTTATCCGGTAGCGACAAAACCTATCCGCCGATCCTGCCGGGCAACCCGCGCGTGGTCTGGATCGTGGAGGGCGGGGTCGATGCGCTGGCGGCCCGTGATCTGGCCATCCGGCGCGGCAAGACGCCACCAACGGCCTTGGCGAGTGGTGGGGCTGGGGTCCGGTTGTTCCTGGACAACCCGACCGTGCAAACCCTGCTGCTGCACGCCGACACGGTGGTGGTGGTGCGCGACAACGAATCGACCGAAAAGAAACAGGCCGAAACCGACGCCGGCCACGACCGGCAAATCGCGCGCATCGAGGAACTACGGGGGAGTTGCGCCGACTGGCGGCCTCCGGTGGGCGTCAAGGACGTGGCCGAACTGAACCAACGAGATCAACACCGGGCGGCTTGAACGATGGGCGGCATGACTGAATGGTGGTCCTAATGAAATAGATTGCTGAAGATATACTTATATTGATATATCATATTGCTTATGAACGGGAACGAGGTCATCAAGAAACTGCAAGCCGCCGGTTGGAGCCTCGCTCGAATCAACGGCAGCCACCACGTCATGGCGAAGGGCAACCAATCGGTTTCCGTTCCCGTTCACGGCAAGCGCGATCTGAAACCGGGATTGATCGCCGGCATCGCGCGACAAACTGGGGTCAAGCTCAAGTGAGGAACTCAATGGAAATCCGTTATCCCGCCGTGCTGGAGCCCGAAGAAAGCGGCGGTTTCTTCGTGCGCTTCATTGATGTGGAAGGAGCCATGACCGACGGCGAAACGCTGGACGAGGCGCTGTTCAACGCCAGCGAGGCGCTGTCGGGGATTTTGGGCTGGATGCTGGACGACAATCGGCCCATCCCCGAGCCGTCTCCCGCCGGGGAAGGGATGTATTTGATCGCCCCAGACGCTCGGACTCAGGCGGCCATGCTGATTCGCCGGGCGCGCGGGGAGCGGTCCTTGGCCGAACTGGCTCGCGCGCTGGAAACCTCCTGGCCTTCGGCGCAACGGCTGGAAAACCCCCGCCATTCCCCCGACCCTGCGGCAACTGGAAAAGGCGGCGGCGGCTTTGGGCAAACGCTTGGTGCTGGCGCTGGAGTGAGTCGGGCGGTCTGGTTTAATTCCCCCGAATTCGAGGGAATTAAAATGGTGGAATTCCACCAAATTAGAATCGCCTTGGCCGCGCCGCGTTCCCCCGCTGGCTTCTGACAGGAGCACAGACCGCCATGGGTACTCGCAAAATCGAATGGACCGAACAAACCTGGAATCCGGTCACGGGCTGCACCAAGGTGTCGCCCGGCTGCAAGCACTGTTACGCCGAACGGATGGCGCTACGCCTCCAGGCGATGGCCGCGCCGGGTTATGCCAGGGGCTTCGATCTGACTTTGCATGATGGCCGCCTCGATCAACCGCTCGGACGGAAGAAACCCACCCTCTATTTCGTCTGCTCGATGGCGGACCTGTTTCACGAGGACGTGCCCGATGCGTTCATCGACCGGGTATTGATGACGATGCACCGCACGCCCCGGCATACCTATCAACTCCTGACCAAACGCGCCGAACGGCTGCCCGATTTCTTCGCGTCCCGTCCTGTCCCGCCCAACGTCTGGTTGGGCGTCACGGTCGAGGATCGTCGCCATGGGTTGCCACGCATTGAGCACCTGCGCCGGGTGCCCGCTCGTGTCCGCTTCCTGTCGGTGGAGCCGCTGCTGGAAGACCTGGGGCTGCTGGACCCGCTCGGTATCGATTGGGTCATCGTCGGCGGCGAGTCCGGCCCGGCGGCTCGCCGGATGCGTGAAGAATGGGCCTTGTCGGTGCGGGATCGATGCCGGGCTGTGGGTGTGGCGTTCACGTTCAAGCAATGGGGCACCTGGGGACCGGACGGAATCCGCCGTGACAAGAAAGCCAACGGCCGATTGCTAGCGGGTCGGTTGTGGGATGAGCGGCCGGAGTTGGCAGGGGTGCTGCTTTGATTGAGGTGTCTGGGCTGGATGATCGCGTTGGAGTGATACAGACCAAGACCGTTCAATCAATCAATCGGATCGGATACGATCCGGTTGGCATTCCACCCGCCAAATGATCCCCATCCCAGCTAGATCGCACAGAATGGCCCATGCGGCATAGGGGATGTGTGATTCCTCACCGATCCAGCGCCGCACGGTGCGGTCGCCCCCTTTGCCGAGTGCCAAGGCACGAGCCGCCCCGCCACCGGTGAGCCGGGCGCGGCGCAACACCTCACGGATTTCCGCGCCAGTGGGAGGCGCCCAGACATCGGGTAAGGTCAAGCATTCAGGGCGGATCTCCTGTTGAGGATGTTTCATCGGTTCGTCCCACGGTGAGAATAAGAGCGGTCTCGGCGGCCCGCACGAAAAATACCCGACTGAGTGGGGATTGCCAGACGTTTCCACCGTGGCGTGAGGCGGCGGCTTGCGCCTGCGCCCGGTTTGCGAAAGTCTTTGCCCGGCCATCGGCATGGCACAGTACCGGAAACTGGAAGTTCGGATGTAAGCGGAATGCAATAAGAGCCATGAGGGATTCCTTGGCGGCGGCGATGCCCCCGACGATCAGCCGGGGGATTAGGCGGTTTGCGCCAGGTCAGTCGATGGCCGCTGCAATCTTCCCGTTCTCGGCGTGCTCATACGCGAAATTGGCTAGCTGGTAGTACCGCTCGATGATCGCGTCATCCTCCGTCCGGTTCGCCAATCCATTCAGCGCGTACAGCGTGGCGATGATGCCCGCTGCGTCGGCGGAAACCTCCCCCTCGAACCAGTTGCCTGCACACGCCATTTTAAATGTTCCTTCCCGACGAGGCGCTAGATATCCCCCGCCATTACTTAACTCATAAAAGTCCCAATAGCCCCCTTTGTATTCGCTGGAGAGGTGCCGCATCCAGTCATAGACGAGCCACTCCCCCTGTATGTAGTGGCGTCCGAACAGTCTGGGCATGAAATCCATACGTTCGTGTTCGGAGACGAGCTGGGCGGTAATGGTGGCATCGGTTTGGGTCTGAGTCATCGGGATTTCTCCGGTCTTGACCTGGGCAATGCGCCCGGCCTTCGAGAGAAATATTAGGGTAAATTGCCCTAATTGTCAAGGATTGCTTGATGCGCCGAATTGCCTTGGTATCCCGCTTGTTCCATACCCGTCGCTATTCAACCTGCTGAATCGCGCCCCAATCCTCGACCGCTCGGGCGTGGTCTCGGCGGGATCGTGATCAATCTCGGCGCGGCGTTCACTCGCGAATCAGGCTTCGTCCACGACCGGCGACCGGAGCGTTTGATAAAGCGTTTCGCGGCTGATGCCGAAGGCCCGCGCCAGTTGGGCTTTGACTTCTCCGGCTGCCGCGCGCCGGCGTAGCTCGGCGGCTTGCTCGGACGAGAGCGCCCGCTTGCGGCCACGGTAAACCCCGCGCTGCTTCGCCAGCGCGATGCCCTCACGCTGACGCTCCCGGATCAGAGCGCGCTCGAATTCGGCGAATGCGCCCATCACCGAGAGCATCAGGTTCGCCATCGGCGAATCCTCGCCGGTAAATGTCAGCCCTTCCTTGACGAACTCAATGCACACGCCCCGCCCGGTAAGCGTCCGCACTAGCCGAAGCAAGTCGTCCAGGTTCCGCGCCAACCGGTCCATGCTGTGCACCACCACTGTATCACCCTGGCGCACGAAGACGAGCAGCGCCTCCAGCGCCGGTCGATCAACGTCTTTGCCGGAGGCTTTATCTTCGAACAATTTGTCCACCGCCACCCGATCCAACTGCCGCTCCTGGTTTTGGTCCAAGCTACTGACCCGGACATAGCCCACTCGCTGCCCTTGCATGTCGAAAACTCCGAAAAGTGTCCAACAAACTCTAAGACCCTCATGGGCGAATGTCAATAAATCCGAGAATCAACCCTATTCTGACGTTCCGGTCACCGCCGTCCTGACGCCAACCTGAGGTATACCTTAACCGGACAAATAGAGACGTAACTAGCTGTCTGTTGCCTCAGCCAATCAGGGACCTCGATTTCTTAGCGTACGATATTTTCCGTTTCGTGAGGTGATCCCTATATGGGCACCTCGAAAAACCTCATTATTGAAAAATCTGAGCTTGCGAAATCAAGTACTTATATTGCTTACTTGGCAAGAAATAGAGGCTTTTCGAGTGCCCATATGCAGGTCTCGACCGAAGACCAGAACCCTAGATTTACTGCTTACCGCCTTGAAGAAGGTTGGATGCAAGCGTATCTTTATCGAGAAATCACGGGGTGCATGTCCAGTAAACGGGACTGACCCGCTGTCTCAAGACGCGTGCGGTAGGTGACACCCTCATTATCTGGAAGCTTGTGATCCTGGAATCGGTTCGAAACCGCCGCGCAAGAGTTTGCCATCCAGCGTGATGCCCGTCGAGCCGGCGGGCATCGCCGCCAGCACTGCCGCGTGGCTTCAAAAGGCCACCTCGACATCGGCCGGGGTCAACCCCCGTAGGGTTTGGCGGATTGCGGTGTGAGTCGATGCTCGCTTCTTCCAGTGCACCCCGCATTGGGTGTTCAACCGCAGCAGCCGGATGCGATGAAGCGATGAATCCTGCGATACGAGGTGGCATTCGATAGGTGCTCCAAACCATACAGTCGTTCTTGGGGATGACGATGATCGGGAATCGCGGTGAGAAACGTTGGCAACAGTATCAACTCACACTATGGTCAGAAAAAACTTTTGTATTGAACTGATTAATAAGCATTGAACAGCCCTGGTTGCTTGCCAGCTTCTGCGCATCATAAAAATGGCTAAAGTCCAGCTTAGAATTACTACTCAGCAGGTTTAAGCGAATATGTCTCCTATTCTAGATAAATTTGTAAGAATATCCGAATTTGACAATCCAGAACGGGTGGCCGATATCCTTTTCGTCCACGGACTTGGCGGCCATTCTTTAGCCACTTGGCATCCCACCGGCAGCGAGGAGAATCGCAATTCCTGGCCGTTCTGGCTCAGTAGCGATCTGCCGACAGTAGGTATTTGGTCCCTGGGATATACTGCCCAGCCATCCGAATGGAAAGGAGGCACCACGATGCCTCTAGTAGATCGTGCGATAAATATCTTGGCACAACTGGACGTACATGGCATCGGTACGCGACCTTTACTATTCATTACCCATAGCCTGGGCGGATTGCTGGTCAAGCAGATGTTACGACATGCCTTGGATTTTGGACAACCCGTTTGGACAACTTTGGTCGCCAATACCTGCGGGATCGTATTCCTATCTACTCCCCACTCCGGCTCTGATCTAGCAAGCTGGCTCAAGTATCTCAGTGGAATATTGAGACCCACCGTCACTATTAGTGAGCTAGAGGCACATCATTCGCGCCTGCGTGAGCTGAATCATCTCTATCGAAATCATAAACTTTTATCCCACATTCCAATTCAAGTCTATTATGAAACCCGCCCTACTCATGGCGTTATGGTGGTGAACCAAACCAGTGCTGATCCTGGTATTCCTGGAGTTATACCGATACCTCTTGAGGAAGATCATATTTCTATCTGTAAGCCGTCATCACCACAACAGCTCGTTTATATGCGGGTCAAGAGCTTCATAGAACGGCAACTTGCTTACACACCTCCTGATCCGCTACGACAAGAATCTATGGTACTCGCAATCGATACCAGCACTATCGGTAACAAATTTGGTGATAATACTGTTGTTAATGGGCCCATTATTGGTCGGGACCTCACACGCTAGCGCTTGATACTATGGATCCATCTACTGAACAATCCAAGTCCGAAGGTGCCGCATCCGCATCCGCATCCGCCGTCAAGTCCGGAGCCGCTGGCTTCAACTTTGAAGTTTTTTTTGGATGGCATATCCAAAAAATGACGATATCCGCAAGCACCTAAAAGAATTGAAGAGTATCTATATCGATGCGCGAACCATCGGCAATCAGTTTGGAGAAAATGCTTTTGTACATGGTTCCGTAATCGGAGGCGATTATCGAAAACCGACCATTACTTCCGCCAAGGAAGTCGTCGCCCAGGTTTCCATCGAGGATTTGAAGAAAATATCACGGGTTTATGTAGAGACCTCTAAGTTTTGCAATGCATTACAGATACTCCAACAAAAAACGTCTCGTCATACTTTACGGTTCCACGAAACTCGGTAAACGGGCATCTGCGATTCGTTTGCTGACTCAAGTAAATATCAGTGAAATACTAGAATTAGATCCCACTATCTTAGACCTAGCAACATTTAATTATGCGGTCGGCAAGGCTTATATTATTAATTCTTTGCGCCCTACGGAAACGTCAGGACTTAGAGTAACTCAGCATATCCTAAGACATTTAAGCGATATATTAAAGCAACAAGATAGCTATTTTATTATCACTGCCGATCCTTATTACTTGGATTTGTCGCATCTGCAAGATGATTATCTGTTGACATGGCAAGATCTTCCGGACAGACAGATGACACTGGCAAGGCACTTGGAATGGCACATGCCAGATGCGCAGCTTGCTGACAAGTTGCTCAGTACCAGTGAAGTCCAATCAACTTTAACCGAAATATCTAATCCATCTGATATAGATCGTTTTGCCTTCTTGTTGGCAAAAGTTGCCAGGAATGAATTATCACTATCCGACGCAATTTTCTTGCTTGGCGTCCACATACAGCAAGCGGTTGAATCATGGTTTCATGACCATCGCGACCTTCGACAGCGTGTATTTCTAATTACGTTATCTGTTCTCAGCGGAGTCAAATACCAAGTGGTAGAAGAAGAGAGTGAGCGTCTGATAAAGATGTTGTGCACCATGCCTAATTCCACTGAATCTTCTCCGGTTGAATCAACCTTCGATAAGACCCGCACAGAGCTCTTGCAGGATACTTGGGCGCAATTACAACAAGGGCAGGAAAATACTGAATGGGGCCTAAGTCCAATAGAGATTGTTAGCCTGAAAAATCCAGGCTATCAACCAGCCGTACTCGCTTATGTATGGCATGAATACGCTAATTTGAGAAAGACGTTGTTACAGTGGATTTACCAGCTTGGGATATATCATAGAACCGAAGTTCGGCAGCGTCTAGCTGTTGCAGTTGGAACCTTGAGTCGACATGATTTCAGAACTGTTTTAGATGATGTGGTACGGAATTGGGCGAAGTCAGATGATTCAAATCTTTGGGCGCTTGCAGCACTATCCCTAAGCGTTGCAGCACAGGATAACAATTTAGCGCCCCAAGTATTGAAACTACTTCGTCATTGGTCGAGATTGACTGATAGCCCTTCTCTATGCTGGACGGCTGTTCTAGCACTTGGTTATGTCTCATGGCGGTTCCCTGACGCTTCCATGCGAGACTTGCATACGATCGCGAATTCTGGGAGTGATGCATTGATTTTGGGTGTAGGTACGGCTGTTACGATGGTTTTTTCAGCTCGGGGGGGCTGCAACCGAGTCGCTATCTAATGGTCCTCATCACGCTGCAAAGTTGGGCAGAAGAGGCGAAAACTAGAAAGGAACGGCGGGTTAGTGCACTAGTATTTTGGTGCTTGATGCAACAATCGAGGATAATCCCGAACCCCGGCGACACTGAAGTTCCTACGCTGTTATGGTTGCTTTTGGAGGAACAGAAACACCACGAACAGGCTGTTAACCCCAACAAGCGTGTCTATCAAACGGTCACGGTAGCTCTACTAAGGTACGTGCTAAATATGCTTGACACACGGAGTTTAGCGCTTGAAGAAATTAGATATTGGCTCGATTTAGCCGACGCTGATTCTCGCTGGTACCCAGTACTGGGGAGCATCTTATATCGCCTCAGGGTTTCTGGATCAGCACTTGAAAAAAGAACGGATCGATCATCACTTACAGCGTTGGGCATTGAAGGATCGAAGAAATACTGCAGCTAAGATTTGGGAAAAAATTGCAGAACATTTGATAGTAACCTTTGGTGGTAGTTTGTTTTTTTACTTGAAATTCAATTGCTTATAGGACAAATATTGATGGCGCCCAGAGATCGGCTCTCATGAAAATCAATGGCTTACTGAATAAAACTAGCATCACTAGTTAGTAATAGCACGTAGAAATTTTTTGATTTATTCGAAGGGCATACGATATGGTCGAGCCAGAAACATATAACCCAATTTTGGGCGAAGAAGATTTATCAAAAAGAGGCTGGCTTAAGCCAGCTTTGATGCCAAAACCAGGAGAGGCGTTTGTTTTTTCTGGTCCCAATCGGCCGTTACTGACATGCAAGCAAGGCGAGCGGACTATAACCTGGGGAGAGTCACGATGGACCTACAAGCTAGCCTATCGAGTCGATGTGACAGAACACCCCCTAAGATTATCCTTCAGTGTTCCCAGCAAGAACGAGCTAATGAAATTTCATGTTGAGATTGCCTTTCGCTGCTTGGTTGATCAGCCGCAACTTATCGTGGAGCGGAACATTACAGATGTTGCTCAATGGTTGATAAGTCCTATTGAGGATGTAATTCGACCAGTCGGCCGAGACTGTGAAATCAAGGATACAGGGGATGCGGAACGTAAAATGAAGGAAGCCGTGATCGAGGCTGTCAGCGAAAATGGTTTCAAGGTTATCCGGGTAACATGTAAAGCTTCACCTGACGAAGAGGCAATAGCACAATTGAAAGCAGAGGCTGCTCAAACAAACTATGTAAATCTTATTGAAACTGGTGATATAGCCTTGTTAGCGCATTATCTTGTAGGTCATCGGGAAGAAGCAAAACAGGTACTGGACTATCTTACCGAGCGAGAAAGATTAGACAGGGCTCATGGAGTTACTATATTGGAGACCTTATTGCGTTCGAATGCTATAGAAGGATGGCAGCTTGAAAGTGAAGTGAAGCGTTTATTACAAGGACTTTTACCCGGGTTAAAATCATCAGTTGAAAAATCTGTTGCTTTACCTGGCATGAGAAAGACTAGCAATGGAGAGCCGCCAGAGACAGCATTAAGTATTGCTATTGATACCAGCAATTCTGACGAGAACAACCTAGAGGCAATACAAGATAAAAAAAGAAACAGAGGAGCCTAATTGGTCAAAATGACCAATTAGGCTGTAACAGTGAATCCTTTAGAGATTGCAGGGCTAGACATATGGAAGCTGTTAGCTGAAGTGCCCGATTTTTTCGCGCTACATTTTCATAGTGGGAATGGTGGTACTGCTGGTTTCGTTGCTTCTGCTGCGTGTGCTACCTTTTATGCTCGCGGTAATGGGACGGTTATTAAATCTCATCATGATTGCTGTGGCTGACCTATTAGTTTTCCCGGAGAGCTTGCTAAGTTCAATCCTTCGCGAAAAAAAGAGGGACTGTGTTCCTAGTGTCCTATATGTACGGGGATGCACTTCGTTTTTTTCGTACGTGCAGGGGATTTAATTGCTCGTGGGCTAAATAAATTATTGGTTTTTTTCTTTGAAGATTCGGTGGTTATCTAAACGATTGATTTTTTGGATTTGGATTAGTTTTTTTTGATGTCCTGGGTTGGACTTATAATATGGAAAACATACAATCCTGCTATTAATGTGGAAAAATTACCTGCACAGAGGTCCTCAATGCAATTTGTAAGGGACTACTTTAATGCAATTAAGACAGAACATTATGATGAAGCATGGGCTTACTTGTCTCCAGCGTTTCAAGATCGACAACGGAATGGCTATGATGGTTACGTAGCCTGGTGGAGAGAAGCTAATCAAGGCGGTCTGGTTGTTAACACAATTCAATCAAGATTTATCGGCAATGATTCATCAGAGGTGGACGTAAGCTTTCAGTATCAGGGTAAAAGAAAAGAAGTTCGCATTTCTCTTCGATTGACTCTAGTGAAAGCTGGTGGGCGCAATGATTGGTGGATCGACAGGGCTTTATTACATAAATCGGATGAAGGATGAGGTTTGTCTGATGGGGTTTGGGTTTAGCAAGCCACGACGGTATCGGGCATACCGAGCCGCGTCATGATGTTCATGGCGGCCAGGCGTGCCTAAGCTGAGGTGGTCTGGGTGTCGAAACGGCGGTTGCGCAAAGGGTCGTCAAAGCGTGTTTTGAGGCGAAACATGGCCGTTTCGGCCAGACTGCGGCGGTGGTAACCGCTCTCGATTTTCCACGACTTGGAACCCTGTTGCCGGAGGTGTTCGACCATGGCGGTGCGTGGATGGGTTCGCCCATCCGCCAGCGGCGACCACGCCACCGCGTCGGCGCGGGGCGGAATTAAGGCGGCGGCCTGACGGTTCAGGAGGGCAGCGTGGCCGGTCCGGGTATCGTAGGCCCCATCGGCGGCGACAGCGGTGACCGGCCCATCGGCGGGCAGTGACTCCAGCAGCGCCGGCAAGACCTCGGCATCGCCGACGAACGCAGCTTTTAAATCTACGGCGATTGCCTCGTGATTTTCGGCATCCACGTCCAGATGCAGCTTACGCCAGCCCAGGTGCGTAAGCTGCTCCCCGCGATCCTGGAGGATGCTGACAATGACCTGACCGTGCTGACACGGCAGATGTTCGCGGAGTTATATGAGCACTTGGTGGTCTTGGATGAACGTATCGCTCATTATGATCGGCAGATCCAGCAGCTTCCTCGCGTCTCATCACCAAGTTGCCGACTGGAGCAAGTACGCGCGGGGTCGGTCCTCTGATCGCGAGCGCCCTCCTGGCCAGTATCGGGGATGCAAAGGCCTTTAAAAACGGACGCCAGTTCGCGGATTGGCTGGGTCTGGTCCCGCGACGGACGGCTACCCTCAGCCAACAGACGAAATCCCGTGGCAAACGGGAGCGAGTCCATGTATATGGCCGCAATCTTCCTCGTCTCGCCGTCATCGATTGATGCTTGAGCAAACCGAGGCGACCATATATGAGCCTTGATCACATTCGACACCAGCGCGGGCAATGTGCCCCGTAAGATATGAAAAACTCAGATGATAGATTGCCGTATCCGTCTGCCAGCCACTTCGAGTTCAAACCAGGTCGAACGCTGAGGTAAGTCAAAGGTCACCTTGGCCGGCAAACCGTCGGTGAAATTCCTGATGATTTGTCCGTCCGAATCGTAAATGCGGGCGGTGGGAGCGATGATTTGGTTTTCGCTTACCACTTCGGCAAAAATTTCCTTTAAGTCACGCATTTCATTGGCGATCTTGTGATCCCAGATATCCACATCCGTTCCTGAATCCAAATCGTCGAGTTCTTCCATTTGCTCCTCGTCGATCTCTTCACCTAACCCGATCAACACACACTTGAGCGGATTGCGGCGCCCTTGCTCGATCTCTCGACAAAGATCGATGGTATAGCGCTTGACCGCTTCCAGATCGTCAAGGCGGCCGTCGGTGATGAAGAGGTACATGCCTCGTTTGGCATCTCGAAAGCGTTCGGCAAAATAGCGCACGGCGGGAGTCAAATGGGTGGCGTTGCCGAATTCCAGACTGCTGGGGCCGATAAATGCGGCTTGCTGGCAATCTTTTCCCGTCAGGTCTCCGACGATTTCAACTCGCGTGCCATCGCCGCACGCCCAGTAGATCACGGTGGTACCGCCATCGGCGTCGAGATTGTCGGCCAGATAGGCGGTGAAAGCACGCGCCTGAGGTTCCACTTCATTCTGGGTGTATACAAAATGACCGCGCTCCAGGGCATCTTGCACGGCGGGCATGGAATACATGAGGTAGCTGCCGCCATCCTGCTGTGTTTTAGTGATCCAGCCCTCGTGTTCGTATTGTGTCTGGAGTGATTCCGGTAAGGGACCTTTCGGCCCCGGCAACAGCAATCGGCCGAACGCCCCTTGCATGGAGGCGCTGGCGTCCAGCGCTACGCCGGTTTGCCAGCCTTCCGCTTCCGTGCCGGTGGGTTCCATCAAGATGGTAAAGAGAATCCGGTTATAGCTACCTATTGGTTGCACGTCGACTTCGCCGAATTCAGAAGCAACCTGCTGACTAGGTAGTTGCCGGTTTCTGCCGAGAGTGAGCTGAGGAACGGCCGGATTCGAGATTGATGGTGGTTTGTTGCCGAATAATTTATTCCATAGCGACATGGCGATATTCCTGCGATCAGGGATGAAGCGAAAGTGACTGGCGGATGCGTCGCCCCAACACATCGAGTTCGAAGGCCGTGCAGCCCGGGGGGTAGTTCAAGCTGAAGACGGGCGGGCACGCCGTCGGTATATCTCTTGATGACGGCGCCTTGGTGGTCGTACACGGTCGCGGTGGGCGCGACGGTTTGGTGCTCGCTGACCACTTCGGCAAAGATGTCGCGCAGGGAGCGTATTTCTCCAGCGTATTTACAATCCCATACGTCAATGGCCGTGCCGGTATCCAGCGTGTCCAATGCCTCCATCTGGGTGGGATCGATTTGATCGCCCAGTCCGATGAGGACGGCTTTGAGCGGATGGCGTTGGCCGGCTTCAATCGCTTGGGCAAGTTGGGTGGAATAGCGGGTAACAGCCTCGAAATCATCGATCCGCCCATCGGTGATAAACAGGTACATGCCGCGCCGCGCGGCGGTGAAGCGGTCGGCGAAGTAGCGCAGGGCAGGCAGTAGGTGTGTTTGCACGCCAAAGGTGGTTTGGATGGGGCCGTGAATCGCGGTTTGGGCGGCGCGGTCCTCGCCTATGTCGCCCAGCACTTCGATCTGTTCACCCGACCCGCATGCCCAATAAATCACTGCCGTTTCGCCGTGCGCATCCAGGTTACCGGCCAGATAGGCGATCCACTCCCGCGCGCAGGGCTCCACGGTGTTCGGGGTGAATTTCAAGTGGCCACGCGCGATGGCGTCGTCGTAGGCCGCGCGCTGAAAGACGCGCAAGGGGCGACCATCGGCTTGCCGTTCTTCCACCCAACCCTTGGTGGCGTACTCCTGGAGTAGAGCTGGCGGCACCTTGCCCAGCAAGCGGCGACCGTAGGCGTCTTGCATTGAGGAACTGGCGTCCAGGGCGATTCCGGTGCGCCAGCCCTCCGCTTCCCGGCCCTGCGGTTCGCTGAGAATGGTGATTTCCACCTTCAGGCCGGTTTGATTGGGCCAGAGAGTCACCTTGCCAAATTCTGGCGCGGTGCGGCCGGCTGGAATCACGATGGATTTCATGCGGGGCTTCTCCATCGCCGAATGGCGCGGGGGAGGCGGCTAAATCGCCTCGGAGAGATCCTGCTCGACGCTGCCGTTGGGCGTGCGGATCACGAGGGTGTTTTGCCCCTTGGGCAAGATAACCCGGAACTTGCCGGGCAACCCATCGGACCAAGACGCCAGCACTTTGCCGGAACCATCCTCGACACTGCCCGACGAGGCAACGGTGACCTCTTCATCCATCAGTTCGCCGTAAAGCACCGCCAGGATGTCGGTCTCTTCCTGCATCGAAGCCACCATGCCGTGCGACCAGAGATCGTAGTCGATACCGCTGCCCTCGAACATGTCGTCGAAGCGTTCCAATTGAGCTTCATCCACATCCTGACCGATGCCAATCAGCACCAGCTTGATGGGCTTGCGCTTGCCGTCGGCGATGGCCTTGCCCACGCTCAGGCAGTAGTTGAGGCAGTCCTGTTCGTCTTCGATGATCCCGTCGGTGACGATAACGCCCATGGTCCAGTCCGCGTTTTTGGCAACCTGCTCCACGCCGTACTGGATCGCGGGTAGCAGTTTGGTGCCGCGTCCCCATTTCTCGCGTTTCGGGCCGCTGATGGTGACCTTGGTCCAATCCGCATCATCCAATTCACCGATCATTTCGATTTTGCTGCCGTCCGGGCTGACCGCCCAGTACAGCGCCGAGACTTTGCCGTTCTTGGTGACCGAGGTCAGGATTTCGCCCATCTTGCGGGCGACGGCTTGCACGTAGTTGGGGGCGGTGTCGAAGACGGTAGCGCCGCCGTACATGGCTTTGAGAGAAGCGGAGGCATCCAAGGCCAAGAATGCCTTGGAGTTACCTTCGCCCACCAACACGTCGGGGTCGGGCATGAAGCAGACCACGACTTCGTGAGAGCCGTCCTTGCACGGCAACACGTTGACGTCGGCCAGGGGACGGTTAGAAGCTGTACAAAAACTAACACATTGATATTATTATAGTATTTTTGATAAAATAAGCCAAAATCCGGCGATTATTTTAATTTCAGAGATTCTATTCGAGGTGCTGCATGGCTTGGCCAAAAGAAATTCCTGGTAAGAGGTATCCCAGTGATTTGACAGATGAAGAATGGGAAATCTTGGAGCCGATTTTAAAAAAAGCCGATCCTTATACGACAGGTCGGCCCCGTAAAGTCGATCTCCGCGAAGTGATAAATGCCATTTTTTAACCTGAACAAGACGGGTTGTCAATGGCGGTATTTGCCTAAAGATTTTCCCCACTATACCT
>NZ_SPMZ01000074.1 GCF_012939995.1 Candidatus Competibacter phosphatis | reverse complement strand
CGCCGCGCCGCCCGTCGTCGAGTCGCCACCGTCACCGCCACCGCCGCCGAATCCAGCGCTTGAACACGGCCATCAGGCTCGCCGCGAGCGGGCGCGGGACCGAGCGTTTGAGCAGACCGAGGACACCCTCACGCCGATGACGCCGGACCAGTTGCAAAGCCTGATTCGATCCCTGGAGATCACCGAGGCGGTGGCGGCGGACCAGCGACCACCCGAAGCCGTGATGACCGCCGAGGCGCTGAATTTGAACGCGACGCGGCCACCCGTGGTCCGGGTGGCCCAAGGGTTTGGCACCAGCATCGTCTTTACCGACCGCACCGGCGCCATTTGGCCGATCACGGCCTATCAGGGATTCAACGATAAGCTGTTCGCCGTGTCCGCCAGCACCACCAGTGGCGACAAGGACGATCTCCCCACCCTCCTGGTGGTGCAACCGGTCGCGGGGGCGGGGGCGGGCAACCTGGTCGTGACGCTCAAGGCCCTGCACACGCCGGTGGTGTTGAGCCTGGCGCTGGGCCAGAAAACCATCGACGCCCGCAAGGAGTTCAAGCTGCCCCTGGCCGGACCCAACGCCGCAACGGAGTACCACGCGGCCAGTCCCACCGGCATCGACGCGGCGCTGCTCAATGTGTTGAACGGGTTACCGCCCTCGGCGGCGGCGATCCGTGTCCAGATCGGCGGCGTGGAGCCGGACGCGATGGCGTGGCGGGACGGGGACGCGCTGTATCTGCGCACGGTCGCCGAACTGTACAGCCCCGAATACCGCCAGCGAGCCAGCCAGCCCAGTGGCCTCCACGCCTACCAATTGCCGGATGTCCCGGTGTTGCTGGTGAGCTTCAACGGCCAGATGACCGAAGCCCTGGTCAAGGAGTGAGAACGATGGCGATGTCCCTGAATCAACAACAGGCGCTCGGATTGGTTTTGGGCCTGGTGGTCGTCGGGGTGGCCACCCTGTGGGCCACCTGGGAACCCGCGATGCCGGTCCCGTCCGCCGCGCACGCGCCGGGCGTGAACGGGGTCCAATCCGTGCCGGGTGGACCGCAGACGCCGGAATACGCGCGATTGCAACACATGGCGGACGAACACCGTGCCAACACCGCCCGCGAACGGGGCGGTAGCGCGGTGCCGTCCCCGCCCGAACTGCAACCGCGCGCGGGCGATACGGCGCCCGACGCGCCATCCCCGCCGCGAACCGCCGCGCCACCCGCCGCCGCCGCATCCGCGCCGCCGCGTGCCGCGCCACCGGACGAAACCGACCGACTGACGGCGGCGTTCGCCCGCGCCATGCACAACCAGGCCCAGGATCTGATGGCCTATCGGGAACGCTTCGAGCCGCCACCGACGCGGATGGTGGTCTTCGAGGATGTCCAGGGCCAGCGGGCGCGCGCCGAAGCGGAAAAACGGGCCGAGGTGCTTCGGACCGAATCACGCGCGCCGCGCCCACGGGATGGGCGGGGTCTTCCGCAGCCGGGCGATATCCTCTTTGCCGTCCTGCAAACGGCCATCAATAGCGACGAGCCGGGTCCGGTGCGCGCCCAGGTGGTGGGCGAACGCTTCAAGGGCGCGATGTTGTTGGGGACGCTCGCCACATTTCCGCCCGTCGTCGGGAGTCGTCCGGAGCGCGTCCAGGTCGCGTTCAACGTTCTGACCACCCCCGACCGCCAGACCCATGCCATCCGCGCCTATGCCATCGACACCGAGTCCGCCCGCACGGCGCTGGCCACCGGCGTCGATCATCACACTCTGGAACGCTGGGGCTCCCTGCTGGCGTCGAGTTTTCTGGAAGGCTACGGCCAGGCCGTCCGTAACAGCAACAGCATCTCGACGGTCTCTGCCTTTGGCAGCGTCGTCACCGTACCGAAGGACGGGATCGATCACGGCGACATCGCGCGCGAGGCCCTGGGGACTGTGGGGCAACGGATGAGCGCGGCGGTGGCCGAGAACTTCCAGCGGCCCAATACCATTGTCGTCGCCGCCGGGACGGGCATCGGCGTGCTGATGGTCGCGCCGGTGGAATCCCGTCAGGACACCGGAGAACCGTCGACGGCCACCGCCGCGTCCCCGACGCCGCGAACCGCGCCGCCGGAGCGCTGGCCGCCGGCGAGCGACCCGGTCAGGCCGTCCGCTTTGCCGTCCGCTTCCCGGTAATCCACTGCCGAAGGAGTCTCGCCATGTCCGAGTTGCCGTCAATAGACGAGGAGGCCCGCCAGGACGCACCGCCCGTCACCGATCGCCCATCGGCCGTCAAACCGCCGCGTCGGTGGCCCGGCTTCGGGATGAGTGTCGTCGTGGTCGCGGTGGTCGTGGCCCTATGGTACGGCGCGGCGGGTGTCCTGCGCGAAACCGGCCTGTACGACGTGTCGCGGTGGGGGTCTCCCTCGAACGATACGCCCAGCCTGGCGGCTCTAGCGGATCGGTCGGCCCAGTCGGCTCGGTCGCCCACCGCCACCGACGCTCCCGCTCCCGCCGCGATGCCCGATCGGAAGGCGCCCGCTTCCCCGGTGTTGTCCGCGACCCAGGGGGCCTCGCTCCGGGATCAGCCGCCCCGCGCGCCGCCCGCCGAACTGCCGCGATTCACCGTGCGGGACGGCGAGCAGTACGATTTTCTGACCGATCTGGACGCCGAAACCCTGAAGCGGTTGGCGGAGGTCCAGGGTCAGTTGGACGGCTTGGGCCAACAAGTCATCGCGCTTCGCCAGATGGTGCAAGGGCTGGTGAGCGAGGCCGGTCAACAACGCCTCCGGGACGACACCCGCCAGACCCGGCTCCAGGCGGACCTGAGCGCCGCCCGGCGGGCCATCGCCACCCTGCAAACCACCGTCGAGGACGTGGAGGCCCGGCTCAAGCGGGCCGGTGGCGGCGGGCTGGGCGGACCGTTCGGTGCCGAAACCGTCCTCTCGGCCAACGGCCGTGCGGTTCCTGGTTGGTCGGTGAAGGCGGTCAGCGGCCACCGCGCCTGGTTGCGCACGCCGAAAGGTGGGGAGGTGACCGTGGTCGCCGGTGAGCGGCTGAAAGCGCTGGGCGCGGTGCGGACGGTCGATGCTCGCCAGGGCATCGTGGTGATGAGCGACGGCCGGGTGGTGCGGTAGGCAACCCCGCTCGCCGATGCGCGCCACGACGGCACGCCAAGCCATTAGGTGATTCAGAGGCGGTCCTGTCAAAAAACTGGGTTCGGGCGGTTGGCGGTGAGGAATCCGGAGGGCCGAGCGCACGGCGTCGTTCGAGTTGATGTTCGTGATGACGACCGTATCGGCGGCTTTTTTCTATACTTGAAAAGCACAAGGGGTGTCAGGATGGATAGGGGGAGGGCACTATGTCACGGCTTCAGCAAGCCCGTCTTGCAGCAATCGTCAACCAGGCCCGGCAACGGGTTCCGGAATTTGAGCGGCGACTGGACCGATTGGCGGCGTTATCCCCGGATGGCCAAAGAAAGTTTATCAATAAGACGGGCTCGCATAGCCGGGCCACGCCATCACGGGATCTGGAGCATCGCCTGATGCTGTACGGCCAGCGACGCTTAGGCACCGTTGCCCGCGAAATGGTGCTGCTGCATGAAATGAAGCGGCGCGACGCGCTCACCGCGCAGACTCGCATTGAGTGCAAGGGCGCTTTCTGGCAAGCATTTCAGGGGACGGTCGAGCAACCGGCCTGTCACACCAGTCCGGGGTTGTTACTGTTCGATGGTCTGCTGCCCACGGTCCCGGTCACGAACGTGACCATCAAGCGTCATCTCGTTGTGGTGTTCGGCGATTGCATGCTCATGCCGGTGGCGGTCAACAAGCTGGATAGCTGGCTGGACGAAACCATGGGATGGGCGGCGCTTACCGAGGCCGCCAAAGGTGTGGCTCAGGGGGCGGAGCCGGCCGAAGCGGTAGCGGTCTACATCGACGCGATGCGGGAAGCCTACGCCTCGGTGCTGGATTTGACCCCGCGCGAGCTGGCGCTGGCCAGCGCTGGTCCGTCGCTGGGTCCCGCCCGGACCGAGCTGATTGTCGAGGACGAGTACCAGACCGCTTACGATGCCCTCACCGCCCACGATGAGATCCTCATGCACGGTCCGCCCGTACACGAGATTCAGAACTATCAGGCTGAGATCCAGCAGGAAGCGGGCGCCGCCAGCGGCGAGACTTAGCCCAGCTTCGCCGGATGGCACTAGACCAGGCTTCGCTAGGACCAGCAACAGCCAGGCGCCGGCATCGACCCGATCCTTGGCCACGCCCGCCAGCGAGATACAGCATCGCCAGGCGGGTCTGAGCCGGGGCAAAGCCTTGGAGCGCGGACCGGCGCAGCCCATCGGCGGCCCGCCCGTGGTCCCGGCGCGGTACCCAGGGTGTAAAGCTACCCAACTCAAACGGAGCGGCGGCGTTCCCTTGGACGGTGGCCCAGCCAATCCAATCCAAGGCGGTGTGTTCGTCGGGCGCGATGTCGGTCCCAGTGACGTAACGCAGCCTCAGGCCCAGTTGAGCCGCCGCATCGCCAGAGGCGGCCCGCCGGTGTGATTCCGCCAGGGCGGAGGAGATGGCATCATGTCGATCCCCACAGCCGGCCAGGCGGAGACCGAGCAATGTGCCCAAAACCAAGTCGTGGGCGATCATGAAGTCTATAACCCGCATGGCAAGGAGAACGCGATGACCGAACCGTTGATGGTCCAGAAATCCCCTTATCCCGTGGTGGTGGAAGCCGGCCAGCGCTACTGGTGGTGTGCGTGCGGTCGGAGTCAGACCCAACCCTTCTGCGATGGCAGTCACCAAGGCAGCGGCTTCGAGCCGGTGGAATACCAAGCGCGGAAATCCGGCACGGTCTATTTCTGTGGCTGCAAGCGCACCGGCAACCAACCGTTGTGCGATGGAACGCACGCCACGCTTTGATCCCGCGCGGCGCGGCAACGCGGCGCCTGTTCACCAGGCCTTTTCCATCGCCGTCATCTCGGAAGCTGGCGAGACGCGAGGCAGGGCGGGTCGGTGATCATCGGCTCAGTGCCGGTGCGAACCGGTGGCGCCCGGCGCGTGTTCGAGGCTGTCGATCAGTACCGCCACGGCATAGGCCACATCACCGCCTGCCATCTTGCCATCCAGCACCCAATCGGCCAGGGCGCGCAGCCGCTCGGGCAGACGCGCGAGCCACTACTCGCCGGTCTCGTCGAGAATGCCTTGGCGGCGGGCATGGGCCAGCGCCACCAGGTCATCGGTGGTGGGGGATTCGGCGGCGTCGGTCAGGTCAGTGCGGTGTGGGGTGGCATTATCGGACATGATCGGGGTTCCAGGGCAGTCGGCTCCAACGATCACCGGATTTTCCCTGAACATGAAAACGCACATCCATCGCCATCTTGTCGAAACCGCCCGAGGTCTGTCCGTCGAACTGGCCGAGGGCATCGCGGCAGCCGGGCCGCTGGCGTTGCCGAAACCGGCAACGCGGAGTCTGGGCGTGTTCCTGGCTCGGGCCGTGATCGGCCAGCAACTGTCGGTGAAAGCAGCCCGCCGGATCTGGGGACGGGTCGAAGAAGCTGCCCACACGCATGCGGGCGATCTGCTGGCCTTTTGGACCGAGGAACACGCCCCGATCCTGAAGACGTGTGGGGTGTCCGGCCCCAAGGTCCAAACGCTGCTGGCGCTGAACGCGGCCGAAGCCCGAGGCGACTTGTGCCCAACTCGCCTGCGCGCCCTCACCTCCGAGGCCCGCACCGCGCACTTGTGCCGGGTTCGAGGCATCGGCCCGTGGACCGGTGACATGGCCGCGATCTTCTATTTTCAGGAACCGGATATCTGGCCGGACCGGGATGCCGCCGCCAACAAAGCCTTCCGCCGCTTGCTCCGTGAGGGGCAATCCCTGGCGGAAGCCGCCGCCCGGTTCGCTCCTTACCGCTCGTTCCTGGCGCTGCATTTGTGGCGGTGGGTGGACGGGGCGCTCTGAAGGACGATCGTCGGAATTTGAGAAGGCTGGGCAAGGGTCTTCTCTTTACGATTGATCCTTGGTGTGACTCCGTATTCCCCGCCCCCATGGCGACTGTCTTGACAGTCAAGGGTACAGGGCGGTCGTCCGTGGTTTAGACCGCTCCGTGGCACCTGGGGTCAGTCGAGGAGAGTGACGATGACCGCGATCTATCTGGAGCGGCGCGAGCCGGCTCATAATCGGCAGCGCTTCTATACCCTCACCGTAGTCCAGACTCTGTTTGGTTCATGGATGCTGATCCGGGAATGGGGCCGGATCGGGCATTCCGGCACGGTCCGGGAAACTGGGTTCGAGACCGAAGCCGCCGCCATCGAGGCAGGCGCGAAAATCCGCCGGCAGAAGGAAAGACGCGGTTATCGCGCGGTTAATAGAGTCGAGGCGGCAAGCTAACAGCTTGAAATAATTTATTGATCGATCAAAACTATTATTTTATTGATCCCAAAATGGGAACATGGCTATACTGAATGAATGAGGATTATCGCCCGCAAAGCGCTCCAGGAATTCTGGGACCGCCATCCGGACGCCGAGCAGCCGTTGAAGGCGTGGTTTAAGTTCGCGCAAAAGGCGGACTGGAAAGCCCCGGTGGAGGTGAAGGCAGACTATCGAAACGCCAGCATCCTGGAAGATAACCGGGTGTGTTTCAACATCGCCGGGAACAAATATCGGCTGGTGGTGAAGGTCAACTATCCCTATCGGATCCTGTATATCCGCTTTGTAGGCACGCATGCGGCGTACGACAAAATCGATGTAACCCAGGTATGAAAGAGGCCAGACATGGACATCAAACCGATTAGAACCGAACGGGACTACAGGGCCGCGCTTGAGGAAATCGAGCGGTTGATGGACGCGGAGCCCGAGACGCCGGATGGAGACCGGCTGGATGTGCTGGCGACGCTTGTCGAGGCATGGGAAGAAAAACACTTCCCCATTGAGGAGCCAGACCCTATCGAGGCCATCCAGCATCGGATGGAAGCGCTTGGCATGAGCCGCAAGGACCTGGAGCCGATGATTGGCGGACGGAACCGGGTTTCCGAGGTACTTTCCCGCAAGCGCCCGTTGACCATTCACATGATCCGCCGTCTGAGCGAGAGAATGCACATTCCCGCCGGCATTCTCATTCGGGCTTACGAGACAGGGGATAAAAGACTGTAAAGGAGGCGGGTGGAAGCAGCCGCCTCTTGCTCTTTCCCCTTATTTTTTGCTTTTAGGGGAGCAAAATGTGAAAACCCAGACTTTAAATCTGTGATTTCGCTGTTTTTGAATTACGCGGTCCGGTGAGGGGACGCGAATTCATATGGGTATCTTAAACGCTATGGCAGCGACGAGACCCTATGCGATGCCTTGCCGCGATCCCACGCTTGGGCGGAACAGGAGCAGCAGCACCAGACAGCGGTCGCGGGCCTCGTGCCGCGCCCCTGGACGGCGTCCAGCAGGCAGTCCACCTCGCGCGAGGTCAGGTGTTAGCGTTCATCCTTCGTTTGTCTCATGTTCGGCGGTTTGGTTCCTTGCGAATTCAAGGGCTTGCGAGGGTCCGCCCCGTCAACAGAGGATAGAAGAGTACATTTTGTCCATTGCTGTTCTTTAGTGAATTTTTCAACCCCCCGTGTTATAGGTAATTTACCAGCAGGCAGGAGGGGTTGTATGCCGAACGAACAGGAAATCCGCTTCAATCTGAAGGCCGTCGAGAACGCCGTGGCCCAACAGCGGCTTGAAGGGCTCGAAGTACCGCTTGAGGTGATCGAGGACATGAAGCGGGCCGCCCGAGGCGAGATCGACATCGCGGACGGTATTAGAAACACCTACGAAAAGTTTGCGCATGGCGAAGTACGAGGGCCAGGATCACTACCTTGATCCTGAAACGGGCGTTCTCCGGAACCGGCTGGGCATCACCGACGAAAGCGAGCTGGAAAAGGCCGAGGCTTCTTTCGTGGCGTGGCGAAGCTATGAATTGAGCCAGAAGCCGATTGCGGGGCACTTCGATCTTGCCCACCTGCAAGCCATTCACCGGCATCTTTTCGGCGATGTGTACGATTGGGCGGGCGAAATCCGAACCATCGATCTTTCCAAGGGAAATTCCTATTTCGCCAACCACGCGCGCATTGTCGGAGCGGCCAGTCCGATTTTCGAAAAACTGGCGAAAGAGCAATCTCTGAAAGGATTGGACACCGCCGCGTTCAGCGAGCGAGCGGCCTATTACCTTGGTGAGATCAATGCCTTGCATCCGTTCCGGGAAGGCAACGGCCGGGCGCAACGCGAGTTCGTCAACCACCTGGCCCGCGCCAACGGTTACGGGATCGACTGGACGAGCATGAGTCCGGAAGCGATGACGCAAGCCTCGATTGAAGCCTTCCATCGGGGAGATACCGCGAAATTTGCCGCTTTCATTCGTGAAAATATCCGGCGGTTGTCAACGTCAGGCCAATAGTTTTGCCCGACCCTTTTGCCGCTTTTGGCTCTTGCCGGATCAATAGGTTAGTGCCTTGATGCTGACCGCGCAAAAGGGAACTTTTTTGCCGCGTCCCGAAGCGCGCGACGAGGCCGGGCTGGAACCAATGGGCCTCGGCAAGCCAAAATAGATTTCCGGTGAAGCGACACTCGATCTGAGTGAAGGAGGTGCCGGTGTCCGTCGATCTTCGCAAGCGCATCGTCGATCTGAGCAAAAAAGCGGCCTTCGCCGCCAACAAACACGGGATCGAAGGCCAGCGCGCCCAGGTGGTGCTGGTGCTAGACATTTCGGCCTCCATGAACGCCCTCTACAAATCCGGCGTGGTGCAGCGGGTCGTCGAGCGCATCCTCGGCTTGGCGGTCGCTTTCGACGACGATGGCCAGATCGACCTGCTGCTGTTCGGGACGAACGCCTATCCGCTGCCGGCGGTGACGCTGGACGAGATCGAGGGCTACGTCGAGCGGGTGATCTTGGCGCAGTACAAAATCCGGGAAGCCACGAACTACGCGCCGCCGTTGCGGATGCTGTTGAAGAAATACCGCGCTCCCCAACCGGCTCCCGCGTTCGTGATATTCATCACGGACGGCGGCAACGCGGATCGGTCGGCCACCATAGAGGTGATCCGCGAGCTATCCCGCCAGCCGGTGTTCGTGCAGTTCGTCGGGATCGGCAAAGAGGACTTCCCGTTTCTGCACAAGCTGGACGAGCTCTCGGGCCGGCTGATCGATAATGCCGGTTTCATGCCCGTCAACGATCTGGACGCGATCAAGGACGCCGAGCTGTACGATCGGTTGCTGAACGAGTTCCCGCGTTGGCTGGAAAAGGCGCGGGAAAAAGCCATTCTTGCCATTTGAACGCGTCGGATGCGGGATCGACCGGCTGGCGGCGGTCGGGCGAACGCGGACCGGTCGGTGCCTGTCGGGCGGGTGGCGGGCTTGCCGGTCGGAGCCGCGATGCCGTGTCGCGCGAAGGGACCCAAGAACGCGAAGAGGTCGAACTCACCGTGAGCGACATCATCCTGCGAGACGCCACCGCCGCCGACTGGGCGGACGTGCTGGCCCTCAACCAGGCGCACCGGCCCCACGTCGGCGCCCTGACGCCGATCGGGTTGCGCCAGTTGCACGAACAGGCAATCTATTTTCGACTGGCGGAAGCAACGGGAACCCTCGTCGGATTTCTGATCGCGCTCGACCCGTTGGCCGAGTACGGCAGTCTCAATTTCCTCTGGTTCAAGACGCGATACGAGCGGTTCGTCTACATCGACCGGATCGCGGTGGTTGCCGCGAAGCGCCGATGCGGAATTGCGCGGCATCTGTACGAAGACCTGGAAAGATTCGCCGGCGCGCGAGGGTTCGACCTCCAGGGCTTTGAAGGTGGTCAAGATCTGAGTGGTTGCGGCTCAGTTGGCCTGGTGGCGCAACGCCAGCAGGCGGGCCACGGATACATGAGGTCGGTGGGGATCGTGGGCCCGCTTCACGGGCGGCTTCTTGGGTCCACGCGGATGCTTGCGATACTTTCGCAATTGGACTTGCTCGGCCGTGGTGATTAGCCAAGCCGCCATCGTCGCCAGGGGGGAGGTTTGGAACACCGCCCAATCCCGGGGGCTCGATCAGGGTTTCCAGGCTCTCGGCTACCCGGGCCATTTCGTTGACGAGATAGTAGCCCGAAATGCCGTCGTCGATGGCTGCGGCCCGTGA
>NZ_SPMZ01000073.1 GCF_012939995.1 Candidatus Competibacter phosphatis | reverse complement strand
ATCCAGCTCCTGTACTACCCGCCCTACCACAGCAAATACGAATCCAGGTGGAGCGTTGCTGGGGAAATTTGGAAAAAGCACTGGAACGGCACAAAACTGGCCGACGCTCAGACCATGCTGGCGTGGGCAAAGAGCATGACTTGGAAGGGTGTTCACCCGGTTGTGGAGTTGACTCGCAAGGTCTATGAAAAAGGTATCTCCCTTTCCAAAGAGGCCATGCAAGCGGTAGAGGCTCGGTTGGAACGCCATCCCGAGTTGCCCAAATGGGATATCCTGATTCGGCCCGCTTGCATGGTATGAGAATCTTCGGAAATCACCTAAGTTGTTGCCGAATTTCGGAGCTGACATTGACAACGATCGTGTTATGCGACTCGCTCGCGCCGGTCATGGCGAAAATTTCGCCGTTGAAATATTCGCTCTTGAAATCGGCGCTGCGTTCGAGGGCCAGATAGTCTTCGGGGGTCAGACGAGGTTTGGGTTGCAGAGACATAGGGGCCTCGACAGTTCGATTGCACGAAGCCATTGTGCCATAAACTACTGACGACGTTCATTCCGGCGGAGGAAACGAAATGACTGAAACCGTGGGTTTTATCGGTCTGGGTAGCATGGGCTTGCCCATGGCGCGGCGACTGCTTGATGCTGGCTATGCGCTGCGAGTGTACAACCGCACTCCCGGCAAGGCGGTGGAATTGCTGGAACGAGGCGCTCGGGAGATGAAAACCCCCGCCGAGACGGTGGAGCCGGGTGGCATCGTGATCACCATGCTCGCCAACGACGCGGCGCTGGAAACGGTGACGCTGGGTGAACACGGCATGGCGGCGGTATTGGGGGCGGATGGCATCCATCTGTCCATGAGTACGGTGTCGCCACATCTAGCTCGCCGCCTAGCGGAGGCGCATCGAGCTCACGGTTCGCACTACCTTGCCGCACCGGTGTTGGGGCGACCCACGGCGGCGGCGGCCGGCAAGCTATTCATCCTGCTTTCCGGCATGGCGGCGGCCAAACATCGAGTGTCGCCGTTGTTGGAGGCGATGGGGCAGGGTACACACGATCTGGGTGAGGACCCCGCCCAGGGGCATATCGCCAAGCTGGCGGCCAATTTCATGATCCTGGCGTCGATCGAGACCTACGCCGAAACCTTGACCTTTGCCGAAAAGAATGGCATCGGCCGCATGGAGATGATGAAGTTGTTGACCGGTACCATTTTGAACGCGCCGCTGTTCCATCTCTACGGCGAACTGTTGGCCAAGGAAGAATACACCGCCCCTGGCTTCAAGCTGGCATTGGGTCTGAAGGATATCGAGTTGATCCTGGAGACTGGGGCCAATTCCCGCATGCCGTTGCCCGCCGCCGATCTGGTGCATAACCGTTTATTGACGGCCCTGGCGAAGGGACGGGGTAAGCTGGATATGACCGCCCTGGCGTTGGGGGTGTCGGAAGATGCTGGATTGCGGCGGGAGTGAGCCTTGCACGACGCCTTTATCGGTACACAATGTAATTTGTAGTTGAAACAAATTGTTAGCTAGTGGTTGATCGGATGGGTCGGGTTAATCCGTCCGAGTTTCGAAGAATAGCCGCTCAGATTGGAGAAAATGACCGGGGTGAAACCACGGAAATCCATCACCCGGCAAATTTGTTTTCGGGCTTTAATTAAACACTGTTCAACTAAAATCATCCTGACTATACTCAAGTCGTTTCTATCCCAATCGCTCAGTAAGGAGGTGTTCCGTGGCCAATCTGTTCAAGCGTATCAGTGACGTCATCGCCGCCAATCTCAACGATCTGGTGGATCGAGTCGAAGACCCGGAGCGGATGATCAAGCAGCTTATCCGCGAAATGGAGGAGAACATCAACAGCGCCCGGGAAGGGGTGGTCGATGCCCTGGCCAGCGAGAAGCAACTGGCCAAGGAATTGGATAGCCAGCGCCGGCAAGCCGAGGAATGGCACAGCCGCGCCCGCCGGGCATTGGAGGCCGGCAACGAAGCGTTGGCGCGGGAAGCGCTGCTGCGCAAGAAGGAGCATGACGGCATCGTCGCCAACCTGGAAGCCTCGTGGGAGTCGGCCCGCCGCACCGGAGACCGACTTAAAGCCCAGTTGCGGGCGCTGGAAGCGAAACTGGAAGAAGCGCGTTTGAAGAAGGGCAGCCTGGTGGCGCGGCAGCGGGCCGCCCAAGCGCGCGAGCAGATGGATCGGGTCAGCGACCGGTTTCAGACCGGCCTCGATCTTGATCATTCTTTCGGCCGCATGACGGATAAGGTGGGCGAAATGGAAGCACGGATGGAAGCACGGGCCGAACTGTACGGCGAATACAGTGAAATCGAACGGGAATTCCTGAAAATGGAGACCAACAGCGAGGTCGAGGCGGAACTGGCGGCGCTGCGGAAAGAGCTTAAAGGCTAAACGTTTCTGACTCTTGTCGTCTGGGGTGAGGGCGGATCATGAATTGGACGTTGTTAATCGCGTTGGCGGTGCTGTGGCTGGTTTCGCCGATCATTCTGCTGATCGCCCTCATCGTCACCCGCCATCGGCTCAAGGAGGCGCGTCAGCGGCTGGCGGACCGGTCGCCGGGTGAAGCGACCGTGTTAGTGTCGGCCGGCCAGATCAACGCTTCGCCGCCTATGATCGGTGGCGACCGCTCTCTCGCGCCAGTCGATCTGGAAAATCTGCTGCTGTTGCGGTTGGAATTGCAACGGCTGCTCGAAACCGGCGTGCTGACGGAAGAGCGGCATCGGCAACTGACCGATGCCTTGGATAGATCGTGGGCGCGGCATTTACGTGAAGGTGGGTTGCAACCGGATGACCTCGTTTGGCAACGTCGGCGTGCCGTGGCCTGGAGCTTGTTGGTCCAATCGCTGGATGTTCCCCTGGGGCCGCCGCCCTGGCAACCAAGCATTTCGGAATCGTCATCCGTTGTCTCCGAACCGGAACCGTCAGCCCCGGAACTCGCGCTGGGAGCCGAATCGATCGAAGTGATCGACGGGCCGCCGCGGGTGGTTTCCGAACCGGTATCGATACCCTCGTTCCAACCGCCAGCGCCGACACGACCGTTGCCGCCGGCAATCTCGACGCCCGCCTCGGCCTTATTAAAAAAAAACGGACGAGCCGGCTATTCCTCGCCAAGCGGCGGCTCCCGACGACGATTGGCGACCGGCCGCGCCCAGCCCGCTGGAGAAGGCGCTGCGCGCCCTGTCCGGTTGGCCGAAGCTGATCGCGCCGTTTCTGGCGCAAAACATCGGTTGGTTCGTCGGCGGCTTCTGTTTCATGGCCGGCGCACTGTTTCTGATTGCCAATACCAGTGGTTTCGTCAACGCCCTGGTGGTGTTCGCCAGTCTGTTCGGCACCACCGCCTTCCTGCTCTGGGCCGGCTATCGGTTTCGCCGCAAGGGAGGTGATCTGGTCGTCGCCAGCAGCGTGTTGCTGACGCTCGCCATGCTGTTGGCACCGTTGGATCTGGCGGTCGCGGTCCGGCTGGCGAACGCCAGCGGTGGCGATGGCGTACTGCTGGCGATCAGTTTGGTGATTGCGGCGATCACGCTCGCGGCCTATGTCTGGGCCGCCACCTTGGCCAGCGCGCTGGTGGACCGGGCGTTGCCGGGGCGCTACGCGCATTTGCTGGCGGCGCTGGCGGCGGTGCAACTGGCCGCGCCGCTGGCGGCGGTCGCGCCGGACTGGCGAGGACTGGCGGCGCTGCATATCGTCCTGCTGGCGCTGCTCGGCTACGGCTTGCGGGTTTTCGCCGGTACCTGGCTGCGGCGGTTGTTCGTGGATCAGCGGCTGACGGCCTATTACGCGGCGGGCCTGCTGGTCTATACGGCGGCGGTCTCGTTTGTCCATCTCACCTGGATCTGGCCCGAATCGCCGCCGGCCGGTTATTCGGGTCCCTTGCTGATGGCGTTGTGCGGGCTGTTGTTCCCGGTGGACGCCGCATTCAAGGAGTGGGTGAACAAATATACCTTCCTGTCCCGTTTCAGTTTTGCGCTGTACGCACTGTCGGTGGTGGCGGTGGCGGTGGCGATCCAAAGCACGCCGGCGACATTGCTGACCCTGGCCCTGGGCGCGATGCTGTACGGGTGGATGACTTGGCGCTATCGGACTCTGCCGCCGCTGTATCTGCTGTTCGGCTGCGTGGCCGGGTTGTACGGATTCGGAATCGTCGCCTACCTGCCGCCCACCTGGCATGGGTTGGCCAGCCTGCCGGGTTTGGCGGCGCTGCTTGGCGTGGGGCGCTGGGCGGGTTCGCGCTCGCGTGCCATCGCGTTGCAATGCCTGATCGTGTTTGGGATCGCGCTGGTCGGCGTGACGGTTTGGAGCCTCTTTTGGTCACGACCGGGTGAATTGGGTTTCGCTACCGCAGTGGCGGCTACCTTGCTCGGATACTCCGCCGTGCGACTGGCGCTGGCATTACCGGCGGCGGACCCGCGCTGGGCCTACGCCGACGCCGGTGTGGTAGTGCTGGCGGCGACGGCGGTCGCCCACGCGCCGGCGTGGATGCCGTTCGCCTGGGAAACACGGACTGCTTTCGGTCTGCTGGCGCTGGCGGCGCTGTGGATTGGTCTGGGTCTGCATGATCGCCGGCAGTCCGCCCTTAGTCGAACTGTGTTCGTCGCCGGCGCCCTGTCGAACGTCGCGCTGGCACTGGCCTTGGAGGCTTGGCTGTCGTGGCCGGTGTTGTTGGGCCGGTTGGAGCCGATCCTGCTGCTGGCGCTGGCGGGCGGGTTGCTGTTGTGGCTGGGTCTAGGTTTGCGTCGGCAAGCATTCGTTTACGGTGTTCTGGCCTGCATCGGGGGGAATCGCCGTGCTGGTCAAGCGCGGTTATTTCCCCGGTCCGAGTACCGGCTTGGGTCCCTTCGCTGGGGTTTTGGCACTGTGGTCGTTGCTATGGTGGCTGGTTTGGCGGTTTCCGCTGGATGGCGAGGCGCTGGTGGGCCGACGGGCGATCGAGCAGGATGTAGATTCCCCCGAGGCATCGGAAAGATGTGAGGGAGACTCTCTTGCTTGGGTTCGGGCGCCGCTGGAGCAAGCCATGGCCCTGCTGTGGGTGATCGGGCTGGTGCATCTGGGCTTGCGGTTGCTGGGTGGCGTGGTGACGGTGAAGTGGGCGGGTACGGCGAGCTTGGCGGCACTGAGCGGTTTGTTGCTGGTCGGTCACTTCCATGTGTTTCGTTGGATCGTGCTGCCGGTACTGTTGGGACTGGCGGGCGTGCTGGTCGGACTGGATCGGCTCGGATTGCCGCCGCCATGGCTGGGAGCGACGGCCGTGCTGTACGTGCTGCTGATCTGGCAAGTGGCGATTGAGGGATTGAATCGGCCGCTGACTTGGCGGTTGGCGCGGCTGCTGCGCTTCACCGTGCCGGGTGGCGCCGGTGGCCGGCGGTGGATCGAGGAAAGCCTGCATTACGAAGCATTGTTCGTGGCGGCATTGCCGGTGGCGGCTGGCCCGGTGTTGGGTCTGCTGGGGGCACCGGCGCCGGAACTGCTGCCGGCGCTGACGCTGAGCCTGCTGTCGTTCGTGCTGGTTGGTTGGCGTTACCGGCGGGCGGTGCACGCTTACGCGGCGCTGGCCACCGTGACGGTCGGTGTTTGGCTGATCGGTTTCTGGTTGGCGCCGGCGACGCTGTTCGGTCTGGGGCAGCCGTTCGGCAACGGGATGTTGAGTCTGGGCATGGCGTTGCTGGGCGTGGGATTGGAGAGAGAGCGGGTCGCGCCCCTGGCGTACTGGCGCGGGCCGTTGTACCGAGTGAGCGGCTTGCTGTACGTGTTGGCGTTGGCGGGCGCGGTGCTGGGGTTCCTGGTCGCCGATCCTCGATTGCCGATCCTGTTGGCGCTGTTGTGCGTCGCCCTGTTCCCGGTAGCGCGGCCCTTGCCCAGTGCCGCCGCCTGGCGAGGGTTGGGGCTGGCGCTGCTATCGAGCGCGCTGGTCTGGAGCGTGGCGAATCGGATGGATTTCAACCCGGCCATGGGTATGGCGATTGCCGTTGCCTGGGGTTATGCGCTCTGGTTCGCCGGCAACCTGCCGCTGCCGCGCTGGAACGCCTTCCAACCGGACTGGGCGGTGGCACCGGCGTTCTGGCCGCTGCTGGGTTTGATCGTCGTTCTTGGCGCCGGCGCCCTGGCGGTGATGGACGGGGCATGGACGCCCGCCGTCGCGCTGGCCGGGCTGGCGCCGTACCTGTTACTGCTGTTGCGCAATACCGCATGGCCGGGAATGGCCTGGCTGGCGGTCGCGATGCTGGTCGGGAGCGGCCTGCTGGCCGCTGGCGCGCTGGAGTGGAATTGGTGGGGCCGAGGTGACTGGCAATTCGGTTCGGGCGATGGGTTGGCGGCGGTGTTGGTTTGGCTGAACCTGCTGTTCCTGCTGGTGCCGTTGTGGAGTCGCCATGGTCGGCGCCTGGTCCGTTGGCTGTCCTGGCGGCAGGACGGATTGGCTGCGCCACTGTTCTGGATACCGTTCGCGATACTGATTTTGTTGCTCGCTCGGCTGTTATCGGTGGAAGCCGGCGGCCTGTTGTGGGATGGCGCGTTCCGGCTGGGGCATTCTTCCTGGTCGCTGAGCGGGTTGGCGCTACTGTTGGCGGCGACGGCGGGCCATGCCTTCTATCTGCGGCCGGAACCCTGGACCGCGCATGTGTCATTGACCGCGTTCGGGGCGCTGCTACTCGCGATCCTGCTCGATCTGGCGATGCCGCTGGTTTGGGTGCCACTGATGGTGGCGCTATGGGCGGGTGGCCTGCTGCTGATAGGGCGCCATGGACCCAGTCACTGGGCGGTTTGGCGTTCCTCGCTGGACAAGTGGTTGGTCCTCCTGCCGGCGCTGAGCCTTTGCCTGCTGCCGCTGACGGCCGAAGCCAATTGGGTGATTGGCACTGCGACCCTCCTGCTTCTGGCCCTGGTGGCGCTGGCGCGCGGCTGGTGGCGGGAAAACCGGCGGTGGTTGCAACTCGGATTGCTATTGGCGCTGGCCGGCGGTTACACAGTTTGGTTGAGCGATACCCTGTCGTTCGCGGCGCTGGCCGGACTGGCGCCTTGGTACGCCGCGCAGACCGTGCTGTTGATGCTGGGGTTCATGGCGGCCAGACGATGCGTGATGATCCGATTGGCCGCACTCGATCCCGAGGTCGATACGGAGCGATGTGGCCAGTGCTATGAACTGGAGCAAGCCATCAGCGGGTTGACCCCTTGGCTGTTGGGTCTGAGCGGGATCTGGTTGGGATTGCACGCTTACGTTCTGGTGGCGTATCTGACCGGACTGGGTTCGGCACCGTGGCATTTCGGCATTCCCGCCGATCCGCTGGCGGCCGGCACGGCGCTGGCGCTACTGGCAGGGCTGGCGACGGTTCGGGCCTGGCGGCGGCCGGACCGTCCGAACTGGATTTACGCGGCGGCGCTGGCGTTGGGGTTACTGGTTGCTTACCTCCGGCTGCTGGTGTTGGGGCTGGCATCGTTTGAGGTGGTCGATACCGCCGTGCTGATGGTGGCTGGCTACGTCGCTTTCTTGCTGCGTCAATTCACTGCTTCCCCGCCGCTGTATCGGCTCGCGATGCTGTTGCCGTTGCTGGCACTGGCGACCGCGCCATGGCAGCTTGCCTCGGCGTGGACCGGTGGGGCACTGCTGGCCGCCGCCGTGCTGTACCTGTCGCTGGCCGGCACACTGCGCAATCCTTGGCCGCTGTATCTGGGCGTGCTGGCGCTGAACGGCGCGGTGTACCTGTGGGCGCCGCTGTGGGCGGAGCACTACGGATTGTGGCAGTTCTACATCGTGCCTGGAGCCGTGTCGGTGCTGGTGCTGCTGCACTTGCATCGCCGGGAATTGCGGCCGAAGGTGCTGAACGGAGCGCGGCTGGCGGCGCTGAGCACGCTGTACGCCGGCGCGGGGTTGGACGTGTTCCTGCGGCCGGAGTTGAGCGTGTTCGTGCTGGCGCTGGCGCTGGCCTTGACCGGCATCGTCGCCGGTATCGCCCTGCGCATCCGCGCTTTCCTGTATGCCGGCGTGGCGTTCCTGGTGCTCAACGTGATCGGGCAACTGCTCCGCTTCTATCCCGAGCAGGGTTTGAGCCGGGCGCTGATCCTGCTCGGACTGGGGGCGACCATCACCGTCGGCATGGTGGTGTTCAATCTCAAGCGGGAAGCGATTCTGCGGCGGATTCGGATCGCGCGTGCCGATCTGGCGGGGTGGGAGTAGCCACAATTCGGCAGGACCATGTCCGGGTCTCGACCGTGAAACCGATTGGGTCGTTCGAGTGTGATGAGGTTTCCGCCTTTTATGCGAGAGGAGCAGTTCCGCGTGGTGGACCAAGGCGTGAAAATCGATTTAAGTAATTGTTTATTAATTAATATAATAGGATGATATGTAGTACTTCAGAGGCCATGCCCCATGAATATTGAAGTTCGCGCAGCCAATGTTTCGGATTTGGATGCGATCTGCCGGCTATTGGCCCTGCTCTTTGAGCAAGAGGCGGATTTCGAGCCCGATTATGAACGTCAGGCGCGCGGGGTGGAGACGATTCTCTCTCATCCAGAGCGGGGACGGTTTCTCGTCATCACGGAATCCGGGCATGTGGTGGGGGTGGTGAGCCTTCAGTTTCTGGAATCGACGGCGCTGGGCGGTAGGGTCGCGTTACTTGAGGATATGATCGTGCACCCCAGCCAGCGTGGTCAGGGTCTTGGCAAGCAGCTCTTGAGCAAGGCCCTGACCCATGCACAAGAGCAGGGTTGCTTGAGGGTAACCGTATTGACCGACCACGATAATCGGCTTGCGCAAGCGCTTTATGAAAAGCTGGGTTTCAAGAGCTCGCGGATGATCCCGATGCGGCGGGTATTTTGAATCTGAACGGGGTAAGTCATGCCCAGTATACGGACGAACTGAAACCAGCGTCGGTACTACGTATTGCCGAACACTCGACCCTCTCCCCCTGGGAGAGGGCATTTGACATCGATCTTAGACGCTGAAGCTCTCGCCGCAACCGCACATTTCCTTGGCGTTGGGGTTGCGGAAGCGGAACCCTTCATTCAATCCCTCCTTGGCGTAGTCCACCTCCATGCCGTCCAAATAGGGCAGATTCTTGGTGCTGACCACGACCTTGACGCCCTGCGATTCGAAAATCTGGTCGTCGGGGTTGATCGTGTCCGCCAGTCCGACGGTATACATATAGCCAGAACAGCCGGTGTTGCGAACGCCCAGCCGTAGGCCTTGAGCATTCGCCTGCTTGGCCAAATAGCTGTGAGCGCGGGCGGCGGCTTTTTCGGTCAGTGTGATCAGCATGGCGCTTTCCTCTATGAGCAAGTGTGGGACTGATGAGTTTGAGTGGTGACCTCGGTTGGAGTTCGCGGCGCGACCCAAGCACGCAGCGCCGCCTTGAGCGCGGTTTCGGCCAACACGGCGCAGTGCAGTTTGGCCGGTGGCACTTCCAGCGTTTCAACCAGCTCGTCATGCTGAAATTGCGTGGCCTCGGTCAGCGTCCGACCCTGAATGCGTTCGGCCAGCAACGAACCGCAGGCAATGAGCCAGGCACTGCCATAAGCTTTGAATCGGACGGTGCCGATCGTCTCCTGTGTGTTGATCCGCAATTGGAGTTGCAGGATATCCCCGCTGGCCGGTTCGCCCACCCGCGCCGTCGCCACATCGACTGCGTCCGGGTCGAGTTCGCCGGCATGGCGGGGATGCGTGAAGTGTTCCCGCGCGGGCGCGCTCAATTCCGGCATGGCCACGCTCAGTTCGAAACTCCGGTGTTCCGTTGCTGGGTGGCCGCGCCGTTGCCGTTTTGCTCGGGCCAGCCCTCCCGGCTGGCGGCCGAGTGCAGCTCGCAGCCTTTCAGCTCGGGCAGTTGCGGCGTGCCTGGTTCAATGCCCGCCTCCCGCAGCGTCTGGCAGAGCTGGCGGACGGTGCGATCCAGGGTGTGGATATGATCCAGCATCCGATTGATGGCGTGTGCCTCGGGATCGGGCATGTCGGGGGTGGTGCCGTAGGCGTCGAAGCCCAGCTTGCGGGCGATTTCCCGCCGTACGTCCGCGCCGCCGCCGCCTGCCTCGACCACCCGGCCCGGCACGCCGACCACGGTGGCGTTGGCCGGCACTTCCTTGATGACCACCGAGTTGGAGCCGATGCGGGCGTTGTCGCCGACCTTGAAGGGACCCAGCACCTTGGCGCCCGCGCCGATGACCACATTGTTGCCCAGCGTGGGATGGCGCTTGCCCTTGTTCCAGCTAGTGCCGCCCAGGGTGACGCCCTGATACAGAGTGCAATCGTCGCCGATTTCGGCGGTTTCGCCGATCACCACGCCCATGCCGTGGTCAATAAAGAAGCGCCGGCCGATTTTGGCGCCGGGATGGATTTCGATACCGGTCAGCCAGCGGGCCATGGTCGAAAAAAAAACGCGCCAGCCACTTCAGCCCGAGGTTCCAAAGCACATGGTTGACTCGGTGAAAGACCAGAGCGTGCATGCCGGGATACGCGGTGATGACTTCAAGCACGCTGCGTGCCGCCGGATCACGGTCGAATACCGAGTTGATGTCTTCCCGCAGACGCTGCCAAAACGTCATAGTCACCCATCCAGAGGTTGAAGTGAAGGAGCCGCCTGCGTGAAGCGACGGCGAGGGCGAAGGATTATAGCAAGCCGGCGCATGGACATGGCGTTACTCCAGGCCATCGTCGCGGCGTCCCAAATATCGGGTTATTGAAGTATCGCGCTCGTTCGCGAGCAACGGATATATGGCTTTGAACGGTATGTGGTCCTAAGATTGCGTTCGCGGGATAACTCGCGGTCCGACAAGCGGGTGCGGGCCGAAACCAAACTTGGGTTGGGAGTGGAGGGTAGCGATAGTGAAGCCGTGGATCAACGAAGAAACCATCAAGACCTGGACCGACGCCCAGAAACGGCTTTGGGAAAGCCTATGCTCGGCGGTGCCGTTTCAGCCACCGGTCGGGGTTGAAGCTTGGCGCGAGACGTATTTGAAAAACCTGACCACTTGGGAATCCGCGGTCAGGCAGACTCTGGAACAGGAAGCCGCCTGGGTCCAGCAATGGGTGCAGCGGGTTGCCCACGAAAAAGGAACGCCGGAAATGATGGCGTCCTGGGTGCGGCAGATGGAAGAAGTGCTGCAACGCTGGATTCAGTCCCAGAATCAGTGGTGGGATGAATATTTCTCGGTTTTACGCCGTGGCGGCTTGGTTACCCTGGATCAGGCCGAAATCGACGCGGTCGTGACTCCCGAGCCGGCTCCGGTGGCCGAATCGGCGCCGACGGCTTCCGAAAAGCCGGCCAGCGCGCCGCCCGAGGCTGTCGCGTCGGCGCAACCGGAACCGATGGCGGAAGTCACCGCCGAACCTCCGGTCGTCACGCCCACCGCCGAGCCGCCCACCGCCGCCAACGACGAGCCGCCTCCAACGGCGCGGATCGTCGAAACGCCCGCCGAATCGCCATCGGACGATCTCAAACTCATCGGCGGTATCGGCCCGGCGCTGGAAAAGAAGCTTAACGCCTGCGGTATTTTCACTTACCGGCAACTGGCGGTGCTCGGCGATGAGGACATCGAACGGATCGAAGCCGCCATCAAATCGTTTGGCCGTATCCGTCGCGACGACTGGGTCGGTCAGGCTAGGGAGCAGCATTTGCGGAAGTATCAGGAAGCGCTGTAACCCGTTTCAATCCTTATAACGCCGGGCTTCAGCGGCCCAGCGGTTATCGGAGCAGGCCGATCGATGTCCGTTCATGCCATCGCCGCCGTGCTGAGCGGCCAGATTCCGCCGGGCAGCCGGCTGACCGTGCAGGGTTGGGTGCGCACCCGCCGCGATTCCAAGGCGGGTTTATCCTTCATCGCCGTTCACGACGGCTCGTGTTTCGATCCCTTGCAGATCGTTGTTTCCGCTGAGCTGTCCAACTACCGGAGTGAGGTGTTACACCTGACCGCCGGTTGCGCGTTGCGCGTTCGCGGGGAGTTGGTCGCCTCCGCCGGCAAGGGACAGACGGTCGAGCTGCGGGCGGAGTCGATCGAGACGATCGGAGGGATTGACGATCCGGAAACCTATCCGGTGGCTCCCAAGCCGCATAGTTTCGAATATCTGCGGACGGTGGCGCACCTGCGGCCGCGCACCAACAGTATCGGCGCGGTGGCGCGGGTGCGGCACTGCCTGTCCCAGGCGATCCATCGCTTTTTCCACGAGCGGGGTTATTTTTGGGTGCATACCCCGATCATCACCGCCAGTGACTGCGAGGGTGCCGGCGCGTTGTTTCGGGTCAGTACCCTGGATGGGCTCAACCCGCCGCGCACGCCCGAGGGCCAGGTCGATTTCTCGCGGGATTTTTTCGGGCGGGAGACTTTCCTGACCGTCTCCGGTCAGCTCAACGTCGAGGCATATTGCTTGGCGCTGTCGAAAGTCTACACCTTCGGTCCGACCTTTCGCGCCGAGAACTCCAACACCAGTCGCCACTTGGCCGAGTTCTGGATGATCGAGCCGGAAACCGCTTTTGCCGATCTGCATGCCAACGCCGATCTGGCCGAGGCGCTGCTGAAATTCATCTTCCGGGCGCTGCTGGAGGAACGCGTCGACGACTTGGCGTTCTTTGCCCAGCGTATCGACAAGACCTGCATCCACCGCTTGGAACAGGTGGTGAACACGCCGTTCGAGCGAATGGAATACGGCGAAGCCATCCGTATCCTGGAAAATGCCGGCGAAACCTTCGAATTCCCGATCCGTTGGGGCGTGGACCTCCAGTCCGAGCATGAGCGCTATCTGACCGAGCAGCATGTGGGCCGGCCGCTGGTGCTGGTCAATTACCCAAAGGAGATCAAAAGCTTTTATATGCGGCTGAACGACGATGGCCGCACGGTGGCGGCGATGGACGTGCTGGTGCCGGGCATCGGCGAGATCGTCGGCGGTAGTCAGCGCGAGGAGCGACTGACCGTGCTGGACGCGCGCCTGGATGAAATGGGTATCAACAAGATCGCCTATAATTGGTATCGTGACCTGCGCCGTTACGGCAGCGTGCCGCATGCCGGGTTCGGGCTGGGGTTCGAACGCACCGTCAGCTACGCGACCGGCATGAGCAACGTCCGGGATGTCATCCCGTTTCCGCGCACGCCCCGCAGCGCCGATTTTTAACGCTGGACCCCAAGGTTGCCCGATTCACGCCATGAATGATATCACTTCTCCGAGTACCTCCCCCAAGAGCGGCTCCCGCCGAGCCAACGCCCTGCCCTCGGACTACATGCTGGACGAGTATCGGATCGATTCCATTCTCGGAGCCGGCGGTTTCGGCGTCACCTATAAGGCGTTGGACACGCACCTACGGACCTGGGTCGCCATCAAGGAATATTTTCCGGTGGAGTGGTCGTTCCGCGATAGCGACGGCGTGACGGTGTACGCCAATACCCAAGGTCAGAGCAGCCAGAACGATGGCCAGATCTCGGACTATGCGTGGGGATTGGAGCGTTTTCTCGACGAGGCGCGGGTGCTGGCCCAGATCCAACACCCTTATGTGGTGCGGGTGAAACGCTATTTTCGCGCCCACGGCACCGCCTACATCGTCATGGATTACGAAGAGGGCGAGCCGCTCAGCGCGGTGTTGCAGGACGGCGAAACGCTGGACGAGGAGGAGGTGCGCGGATTGCTGGAGGACGTGTTGCCGGCCTTGCAAGCGGTCCACGAGCAGGGTTATCTGCACCGCGATATCAAGCCGGCCAACCTGTACCTGCGCGCGAGCGACCATCGGGTCATACTGATCGATTTCGGCGCGGCGCGGGGCGCGGTCGGCCGCCAAAGCAAGAGCGTGACCAGCCTGGTCACGCCCGGCTATTCGCCGCCCGAGCAGTACACCACCCGCAACGAACGCTACGGGACCTGGACCGATATCTACGCCCTCGCCGCCGTGCTGTATCGCTGCGTGACCGGCCATCCTCCGGTGGAAGCGGCCGAACGTCTGCTGGACGATCACTTGCAGCCGGCGACCGAGGTGGGCGCCGGTCGCTACAGCACCAACTTGTTGCGGGTGATCGATCGGTCGCTGGCGGTGCGGCCGGAGCTGCGGTTTCGCACCGTGGCCGAGATGCAGGCGGCGCTCGATGGGTCGCAGGTCGAGAGCAACGACGAGACGGTGATCGTGCTGCCGCGCGCTCGATCCAGCAAGGCCACGTCAGTGCCGGAACCGCCCCCATCCAGGGATGAATCGGTGCAAGCGCCGATAGAGAACCAGCCGGTCGGCGAGGACTGGCTGGAAGTGACCAAGAAGTCGGCTATTGAGAGCCAACGGTCGTTGGTCGTGCAGAAACTGAAGAAGACGAGGCCTTTCGTGCCGCATGTTTTGCAGTGGCAGTCGCTAGGTTTGCAGATTGGCGGCAGTTTGGCCCTGGCGGTGGCGGCGGGGTTGGTGGTCACCGTGGTGGTCTGGCTGTGGCCATCCGCGCCCACCCCGGAGGAACAGTCGCCGCCCCGCTACAGTCTCGGTCAGCACGAGCAGCCGGTCGTGGTCCCGCCTGCCGCCGTTACCGAGCCTTCTGGAATTTCGGCTTCGAACGGAACAGCCGTGCCGGAGCCGGTCGCCGCGCCGGCGATGAGCGATTCGCCCGCAACGCCATCGACTCCAGGTCCGTCGGAGCCGTCCGTGGCTGGGGCGGACGCGCCAACCGAACCACCATCGACCGTCAACGACACGGCTGCGGAGCCGCCGTTTCAGGAAAAACCGACCACTGCCGCCGATGCGGTTGCGGAACCGCCGGTCCAGGAGGAACCCACGACCGCCGGCGGCGCGGCGGAATCCACCGCCGGAACCGGAGTGGTTCCCCTCGCGCCCGCCGCACTGTCCGCCGCCGCGCTGTCCGCCGCCGCGCGTCGTGGCGAGTCGTCGACAGCCCAGCCCGCCTCTAAACCGGTCGCTGCACAGCCGGCGCCGAGATCCAGGAAAGCCGAACGACGAGCCGAGCGATCCAGGACAAGCCAGAAACGAGATGAACTCAAACCAATTGTGGTGACGCCTCCGGCACTGCGGCGAACTCAACCGGCGCCGGCTAGCCGAAAGCTCTGGGAACCGCCCACCTCGACGGGTTTTAACCAGAAATGAAATTTTCGCTGTGGCCTTTTCCCCGCCGTCGGCGCGGTCAGTCGGAAAAGATGCTGGTGCGGGCGCGGTTCATTCGCACCGACCGGTTCAGCGGGGGCGAGCTGCGCTTATCTTCGCCATTGTGCCGCTTGGGCCGGGTGCCGGACAACGATCTGCGTTTCGACAACGATTCGGTGTCGGGCCACCATGCCGAGATTCACCATCTGCCCGATGGCACGTTCCAGATTTGCGATCTGGATTCCACCAACGGAACCTGGGTCAACGGCCAACGCGTTCACGCCCATCCGCTGCGTAACGGCGACGTGGTGGAGTTGGGCGAGGTCCGCTTGCACTTCCGAACCGGCGATACCTGAGCGCCCGCCCATCCGCCTGTTTGGCGTCGATCCCGAAGGAGATCGGTCATGCCCCTTTATCGTGGTGGTTTCTTCAGAAAAGGTCCGTCCGAGGCTCCGCCCGTGGAACCGACTCGCCGTGTTGCCCGTTCTGAGTCGGTGGTTAAACCCCGGCCGGCCGGAGAGCGGGCGATTCCGGTTGCGGTGACGCCCGCCCGTGATCCGGCGCCGACTCAGGTCGTCGGCTGGCTGGCGGTCGTCGAGGGTCCGGGGCGAGGCGAGGTACTGGCGCTGGGCTACGGGGTCAACGATATCGGCTGCGGCGCGGATGCCCGGATTCGCTTGGATTTCGGCGATGCCACGATCGATCTTCACAATCAAGCGGCGATCATCTACACCGCGCGTTCCCGCCGCTTTTACCTGCAATCGATCGCGTCGGGCAACTGGGTGGATAGCTGTCCGGTGGTGGGTAAATCCGTGGAACTGACCGGCGGCGAAACCTTGCGAATGGGGCAGACCTGCTTGCGCTTCGTGCCGCTGTGCGGTCCCGGCTTCGACTGGCGCGAAGGCGCGTGAGGCGTGGAGAGAGTGGCATGGTGGCTTGGGTACACGATGAAGGTACGATCCAAGGGGGGGCGCGCTCGTCAGGAAGACGATTACGGCGTATTCGAATTGCCGCCGGAGCTGGAGGCGGGCGATCTGCTGCTGGTCTTGGCCGACGGCATGGGGGGGCGAACAGGCGGGCGCTCGGGCCAGCGCCCTGACGGTCCGCGATTTCATCGAAACCTACGATACGGTGCCGGCGGTCGCCATTCCCGAACGGCTCGAACGGACGCTGACGCATGTGAACGAGCGCATGGCGCTGGAGGTGGCGTCCGATCCGGAGAATCTGAGGGGAATGGGTTGCACGCTACTGGCCGTGGTGCTGGCGGAGGAGGGGTTGTACTGGATCAGCGTGGGTGATTCGCCGTTGTGGCTGTGGCGACGGGGACGGTTGCGCCGTCTGAATCAGGATCATGCCTATCGCAGCATTCTGGCCGCCGAGGTGAGCGCCGGTGAGATCAGCGCCGCCGATGCGTTTCGCCATCCCGCCCGCAACGCGCTGGTCAGTGCCGTTACCGGCGACGAAGTCGAACTGGTGGACCTGCCGCGTCAAGCCTATCCGCTCAAGCCTGGTGATCAGATGTTGTTGGCCAGCGATGGCCTGCTGACGCTCGGCGAAAACGAAATTGCCGCCCTGCTGACCAGAGCGCGTGGCGAAGAACCGTGCCGGCGGTTGCTGGCGGCGGTGGAGGCCCATCGATGTCCCCATCAGGACAACGTCACCGTACTGTGGGCCGAGGCGGCGGATCGGCCGCTGGCGTCGGTTTGGCGCCGGCTCGGGGGACGCGCGCCGCTGCTGGCCTTGCTGGTGGCGGCCTTGTTGACGCTCGGCGGTGCGTGGTGGTTGGCCCAAGACATGGAGACGGTGGCCAGCACTGCCGCGCCGCCCTAGCGGTTTCGGGTTGCGGGGGCGGCTGGTCCGCCCAGCCAGGCGAACAGATCGCTCGGCTGCTGCAGGAAGCCGTCGGCGTTCCAGTGTTCCGGCCGGTCCTCGGCGCCCAGATAGCCGAAACCGGCCACCAGCGCGGTCATGCCGGCCTGCTTGCCGGCCAGTATGTCGCGTTCGGCGTCACCCACGTATAGCGAGCGGCCGGGCAGCGCTCCGATGCGGGCACAGGCGTACAGCAGCGGTTCCGGGTCCGGTTTGCGCGCGCTCAGGGTATCGCCGCTGACCACGCAAGCCATTCGCGGCCATAGATCCAGCGCCTTCAGCAGCGGTTCGGTCAGCCAGCCCGGCTTGTTGGTGACCACGCCCCAGCGGATGGAACCGGCTTCCAGGTAGTCCAGGACCTCGGCCATACCGGGAAACAGCACGGTCTCGACGGCGATGGCCTCCCGATACAGGGCCAGAAAGCGCGGGTTGAGTTCGGCGTAGAGCGGATCGTCGGGAGTCAGCCCGAACCCGGCTTTCAGCATGCCCGGCGAGCCGTGCGAGACCGTCGGGCGGATGGCCGCGACCGGCAGCGCGGGCAGATGGCGTTCCTGGCGCAGCCGGTTCACCGCCGCCGTCATGTCGGGGGCGGTGTCCAGCAGGGTACCGTCCAGGTCGAACAGCACGCAATCCGGCGGTACGCCGCCAGCGGGGCTGGGATTCATGCCAGGCCGTCCGGGCGGCAGTGAACCATGTAGTTGACCGATACGCCCGGTCCCAGCCGATAGCTTCGGGTCAGCGGGTTGTAATGCAGGCCGATGATCTCCCGCAGCGTCAGGCCGGCGGCGCGCAGCCAGCCGTCCAGTTCCGAGGGGCGGATGAACTTGCGGTAGTCGTGGGTGCCCTTGGGCAGCATTCGCAACAGGTATTCCGCGCCAATGACGACAAATAGATAAGCTTTGGGATTGCGGTTGATGGTGGAGAAAATCAAGTGTCCAT
>NZ_SPMZ01000072.1 GCF_012939995.1 Candidatus Competibacter phosphatis | reverse complement strand
GTTGATCGGGGCCACCCACACCCGCACCGGCTTGACCGTACACAGCGCGATTGGATCAGCACACCTATCCCACCGGGATCAAGATCAGCGGCGACCAGATGAGTCACGTCCATCTTCAAAAAGCCCCCTTCCACGGGGAATGGAATTACACCATCTCACCCGAAACCCCGGATAAAACTTGACCGGGTTATTTCTAAACAGATCCTATCGTCCTACCCTCGCAGTACGGGCAGCATTGACGTTCCGCCAGGCGCGCCATCACCAGGCGCTGTACGCCGTCTGCATCCTTCCGGTACCGCAGGGTCTCCAGCAGTGCGTCAAATTGCGCATCCGTGAGCCCTTCCAGACGCGCAACGATCTGTTTGTATTCGGTTTGTTCCACGCTCAGCCTCCGGTTCGTTTCGCCATTGTACCGGATACACGGTTAACACGAACACAGCCCCCTTTGGCTTCCAGTGCCATACCCCTATATCTTGTGGTCTCCATGGGAGATCTCATAGAGCCTCATGGAAATGATATGACGACATTACATCTATCCTCACGCCTTGATTGTGCCGGTCCCTTCGGCTTTAATGTACCCTTCCGATCCTGTTGATTCGCTGAGGAAATTCGTTGTGGATCTATTATCTTTCGATGCCGAACCGCTGTATTTCGACAACCCGCCTTCCGAAGAGGTCGTGCAGTTACTGCAACAAGCCGCCGAAGATTACAGTGACGGACAATCCGAGGCGGGTTTACAGCGCGCCTTTCAACTGGCCCCGGAAAATTTGATGGTTCTGGTTTCCCTGTTTCGCTATTTTTTTTTACCAGCACCGTTATCCAGAAGCCCTGGATATCAGTCAAAAAGCCCGTGAAGTCGTGCGGCAAAAGCTCGGATTACCCCAAGACTGGAGCACACTCAGCGAGGCGCAACTTCGCGAGGGCCATGAAAACGATATGGTGCTGGTCCGATTCTATTTGCTTTGCCTGAAGGGCGAAGCCTATTTGTATGCGCGGCAGGGCGAAACGGAGAAAGGCATCCCTTTGCTCGAAAAGGTCGCGGCCTTGGATTCCAATGATGATCTAAAAACCACCGACTTGTTGGCGGTCTTCAACCGAAACCTTCAGCAACCGGATACGGCGATGGGTATTTGAAATTTGCGGCGACCAAGGGGCTTCGCCCCCTGGACCCCCATAAAGTGAAAAATAAAAAAGATCAAATGGTTAATGTCCTGGCAAGACGAAATCCCACGCCGTCGAGCCTGAAGCGCGGGTCGACCCAGTTGCGAGCGGCCGACCGCAACCACTCCGGTTCGTAGAGCCACGAACCGCCCCGCAACACCCGAGGACCGCCGGAATCGGGGTCACTGACACAACGCAATTCGGCGCCACCATAATCTTTGTCGTATTCGGAGCAGGTCCATTCCCAGACATTGCCGTGCATATCGTGCAGGCCCCAGGCATTGGCCGGAAACTGGCCGACTTGTACGGTTTTTTGCCGATACACGCCTTTTTGTCCCCCGCCATAGGTGTAATTACCATCGTAGTTAGCTTGCTCGGTACTGATCGTGGCCCCGAAAGAGAACGGGGTTGGTGTTCCCGCTCGTGCCGCATACTCCCACTCCGCCTCGGTTGGAAGGCGGTACTCTTTATCGGTCTGCTTCGATAGCCACTTGGTATATTCCAGCGCGTCGTTCCAGCTCACACAGACCACCGGATGCTGATCATCTTGTTTAAATCCCGGATTTCGCCAGTTCTTATCAGCAGTTTGTTGCCATGTTTTACCATCCCAAGAATAACAACCTCCCGTTGCTTCCGCCTCCGTTCGATAGCTCGTAGCTTCCACAAAACGCCGGAACTGCCCTACCGTGACTTCCGTCTTGCCAATAGCAAAATTCTGTTTGATCTCGACGCGATGCTGATGCTCGTTATCATTACGGCTTTTCTCGTTTTCCGGCGACCCCATCAAAAATGTTCCTGCTGGAATCATCACCATCACCGGTCCCGGACTACCATCCTTGAGAGTGTCGTGGAATTCCTTCGCCCCCACTTCCTTCGCCACCGCTTCCTTCGCCACCGCTGATGTGGCGATATACGTCTGATAGAACTCGCGCCCAAAGTAATACAGACCAGTCCCACCCAAAATAACCAACACCAATATGATCCGCAGCCGAGTAAACAATACCGGTCGTTCCGGTCGTTCCGGTCGTTCCGGTCGTTCCAGTGATGGTTGTGGTGGTGATTCCGGTGGTTGTGGTGGTTTCGATGGAGAAGTAGGCGGTTTGACCGCCCTAAGTTTTTTGGCGATCTGCACCAACGCGGCATCCTGTTCGGCCGCCGTCAGTGTGGATAGCGGTGTTCTGGGATCATAGGCTGCCTGGTAACGTGCGATGTCCGTTTCCTCATACAGGCTATGCCGCACCGGCACCCAGAAAATGATCAGACCCTCTTTGCTGGCCGCCTCCAGCAACGTCGGAAACTCGTGCCGAGCGATAAATTCCGAGGCCAGAAAGTCCGGACTGACCAGCAGTACGGCAACCTTGGCCCTGGCCAGCGCTTTTTCAATCTCTTCCTTCCACAGTTGCCCCGGCTGGATACGCGTATCCGCCCATACGTCCAATGCTCCCTGACGCTGTAAAGGAGCAAGCATGGTTTGCAGTCGTTTGAGCCAGTCACCATCCGCATGGCTATAGCTGATAAAAACTTGATCCCGATTCATGCTGCTCGACTCGCAGGTTTGATTCCGTATTTGTCGTTGGCTACATCATAATAACGCGCCTGAGACGTTCCGCCGAGATCAGGCGCGGGATCTGCGGCACATCCCCGCCGAAAGTGTACTTCCGAAAAGTCCTTTATCGCGCAGCCCCAGCGTTTCCACATGGCGAGCGTGACCGATTCACGCCTGCGCGCTTAAAGAAATCGGATGAATCCCAACCGACCACAACGGCTTGAGTTACAATGGATAGAGTGGCCAACGGCAAAAGCGGGCGGCCACCGGCCAACGCGAGTCAACTTCGGAGCAGACGATGAAACAACCAGCATTTGATTTGAACGACATCACTCACGAACCCTCCGACGAGCAACTCGACACCCTGATGGAAGCGGTTGCGATGGAAGCGCGCAAGCATGCTCAGGCGGCGCGTGAACAACTCATGATCCGCCTACGCGCCGAAATCCTCGCCATCAACCCCCCTCGACCGCAGGCATGACCGACGGGGGAAAACCCCGGCTTATCGTGGTCGCCGGTCCCAACGGCTCCGGCAAGACTTCGATCACCCAACAACTGCTGATGCACGAATGGATGGACGGCTGCGTCTACGTCAACCCGGATTTCATTGCCCGCGACGAATTCGGCGACTGGAACGCACCCGACGCAATCATGCAAGCAGCGCGGCGATCCGCCGAGATTCGCGAGCATTGCCTGACGGAAGGCCGTAGCCTCGCCTTCGAAACCGTCCTTTCCGCCCCCGACAAGATGGACTTCATCCGCCGGGCGGGCGACGCCGGCTTTTTCATCCGGCTGTTTTTCGTCGGCACCGACGACCCTTCCATCAACGCCAAACGGGTCGCCATGCGGGTGATGGAAGGCGGACACGACGTGCCCATTCCCAAGATCATCGGGCGCTATACCAAATCGCTGGCGTACTGTTCGGTCGTAACCTGGCTGGCCGACCGAACCTACGTGTACGACAACTCGATCGACGACGCTCGCGCAAGGCTGCTTTTTCGCGCGTCGCGGGGCCGCTTGAGCAAGGTCTACGGAGAGATCAATCCCTGGGCCAGGGAAATCGCGCAACGACTTCTTCCCGTTCGAACTAACGCCACTCCCTCGATTTCCTAGCCGTCACTCCGACCGGGTCGCCGAATCCTCGCGGGACCATGACATGCGCATGGCGCGACCTCATGGCGATCGCGCGTCAACTTTTCCCGATCCCCGAACCAACCCTGCTTCGTGGGCACACGCCCGACGCCAAGAAAGCATGGTCAGATTTCCGGTTCTGCTTTAGACTCCCGCCCCGCTCTAGCAAGCAGCATCGCCGCTGGGCAGAGAAGCGGAGCACATAACCGCTTCACCTCTAGACATCCAAACCCTGCACCAAATTGAAACATCGCATTCCAATGACTACTTACCCAACCGCTCCATCGACAGTCGACTCACCCGCCATTTGCTTCGGCGTATCCAATGGTTACACCATCACCAGCGACCAGATCCACCTCAGCGCCGACCTAAACATCCTCGATTCCGAACATGCGACATCCGCCGCCTGGGCACTGCAACTCTGGGCGCTCGACACACCCTTCGTGGGTGGTGAACTCTCAGGCGTCAAGGTCGCCGAAATTCGGCTCGACCCCCTACCGGAGACGGCGCCGCCATCGATCACCGTCGCGGGCTCCACTTTCGTCATGCCCCCCCGCCGGTGTTCGCGACTGGGCCATGCTCATGGTGCTCGCCGCCGGCGAGAACGGAGACTTCCGGCACATTCACGCCTTTGCCAATTATCCTCGCCCCGAACGTTTCGCATTGCCACGCATCCTGGGCAAGGTGGGGTATCAGCTCACGGAAGATCAAATCGAACTGACGGTCGACGCGATCCAGAATCCACGCGATCCAGCCAATATGAGCGGTACGCTGTCGCTGGAATTGTGGGCCTTGACCGCACCCTATGCCGGCGGCGCTTTCGATGGCATCCCATTGGCCGGCGTGGTTATCGGCTCGCTCCCCGGCCAGGGGCAACAGTTTGATCTGCGGACGACCGCGCACCGCGTGCCAACCCCACCGGGAAGCTGGTCTCTGGTCTTGATGCTGCGGGAATGGACTCTCGCGGGCTATGTGACCCGGGACTATGCCAATTTTGAGACCCCCTATACCGGCGAAGCACCGCAAACCTCAAAATCGGTTCAAGTCACCGTCGCGCCCGAAGCCTCCCCTGTAGTCGCGCCCGAAGCCGAAGCTCCCGCTCCAGCAGCGGATACGACATCATCGCAACAACACCCGAACGAAGAAACCGACCCCGTACAACCCAGCGAAACCCAAAATCCAGTCGGATCGGTCGACCAAACAGAGATTGTCGATCCACCGCGCGCCAAGGACAGCGGCACCAGCCTCTTCGGGCGATTTTGGAAGTGGTTCGGGCTCTAATCACGGATCGGCTACCCACTTCTTTCGGACGCGATCCCGCAAACAGCCAGTGGGAGACCCCCCGAAACGCCTTCGGACACCTGCTGTGAGCAGCGCGCGTAAAGCAGCAGATGAGAGGAGGTGACGGTCTCCTTCCCCAATCCCTGCGCGGGATCAGCGCCTTTATGGAGGCGGAGGGCTACAATAGCTTATTCATAGACCCCTGCTCTTCGTGCTTTCAGAGGACCGACCACATGCGCTACCTCAGCACCCGGGGCGGCATGGCCCCCGCGACCTTTTCCGAGATCCTGCTGGGCGGACTGGCGCCCGATGGTGGCCTGGCCGTCCCGGAGCACTACCCGACCTTGGCGCCCGGCGAATTGGCCGGTTGGCGCGGCCTGTCCTACCCGGAACTGGCGTTCGCCATCCTGAGCAAATTCGCCGACGATCTACCGGCCGCCGACCTGCGCGCGCTGATCGACCGCACCTACTCCGCCGATACCTTCCGCACCGAAGCCATTACGCCAGTCACCAACCTGCTGGATAACGTCTGGTTGCTGCGACTATCGAATGGCCCAACCTTGGCGTTCAAGGACATCGCCATGCAGTTGCTCGGCAACCTGTTCGAATACGCTCTGCTCAAAACCGGCGGTCACCTCAATATCCTCGGCGCCACCTCAGGCGATACCGGCTCCAGCGCCGAATACGCCATGCGCGGCAAGCGCGGCATCCAGGTGTTCATGCTCTCGCCCCACCAGAAGATGAGCCGGTTCCAGACCGCGCAGATGTTCTCGCTGCAAGATCCCAACATCTTCAACATCGCCGTGCACGGCGTGTTCGACGACTGTCAGGACATCGTCAAGGCCGTCAGCAACGATGCCGAATTCAAGGCCCGCCACGCCATCGGCACCGTCAATTCCATCAACTGGGCGCGGGTGGCGGCGCAGATTGTCTATTATTTCAAGGGCTGGCTGGCGGTCACTACCCACGACGATCAGGAAGTGTCCTTCGCCGTGCCATCCGGCAACTTCGGCAATATCTGCGCCGGCTACATCGCCAAGCGCATGGGCCTCCCCATCCGCCGACTGATCCTGGCCACCAACGAAAACAACGTGCTCGACGAGTTCTTCCGCACCGGCGTCTACCGGGTGCGCCAGACCGCCCAGGTGGCGCATACCAGCAGCCCCTCGATGGATATCTCCAAGGCGTCCAATTTTGAGCGCTTCATTTTCGACGCGGTCGGGCGCGATCCGGCGATGGTCCGCGAACTGTGGCGGCAAGTGGACACTTTCGGTTTCTTCGACTTATCCGGCACCGACGCCTTCCGCGCCATCTTGCCATCCGGCTTCGTGTCCGGCTCCAGCAATCACCCGGACCGCATGGCGGTGATCCGCTGGGTCTACCAGGAATGCGGCACGGTCGTCGATACCCACACCGCCGATGGCATAAAAGTCGGGCTGGAGTATCGCGAGCAAGGCGTGCCGCTGCTTTGCCTGGAAACCGCCCTGCCCGCCAAATTCGAGGATTCCATCGTCGAGGCGCTGGGCCATCCGCCGGAACGCCCGGCCGGTTACGAAAACATCGAAGCACTACCGCAACGGTTTGAGGTGATGGAGGCAGACGTGGCGGCGGTCAAAGCGTACATCGCCCGACACGCGAGCTGAACGATAAAACGCCATGGAGTAGAACAAAATGTCCGAACAACTCATCGAGCGCACCCCATCCGCCCACTATAATCCCTTGTTGATCAAAAGCTTGCTCGATAACCCGATTCGTCAGTTCCCCGAGCAGGAGATCGTCTACGGCGATTTCAAGCGCCAAACGTATCGCGATTTGGGCGAACGGGTCAGCCGCCTGGCCAGCGGTCTCGCGGGACTTGGGGTGAGGCGCGGCGACACCGTGGCGGTGATGGACTGGGACAGCCACCGCTATCTGGAATGCTTCTTCGCGGTCCCGATGATGGGTGCGGTCCTACACACCGTCAACATCCGCCTCTCCCCCGAACAGATTCTCTACACCATCAACCACGCCGAAGACGACGTCATTCTGGTCAACACCGAGTTCCTCCCGGTGCTGGAAGCCATCCGCGACCGCATCGAGCCGGTCAAGAAACTGGTGCTGCTGAACGATACCGGCCAGACGCCGGCCACCACCCTGGACATCGGCACCGAGTATGAAACCTTGCTGGCGTCCGGCGATCCCGACTACAAATTTCCTGATTTTTCCGAAGACGCCCGCGCCACCACCTTCTACACCACCGGCACGACTGGCCTACCCAAGGGTGTGTACTTCAGCCACCGCCAACTGGTGCTGCATACCTTCGGCACGCTGGCCGCGCTGACCGGAACCGGTCAGGGTCGTTTCAACCGCGACGATGTGTACATGCCGATCACCCCCATGTTCCATGTTCACGCCTGGGGGATTCCCTATGCCGCCACCCTGCTGGGCGTCAAGCAGATTTATCCGGGCCGCTACGTACCGGAACAATTATTGAGTCTGATTCAGCGCGAGAGCGTGACCTTCTCCCACTGCGTGCCGACCATCCTGCAAATGCTGCTGGCCAGCCCCAAGGTGGAAGAAATCGACTTATCGCGCTGGAAAGTGACCATCGGCGGCGCGGCGCTGCCACAAGCCTTGGCCAAACAGGCGCGCGATCGGGGCGTGGATATCTTCACCGCCTACGGCATGTCCGAAACCTGCCCCCTACTGACCCTGGCTCACCTGAAACCGCATATGCTGGACTGGGACGAGGAACGGCAGTTGGAAATCCGCTGCAAGACCGGTCTGCCACTGCCGCTGGTCGAATTGCGGGTGGTGGACGAGGACATGAACGATCTACCCCATGACGGCACGACCTCCGGCGAGGTGGTGGTGCGTAGCCCGTGGCTGACTCAAGGTTACCTCAAGGACCCGCAAACCTCGGAACAACTCTGGCGCGGCGGTTATCTGCACACCGGCGACATTGGCACCATCGACCAGGAAGGCTATCTCAAGATCACCGACCGGCTGAAGGACGTGATCAAGACCGGTGGCGAATGGATCTCGTCGCTGGAACTGGAAGATCTGATTCTCAAACATCCGGCGGTGACGGAAACGGCGGTGGTCGGCATTCCCGACCCCAAATGGGGCGAGCGACCGCTGGCGCTGGTGGTTCTCAAGCCCGATCGAACCGGACAAGTGGACGAAGCGACAATCCGTGACTGGCTGAAGGATTTCGCCGACAAGGGCATCATTTCCAAATGGGGTATTCCCGACCGAGTCTTGTTTGTCGATTCCATCCCCAAGACCAGCGTGGGCAAGCTCAACAAGAAAGAGATGCGTCAACAGTACGCGCAGACGATCCAAGGCGGTTGAACGACGCGGGAATCAAACGCTCCCCCGCGAACTCTAAGGTTTTCGGAGCAAGACTGCTGGAAATTCCTTGTCCGACAAGGCTCACGGAAAACATTCAGGAGGTCCGAAATGGCAACGATGCGCACGATAGGTTCGATTGCGGCGGCACTGGCACTGAGCGGCGGATTGTCTCTGACCAACGCGCAACAGACATACACACCCACACCTTACGGTTCATCTCCGCCACGTTACGAAGAGCCGCCACCGCTCAAGCCCACCTCCCCTTACGAACCGGCGTCTGAAGGCCCCATCCAGTTTTACACCCAACCGGCCGAGCCGGCGCAACCACCAACGCCGTCCGCATCGCCATCACCACGCCCTTATGCGGCACCAACGCCAGTATCCGCGGAGGACTCATATACCCCCGACGCGGAAGACACCGGACCCGGCTGGCTGCCGCCGGGTGATCGGATTCAGGTTCAGGATTATCGAGGCATCCGTTACGCCTCCGGCGGCGTGGGCGAAAGCGAACGCGCCGAACTCAACGCGCTATCTGGGCAATTCAATCTGCGGCTACTATTCGCCATGCAAGGCAGTGGCGACTATCTGGCGGACACCAAGGTCATCATCGCGGACAAACGCGGCGAGACCGTGCTGAGCGCCACGTCGAACGGCCCCTGGTTCTACGCCCAACTGCCGCCGGGTACCTATACCGTGGAAGCCAGTACGCCCGATCAAACCCAACGGCAACCCGTAACCATCGGCACCCGCCAATCCCGATTGAATTTCTACTGGCGTTGATTCGCAAGCCAGCACTGGTTTCTCACAACCCAGCCCTCTCTTTTGGAGAGGGTTTTTCCGTCCTCAATTAACGGCGGACGGTGGCAAAGTGGACTTCGGTTCGGGTTCGGGTTCGGGTTCGGGTTCGGAACCAGAATCCGACCCGGATGCCGCAGCCGGCGGCGGAGAAGGCGGAACCTGAGTCGACCCCTCCGGCTCGGCTACCTGGTTGGCAGCAGCTTGCTGTTCCAGCAATTGTTTCGCCACTTTGGAACCGGTGTGATCGACGATTTCCCGTAAGGTCGGAATCCGCAAGGTCACTCCCACTTTCAGGTAATCCATACCCTCTTTGGAAAATGCCGTTGGATTGATGGCAAATAGCGCCTTCATCATGATGTCGACACCGATATTCGGAGCGGGGCGAACCTTGGCGGCGATATCCCAAAGCCGTTCGTTGGGCATGACGGGACCGTATTGATCGCCCTCCTTGTATGCGGGCATGGCCGGCTTTTCGGACTTAACCACTGCTGAATCAGCAGGTTCAGCGACCTCGGCAACTTCGGCAACTTCGGCAACTTCGGCAACTTCGGCGGGTTCAACTCCCGGCGGTTCCACCACTTCCGCGACCTCGGCGGGTTCAACTCTCGATGGAGCGGCGGACTCCATCGCCGGCGGTTTTGCGGAATTGGTTACCGGAACGATTTCGGCTGATTCAAATACCGGCAGGACAGCGAACCCCGCAACTGGCCGCACGATGGACTCCGCAACTAGCGATTCAACAACATCGGCGGTTGGCGATAACTCGAAAACATCAGCCGCCACTGTTGCTGACGTGCCGTTAGTTGCCTGAGAAGTCGTACTCGGTTCAGTCGTAGTCTGGTCATCAAGCGCTGACGGCGTCACTGCATCGGCGTCAAGCGCAAGAAGCGGTGACGATGCCACGGCATCGGCAATCCGCGCATCAGCAAGGTTTTGCGGTGCAATAGGCACGAGAGGAACCTGAGCGGTAGCTGATGCCATGACTTCTGAAACGACCAGAAACAACAGTGGCGTCGCCGAAACTGGCGCAACGACCGTAGGCGTCACCAGTCCCGATGCAACTGTGCTCAATGTAGGGTCAGGTTCGACAACCTCCGGCTTCGGCTCGGAAACCGCGACCTCCGCCGGTTCGGGCGTGGGAACCTCTGGCTTCGGTTCGAGGGCCGCAACCACCACCGGTTCGGGCGTGGAAACTTCAACCTTCGGCTCGGAAGCCGTGACCGTCGCGGGTTCGATTACCTCAGGCTCCGGTTCGAAATCGGAAGCTTCGGGCTTCGGTTCCGGGGGCCGCGACCATCGCCGGTTCGGGCGTGGGAACCTCCGGCTTCGGTTCCAGGGCTGGCGGAATCGGCTCAAGCGCGCTTGGCCGCGCCAAGGGAAATACGGCCAAGTTGCTGGCGTTTGTTCCCGCCGCCACCGGTTCCACCGCCGACGCCGGCGCCTCCCCGACGGATACAATGCCAGTTCGCGCATCGTCCGTTGCCGCTTTCTCCGTCGCCACCTTCTCCACCGCTGCCTTTTCCGCCGCTGCCTTCTCCGTTGCTGCCAATTGCCTGGCAACCGCAGAACCGGTGAAATCGGCGATTTCCTGAAATGTCGGAATTCGCAACAGAGCCCCGATGCGCAAACCATCGACCCCCACCTTGGAAAAGGCATCCGGATTGGCCTGAAACAGGGCCTGCATCATCTGATCCCGGGTGATTCCGGGATCGGGTCGAACCTTGAGCGCGATTCCCCAGAGCCCCTCGCCGGACGCGACCGGCCCGTACACATCCCCCGGTCGATAGACCCAACTCCCGGACGAGGACGCTTCCGTGGAAGAGGTCGGTTGATCTGGGTATTGAATGGTTCTGTTCACAACGATATCGGCCGAAGGCGGCGGCTCGGAGTTCGACTCGACCTCGGTGTCGGCGGGCATGTCCAACACGGTTTTGGTTCGACCGGCGGCAGGTTGCTCGACCAAACGCCGCACGGGATCGAGCAGTACGGTGAATTCCCGGAACGTCTTGCCGCGCGGCCAGCCGAATTCCAACAGCAATGCCAGCGACGGTTCGTGGATGGGCTTGATCGACACCACCTTGACGTAAACCTTGCCTTCGGCATCGTACTGGATCGAAAAGACCAGATGATCCAAGGTTGCCCCTCGGTCGAGGCCAAACTCCTTGAACATCGTCGGCGACGCCACCTTGACGGAAATCCTGCCCAATTCCTCCGGCGATAGCGTCGGCAGCGGAATCCTGGCATCGAACAACTGGTTCAAGGCGGAATCAACTTGAATCTCGCCAACTTCCAGCGCGAAGGCGCAAACGGGCCCCAGCAGCAGCGAAGCCAACCAGCAGCGAAACACATTGCGAGTCATGGACAAATCCTCGGGAATCGGGCGGCGGCAGGGTGAAGTTCGGCAAGTTTACGCCGATGCCGGCACGCATTATCCCTCATATTCTAGAATGTTGATTTAGGACGCCAACAGCCCGACTCCGGTTATCGGCCGGAATTCGCGACAATCACCGGACCTATCGCCATGTCTCCCAATCACGATGGCTTGCCAAACTCCGCCGAACCGGCATCCACGAACGCCGGGGATACCGCAGCCAACCTGCTAACGATCATGCGGGAACTATTGCTGGAAATTCGCCAGTCCGAGCGAGACGCGCCGACATTGACCCTGGATAGCCACATCGATCGCGATCTCGCGCTGGATAGCTTGGCGCGCACCGAACTACTACAACGGATCGAACGGAATTTTCGCGTACAGCTAGACGAAAAGGTGCTGTTGGCGGAAAGTCCACGCGACTTGTTGGAACTGATCCTGCGGGCCAGCGGCCAACCGCCGGAGGCAACCGCGCTCGCGCCAGACTGGCAAGCGCCGACGGCGCAACAAGCCGCAACCGTTGGCCTCCCGGACGGCGCCGAAACCCTGATCGACATGCTGGACTGGCATGTCGGGCGCCAGCCCGAGCAGGTGGCCATCCAGATTTACGGCAACGACGATCGGATCGACACCGCCTTCACCTACGCCGAACTGCGGCAGCGCGCCCGGGCGGTAGCCACCGGGCTGCGGGAACGCGGGCTGCAACCCCGACAGACCGCCGCCATCATGCTCCCGACCGGTCCCGAGTATTTCCTCGCTTTTTTCGGCATCCTGCTGGCGGGCGGCGTACCGGTACCGATCTATCCGCCGGTCCGCCCTTCGCAGATCGAAGAGCATCTGCGCCGCCATGCCCGGCTGCTGGGCAACGCCCAAACCATGGCGTTGATCACCGTACCCGAAGCCAAGCTGGTGGCGCGACTGCTGCGGGCGCAAGTCGAGGAACTGCGCCACATCGTCACGGTGGCGGAATTGGAGCGAGAACCGACCCCATGGAGCGACGCCCCGGTTCGCGGCCCGGATCTCGCCTTCCTGCAGTACACCTCCGGCAGCACCGGTGACCCCAAGGGCGTGATGCTGACCCATGCCAATCTGCTGGCCAATCTGCGCGCCATGGGCTCGGTCGTGGCGGCCGGACCCAACGATGTGTTCGTGAGCTGGTTGCCGCTGTATCACGACATGGGCCTGATCGGCGCCTGTCTGAGCAGCCTGTACCATGGTTTCCCCCTAGTTGTCATGTCGCCGCTGAGCTTCCTGGCCCGGCCGGCCCGCTGGCTGCGGGCGATCCACCACCATCACGGCACCCTGTCCGCCGCGCCCAATTTCGCCTACGAACTCTGCGTGCGGGCCATCCAGGATCACGAAATCGAAGGGCTGGACCTGAGCTCCTGGCGAATGAGCTGCAATGGCGCGGAACCGGTCAACCCAGCCACCATCGAACGGTTCATCGCCCGCTTCGAGCCTTACGGCTTCCGGCCGGACGCCATGGCGCCAGTGTATGGGCTGGCCGAGTGCTCGGTCGGACTGACGTTGCAACCGCCGGGGCGGACACCGATCATCGACCGGGTGCGGCGCGGCGCGTTCATGGCTGGCGGTCGAGCCGAACCGGCGGACGCGAACGAGGCGAACGCCCTGCTCTTCCCCGCCTGCGGCCAGCCGCTCCCCGGCCACCAACTACGCATCGTCGACGACCACGGCCGGGAACTACCGGAGCGGCAGGAAGGACGGCTGGAATTTCAGGGGCCGTCGGCGACGGCTGGTTACTACCGCAATCCCGAGGCCACCCAACGACTGTTCCCGCACGGCGACGACTGGCTAGACTCCGGCGACCGCGCCTATCTGGCCAACGGCGACGTGTACCTGACCGGCCGAGTCAAGGATCTGATCATTCGCGGCGGGCGCAACATTTACCCTTACGAACTGGAACAGGCCGTCGGAGAAATTCCGGGAATCCGCAAGGGCTGCGTGGCGGTTTTCGCCAGCGCCGACCTCGCCACCGGCAGCGAACACCTGGTCGTGGTCGCCGAAACTCGCGCCACCCAACCGGAAGCCTTGGCCAAGCTACGCCAACAGATTCAGAGTGTCGGGGTGGACTTGCTGGGAACGCCGCCGGACCAAGTGGTGCTGGCGCCGCCGCATACGGTGCTAAAAACCTCCAGCGGCAAAATCCGCCGGGCGGCCATCCGGGAGCTGTTCGAACACAACGCACTGGGGCGTGGCGGCCGGGCGCTGTGGCTGCAACTAACGCGGATCGCGCTAGCCAGCGGCTGGGCGCAAACACAGCGATTTTGGCGCGGCGCATTGGAGCGACTGTATGCCGCTTACGCCTGGACCCTGTTCGGGCTGCTGGCACCGGCGGTGTGGCTGGGAATCATGACGCTACCGAAGCTGAAATGGCGCTGGGCACTGAGCCGGACCGCGACTTGGCTGCTAGCTCAGCTCACCGGTACGCCGTTGACGGTGCGCGGGCTCGAACACTTGCCAGCCGGTCCCTGCGTACTGGTGGCCAACCACTCCAGCTTCTTGGATGCCTACGTGCTGATGGCGACCATCCCACGCCGTTTTCATTACGTCGCCAAGCGGGAGTTGCTGGATAACCGCTGGATTGGCCCCCCATTGCAACGGATCGGCACGTTATTCGTCGAGCGCTTCGACATACAGCGTAGCGTCGACGAAGCCCGCAAGATCGCCGAGGCGGCGCACGCCGGCCACTCGCTCGGGTTTTTCCCGGAAGGCACCTTCAAACGCATGCCGGGGCTGCTGTCGTTTCGCATGGGTGCGTTTCTGGCGGCGGCGCAAGCGGGGACACCGGTGGTCCCGGTCACGATTCGCGGCACCCGCTCGATGCTGCGCGCCGGCTCCTGGTTTCCACGCCGCGGTCGGCTGGAAGTGCGGGTCGAAGCGCCGGTTCAGCCGGATGGCGACGATTGGGCGGCGGCGGTGCGGCTGCGCGATCGGGCACGGGCGGTGATTCTGCGCCACTGCGGTGAACCGGATTTGGGAGAATGACCCACGCCCCTGCCGCCGGTAAAAAATTCGTGGTGCCGCATCGGTGCCACGGCCGAAAACGAAAACGGCCTGCGTTGCCGCAAGCCGATGAAAAATATGGAGCTGGCGAAGGGAATCGAACCCCAGACCGGCTGATTACAAATTAGTGTCCCCTGATTTTCTCGCAATTTACCCAAGTTAATAGACGTTTACGATTCAGCGGCTTATGCTTTCAATGGATTAACCCGAGTTAACGGCGATTTCCTTTGACCATTTGACCGGCATTTGACCGACTGGCGAATGAGTGGGCTGACCGCCGTTTTTCACCCGCGAGGGGCACCCATGAACGCAAACGCCGATAACCGTAAGTTTTCCTTCAGTAAAGAGCGTATTGACCGCCTACCGATCCCCGACCGGCGAACCTACTACTTCGATACCAAGGTGCCTGGACTAGCCTTGTCGATCACGCCCACCGGACGCAAGAGCTTCTATTTCATCCGCTGGCTGAACGGCAAGACGGCTTTCGCCAAGCTGGAGAACGGCGGCTATCCCGCGATGACCCCCGAGCAAGCCCGCGCGGCCGTCACCCGCTTGAACGGGGAAGCCGCGACCGGCATCGATCCGGTGGAAGTGCGTCGGGAACAGCGCGCGGAAATGACCTTGCTGGAGGCGTTCGAGCGCTGGATCGAGCACGGCAAGCAGCACAAGCGCAGTTGGGAGCAGGATCAAGCCACCTATCGGCGCTATCTGGAAGGCTGGGGAAGCCGGAAGCTCTCGCGCTTGACCCGCCGCGCCATCACGGACTGGCATCACGCCACCGGCGAACGTCACGGCCTCTATGCGGCGAACGCGGCCTTGCGCCTGCTGCGGGCGCTGCTGAATTGGATCATCCGCGCCTACGATTTGAAGCTGAGCAACCCGGCCGCCGGGATTCCGTTGCTCCCCGAACAGAAGCGGGAAACCTGGATCGATCCGGCGACCATGCCCCGCCTGCTGGCAGCCATCGAGGGCGACCAGAACCCGGACATGCGCGATTTCTTCCTCCTGTGCCTGCTGACCGGTGCCCGACGGGGCAACGTGCAGGCCATGCGCTGGGCGGATGTGGATTTGAGCGGCGGTTGCTGGACGGTCCCCGGCAGCGAGCACAAGACCAAGCGTCCGATCACCATCCCGTTGTCAACACCTGTTCTAGCCATCCTGCAAGCCCGTCAGGCGTTCCATGGAGGCAAGGGGTATGTCTTCCCCTCTTCGAGCGCCAGCGGTCACCTGGAGGAGCCCAAGGCCGCCTGGAAGCGGGTTTTGACCCGCGCGGGGCTGGAGGGGCTACGGATACACGACCTCCGCCACACCGCCGCCTCGTGGCTGGCCAATCAGGGCGTACCGCTGACCCTGATCGGCGCGGCGCTGGGGCACACCCAGACCAGCACGACCAGCCGCTATGCCCATCTGGCGGTCGATCCGGTCCGGCAAGCCCTGGAGCGCAGCGGCAACGCCATCATGGCGACTCGCAACCCACCCGCCGAGGTCATCCCCCTGCCGCCGACTTCGAGGAACGTGTCATGAGCGATCTGCACCGGCAAGATTTTCATGCCTGGACGCGCCAGCAAGCCGACCTGATCCGGTCCGACCGTCTGTCCATTTACCCTGGAGCAGGTCATGACTGAAGGATGGTTGGAGTAAACTGCTTGAATGCGGTCTGTAGGCGGCCTACAAGGCACGCGGCGAACACGATGGAGGTGGGGGGGGTAGGGTGAAAGAAGCAGTACCGTAGAAACGAAGCGGGGCGGCCCTGTGGCGAAACAGGAACCGCCCCTTGTCATTTCGGCTTTGGAGACCTTGGAAGATGACAGGAGAGGATTCTAAAGAACTCGTCGCGCTTCGGGAAGCGTTACGAAACGAGCAAGCAGATTACGAGTCATGGGAGTTTTATCACGCTCCAGAAAATGGAAGTCGGGAAAGCGAGCGACGTGAAAGGCGGGAACGTAGCTACCCCCAGCGAGTGGCCAGCGAGCGCCTACACCGACTTGACCGATTGCGCCAGCTACGGACTCGTGTTGAAGTCTTGGAGCGAGAAAAGGCGATACAAGATTCTAAGACCAGTATTGCCGACCAGATTCAAAAGTCTATTCAAGACATTTTATCAAACCCCGAAGTGGCCCCGAGCGGTCCGCTGGTGTCACTGGATACGCTTGAAACGATTTTGATGAGGCATCCGGTCTATGGTTATCAAGACGAACCTGTGTCCCCTGAAGAAGGGGGAACACGCATCCCCGGTGCGGTGCGATTCCTAAACGAAGCCTATTCGTCCGACTTCGCGGTGCGCCATGGATTGTTGGCTGACTTGATGGTCAGTTTCCAGAGAGCGGCAGCGCGGCATCCGGTGGTAAAGAATGACGATTGCCTGCACCTCCTTGTGCTGCTGGTCTACCGGTTGGGGTTGCCCACTTACGACAAAACTGGAAAGCCGGCAACGTTCCCCGATGAACTATCCGCAAGTCTCAACTTATCGGCGCGATGGGCGCGACTGTCTGAGGTTGACGCCACGTTGTGCCGTTACGGTTGGCCAGCGCTCCCGATTGAACACTCTCTCTCACCAACCGTTCCCCAAGATGTGGCCATCGCTCCGGCGGCGACTGATTCGGGAGAATCTGCGCCAGACAAAAAACCAGCCTAAAAAAACCAAAAAAAACGTGTTACCGAGCGCGGCAAAGAGCACGAAAAATGGAAAGAGTGCGCCGATAAAATCCAGCAAGAGCGGAATAGAAGCGGAAAGCCGGCGTTTAAAAAATACGGCCTAGCTTTGGAAGTTATTGATCGCTTGAAACTCAATGATTCCATTGAAACGGTCCGCAAAAGGATATGATTTGGTGAGTTTGGTGAGTTTGGTGAGTTTGGTTAATTAACCAGACTTACCAGTTTTTTTTATTTCAAGCTATCCGCAGTTTTTAGAAGCAGCGAGGTAGCCATGCAGACCCCCACCAAGATTGATCCCCTACTCACGCCCGAGCAGACCGCCGCCAACCTTGGCGTCTCTGAAAAAACCTTGAATGTTTGGCGTTGCACAGGTCGTGTGAACCTCCCTTACGTGAAGGTGGGTGCACGCGTTCGGTATCGTAGCGCCGATGTGGAGGCATTCATCACCCGCCGGACCATCCGCCCTGGCGCCCTAGAGGCCACCCAATGACCTCCCTTGCACCGCGCCCACGGCGGCGTATACTGATCCGCGAGGCGTCAGAAACCTCAAAGGCGGTAACCGCACCCGACAGATTTGCGGTATTTTTGTGCCCCCATGCCTGGAATCCGTCCATGGCTTGGAGGGGTGGGAAATATCCGAATACCCACCGCCGTTCCTTTGCGGTTCTGAACCTCCAAGCCGCCCATCACCGGGCACCGCTTCAACTTCAGAGATTCAAAGGAGCGCCAGCCATGGCCGCTAATCCAGTCGCTTTGCCTCCCCCCCAACGCATAAAGGCCGCCCACTTCGACAGTGGAGCGGCCCCATGGAATCCTAAACCCGGCAAGTTGGGATTCTATTGGAGTCAGCTCCCGCTGTCACGAACTGATAGCGAGACGCACTTTGAGTACCAACTTAAGCTTCACCAGATTCACCGCGATCACTCCGAAGCGCCTGAGTAAGCGCTTCATTCTCGCTGGCGATACCCTAGTCAAAGAGGGTGGCGGAAACATGGCCGACGGCATTGCCGAGCGGCTGACCGTCGCAGACCTGGCCGAATTCGCCGCGTTGCTGACCAACTTGCGACCGAATCAAGCGCTGACCTACGGAATCAACGGTCACGACCGCGCCCGTGTCATTCCAAAGGATGCGCCGACCCATGTCGGCGACGATCTTCCGGTAATCCACCGGACCCGCGATCATTTCCACTGGCCCGAAGGTGCCGGGCTGCTGATGCTCGACTATGACCCCGCACCTGACGGCAAACCTTTAGGTGTGGACGAACTGCACGCCGCCCTGGCCACTGCCTGCCCGGTGCTGGCCGATGCACCTGCGATCTGGCGGCCGAGTGCTTCGAGCTGTATCCATGATCGGAAGACCGGCGCGGAGCTGCGCGGCGTCGGGGGACAACGCCTATACATTCCCGTGCTGGGAGCCAGCGACATTTCCCGCGCGGGCGCGGTCTTGTTCGACCGCCTTTGGCTGGCTGGCCACGGCCGATTTGAGGTATCGAAGTCGGGCGCGCTGCTGGCGCGTTCATTGATAGATGCCTCCGTCTTCCAGCCGGAGCGCCTCGATTTTTGCGGAGGTGCGGATCTTGGGCGCGGTCTTGAACAGCGGCTGCCTGATCCGGTGCTATTTAACGAGTCCGCGCCCTACCTGGATACTCGGGCGGAACTGCCGGACCTGACCGCCGAGGAAGAATCACGGCTCGCTGCCATCCGCAGTGAGTTTGGCGCGGCGCTAGAAGCGGAACGGCAGCAGGTCCGCGAAATCTGGATCGCGGAACGTGTCGCCGCTGGCTTGGCGGACCTGCCCGAGGAGCGGCGCGAGACCATCCGGCCCCGGTTGGAAGTGACCTACCGCCAAGCGGCCGAAGGTGGCCGGCTTGGACTGGATTTCGAGCTGGTGGCCGTAAAGAAAGGTGGCAAGATCCGCAAGGCGCTGACCGTCCACGAACTGCTGCGCGACCGAGCGGCATGGCACGAAGCGACTACCACCGATCCACTAGAGCAGGATTATCCCGACGGCCAAGCGCGGTTGGTCGGGTGGCTCAATCTACGGGCACGCGAGCCGTATCTACAAAGCCAAGCCCATGGTGGCATCCGGTATTGGCTGGGCGATGAATCACAAGCCACTGAACCGCCGCCGCTGGATGATGACGGCTATCTTGACGCCATTGTTGCTGATGCCCAACAAGTACAACAGACGCAAGCGCCCGATCGTGGCGTAACGATCCAGCTAACACCCGGCGCACTGCCCGAAACAGTAGATCAGGCCGAAGTGGCGCTATGTGCGCATGAGCCGAATTTCTTCCAGCGAGGCGGGCAGTTAGTTCGTTGGTGCGCCAATTCTGCCGAGACTGTGCGAGGAATCACCCGTCCCGGTGGTGCTGTCACCATTCTGAATCAAGACCCCGACTATTTATTGGACCAATTCAACAGGCTGATCCGCTGGGAACGCTGGGACTCCAAAAAAGAGGACTATAAGTGCTGCAATGCGCCACGGACCGTCGCGACCACCCTGCTGGCGCGGCGCGGGCACTGGAAGGCCAAGCCGCTGGTGGCGGTGATCAATTCGCCGACCCTACGGCCGGACGGCAGCATTCTCGATCAACCCGGTTACGACGAAGCCACTGGCTTACTGTTCGTCAACAACGCCGTTGAATTCGAGTCGATCCCGCAACGCCCGACCCGCGAACAGGCTTTGGCCGCGCTGACCTTTCTCAAGGATGAGGTGCTGATCGGCTTCCCCTTCAAAGAAAACCACGACCGGTCGGCCGCCTTGTCGGCGATCCTGACCGCCATCGTCCGTCACGCCCTCAAGGCCGCGCCGATGCACACGTTTAACGCGCCGGTCATGGCGAGCGGCAAGAGCCTACTAGCCGATGTCGCGGCGTTGATCGCGACCGGACACCCGGCGACAGTCATGAGCTTCACGCCCGACGGCGATGAGATGCGTAAACGCATCCTGTCCGTGCTGATGCAAGGCGATTTGGTGGTCAACCTGGACAACATTGAGGAGCCGCTTGCCAATCAGACGCTATGCAGCGTGCTGACTCAGGAAACATTCACAGACCGGATTTTGGGAAGCAACAAGACCGGCACCGCGCCCACGTTGTGCTGTTGGCAGGCCACCGGCAACAACTTGGTGATCGCGGGCGATCTGACCACGCGAATCGTGCCCTGCAACCTGGACCCGAAGGTTGAGCGGCCTGAGGAGCGCGAATTTGAGCGCAACCTGTACGACTGGATACCCGCCCATCGTCCCCGCCTGATTCGGGAGGCGTTGACCGTGCTGCGTGCCTATGTCGTGGCCGGCAAACCCAAGCAACCGATCAAGAATTTCGCGCGGTTCGAGGATTGGTCGGGGCTGGTGCGATCCGCGCTGGTTTGGCTGGGGGAGGCCGATCCGCTGACGGGACGTGAGGCCATCGAGGACGGCGACCCGATCCGGGTCAAATTGCGGGCGTTGCTGACGGCATGGCACGCGACTTTCAAGAGCGCGCCGGCCACCAGCCGTGAGGCGGTTTGCCGAGCCAACGAGACCGAACTCGACGAAGAAGGCACCGAACGCCCGTGTTATCCGATCATGCGCGAAGCGCTGGAAGAGCATTTTACAGACAAGAGCGGTAGAGCAAACAGCCGCTATCTTGGCGAATTCCTTAAGAAATACGCTGGGCGTGTGGAAACCGGCGCGAAATTCGACACAAAAGGGACATCGCAACGCGCCGTCAACTGGCGGGTGGCGATAGTCGATAAATCGCGTTTTGCGAAATTCGCTGACCGTGGGGAAACAGACTCACTAGACTCACGCGACTCACCGCAGCCGCAATCGGCTTCAGGCAACAAAAGTGAGTCTGGTGAGTCTGGTGAGTCTGTACGCCATAGCCGAGAAAATTTCTCCGACGACAACCGCCAGCAACCGCCCGCAGAGCCGCCACCGGACGATCTACACGCCGCCAGAGTCGCCGAACTCATCGCGAGCGGCTGGTCACCGTGGAATGCCACGGCCCGCGCCCGAAGCGAGGCCAGCCAGCGTGCCAAGGCGGGAGCGCACCAATGAGTCGCCGCCGCAAAACCCTTACCGCCAACCAAAAGCGCGACGCGTTGATGCAGTGCGACCACATTTCCCGCGCGCTTCGTTCGCTGGCCATGGAAACTCTGAACCGCCACGCGAAGATTTCGGACACCGACCATGCTTTGCGACTGGCGGCAAGTGTCGAGCGCCTAAAAGGCAGGATCTGGAAATACCCGGCGGAACGGCGCAAGGCCGAGGCGGAAGCCAACCGGAAACGGGCGGAAGCCTCTAGGGCACAAATCGCCGAGCAGCCGCGCACGGACACCGGGAAAGTGATTAGCCGGGTATCGCCTCAAGTTGAGGCGGGACCCGGTAAAAACAATAAACCGCAACCTGTTCGCGACCACGCCCATATCGACGTCATCGGCGAAATCATGGATAGCGCCGCCAACATGCCGTCCAGTTTGCGGAACGACCCGGCCGGCCTGCTGCACCTTGGCGCGCAAGCGTTGTGCGATCCCAACGCATCGCGTAACGACCTGCACCAAGCGCTATTCGCGGCGCTGGCTTTTGTCGGAGCACGTCATCACCAGCGCATCGAAAATCAATTGCGCGAAGCCACCAAAGCCATGCGGGGGAAGATGAATTGACCAGCGATTTCCACGTTTCGGTGGTGGCGTGGTCCGGTCGCCTGTCCGAACTGGCGGCCCGGTTCGATATGCCGGCCGACGTCTTGGCAAGACAACTTCGCCGGCTGAGCAATGCGCCACCGGTGCGTGGAAACCTCATCGTGCCGGTGGATTCACCCACGGCGATTCACACCTTGCGCCATAGGTTGCGGCTGGTGATGGTGGAAGATTGATCGCCTTAACCTATGTAGACCGGTCCATCCTTCCCGGCTTGAGTGCCGGACTCTCACGGAGAATTTTTGATGAAAAAACCAACCCTGGCACAGCTCGAAAGAGAAGTGGAAGCCGCGCGGCTGAACATGGAAGCGCGCAAGCAACGCGCGTTGGAAGCCATTGCCGAAGCCGAGGAGCGGTTGCAATCCGCCAAGGCGCGCTTGATCGACAGCACCGAGCGATTACCCGATCGCATGGCGCTGACCGCCATCGGCGACGAAAGCTGGCCACCGGAGCGGTTAGCCGCCTTCCGGGCCGAGATCGAGCAGGACCGCGCGACCGTCGCCGATACGGAACTGCTGGTGGCCGGACTGAAAAAACTCGTTGCGCGCGACTTCATCGGTCAAGCGCGGCATGTGGCCGCAATCCAGGCGCACAAAAGGGCGCTGATCGCCGCATAACCCCAGCCCAGCCGCACGGCAATGGAATTTTCCGACGCCATAAACGCGCGCGAGGGTTTGGCATGAGTACCCCTGAGCAACGTAAACGACTGCGCGCATTCAATGCCGAACATGCCCGCGTCGCCGAGCGGTGGCGCAAGCGAGGTTTTCAGTATCCCCCGCCCGAGTTTCCAATCCTGCCGGAAGACTTACGCGGTCTGACGTGTGGCGCGAAGACTCGCAAGGGGACACCCTGCAAGCGCAAGGACATTTATGACTCTGGCCGCTGTCACCTACATGGCGGGCTATCCACGGGTCCGAAGACGCCGGAAGGCAAGGCCAAGGTGGCGCTGAATGGCCGGTGCCCGAAGCGCAGACTCGAAGCAAAGCCCATGGGAAGTTGAGAAAAGTTAACTTTCGCACCGAATAAATACGAGCAAATTCTTCTATCATCCAATGGCTTGCGTGCAAATTCCGCCGTTTTTCAGTCTGACTTTTCCGACACGGTAAAAAATGGCTGGAAAGCTGGCGGGTCCTTCCTGAATATAAACGCCCCACGGATACGCGGAAGCGCGGTTTTCGACAGTTTTTCGGTCCCTATAGGTGGTTTTGAGTGTCACCCCTGTTGGAAATCCGCGCCAAAGACGTTGCTGGGAGCAGTCGAGGCCGGCATAGGCCCATTAATATTAGCGTTTCCTAATACTCGATAGGGTGCCGCCGCAATCGGTGGCGAGTGGCAAACCTAAATAGGACTGTTTAGGGAAAAGCCGCTGTACCCGAAAGGCGTCGGTCTTGTCGATGCCGAGAGAGGCGTAGATTGACGGACCAGCGGTTTCGCTTTGCAACCGGTTTTCTCTGGCCTTCCACATTCCGCAACCAATCGCCCATGCGAGGGGTGGTGTCACCGGACTTTTTGCGTTCCGTTTACGCGCGCGGAGAAGCACCTGAGCCGCAATTGTATTTAACTGTTTGGAATTTCATATAAATAGATAAAAATTAATTGATAAAAACAAATTTCGAATATTTCGAATAATGCCAATAATAGGGTGTCTATAGCGAATAACCGAACGAACTCCCCCAACATCCTTTGGACCGGACATAAACTATGGCGCTCGCATCCACCAAGAACCCGAGCCTGCCGACTGAAGAGGAAGCGAGGCTGGCGGCCGAAAGTAGCCGAAAACTCGCCGCGATCATCGGTGGCGGCACGACCGCTCAGTTGCGCCTGTATGATGGTGACGTAGAAATCACCGTACCCTTTTCCGCGATCCACATGCTGGCGGACATCCTGGCCCAAATGGCGCGAGGTAACGCCGTGACGCTGGTTCCCATCGAGCACACGCTGACAACCCAACAGGCAGCGGACTTGCTCAGTGTCTCTCGACCTTACCTCGTGAATCTGTTGGAAACCGGCAACATTACGTTCACCAAAGTGGGACGTCACCGGCGCATCAAGTACCAGGATTTATTGACCTACAATGGAGCGGATCGACGAGGAAAGCCGTCAAGCACTGGACGAACTATCCAGGGAGGCGCAAGAACTGGGGATGGATTACTGATTGGCAACCTTTACCGTTGTCTACGATGCTTGTGTCTTCTACCCGGCGACGCTGCGTGACTTGCTGATTCGGTTGGCCAGAACAAGGCGGTTCCGGGCGCGCTGGACGACTCGAATCCATGAGGAATGGACCCGAAATTTGCTGGCTAAGCGCCCCGACTTGGCCAGCGAACGCCTTGAACGAACGGTCATGTTGATCAATAAGGCCGTCGAAGACTGCTTGGTGACCGGCTACGAGCCCATCATCGAGGGCCTCAAACTACCCGACCCCGATGATCGCCATGTCTTGGCGGCCGCGATTCGAGTGGGAGCCGCAGCTATCGTTACGATGAATCTGAAAGACTTCCCCAAAGAGGCGCTGGGCGAATTCGGAGTGTTCGCCATACACCCGGATGATTTCATTCTCGATCTGGCGGACCTGGAGCCACCCATCCTCGAACGTGTCGCCAAGGAGCAGCGGGCAAGCCTGCTTAACCCACCACGGTCAGCCGAGGAGTTTATCAGCGGCATTCGCCGGCAAGGTCTACCGGGCGTTGCGGATTTCCTCGAAGATCGCGCCGATCTCATCTGAGCGCATCACGGCCCAAATTCACCGGCAACCTTTGACCGGCATTTGACCGACCCAAAACGAAAACGGCCCGCGTTGCCGCAAGCCGATGAAAAATATGGAGCTGACGAAGGGAATCGAACCCCCGACCGGCTGATTACAAATCAGCTGCTCTACCGACTGAGCTACGCCAGCCACCTGAAAATAGCTATTATAGTAGAAAATTTTCAGTATCGTTTCGCAAAAACTTCATGCTGGCGATTGACAATCATGTTTTTTTGTCAAGATAATATGCGACTCAATTTTGGAGGGGTTCCCGAGCGGTCAAAGGGGGCAGACTGTAAATCTGTTGGCTCAGCCTTCGAAGGTTCGAATCCTTCCCCCTCCACCACACTTTGAGGGTTGGCTGCTTCGTGGAGACGAAGTTTGCGGTGACACAAAAGGATTTTTGCCGCCGCGGGTGACGTTGAGCCTAGCGCGGCCAAGGCGGGTGTAGTTCAATGGTAGAACCTCAGCCTTCCAAGCTGTTGACGTGGGTTCGATTCCCATCACCCGCTCCAAACCATGCGACCATGCGCGATATCGAAGATAAAGACCGGCCCATATAGCTCAGTTGGTAGAGCGCATCCTTGGTAAGGATGAGGTCACCAGTTCAAATCTGGTTATGGGCTCCAAATTCAATGCATTATTGTGATGCCTGATGTGGCGCGATCCAAGTTTTCGGCCTTAGACAGTTTTTTAGGGGAGTGCCTGGATGTCCAAAGAAAAGTTTGAGCGCAGCAAGCCGCACGTCAACGTGGGGACGATTGGCCACGTAGACCACGGCAAGACCACGCTGACGGCGGCGATCACGAAGGTGATGGCGACGCAATTCGGTGGCGAATTCAAAGCCTACGACCAGATCGACTCCGCGCCGGAAGAAAAGGCGCGCGGCATCACCATCGCCACGGCGCATGTGGAATACCAATCGCCCAAGCGGCACTACGCCCACGTCGACTGCCCCGGGCACGCCGACTACATCAAGAACATGATCACCGGCGCCGCGCAGATGGACGGTGCCGTACTGGTGGTCTC
>NZ_SPMZ01000071.1 GCF_012939995.1 Candidatus Competibacter phosphatis | reverse complement strand
CTTTGGCCTTGTATCTCATCATCGCTTGGCGTCTGCACTACCTCACTGTGCTCGGTCGAGCCATTCCCGAGTTGCCCGGTGATGCCGTGTTGGACCCCGCCGAATGGCGGGCGGTCTACGTTGCCATCCACCGCAAATCCCCGCCGGAAACGCCGCCCGCACTCCCGATCTTGCTCGCTTGGATCGCGCGCCTGGGCGGCCATTTGGGCCGCAAGTGCGACGGCCCTCCCGGCCCTCAAGCGCTCTGGATCGGTTTGCAGCGCGCCCGTGATCTCGCTTGGGGGATGCAGTTGGCTTCCGAGCTCCTTGCTCCCTCAGCCGGATAGAGATCTGTGTAATGGACAGGGTTTCGTCGAGGGGCTCAACAACAAACTGAAGTTGCTCAAACGTCGCTGCTTTGGCTTGGACGATCCGGTCGAACTGTTCCGCCGGTTGTGGCTGGATATCGAAGGTCCACGCCTTTGGACCTGAACTCCACACCCCTACATCTTGTGGCCTCCACGGGAAATCTCATAGAGCCCAGATTAAATTTAGCCTGAGTTTCTACAACTGTAGTACTAAGCTTTCCACTCCAGTCCTTCCCCTCACGGGGAAGGTGACTTGAAGAAGCGGATTGAGTGACCATGGTCTCATGAACCAGAGAATCAAGTGGTCTAATCAGCCCGACCTGGTTCAAAATGAACCGATTAATGATTCAGGATCGGCTCATATTGACTCTATGTTGAACAGCTACAAGATTAAAATTGAAAAAAAAATGCTACATTGACTCTAAAATATACCAATTTCCGCTTGCGCCGCTTCTGTTGTGAGCATACAATCACATCCAGATAGCTGAAAAAGCTTGAAAAGGGCAAACCGCTCCGAAAGGGCGGGACGCAAAACCACTGGCCTAACTCCCGGGCACCGGGGCATGGTCGCAGGGTTGCCAAGCGAACGCAGCGCCAGCCTCCTGGCCAGCCATGTTCGCATGGCATGTGCATTTGGAGGTTGGAGATGTCTATTCGATTCCGTTCGACAGAGCTCAATCCGATCCCGCGCTTGTTGGGATGGCTGGGTCTTATCCTGATGTGCTGCTTTACCAGCACCGTTTTTGCGGGTCAGGTCACACTGGCCTGGGATGCCAGTTCTAGTCCCGATGTAGGGGGTTACAAGGTCGTTTACGGGCAATCCAGCGGCGCTTACACCTCGGAAGTCGATGTCGGCAAGCAAACCAGTAACACCGTGGCCAATCTCGACGATAGCAAAACTTATTATTTTGCTGTTCGTGCCTATAACACCGACAAGACGGTCGAGAGCGCCGACTCCAATGAGGTGAGCAAATCGTTCAGCACCACGACTTCTTCGTCCAGTACCACGCTTCCAAGCCCGTGGATCGACATGGACATCGGCAACGTGGGCCAGGCGGGCAGCGCCAGTTATACCAGTGGCGCCTTCACTTTGAACGGTTCGGGCGACGATATCTGGAATGTGGCTGATGCTTTTCACTTCGCCTATCAGCCGTTGAACGGCGACGGCAGCATCATGACCCGGGTCACCAGCATAGCCAACACCAACTCCTGGGCGAAGGCCGGAGTGATGATTCGCGAGAGCTTGGACGCCAACGCACGCCACGCGATGGTGGCGGTTACAGCAGGTAATGGCGTGGCGTTCCAACGCCGAACGACGACGGGTGGGAGCAGCGTACACACTGCGGGTGCGGTGATCAGCGCTCCTTACTGGGTGAAGCTGACCCGAACCGGCAACGCCTTCACCGCCTATCAGTCGGTGGACGGCACCAATTGGGCGCAAATCGGCTCGGCCACCATCAGCATGGCGACCAGCGTCTATGTCGGCCTGGTGGTGACCAGCCACAACAACGGCGCCCTGAACACCTCGGTCCTGGACAACGTCAGCGTGCAAACCAGCGGAACCAGTCCCAGCACGGTTCAATACACCTTCGATTCGCAGCCCAGCGGGCTGAATCTGACTTACGACGGCGCATCGCGCGCGACGCCGTTTACGGTGGACGCGGAAGTCGGTTCCCAGCACACCATCAGCGCTCCTGCCAGCCAGTCGAATTACAATTTCGGTACTTGGTCGGATGGCGGCGCGGCCACCCACGCCATTACCATCGGCGCATCGCCGCAAACCATTACCGCGAATTATGTGGTTGCCACCCCGGCCCCGACGGCGGATTTCAGCGCGGACCACACTTCAGGCCCGGCACAGTTGAAGGTGCAGTTCACCGACAAATCGACGAATGCGACAGCGTGGTCGTGGAACTTTGGTGATAATACCAATACCACTTCGGATCAGCATCCCAGCCATACCTACACGAAAGCTGGTACTTACACGGTCACTCTTACCGCCAGCAACACAACTGGTAGCAACGTTCAAACCAAGACGGGTTACATCAAAGTGACCGAGCCCGAGCCTGTCGCCAACTTCTCTGTCGGCGCAACCACCGGGACCACGGCGACGGTGTTCAACTTCTTCGATAGCTCGACCGGCATCCCCACCAGTTGGTCTTGGAACTTCCAACATAACACCGACTCGAGCACCAGTTTCACCAGAACCGATCAGAATCCGATGGTAACCTTCCCCAAAGTGGGTACCTACACCGTCACTCTCACCGTAACACCCGGTAGCAGCACTGCCACAAAGCAAATTTCGGTGACCGAGGCGCCGCCACTGGCTGATTTCGGTGTCAATCTGACCGATGGGAGCATATCAACGCCCTTTAAATTTACCGACAATTCAAAAGGCACGATCAAAAACCTGGTCGTGGAAATTCATCAATAGCACCGATTCCACTGCGACGATCGATACCAGCAACATCCAGAATCCAGAGAAAATATTCTCCAAACCTGGCACTTACACTGTCAGTCTCACCGTTACGGGCCCGGGTGGCAGTGACATCGTCACGAAGACCAACTACATTTCGGTGTCGAATTCGCTGTTGAGCCAAGACATCGGAAACGTGAGATTGGAGGGTAGCGCCAGTTTCACGAACGGGACTTACACCCTCCAAGGATCGGGTGCCGATATCTGGAATACAAGTGATTCTTTCCGCTTCGCCTATCAACAACTGGATGGAGACTGCACCATCGTGGCGCGGGTGGCCAGCATCACCAACACCAACTCTTGGGCGAAGGCGGGGGTGATGATTCGCGAGAGCCTAAATGCCAACTCGAAACATGCGATGGTAGTGGCGACTTCGGGGAATGGCATGGCCTTCCAGTACCGGTCGAAGACGGGAGGTAGTTCCTATCACACCGCTGGTGCCGCCGTTAAAGCACCCTACTGGGTGAAACTGACGCGCTCTGGTAATTATTTCTATGCTTACCAGTCGCAGGATGGCGTGACTTGGACTCAGATCGGGTCGAGAATCGCTGTACAAATGGCGACCAGCGTGTATGTTGGCTTGGCGGTGACCAGCCATAACAACAGCGTGCTCAATACCGCCAACTTCAATAACGTAAGCGTTAAGTAACAAGGCATACCCCGCAGCGTAAGTTGCGGGGTATGATTTTTGTTGGGGACTGGTCAGGTTAAGGAATTGCAGTACCTCAAGATGCAAGAACAGTGGGAGAATAAGCGAAAGGTGGGGATAATTTGAGAGGGGCACGGTTGCCACGCTTGGGCTGGTCGCGCTACGGCATCCAGAACTACCGGAGTACGTACGTGTACCGAACGTCGAGATCAACGGTTTGATGGTAAACGCGCCGGCGCTTTTGGCGGAACAAGAACATCAGCACATCGACTGCTTCAGGTACGATTTTACGATACCCGCTTACGCTCGTCAGCGTGACAGCAATTCTCATTTTGAAATCCTGGTGGGATTTGCTTGGCTGAAGAAGCCCCTAGAAATGGGAAAGTTGTCAAAAAAATTGACATTTTCAGGTTGGTTTGTGGGGATCAAATCACTCCATGAGGCCAAAATGAGAATTGTTGTCATCGCGAGCACCTTCCGCCCCAGCTTGGAACTCATGTCCGAGTACCAGGTGTGTGGATGCTGGTACAATGTCATGCGCTCTTAAGGCCACCCCAGTACGCAGCCGATGAGCATCCCAATCACCGACCTCTATGCCCTGAAGCTTCGCGCCTTGTGGCAAGCGTTCGCCACGGATGGTTTTGCTTTCTGGATGTCATGTGCCTATCTTGTTTTCGAATATATTCGTCCTCAAGCAATCTGGTCGATATTTGATATCTATCCCTATTGGGGAAGAACGCTCATTTTCTTGGCGCTTCTTGGATGGTTGTTCGATCCAAAGTGCCGATTTATCTGGAACAAAATTACTACTGGAATTTTCGTATTCTTAATTTTGATTATTTTATCTTCATTTAATGCTTACTGGCCTGCGGAATCCTGGAAGTATTTTATGGATTACTTTAATTGGGTTGTAGTGTATTTTGTTTTTGACCCAGACCATCACCACTCGTCAGCGCTTTTTTTATTCTGCTCCTGATTTTTTTTTCTAGCCAGTTTCAAGCTCTCTTTCTTTGGTGCCAAAACTTGGACATTGAGAGGATTTGCTTTCACTAGCTGGGGCTTAATGGGACCGCAAGGTTATTTTCAGAATTCTGGTGAGTTAGCGATTCAGATGGTCGTCTTCGCCCCAATAGCCACCTTCTTTATTATAGGGATCAAATCCTACCTGAAAATCTGGCAAGTCAGGCTTCTTTATCTAATGCCGATTACTGCTGCCATGACAGTTCTTGGTACCAGTAGCCGTGGCGGTCAACTTGCCCTAATGGTACAGCTTATTCTATCAATCCTGATAACTAAATATCGCATCAGAACATTAATTGTTATAGGCCTCGTCGGTGCCATCGGTTATCAACTACTGCCACAAGAGCAAAAAGTTCGTTTTGAGGAGGCGGGCAGTGATGATACTTCAGTCCAACGACTATTGTACTGGCAACATGGCTGGCAGATGATCAAAGATCATCCTTTCCTTGGGATCGGTTATTTTAATTTTCCCCCTTATTACACTTTGCATCATGCAGATGATTTGGTAGGTATGACTGTTAGTAGAGGAAAGGCTGAGTTACCACACAATATTTTTATCCAGGTAGGTACAGATACAGGATTTACAGGACTTGCCGTGTTCCTCGCCCTGATAGCCGCTGGCTTGCTGACCATGCGAAAGATAGGGAAGGAAGCAGCCCAATATGGTGATACTTTTGTCGCAAGCTTGACGAAGGGAGTGAATCTCGCCTTATTGGGATATGTGATTGCGGGCCAATTCGTAACGGTAGCATATTATCCTTTTCTATGGATTCATCTGGTTTTTGTCACCGCAATTCATACTTTTTGGCATCGTGAGAAAAATCGGATCGTGGAAGAGGTGGCAATAAAAAAACAGTGTGCAAAAAAAGCGGTGTTTCATCAGCCACTTCCCTTCAAAGATAATCTGAAATGGTCGTCTTCAACCAGAATCACCCAAAAACCAAGGTATTAGTTCTGGATGCGAATCAGCGAAGCGCTCTCGCTGTTACTCGTTCATTGGGACGGAATTCCAACATTGAGGTTCTGACATCCGATGAAACAGCCAGGTCTCTGGCGGGAGAATCCTGCTTTTCGAAAAAATATCTGCAAAGCCCATCTCTACAGCGGGACCCTGGCCGCTTTATCGACTGGTTGTATCGGATTATCCGATCCGAAGAGATCGCCCATCTCTATCCGGTGACCGAAGTCAGCAGTTTTCTATGCTTGATGCACCAGGATCAAATTGGGGATTGCAAACTGCCTTTTCCAGCACTTGATACGATGCTAACCTTGGCTGATAAATGGAAGTTGATGAATTTGGCAGAAGCGCAGCGCATTCCTCATCCTCGATCTTGGCTTTGCCAAGATGCCCTAACTTGCGAAACGGATTCGGGTTACCATTTTCCAGTGGTCATGAAACCCTGCTTATCTCGAATATGGCTTGGAGATGGCTGGCTTCATTCTTGCGTGCATGTCGTCAATTCGTTTGCGGAAATGCAGATGCTGCGTCAGGAAAAACCCTATTTTAAAAACCATCCTTTCATGGTGCAGGATTACATTCCCGGTCACGGCGCCGGTATTTTCGCGCTTTACGACTACGGCAAGGCCATCACGTTTTTTTGCGCATCGGCGCATCCGTGAAAAACCCCCTCTCGGCGGAGTCAGCGTGCTGTCGGAGAGCGTGCGTCCCAACCCCAGGATGCTGGATATGGCGAAGCGGCTGCTGGATGCCGTTCAATGGCACGGAATCGCGATGGTCGAGTTTCGGGTGACGCCAGCAGGAGAGCCTTATTTAATGGAAGTAAACACGCGATTTTGGGGATCACTACAATTGGCCATCGATGCGGGTATCGATTTTCCCCATCTGCTGTACCAGATTATTGCTGGCGAGTCGGTGGCGGTTTCGTCACCCTATCGTATTGGATATCGCCTGCGTTGGTTGCTGGGCGATTTTGATAGTCTTTATCTTGTCCTGCGGGATCAAACCCACTTCACCGCAAAACAGAAATGGCGCCGGTTACTTGAGTTCATGATCCCCCACCCACTTACAACCCGCCATGAAGTTGACCGCTGGGGTGATTGGGGGCCGGCTCGGCATGAAATAAAAATATATTTACAAAATCTTTTCAGGCACCAATATTAACTCTAGTACTAATTAAAATGGCGCTAACTGTTCTTTGAATATAAGACAGGCAGTAGTAATAGTAGCTTTCGCTTAACCCATAGGGATCATGTAAATAAGGCTTTTTGTTGACTGACTTTAAAAGTCCAAGCAAGGCGAACTGTACATCAACTCTGACCCCTGCGTACCAGTGGCTCTCGCAATGACTAGGCTCCATTCCAATAATGAGATCACCATCTTCTAATTCCTCTACATTAAACTTTTTGGTCCGATGCTCAGTCATGTCTACACCAAGCTGCAAAGCAATACGAGAGGCAATAGGATTAACTGCAGTTCCTGGATTAGTAACCAGTCCATAGGACGCCGCTGGTAATCCACATTGCTTTGCAACCGACTCGGCGAATGGACTGCGACAAACATTACCTTTGCAGACAAAAACAAGTCGCTTGACTTTTAGCCAGTTGACTTGTTTATATTTTTTGTATTTTCCAAGCCGATAATTAACAGTGACTCGAAAGGCTTGTGCCAACCCCGACTTGCTACCATAAAATGCAGCGATGTAATTCATCGGCGAGAGTTTACGAAATTCATCCTTAATGCGTTCGATCCATGATATTTGTTGAAAGAAATCCTCGATCACTTCGGGCAAGCTATAGCGATTGATAGTATATTGTTCTTGCTTAGCTTGACAGAGCGGTTTTTGCACGGTACCGGGACTCATCGTCACGGCCAAGCGATAGCCTGCTTCCGGTAAAGCCAGCAACTCGCGTCCGGTATAATCTTCATTGCCGCCCACTGGATAGCAGAATGTGGCAAGGGGGTATTTCAGCTCGGCAAGGAGTCGCTGCCGCGAATCTCGCAACTGGCGAACAGCCTCATCGTAGTCCAAGCTACTGAAGACATAGTGATTAACCGAATGCGAACCGAAACGGACACCTTGTGATTCAAGTGTGCGCGCTTCGTCCCAGGCGATGGGCTGATGGCAAGCGGGGGGTACGGCTGGCAGGGATATCTCCACTGCCGCCGCAAGTACGTCAATAGCGCGTCGCATTTCCCCGGGTTTTAAATACTTGACAATGTTTCGGAACATCCTGGAAGCATGCCGCCGTTGTTGCTCGTCACCATCAAGATCGAGCTTGAGTTCAGCCTTACCCACAGTCATCTTGATTAATTTCCTGGGCGCATTCCAAATCAGCCAATTGATCTTAGCATCCCATGGCCAGGTCTTGCCGTCAACAAAGTCGGTGATCAGAAACATGTTGGCCGGCACGCCCATCGGTACAAACACTTCGCGGATCAGATCCGCTTGATCCTGGTATCCATCGTCAAAGGTGAAGGCCACCGTATTGATCATGTCGCTGTCATTCTCTCCGTGCATCCAGGCCTCAATGGCATCGACGGTGATTATGTGATAGCGATGACGGATTAAAAAAGGCGAGATATTGCGAGATCATCCCGTTATCATAGCCATAAATGCCTGATTCCAATCGCATTGGCCGATGCAACGCAAAAATGATCGGCGCGGTGTTGAACACCCTGTTCATCAAGCCGAACAGTGGTGGCCAGGTCGCCAGGCGAATCACGGTTCGTTTAATGGATGTTCTCATGGATAAGTTGTCGGTAGAGCTCTTCATAGGCCTGGACCATCACTTCAATGGCAAAGCGTCGCGCAACGGTAGCTCGCCCAGCCTGGCCGAGCGCCTCGGCCAAGACCCGGTTCGAGATCACTCGCCACATGGCATCCGCTAGGGCGGATGGGTCATTGATCGGAACCAGCACTCCCGTCTCGCCATCCTCGACAATCTCCTCGGGTCCCCCGGATCGAGTGGCGATAACCGGCAAGCCGGTCGCCTGCGCCTCAATGGTGGCGATCGAGAACCCTTCCGAACTGGACGACAGAACGAACACATCCAATCCCGCCAGATAGTCGGCCGTATCCTGACGAAACCCCAGAAAACGGACCCGCTCGCGAAGATTCAGCTCACCAAGCAAGGCTTCCAGCGGTTGCATGACATTTCGCTTGATGTCTCCGGCAACGACGAAATACAGGCGCGGGTCGCGGCGACAAAGCTTGTCGGCTGCCCGAATCAGCACATCATACGTCTTGGCCGGCCGCACATTACCCAGGCTGCCGACGAGAATGGCATCGTCAGGCAGTTTTAGTTCTTGAATCAGGCGGCGGTGACGCGGTCGGTCGAATCGCTGCAAATCGACGCCATTATAGATGACGCAGGCGCGGGCCGGATCGAGCAAACCCGCCGCCTTGATGGTTTCACCCAGGCTTCGGGAGACGGTGACGTATCGGCTCACCGCGCGCTGCATCAACCAGAACTTGAGTCCGCGCCAGCGTTCGTTCGGGTTGATGTCCACCGCGCCGTGGAAGGTCGCCACCACGGGCCGCCGGGTCAGCCATCCAGCCAATGCACAATACACGTTCGAGCCGAGCAAGTGGGATTGAATAAGGTCGATCCGCTCACGCCGAACCAGCGATTGGAGGGACAGCAGATAGCGCCAGTTGAATGATCCCTTGGCGTTCAGCAAGACGACGTGAAGTCCACGCTTTCGCAACGCATCAAGAACCCATCCAGCTCCTCGCAGGAGCACGACGGATTTGAAGCAGTGGTCCGCTCGTAGTCGGTCCGCCAATTCCACGAACACGGTTTCCGCCCCGCCAGGACCCGTGGTATCAATAACATGTAGGATTCGAATCATAGATATTCACAAGCATCGGCATAACCAAAAAATTTTACTTCCCTGGGTTTATTGCCTTGCAAAAGTTTATGGCTCAACGTGGATTCCGGGCAGTTTGCTTGGTTACGCCACCAGCAGCTCCAAAAGAGGCCTGAGTAGACCCTTACCCCGAATGCGCACGTTATGCACACACTGAAAGAAACCCAAGTAGAGCGGCAGTTTCTCTCGCGAAATGCCGCGATGAGGTCGCAGCCAGGCGCACAACGGCGACCAGAATCTTGCGGCGGTATTCACATGAACCTCATGGAAGCCATTCTCATCGTCATCGCGGGCGTATTCGCCCCGCCCATGGCTACGGTACGGTAGGTCGAACCCCCATTCTGGCAACTGGCGGTAACTGTCGTATTCACCAGTGTATGCCCACATTCCAGATGCGGTGAGTTGCATAATCGGGGATTGGATCGTCACTTGTCGGACGTTCTCCAGCATCTCGATCATGACTGCTCCGCCCCGCTGGAGCATTCCGAAGTCGGCGGTTTTTCGCTGTCCAGCGTGCCGCACCCCCGTACCCCCACGCCCCATAAGCGCCAACTTAAGCCAACCATTCAGATATTACTAACTCCCCGCGCTTGACAGTCGGCGATTAATTGGCGGATTCGTTCTGGGACGGTTTGGAGGGCCCGACGCCGGGGACGTTCCCGCATCACTTGTAGGGCTTCTACCCAGCGACGGAAATCCCACAGATGCACCCCACTGATGGCACTCATGAATTCTTGTCGCAAGAGTTTGACCACCCGCCACGGGGTCGCCCGGCGCGGTTGATCCAACCGATTCCAATCCAGACCACTTCGTCGCCCCAGGCGTTTTTCAATCACCCAGGCATAAAGCAACTTGCCATGCAGGTACAAATCGGCCAGCACGCTGTCCTTTTTGGCCCGGAGATGATCCATGTTTAATATACTTTTCAATTGCTTGATGGCTAGTTCCACCTGCCAGCGAACCCGGTAGAGCGCCATCACCGTCTCTGTGGGCAGCACCTCTGGCGCCAAGGTCGTGAAGAGCAAGACCCACTCGGCCAAGGCCAAGGTCCGTTGCTGGACGGCGCGTCCCTTCTTGCGGGCTTCCGCCCGCGCCCGGCGCCGGGCTTGCGCGGCTGGCGCCGCCGGCAAGCGCCGCGCATGCAGGTACCCCTTCATGAATTCTTTCTTCTTGCCGTGCACCTGAACCGGGAGACGGACTTCCGCCGTCGTCGCCTTCCTCAGGACCGCATCGACCTCGATTTGCTGGCCCTCGGCATCATGGAGATTGAGGCTGTGCGGGTTGTAACGCACGATCAAACTGATCCCGCGATCCACGTGGTCGATCCACATTTGCGCTTGGTTATACCCCCGATCCAGCACCACCACGTCCCCATCTTGTAGCGGATAATGATCCAGGCGCTCGCCTTCATGCGCATCCGTCACTTTGACATGGATCAGATGCAACCGCACCAGGTCAATGGCGATGTGCAGTCGATAGTCGGTACCCTTCGCGCCTGGGGCTTGTACCGTCGAACCATCGACAATCAGAAACCGTAAGCGTCCTTCGGTCACCGGTTGGAACGCCTCCCCCATCATCCGACCGAGTAGAGCCTTCACCCATGGCACACAGGCTTTCAGCCGCTTGTAAATCGCCGTATCGCTGATCCGCTCCTCCAGCAAGGTGAAGTTCCCCGCCGTCTCGCGCAGCGCCGCGTCAATCCCGCAGTAGCACATCACCACCTGCATCAACCGCTCCGGGGTTTTGATCTTGCGTGACTGACAGAACGCTTTGAATTCGAGTGCTAGCTCCTGATAGTCCTCGGGTAGTTCGTGTCAGAAACTTTCAAAGGTCGTATCCACAGTTCCAAAGGGCAGACTCATGGCGGTCCTCTGGTCACCCAGGTTGGTCAAGAAACCTTGAGCCTGCTATTCTTTTACATGTCTTTCAATCTGTTACCATCTTAAATTGGCGCTTATCACCCCACGCCCCTTTCAGGCGTCGGCCTTTCCGCCTTGCCTCTTTTTTCACAGCCGCCGGATGCCCCTTGTGACCGACCACCACATACACTTCGTTACATTCCACCTCTCCCGACAAGCACGGTTCTGGTTGGTGACAGACGATTCTGTCCCGAAGCTGTTTGCTCATCCGCTGGGCGTCGTTCGGGTTCAACCCCAACTCCTGGGCAACTTGGGCATTGGATAGATTTAATCCCATGAAATACAGACACAAGATCAAAACCTGCAGTGGCTGATGATGCCCCGCCAACACTGTACCCGCAGATCGTCAAAGTAACGTTGACACCATTTGCAGCAGTACTTTCGTCATGTTGGTTGGGTGATATCCGCCCCTGCTGGGTAATTGCCGCTGCGTCACAGTGCAGGTAGCGCGCGCCCCCTGACCCGCGCAACTCAGGACAGTTTCGTAACATTTTGGCGTCATCCAACAGGTTTTGGAAGTTGACCATCGTTGCGGTAAACCGCAGTCGTATCCGTTTCAAACCCGTTCAGGATAGCCCCCTACTTTCTACCGGGTCGAATCGATCTCAACCCTCTATAATCCATAAATTGAGTACTGATTTAATAATGATACATATGTTATAAAAAATAGTCAGATTATGAAAATTTTTTGTCAGATTGTTGTCTTTTTTGTGTAGATCATTATTCACCTAAAAAACAATATCATGTATATAATGATTAATATTAGGCACTATATATTGATTTTATTGGCTTATTGATTTTGGCTTTTTTCTTGCTTCAAACGGATTCGTGGATTGGGCGGGATCGTGGATCGATATCTTAACCCTATCGAATGCGTTTGGAACTTCAATAGACGCTTTGTGCGTCCAGCGAACCCTGTAATGACGGTGGCGAGTCTGACCCGAAACCTTGCAAAGCAGGCGATACGCCGCGTGGTGGCCATGGCTGGACCGCAGCGTTGGCCATTGAACAAACCTCGCTTGTGGGTGCTGATGTATCATCGGATATTGCCGGCGGATGATCCTCGGGCCGCTACCGAGGAACCCGGCATGATGGTGACACCCTCAACTTTTCGGCGCCATCTGCATTGGCTTAGATCAGAATTTGATTTGGTCAGTTTAGGCGACTGGGTGGATCGGGCACGGCGAGGCAAAACCTTGCCGTTGCGGGCTTGTGCGATTACATTCGATGATGGTTGGCGCGACAATTTTGAGTTCGCTTTGCCCATTCTTCGGGAAACGGAAACACCGGCGACCATTTTTACGGTCTCGCACATGGTGGGTACTGAAAAGATGTTTTGGCCGAATCGAGTAGCGCGGGTATTGCGTGTGCCAGAGGTGTTAGCCGGCTGTCCGTCGGTAGGGTGGCTCCGCGAGTTGGCGCCCGAGCCAATCGATAGGAAGCCAACACCTGATGAGATTTCCAGGGTGATTGCAGCCTGTAAGATGCTCACGGACCAAGAGCTTTCCGAGAGGTTGGACCAAATCGAGAAAGAACTGGGGTTAGGATCTTGGTCTGAGAGACCGCTATTGAACTGGGACGAACTGCGCTCGATGGTCGAAAGCCAGCTCATCGAGATCGGTAGCCATACTTGCCACCATATTCGTTTAAATGGCGCCATCGATGATCAAGACACAATTCGGGAGGTAGTGAACAGTCAAAGTCTGTTGCAGGAGCGGCTGGACCGACCGGTGCGGTTGTTCTGTTATCCGAATGGCGATATATCGTTATCGGCTTTGGGTTTGGTACAGCAACACTATGATGCCGCTGTAACTACTCGGCGAGGAATAAATTCTCACACAACTTCGGTCCATCAGCTTTTGCGGATTGGCATCCATGAAGATATATGCCGTTGCCAGCATGATTTTTTTAGCGCGCCTGTCTGGATGGATCTAATTATTCAATACTCTGCGATGTGAGTATCGCAGATTCAATGAATAGTAGTGTGATAACTGCAAAAACTCGCTCACAACTGTTATAGTCAAACTAACTCATCTATGAGGAGAGGGTTTTTATGAAAATCATGACTGTTTTTATTTGTTTTATTTAATGGCTTATTAATGTGTTCCATTGCTAATTCAGAAGTTTTTGTTTTTTTGATGGTTTCGAGACAAAAAAATTTCACCACGACCAACGCAGATGGATTTAGTTGGGGAGGGACAAATTACACTAGTCTGATTACACCCAACGGGCGAGTATATGGAGCTAGTGCTATTAATCCACCTGATCAACTTGATCAAATTACACCGAATCATTTCGAGGCATATACCGGCGATGTTGCACTGCGGTTCCGGTACAACATCGGAAACAGTATGTCAGAACAAAGGTTCGATCTTGGCGGAGCTTATCGGGAGATATGGATTAGTTATTGGATCAGAGTCCCGATTAACTACTCACACGGCACTATCGGTTCCGCGTTTAACCAAAAGTGGCTCGCAATCTGGATGCAAGCTTATGAATCAACTGGCCCTGAGGCGGTTTGGGGAATACACCCTGACGGCACCGGCGGCAGCACAATTTCAATTTGTCACAACAGCGGAAATGGCGGATGCGGCTCCTATCAACAAACCAAGCCATTCATCAGCGTGCCGCAAGATCGGGATCGGTGGATGCAAGTCGTATACCAGTTAGTCGCCTCCACCTCTAGCGTATCCAACGATGGCGCCATTCGGTTTTGGCGGCGGTGGGAGAATGAATCTACGTTTACCAAACTACACGAGTTGACTGGGCTAAACTTACCAATTTGTGGGACTTGTCCGAATGGGTGGCACGCTGGCTATTTGATGGGGTGGGCCAACGCCACATATACCGAGGATACGCAATGGATGCTGGATGATTTCACAGTAGCTACGAGCAGTCTTTTAGCGGCACAGAAAATAGGACTTGATGCGCCAACTAATCTAGAAATCAAGTAAGCTAGGGGATGTATCCTGCATCAATACATATGTACTCTTTTACTCCATTCTACTGAGATAAGGGGAGTGAGAGGTAGTCCAGCGCGCGGGTGGTCGGCAAGGGCGTGTTCGAGAGTGCGCCAAAGAGCATGGCCACACTGGCGGCAGGTATCGATGATGCTGGCGAACAGGGCGAGGTGAAGAGCCTGCGAGCCTACCGGGTGCGGGTGCTCAGACTAAGCTTGCGTAGATCACCCAATGCTGCAGGGCGCGCTTGGCCTCGCTGTTCGTCATAAAGATATTTTGGGCACCGCACTACCTGGAAAATGGTGTCCCAGTTGTTGAGCAACTCTATCGCCAGGCATGGATTTTTGGATGCAGGCTGCCTTGCGCGCTTCGCAAGCAGCGCGCAAGGCAGCCATGCTGGGTCGGCCATTCCCAGCCGAGGGCGTGCCTTCGCGGGCGGCATAGACCACTGCATCAGGACCTTCAAGGTCATCGTCAAAACACGCTGCTCAAAGACACGGATCTCGCGGTCGCAACTTTTGGCCAAGCCCCACGCCTAGCGGAGCAGGCGTGCCCAACCGGGCACCTATATGGACTCACCCGCGTTGCAAGGGGATCTGCCGTGAGCGAAACCAAGGATATCGACTGCGGCCATATATCCGGCTTGTTGACGGAAGCTGACGCTTCCCAGCCCTGATGGAAATCCGCTCCCTTTGCCCTGATCACGAAAGCGGCATCGCAGTGCCAAGGTTCCCGCAGGTTCGCAAAGGATCGGTCTTACCTGTCTCGCTATCACCGACAAATCACCGTCGCAATCGTGTGATCGGCCCCCGCTATCATCGCCATCATCAAATCATCGGTACTGAGCGCCGACGTCGTGTCGTTTCATGCCGCCCGACAGACCTCACCGCAGGCCAGCAAGGCCCAAGCGATACGGGCCATCTTGTTGGCCAGGGCCACGGTGGCACGGTTGATACCGCAGCGCTCGATCATCTGCTTGAGCCACAGGGCCCGCCGGCTGCTCGCATCCTTGACCCGGTAGATAACGGCCCGCGCCCCGTGGATCAGCAGGGTGCGCAGATACCGATCCCCGCGTTTACTGATCCCCAGCAGCGTCGGTTTGCCCCCGCTGCTGTGCTGGCGCGGTACCAGTCCCAACCAAGCCGCCAACTGCCGGCCGTTGCTGAACGTTTGGGCATCACCGACGGCTGCCACCAGCGCGGTGGCAATTAGGGGGCCGATCCCATCCATGCTCTGCAGCCGTTGGCAGCGCTCATCACTGTGAACCGCCTGCTTGATCGCCTGGTCGCTGTCGGCGATCTGCGCATCGAGCGCCTGAACCTGCTCATGGAGCCGGGCGAACAAGACGCGTACCAAGGGGTTGAGGCCGTTGTCGGCGTCTTCGAGAATCTCTGGCAGGCGCTTGCGCACGGCCGTCATGCCCTGCGCGATAACGATGCCATACTCGCCGAGCAGCTCCCGGATCTGATTGACCAGCGCGGTGCGCTGTTTGACCAGCAACTGGCGGGCGCGATGCTCGGCCTGCATGTCCTGCTGCTCGGGCGTCTTAATCGGCACGAAACGCATGTGCGGGCGGCTCACTGCCTCACAGATCGCCTCGGCGTCGTTGGCATCGTTCTTCTGGCTTTTCACATACGGCTTGACGAACTGCGGGCTGATCAGCCGCACCTCGTGACCGTACCCCTGGAACTTGCGCGCCCAGTAGTGGGCACTGCCGCAAGCCTCCATGCCGATCAAGCACGGTGGCAACTGGGCGATGAAGCCGGGCAGCGATGCGCGACGCAAGCGCTTGGACACACTTCGGTGTCCTCGCTCATCGACACCGTGCACCTGGAAGACCTGCTTTGCCAAATCGAGACCCAGCACGCTCACCTTTTTCATCGGACTCTCCGCTCTCTCGTTACACACTGTGGCTCTATTGAAGCCGTGAGGGAGCGGGTGAGTCCATTCCATTACGAAAAACCTGGTCATGAGAAAAAGGGGTTATTGATTTCCGCCAAGAGTCTGCATCTCCGATGATCAAAGAAAGGCTGTTTGCCGCCGAGGAACGCGAAGCCAAAATGGACCACCTGGGCGATGTGCTGCAAGTGATGGAGCGACATGTTGACTTCAAGGCGTTGGCGGCGGAAGTGGACTGTGTAGCCCTGCGTCCGGTCAGCCTGCAAGGAGGCCGGCCGCCGTTTCCTACCGAGACGATGGTCCGGATTTTGGTGGTCAAGCGGCTGTGCAACCTGTCGGACGAGCCGATGAAATACCCGCTTCTGAATCGGATGAGCTACCAGCGTTTCTGTGGCCTAGCGAATGCGGCGAGCATCCCGGACCGCACCACGATCTGGACCTTCGAGAACCGCATCGGCGAAGCCGGGGCGAAAGCCCTGTTCGATGGCGTGGAGCGGCAGTTGCTGAAGCAAGGCTACGTTGCCCGTGGTGACCAGATCATCGACGCGACCCTGGTGCCGGCGCCGAAGCAACATTTCACGAAGGAAGACAAGGAACAGATCAAGCAAGAAGCCATGCCGGCGGACTGGAAGCCAGCCAAGCGGCGGCAGAAGGACTTGGATGCGACCTGGACCAGGAAGCATGGCAAGAGCCATTACGGCTACAAGCTGTCCATCAACATGGACAAGCGCTACAAGGTGATCCGCAAGCTTGAAACCGATACCGCCTCGACACACGACAGCCGGCATTTCGACACGGTGCTCGACCCGGCCAACACCAACCGGGACGTGTTCGCCGACAAGGGCTACCCCAGTGCGGAGCGGGAGGCCAAGCTGAAAACCGCTGGATACCGCAACTACATCCAGCGCAAGGGGCACCGGAATCAACCGCTGTCCGAATGCCAGGAGCGGCGCAACCTGCGTATTGCCAAGACGAGGGCGCGCGTTGAACATGTGTTCGGTGCCATTGAACAGATGGGCGGCAAGCTGATTCGCACCATTGGCCAGGCACGCGCCAACTTCGCGATGACCATGATGGTGGCCTGCTACAAATCTGCAGCGGCTGACTGACCTGAAGAGGGCGTAAATTGAAGCCTTATGACGCCCGAAATGGGTCGAATGGCCCAAAAAACGGGCTATTCGAAGAGAAAATCGGCCGCGATGACCTTGCAGCGTTGCCGCTTCCCGGAAAAATCGAAGGTGATTCAGTCGCGCGCATTGTTTCGTCGCCAGATTCACCGAAAATCTCGGGTTATTCGAGGTGCCCTATTGTCTGAAATAGCCTATAGAATGAACTGGTTGAGAAGCATTTAAAATGCCCTGCTTTTCTCATGACCAGGTTTTTCGAGGTGCCCATCAGGGCCTCCATAGCGCGAGGATCAGATCGTGTAAGAACCGTCTTGATTCCAGTAAACGACGATTCCTAATGTTAACACAATCTCGCGGGACCCAACTTTTATGCGAGATAATCACAAATTTTTCACAAGAACTATCGAAAAATTTTTCTTATTATAGCAAAAGCCCTGCCAAGATAGTAAAAATAAAAATATTCCTCCATTATAGATAATAGTTTTTTTTATTCATATGCCTATTTTTCATAATTGAAGACAATAAAAGCATACCACCTAAAAGGGAAAGTGCGATGACTGAAGTGCATATATCATAATTGATCACACTCAGAAAAATGAATAAATTTAGTAACATGAAAATTAAAGTTCCTACGACGACTTTTTGACTGTAACATGCTAGAAATTGATATAAGATCGCCTTGCCCATGCCAAATTTCTCTCTTTATAAAATCATTGATGGTCGTTGGAAATCCATAGTGAATTACCTTTAACTCAGGAATGTTTTTTTATTTTATATTTTTTTAGTCTTTGCCCTCTCACAAAATTCATAATCTTCACCAGTTTTCAATGTCTCATCAAAACCACCGATATCAAAGAAAGCAGTTTTTTGATAAAATCATATGTCCTGTGCCTAAGTGAGTATTGCGAGGATCGCACGCTAAACTTTGAAACCAATACTTTAGCAGAAAGTTATTGCTTTCTGGTGGTGCACAGTGCGAACCAGTCAAAAAGCTTTTCTCTATTGCAAAGCATGTCATTCACGAAATGTATTTGATGGCCCCAATGCTCTGTTAAGACTACATCCGCATCTAAAAATATCAGTACTTTCCCCTTTGCCTTATCAGCGCCTATATTTCTGAGATGACCAATAGTGCCTCCAACATGTACGCTGACTTGCACTCCTAGGTTTTTCACTATTTCAACAGTTGCATCTTGGGAGCCATTATCAATTACAATAATTTCATAATCTAAGCCAGTCTTTATCATAAAATACTGGATAGACTTTATGGTATTCCCAATGTTTTCTGCCTCATTAAGGGCTGGGATGATAAAAGAAATTGATAATGATTCCAAACAAATACCTCTTTTACAGCTTAATAAAATGTTTTAAATAACTTCTTCATCACTTCATTATTTTTTGATATGTTAGTGGCATGATCAAAAATATTATTCTGTGTTATCAATAAATTGTGGTTTATTTTCCAATTAGTCCTCATTTTTAGTTATATGAGGACTCCTTCATAAGGAGAGCCGCCATGCGAAAATTTAAATAGATGGCTGTTCACGACGAAAGACAATTTAGAGCTTGCACCGGACTCTCTCGGAAAGAATTTGACCTGTTTCTCCCTGAGTTTTTCAAGTGTTGGCAGACGCTTACATGTTTTACCCTATCGTCATTTCAAGTCGGCTAACCAAGATATACTTCGAATTAAGTTAAATTTTGCTTTTTTTAACTTTAGTATCGTCATGATCCATATATGAAGATTGGATATTTTATATTAATATTATAGTCAAAATTCCTAAAATAAAAAAGGAAAGCTATATTTATAAATTATCGGCTGCCTTCTGCCACTGCAGGAACACGAAGATGCACCAAAGCTTAGCTGAGTTATCCAATCTCTTAGATATATGTTCTTCCCATGCTTTATCGATTAACTTCACATTCAATAACCCAGATTCCCGGAACTCACGCGCATTCAAAAGGTCATTCATCCATTCCCGCAACGGCCCTCTCAGCCACTCTCCGAGTGGTACAGAAAATCCCATTTTCGGCCGTTCTACTAAAGACCTAGGCACATATCGGTAAAGAATTTCCCTTAAAATCGACTTCGATTGTCCTCCCTTGAGCCTCATTTCCAGTGGTACTCTCCACGCTTGAGTCAGTAACTCATGAGATAGCAGAGGGAGGCGTACTTCCAATGAATAAGCCATGCTGGCTCTGTCTACCTTGGCTAAGTTATCCCCTGGAAGATAATGCAACTGATCCGACAACATAGCCGCATCGATAAATCCTTCATGTGTAAAATCTTCATAGGGAATTAAGAATTGATGATTACAAGTACCGGCTGGGTTTTTAAAATTCCAAATACTAAGGAGAAAATCATACAGCTCACTTTCTTTAGTGATATTTAGGCTTGTGATAAGTTTAGCTAATTTAACTTCAATATTTTGTACTGGTTTAAAACCCATAAAGGCTACAAACGACTCGAATTTAGCAGAGAACTTTCTTAAAAGAGATAAGGTCTCAGATAAACTCCGTTTAGTCAGGCGTGAATATCGCTGATTGAAACATGCAATCTTCGCTCCCCAGAGGTATCGGTTATATCCCGCAAATAACTCATCACCGCCGTCACCCGAAAGACAAACCTTTACATGTTGTCTCGCATATTTAGAGAGTAAAATAGTAGGTATTTGAGAGGCATTAGCAAGAGGTTCATCATAGACTTTAGGTAGGCGCTCGATCAATTCTAGGAGATCGGAGTCCGATACTGCGATTTCATGATGCCGAGTACCAATATGGGAAGCTAAATTCCGAGCAAAACCCGCTTCATTAAACATAGGATTGGTGAATCCTACAGTAAAGCTCTTAACAGGAATCTTGTTTTGACTTTGTAACACAGCCGCGACTAGGGTGGAATCGATACCACCAGAAAGATAAACACCCAAATCGACGTCGGCAATAGATTGGTTTGCAATCGTATCCTTGAGCAACTTATGAATCTCGGAAACGGCTTGTTCATGTGTTTCAAAAGGGTTTTGTAAGGATTGGTTCCTAATAGCTTTCAAGCTCCAATAAGTTTTTGAATATTTAGAGCTAAACTCGTCTATGGATAGATCTCTACAGTCATTATCGCCACGAACTGAAATATCCAACAAGCAACCCGGCATCACCTTTCTTATCTTGCTGTATATTGATCGGGGATCAGGAATGTAGCCATACCGAAAATATTGACCAAGCGACAGACGATCAAAAATTTCCAACGTCACCAATCATCGCCTTGAGTGCCTTAATCTCCGAGGCAAATGCAAGCTTTCCCTGGTCGAAAAAACCAATATAGCGGCTTTTCACCAATCCGATCACGAACCAGATATAACCTTTCAGTATTTCGATCATAAAGAGAAAATGCAAACATCCCTATAACACATTTCAATGCCTTTTCGAGACCAAAGTGGGCAATATATTCAAGAATAACTTCGGTATCAGAATGCCCTCTAAGCGCAATACCTAGCGATAGTAGCTCAGCCGATAGATCACGAAAATTGTAGATTTCTCCATTAAAAGAAATACAAAATCTTCCGCAAAGAGAGACCATGGGTTGGTGTCCCATGGGAGATAAATCCTGTATTGCAAGACGGGAGTGAAAGAAAAAACAAGTCACCGCGATCAGACCACCATGAACCGTGAGAATCGGGTCCACGATGTCCTAGGACAAAATGCGAGTTTGTCAAAATTTAAAGCATGTGAAATGTAAGATCTGTTGGTATGAGGAAAATAATAACCAGCGATTCCACACATAAAATCTAGTAACTCTAAGGATTTTGATTTAAGAGAAAGATTCGTTGCAAGTTTGGTTATCAGCGGATGAAAACCCGGGATCAGTTTTCCAGAACAATTGTCACCTCCGACCGGATCACCTCCTCCATGCATTCAATATCCTTCCGGCTTACTCCGTCATGTACCGGCAGAGTCAGGAGGTGTTCCGCGAACGCCCGTGCGCCGGGCAGCGCCGGGATCACATCCAGCACCGGCGCTACTCCCGGCACCCAGGGCAATGCCTCTCGATACATTGCCGTCGCACCTAAACCAGCGGTTACCAACTGCGCCAGTAACCGATCTCGGGTTTCCCGGTCCCGACACAGCAGAGGATAGCGCAATAATCGTCGGGTCCGCTCTTTCAGCAGATGGGGCAAGTTTACCGCCACCGCTTCACAACTAATCAGCATCTCACTGATGGCCGTCTCGCGCCAGCGATCCCGGTCCAGCCACGCCGCCGCGTTCGATCCTAACAGTTCCAACCGCCAGCTAGCCATGGCTTGCACGCCAACCAGTGGAGCGTAGTGGGTCCCGCCCACCGATAGCAAGGGATTGCGGCCGATCAGCCCATACCAGCGCGGTTGTAGTAGCTGATTGTAGAGAGCGATCTTCAACGCTGGCAACCACTCGTTCGGAGCGGCCTTCAAGCTCTCCAGTGCTGGATTCGATTCCCGGCCCTCCCGCACGAGTAATGCTCCGCCCCCCAACAGACTTACCGGTTTGCCACGACCGAAACTGAGAATCACGGCGTCGGTTGGAGAAAAAGGCTCATTTTCATCAGCTTGTGGTTCAGGATACCACTGGGCGCTGTCCTCGATGAGCCAAGTGTTCCGGGTTGTGGCGGCATGGGCTAGGTCGTGGACGCGCTCGCGGATTCCAAGGAAATTCACGGCCACCACGGCAACAGTCGCCTTTGTCCAGGCCTGCTCCAAGCTGGCCGGGTCAAAACCCGGGTCTTCCGGCCCGATGTCGACCAGGATGGGGATAGCCCCGGCAAACCGCACCGCAGCGACCAGATCTGGGCAACCATGGGCTGGGATCAGCACTTCGGGTCGTGCAACGTCAGGCCGCTGATCCATGGCCAGGCGCACTGCCAAAGCCAGGGCGGCTGTACCGCTCTGGGTCCAGACAGAATGGAAACCGGTAAACTCCGGCGGGTCGCTTCTCGGCCCGAGGCGTATTGGCTCACCGACAGGAGGGAGCATTTTGTACATCAGCGAGTGGACGGTTGCCAAGTGGTCATCCGCCGCCCGGTCAAAAAGTACAATGTGGCTTGGGCGACGGCGATGTTGGCCTGAACGAAAAAGTAGATGATGCGTACCGGGGTCAACGTCCCCAGCCGGGGTTGCAGATGCGCCGCCAGCGCCGTTCCGTAAAACAGGGCCTGCCCCCACAGGGCCAGGGCGTAGAATCCATGCTGGTCGTGAATGGCGAGCGTGACGGCGAGCAGTCCAAGCAGGCACCAAGGCGCCAACCAGCGCATCACCTTGTGGCTCCACACCTGAAAAGCAAACAGACCGAAGCAAACTGGGTTGAGCACTTCCAGATGCCGGGCCAGACCAGTTATTCCGCGCAGCACCGTACGCAGCTTGCGCTGGTACTCCTGGCCAGGGTTTTTCAGGTCCCGATAGTAGCCCAGAACGTCCGGAGCGGTCACCGCCTTAAGCCCCAGGCGGGCGCAGTTGAGCGCGGTGTTGAAGTCACTGGGAGCGTGGATGTCCCAGTCGGCGCACACCGCCTGGCGGGCGGCGAAGAACGATCCGGAGAGGCCAACCAACCCTGCTAGTCGGGATTCCATCCGCCGCAGTCCCATTTCATAGCGCACATAGGCGCCCTCGCCCACCAGCCCGCCATCCTGACTGAGAAAGCGATCCTCGCTGGACACCGCGCCTACCTTGGGATTGGCAAAAACCGCTACCAGCTTGCTGATGGCTTCCGGGGGAATCTGGGTGGCCACATCGGAAAACACCAGGATCTCGCTTCGGGTTACCCGGACGGCGCACTGCTGAGCGTGCTCCTTGCCCAGCCGCTCCCTGGCACGCACCAGCCGTACTCCCCGGTCCACGTACTCACTCACAATGGCGTCGGTTTCATCTGACGAGCAATCCGAGGCGACAATGATTTCCAGTCGATCCCGTGGATAGACGATAGCCAGGGTGTTGTCCAGCTTGCCGCGAATCCGGGCAGCCTCGTTGTAGGCGGTTATGATCAGGCTCACCGTGGGTGGTTCCACCGCGTTTGCCAGTGGGCTGTCGGCCATCGCCCCCCACCAAGCCAGCAGCCCGCGCAATAGCAGCGGATAGAGAAAATAGCTGTACATTGACAGCAGCAACAGTATCCAGAACAGCAAAGATCCTATCTCTCTCGGCATCGTTATGCTAAGTTCGATCTGTGAGTGTCTGCTTGCTTGAGATAACTAATTGAAATGGCTAGCAAGCTGGTTCGTATAACAGTCCAATTACCTATTGGAAAGTGATACTATTTTATATATTTTCTCCATTCATGTCGTGGTAGTAGCAACAAAACCCAGCATAGCCCAATTCAGTTGAGATTCTAGAACCCCATGGCTTCTTCGTTGCCGCCTCACACGTCACCGCTCACCGTGCTGCACGTCGCCTCTGGCGACCGCTGGGCCGGGGCCGAAGCTCAGCTCCACACGTTGCTGACCCACCTGAACAAACGGGACGATATCCAAGCACGAGCGGTGCTCCTGAACGAAGATGAGACTGCCGAGCGCCTGCGGGCTTCAGGGGTGTCTGTGGATGTCCTGGACGAATCTCGACTCAACGGATTACGGATTTTTCTGGACCTGCGTCGGCTGCTGCGTCGATACCAGCCGCATGTGATCCACACCCATCGCCAGAAGGAAAACGTCTTGGCTGGCCTAGCCAACGCCACTACCCTACGCGCACCCTGCGCGCGCACCGTCCACGGCGCGCCCGAACATGCGCCGCCCTGGATCCAGCTCCATAAGCACCTGTTCCGTTGGCTGGACTTGGCGGTTGGGTGCTATCTACAAGATCGGGTAATCGCCGTTTCCCGGGATCTCCAAGATCGCTTATCTGCGATCTTCCCGCGCGGAAAGGTCACATTGGTAAACAACGGCGTTGATATAGAGAGTATTGTAGCCATGGCTACCCATCCCGCCGAATTTCGCCTGACCCATCCACAACACCGCCATATCGGTCTGGTCGGACGGTTGGAGCCGGTCAAGCGGGGCGATATCTTCCTGATGATGGCCGCGCTGCTCTGCCGCGAGAATCTACCCTGGCCATTGCGCTTCCACATTTTCGGCGATGGCAGCTTGCGAGCCAGCCTTGAGGCGCAGGCCAAAATGCTTAATCTGGGGGATTCGGTGCGCTTTCATGGCTATCGAAAGGACATATCCGTCTGTATGGCAAGTTTGGATGTCTTGCTGGTGTGTTCCGATCATGAGGGCTTGCCGATGACCGTGCTGGAATCTGTAGTTTTGGGCACACCTGTCGTGGCGCATCGTGTTGGTGGATTAGCCGAGGTTCTGGACGATAGCTCCGGCGGTATGCTGGTAAGGCAGCACGATCCCAGAGACTATGCGCAAGCGGTGCTAGAGATGCTTTTCAGCCCTTCCAAAGCCAATGAATGTGTAAGAAATGGCCAAAATCGGATTGAGAGATATTACAGCGCCGATGTCAATGCTGAAAATATGGTTAAAATATATTTTGATTTCCTTCTCGGATATAAACCTCGCGACTTGCTGCGCAATAGATAACTCGATACCCTACGCTTGGGACCAACGTAACCATTCAGACCTCTCGTGTGGTTTTGGACTGAACCTTGAATCATCAAACGTCGAATCAGTAGGTTAGGCGTCGGAGAATACCCAGAGAACCACTTTTTTGGGTACAACGTTGCGGGGGGGAGCTGAGACAGTTACGAGGCTTTGTTGCATAAATCATCTGTGGAGTGTGGAAAGATGTTGGAGCGTCTGGTTAGCAGACTGAGACAGTTTCCGGCATACCCAACGAGTCATGATATTCAGGGCAGCGAGGTGAGCATAGGCCTCGATGGTTTGGGGATCGAAGCGATGATTTTTCAAATGCCCGCCAAAGAACCTCTGAAGGCGAAGCATCGCGGCTTCAGCTAGGCTGCGCCGATGATAGCCACTGAGCGGTTTCCAGCGGGTGCGTCCGTATTGTTGAATGGCATCCAGAGTCACCGTGCGTGGATGCGGTGGGCTTTCGGCCAGTGGCGGCCACGCCACCGCCCCGGCGCGAGGCGGAATCAAGGCGGTCACCCGGCGCTCCAGCAACGCTGGATGGCAGACTTGCGTATCGTCAGCCCCATCGGTGGCCACGATGGCGATGGATGCCTCGGCCGGCAGTTGAGCCAGCAAATCCGGCAATACCTCGGCATCCCCCACGAAAGCCACAGTCAATTCAGCGGCGACGACCTCGTGGGAGTCCGCATCCACGGCCGGATGCCGCTTGCGCCAAGTCCGACACCGACTCGCTCCGTGCTGGCGCACCGTTCATTCGCCTTCGTCGTAGACCTTCAAACCGGTGGCGTCGATCACCACATGCCGGGGTTTCGAACACATGCGGCGTCTGATCCACACCGTCCGTTCTGGCGCCCGTCGGCTGAACGTGCTGTCGTCCGGGGTGTTGAGCGCGTGACCCGCAACAGCGCCAGCAGCGAACGCAGCAAGCCTTCCAAGGCCCGCAACGGCCAATGAAAGACTTTCCGCATCACCAACCCCCATTGCGCCGCCCAATCTGTGTCGCGTTTCGGCGCGCTCCGCCGCCTCGTTCGCTCGGTTTCATGCCATCGTTCCAACGCCGTTTCATCCCACCCCACCGTCAGCGACCCGCGATCAACCAACGCCGCGTTATACGCCCTCCAGTTCCGCATCCGATACTTCCGCGTCTATTCGTTCATCCCCCTAACATGGGGATTGTTCGGATTTATGCAACAACGCCTAGTTACGAATCAACATGCCAATAGTGACTGTCATAATCCCAACTTTCAATCGTGGCGCTTTTTCTTCGAGAAGCTATTGCGTCTGTCGTAGTACAGAGTTTTCAAGACTGGGAACTATTTTGTTATTGACGATGGCTCTACCGATCCAATTGAAACCATCGTGTCATCATTTTCTGATAACAGGATTCATTATCATTGGCAATTGAATCAAGGGGCTTCTGTTGCGAGGAATACTGGAATTCAACTAGCGCATGGAAAGTATGTTGCTTTCTTAGATTCGGACGATTTATGGTATCCAGATTACTTAAAGCGAAAAGTAAATTTTGCCGATAAGAATCCAAAGCTTGTGTTAATAGGTGGTGGATGTTGCTATATAGATGAAAGTGGTAACCAGATACTGCAGAAAAACTGAACCGCGGAAATGCATTACCGTAGAACACTTATCTATCTGGACTGCTTTTCCAGGAGGCACATGCAATATTTTTCGCTCTTCGCGATGCCTTACTAGCAATTAATGGCTTTGAACCTAGGCTGTCAGATTCCGAAGATAGATTCCTTATGCGAAGATTGGCCGAATCAGGTTCTGTTGAATCAGTAAATAGCGTAGATGTTGCTATCCGGGTACATCCAACTATAAGAAATCGTCGAGATCTATCTTCTTTAATATACAGTCGGTCCTATGTAACCAAGAGCATCACGAATGAGTCGGTTAGGCGAAGATCTCGATCATGGGACTTTTTTTGTTATTGGTAACGCAAATTGGGCGATAGGCAACCGGTATAGCGCCATGGTTTATTGGGTCAGGTCTTTTTTTGATTTACCACAAACAGATTCATCCAGAACTACGTCGTTTTTATTCCATTATTAGATAAAATATTTCCTAGGTTTATGACGATAGTCAGAGTCAATAAGCGACTAAATTTTTTTGTAACTCAATGAGGTAAGCTCCCGGCTCTGCCGGCTATCCATTACACAGATCTTGATAGCGAGGGTAGCGGCCTCCATTTTGAGGGAGCGAACAAGCGGCACAAGGTGAAGAATCATGGAGACGGTGGAGGTGGGTTGGGCGGCGGCGGAACTGGGGGGGAGCGGATTTGGGTGATGCCCGGTTGAATCGACGACTGGTGCGGATGGCGGAACGGTTAGGGGCGCAACCGAATGCCAGCATTCCGGTCGCCTGCAATGGCTGGGCGGAAACCCAGGCCGCCTATCGTTTGTTAGCCCATGAGGCGGTCACTTGGGAGCGCGTACTGACCCCTCATTGGGACTGCAGCGTCGAACGGATGCATGGCCAACCGGTGGTGTTGTGGCATCCAGG
>NZ_SPMZ01000070.1 GCF_012939995.1 Candidatus Competibacter phosphatis | reverse complement strand
ACTCCCCCTCCACGATCACCACGTCGTCGATCCGGATCGGCTGAGTCAGACCAATCTGTATTCCGGCGATCAGGTTCTCCAAAAACGGCCGCGCCGCCACGCCGATCACCAGACCGGCCACGCCGGCCGACGCTAACAAACCGGTACCGAGCTCGCGGATTCTGGGGAAGGTCATCATCATCACCGCTAGCGCCAGGACCTGCACCGCCACCACCACGATCCGCCGCAGCATCTGGAACTGGGTATGGATGCGCCGCGCGCCCAGATTGTCCTTGAAGTTGACCAGATAATGCTGGTGCATCACATCCTCGGCCACCGAGGTCAGCCGCACCACTAGCCAGCCGATGGCGGCGATATCGATCAACGCCAGGGCATGATGAACTTGATTGGCCAGCGTTGGCGGCAATTCCAGGCTTGGCAGCAGTAACTGCGTGGCGATCACTGGCGCCAGCACGCCGAGCGGTTGCCGCAGGTGGCGGATCAAGGCGCCACCGAACGTGCTTTGAGTTTGCTCGACCAGATAGCCGCCCAGCAGCAGCAACCCCTCGTAGATCAGCAGCGCCAGCACCACCGCGAACAGGACCGGCCTCCAGGCGATCCCGGCCCAGAAGACAAAGCTGTAGCCTTGGGTGCCGTAAATATCGAGCAGCACCAGGAGCGCGGTCAGGAACAGCAACCACCGCAAGGTCCGGTTGAGCGGCGCCAGAATTTCCTGAGTCCAGAGCAGTCCGTAGTTGCTGCGGGTGATGGCCTGATTTTTAAGGAATACGATCAAGTCGTCGGTCAGGCTGCGCAGCAGCAACCAGACCAGCAGGACGCCGCTCAGCGCCAACAGCCGTCGGACCAGCAGCCAGGCCAGATTGAGAAAGCCGGCCAGACCCAACAGCGCGGCCAGGGCCAGCACCAGCGGCAACAGCAGCGTCAGCAGGTGCATGGCCCCGAGCCAGAGCTGACCGGCATAGCGCTCCGCCAGCGGTTCCAGCAGCAAATGGCGAATCCGCAACAGGGGATAGCAGACCGCCAGCCAGTAGCCCATCAGCACCTGATCCAGAATCCGGAGCGCCGGAGGCGGCAGTTCGCTCAGGTGGGACAGGATGACCAGCGCGCCGAGCACGCCGCCCGCCAGCGTCATCCAGAGCACCAGCGCGTAGAGACGCGGGTTGCGGTACGCGCTCGAAGCGCCGGGCGCGGCCAGCAGCAGCCAGGCCAGATCGAGTGGCGTCTTGATGCCGGCCCAGAGCAGAACCAGGGTCAGCAGGATGCTCAACCCCGGCTGAGGGACCCGCAACCACCACAGCGTCAGCGCCAGCGCGCCGGCCAGGGCGATGCCCCACAGATTCTTGCGCAACAGGCGTGCCAGGGTATAGGTGAACTTACTGGCGAAACTATCGTCCTGCCTACTGGCTTGGTGCTCCGAGAGATGGGCGAGATAGCGTCGACCCAGCGCCGCCAGGATGGCCAGCAGCAAAATCGAGCCGGCCAGGGCCAGCCATTGTTCGATGCTGGTTCGCGCCGCGGCCTTGAGCACCGATTCGACGCTCAACCAGATTTGGTGCGTCAGAATGCGAGGGGCATTACCCAGTTCCACGATCGTGGTGGACCATTGATCGGGAGCGAACAGGGCAAATGGTTCGCGAACCAACAGGTCCTGTTTGGCGCGCTGCTGATAGGCGGTTTCCAAACGCTCTCGCAACCGTTCCAACCGATCGCGCTGTTTCTGTAACGCATCCAGGCGCTGGCGCAAATCCCGTTCCAGCGCCGCGAACGCCTCAAGGCTCCGCTCGTGCAAACCCGGGATATTCGCTTTGCCCGATTCTTCACTGACAGGCAAAGCCTGCTGCTGGGTCAGCAGCTCGAGCCGGCGTTCGAGCAAGTCGCCGGTTTCACGCAGTTCGCCGCGCAGCGCGGTGAGTTGGCGCACCCCCGCCTGGATGCGGCGGGAATCGGCATCCTTGGCCTCCGCTACTCCTTCCCAGTTAGCCAGTTCATCCCTGATGGCGGCCAGCCGGATGTCCCAGCGCAACAGCTTGGCGCGTTCCTCGGCAGCCTGAATTTCGGCTTCCAGCAACGCGCGTTGCGCCACGGACAGCTTCTCGCCTTGCTGTTGCAGTTGGGTGCGCAGTTGATCGGCCTTGCCGAGCTGCCCCTGCTGTTCCCGCTCCAGACGGACGGCGAGATCCTGCTGTGCGTCCAAGCGCCCTTGCGCCTGCTGTTGCAGATGGATTTCTTCCAGGCGAGCGCGCCACTGCGTGGCTAGCGTCTGGCGCTGTTCGAGCAACGCCAGCCATTCTTCAAGGCTTTTCAGTCTGTCCTGCTGGAGCTGGAGATCGGTGCGACGCTGCTCCAGCGCCACACTCAGTTGCGCCAGTTGTTCGGCCCGATTGCCGATTTCCGGGCCATCCTTGGCGGAGTTCTTCAATAACTGTTCCTGGGCTTCCAGCGTGGGAATGGCCTGTTGCAAGCCTTTGATCTGGCGTTTGGCATCGTCGATGCCGGTTTGTAGCTCCTCCTGTTTAAGGCGAATGACGTCGCTATCGAGTCCGGCCTGTTCCACCAGGGCCGCGCTCACGGTCTCGCCGGACAGCGCCTGCATTTTGGCCGGCTGTTCGGCGTTAATCCGAGCGATCTCTTCCCGCAACCGTTCGATGGCCAGGCGGTGCTGAGCCAGGGTTTGCTGGATGGCGTTTTGGCGTTCGGCGACCTTGAGCGGATCGGTGGGTAGGGTGGACAGGGTCAGGGAATCCTGCGCCCAACCCGGACCCGAACCGGCGCAGGTCAGCAGCAGGAGCAGCAGGATCAACCATCCTCTCCGGCGGCCATGGAACGACATGCATTGCGATATGGGCATGAGGGATAACAGGTTCGATGGGCTTCGGTGGAATCCCAATGGAATCGATGGCCAAGCAGCGGTGGGATGTCGAGAACGCCCTCAACCGCTCCCGCTGCACGGGTGGGTTAGCTGGCGCGCGGGGCTTGGTCGAACCGGCTCAGGCGGTCGATGTCCAGCACGGTGATGGATCGGCCTTTCACTTCGACCAGCCCCATCTCGGCCAAACCATGCAGTATCCGGGACAACGTTTCCGGCGTTAGATTCAGCCGCGAGGCGATGACGTGCTTGCTGGCCGGCAGTACGAAGGTAACGGAACCACTGGCCGAGGCTCCCGCCAATTGCAACAGAAATCCGATCAGCCGCTGGGTGGAGGAGCGCAGGGAATAATTCTCCACATCCTCGATCAGTCCATGCAGGCGGATGCTCAAGCCGGCCAGCATCCGGTGGGCGAAGGCGCTGTCGCGATCGATCGCCGCGAAGATGCTTTGCTTGGCGATGTACAGCAGGCGGGAATTCTCCAGCGCCTGAGTGAATATCGGGCTGGGTTTCTCCATGAACATCATCGCTTCGCCGAAACTTTGCCCCGGCTCGACGATGGACACCACCTTTTCGTTGCCTTGCGGCGAGGAAAACGCCAATTTGATCTGACCTCGCACGACGACGTAAAACCCCTCCAGCAGGCTACCCGTCTGAAACAAAATCTGTCCCTTGCTCAAGCGGATTGCGCGCGTTCCCGCCGCCAGACCGACGATTTCGTCTTCGCTCAATTGCTGAAACAGCGGCAGGTTGGCGAGTATCCCGCCGATGTCGGTTTGCTTGCCCACGTACTTTCTCGCCTTTTCCAGCCCTCGATCAAGGAGAATATCAGCGGATGGACGCGATATTACCCGCTTCGCGAGGACGAGCCATCGCCGGGCATCGCCTTCCGCTCCATCTCTTTTGCCAGCAGCGACTCCACCTCCAGTTGCCGCATGGCGGAAATCGCGTATTCCCAGCGGCCCTCGGCGCACAAACCGCGAACCCCGCCCTCCTCGTAAGCGTCCAGCGCGGCCTCGATGCAGGCGGCGCGTACCGTTTCGGCCAGCAAGCGCGGATCGATCATGAGCTCCTCCCGGTTCAGTGGGTCAACCGCGTATACAGTAGCAGCAAGCGGCGCGGCAACTCTTCCGGGTGACGGATCAGCACAAATCCGTCTCGCCCGAACAGATACGGCAGATAATCATCGGCTTCCTGGTCGATGGTCACGCAGAAGGGCCGCAAACCGGCGCGGCGGGCTTCCAGCAGCGCCATGCGGGTATCCTCGATTCCGTATCGCCCTTCGTAATGATCGAGATCGTTCGGTTTGCCGTCGGTCAGCAACAGCAGCAGACGGCGGGCGGCGGTCTGCCGGCCGAGCAAGTGGGTGGCATGGCGAACGGCCGCGCCCATGCGAGTGTAATAACCTGGTTTGATCGCGTTGATCCGCCCGCGCACCGTGGCAGTGTAGCGCTCACCGAAGGCCTTGATGCGTTGTACCCGCACATGTTGGCGCTGGCGCGACGAAAAGCCGTACAGCGCGAAGCGGTCGCCGGTGACCGCCAGCGCTTCGGCGAACAGGAACAGACTGTCGCGGATCGTTTCGATCACCCGCCCCTGATTGTTGATCCAGGCATCGGTGGATAGTGACAAATCCGCCAGCAACAGGCAGGCCAAATCGCGTTCCTGTCGCGCCCGTTGCCGGTACAGCCCGCGTTCGTGACCCTGTCCGCCGCCGATGCAATCGGCGGTGTGGCGCACGCAGGCATCCAGATCGGGTTCCTCGCCGTCGGGCTGGGCGCGGCGCCAGCCGTGCGCGGGTCGCAAGATCTCGAACTGGCGGCGCAGATGCCGGGCACTGCGACGCAAGGCCGGCGGTAACTCGCAGGGTTCGGCGCGGCGGGCCAGCATTTCTTGCACGCGGCAGTAATCCGGCACGAGTAGCCGCTTGCGGAAATCCCATTCCGGTAGCTTGATTCCCGGCCCTAGTGGCAGATCGTCCTCGCTGGCGGAGGGCAAATCGAGGTCGAAACGCACCCGGGAAGCGGTGTTGGTGCCGTCCTGGCTGACGCTGAGCACCTCCATGTCCCGCGCCGCCGCCGCGTTGGGCGCGGAATCATCGTCGTCGGGCCGGTTGACCCGCGCAAACTCGGCCCAGGACAGCAGGCTTTCCGCTCGGAAGGGCAACAGAAAAGGACTTTGGCGCGTCGGCAAATCCACGGATTCGGCGCGATGCCGCCGACGGTCGCGTTCCGCTGGGCCACCGCCGCCGGACGGTGGCTGACCGGTGTCGCGCCGTCGGGAGCGGGTAGCGGCGCGAGCTGGGGTGGGATAGAGCCAAAGCGATATCGGTTGTGGCGGGCGGCGGGCGGCGGGCAACGCCGCCACGCTGCCGGGTTGATGCAAGGCTTGCCGTAGCCGAGTTTCCCGCGCCGCTTCGTCCGGCGGCAGGCGTTCCGGTGATTGCCGTGCCCCCAGCACGGCGGTCACCAACCGCCGGTAGCGCGCTTGTAGGCCGGGATAACGCGCCAGCACCCGTATGGTTGCTTGTTGGTTGCTAGTCAGCCAATCGGTATCCGGGCCGCCAGCGTCGTGAGCGGCGGCCAGCGCGATCAGCCATAGATATAAATCGTGGTTCAGTTCGCGACTCGGCAGCAGCGCCAGTTCCGACGGCAGTTGCAGGGTTTCCAGATCGCGGCTGGCCAGCTCCGCCTGGTCTCCCACCCCGGCGACCCGCGCCAGCCAGCCGCGCCGCGCGCCGTGCCGAACCGTCGCCGCTGATGCGATTCGTAGGCCGGGATCGCCGCCGAAAGCGCGAAACAGCAGGCCAGCGGTTTTCTCGATATCGGCGAGAGCAACCGCTACCTTCGGGTCATGGCGTTGCGCCGCGCGGGTAACGAAACGGTGCCAGAGCGCGCCGACTCGTTCTTCCATGTCAATACAAACCCAGCATGACTCGCAAAACCAAAGCCGGCTTCACCGCATCCGCTCCGCCTGTTCCAGCGCCTGATCCTCGACTTCCGCGGCGATCGCCGTCAGCAATTTGGGCGGAATCTTGGGTCTATCGGCAGCCGGTTGGCTGGCCAACAGTCCTTGCGAGCCATCCGCCCGCAGCGCTTGCTGGCCCGCGATCCAATTCAGCGGACTGCCTTCGGGGTTGTTGCGTTGCACGGTGTCGCAGGCGTCGATGCACTGGCCACATTGGGTGCAGGCAAACATCAGGCGCTTGATGTTGCGTGGCTTGAGTCGCATCGGGCAGACGTGGTCGCAGAACGACGGACAATCGGCGCAGGCGTGGGCGCGTTCCCGCGAGTAGCCCACCACCATCGCCCGGCGATTGGCCATCCAGGCCAGACTTTGAAACATCCCCACCGCACAGCCGTAACGGCAGAACAGGTGCCGAGCCAGAGTGAATTCGATGAACAACACCCCGGTGGCGACGCCGATGAACAACGCCTGATTGCGGGTCGGGCTCAAGCTGAACAAATTGCCGTAGACCTCCGTCGGGGGCAGCAGGTAGCTGAGCAGCGCCACCGCCCACAGGAAAGCGAAGGCGAGCACCAAGGGAACCACCAGCGCCCAGTAACGGGCATCGGTGGGCGCCGGCGTGCCGTCGGGATGCCAGGGCGGACCGGGTTTCCGGTCCCAGATGCTCTGCTTGCCGCTGGCCTTGCGCACTAGTTGGTTGATGGTTTCCACCACCGAAAAGTGCGGGCACAGCCAGCCGCAGTACAGCCGGCCCCAGCGCCAGGCGACGCCGAGCACAGTCGCCGCCAGCGCCAGTACCGGCGCGATCACCCGCAGCAGGACGTTGAGCGCCATTTGCTGGGTGTCGATGCGGCCGGCCAGATAATCGTCCAGGCCCAGCGTCCACGGTTGGCCGAACACGATCAGATGGCCTTGGGTCAGATCGAAGCGCAGCAGATCGAAGACCGGGGCGAATACGAACAGGATGAAGAAGCTGCCCTGAACCAGGACACGCTGGCGTTGAAAGGGAGTCATGACAGCAGGGTTCCAACCAGGAGGTAGCGGCACGGCTGCCCGGCCAGCGCGCGCGCCAGACCGAGAATGCCGAGCAGCACCAACGTGGTGTGGACGGTGGTGAAATAGAGAATGACGATGATCCAGGTCCAGGCGGTCTGATAACCGCCCAGAACGATGATCAGCAGATTGGCCAGGATCAGCAGCGCGCCTGCCCACAGACTGGCCGACATAGTTTGTCGCAAATGCACTCTTGCTAACGGCGGTGCGCTGTCGCGATGGTGGAAGAACAGCCACAGCAGCAGCAGAAAACCCAGGCCGGGCAGCAACAGTAGATTGATTAGATACAACGACTCGGCGGCGACGGCGAGACCCTGACCGAGCGGCGGGGCATCGTCGGTATCGTCGCCCGGTGATGGTTCAGGCAAAGTGGGCATTCACCACCTCCAGCAGCGCGGCGGCGGTTTGCTGGTCGTCGGTCAGCGCCTCCACCAGCGCGACCCGGCAGGCGGTGACGCGATCCATGCCACCGTAGATCAGTTGCGCGGCGTACACCAGCAGCCGGGTGCTGGGCACTTCGTCCAGATCGTGTTCGCCCAGGGCGCGAAAGGCGCGGCCCAGTTCGACCAATTGCTCGGCGGTGGTGGCATCGCAAGCGGTTTCGCCCATGACGATGGCCCGTTCCCGCTCGGAGCTGGGAAAATCGAAGCGCAGAGCGATGAAACGCTGGCGAGTGGAGGGTTTCAGGCTCTTGAGCAGATTCTGGTAGCCGGGGTTGTAGGAGACCACCAGCATGAACGACGGCGGCGCCGTCAGGATTTCGCCGGTCCGTTCGATGGGCAGCACCCGCCGGTCGTCGGCCAGTGGATGCAGCACCACCGTGGTGTCCTTGCGGGCCTCCACGACTTCGTCGAGGTAGCAGATGCCGCCTTCGCGCACCGCTCGGGTCAGCGGTCCATCGCACCAGACGGTGGCGCCGCCGTGCAGCAGATGCCGCCCGACCAGATCGGCGGCCGACAGGTCGTCGTGGCAGGCGACGGTGTGCAGCGGCAAGTCCAGCCGCGCCGCCATGTGGGCGACGAAGCGGGTCTTGCCGCAACCGGTCGGTCCCTTGATCAGCAGCGGCAGGCGGTGGCGCCAAGCCGCTTCGAACACGGCACACTCGTCGCCGGAAGGTTCGTAGTAAGGGGTTTCCAATGCGTGCGGTTCGATCGGCGGTTTCATGGCCACCGCTCCCTCCCCGGCATGGAGGAGAGGCTGAGGTGCTTGGACGCTCAAGTCGCGGCGGGTTGGACAGTGCCAACCTCGACAGTTTGCAGCTTATCCTTGGTGAAGAAGCTGTAGATGTACACCACCAGGCCGATGAAGAACACGATGCCGGATAGCCAACGCATCCAATAAAACAGCGCCAACTGATCCTGCACCTGCATGAACGCCTGCGGGTTGGGGATGACTCGCTGCAACCACACTTGCAGGATGCCGGCGGCGGTCAGGAACAGGGTGATGAACACCATCGAGACTGTCATCAACCAGAACGACCACATTTCCAGAACCTGCGCGCGTTCAGGGTTGGCTTCACGCCCGCGTAGGATCGGCATGGCGTAGGAGATGATGGTCATGACCACCATCGCATAGGCGCCGTAGAAGGCCATGTGACCGTGGGCGGCGGTGATCTGGCTGCCGTGGGTGTAGTAATTGATCGGCGCCAAGGTGTGCAGGAAACCCCACACGCCAGCGCCGAGGAACGCCATGACCCCGGTGCCCAGCGCCCACAGCGTGGCGGCCTTGTTCGGATGCTGGCGACGACGACGATTGACCATGTTGAAGCAGAACACGGTCATGGCAAAAAATGGAATCGGTTCCAGCGCCGAGAAGATCGAACCCCACCATTGCCAATAGCCGGGAGTACCGATCCAATAATAATGGTGGCCAGTGCCGATGATGCCGGACACCAGGGTCAGGGTGATGATCACGTACAACCATTTCTCGATCACCTCGCGGTCCACACCGGTGATCTTGAGCAGCACGAAGCCGAGAATGGCACCCAGGATCAACTCCCACACGCCTTCCACCCACAGATGCACCACCCACCACCAGAAGTATTTGTCCTTGACCAGGTTGGAGGGATTGTAGAAGGCGAACAGGAACAGCACCGCCAGGCCGACCAGGCCCATCAACAGAATCATGCTGATCGCGGTCTTGCGGCCCTTGAGGATGGTCATGCCGATGTTGTACAGAAAGGCCAGCGCCACCACCACGATGCCCAGCTTGGTCGGCAGCGGTTGCTCCAGAAATTCGCGACCCATGGTTTGCAGGATGTCGTTGCCGGTCATCTCCGCCAGCGTGGCATAGGGCACCGCCAGATAGCCGACCACGGTCAGCGCACCGGCGATCAGGAAAATCCAAAACAGCACATGCGCCAGTAGCGGGCTGTGCAATTCGGTTTCGGTTTCCTCCGGCACCAGGTAATAGGCCGCGCCCATGAAACCGAACAACAGCCAGACGATCAACAGGTTGGTGTGAACCATGCGGGCGACGTTGAACGGGATCGCCGGAAACAGAAAGTCGCCGATCACGTATTGCAGGCCCAGAATCAGGCCGAACAGGATTTGCCCCACGAACAGGGCGATGGCGGCGATGAAATAGGGCTTGGCCACCGCTTGGGATTGATAGTGCAACTGCATGATGCTCTTCCTCGCTCTGGATGCCGAGACAGTGGGTCAGCCTTCGATATTGGGCGGCCAGTTTTCGGTGTCGATTTCCGAGGTCCATTTCAGGAAAGCCACCAGGTCATCCAATTGCTGGTCGGTGAAATGGAACTGCGGCATCTGCCGACGGCCCGGCACCTTGGTCGGTTGCGCCTGAATCCAAACCTTGATGAATGCTGGACCGCGCCGTTTGTAGACGTTGCCCAGTTCCGGCGCGAAGTAGGCGCCTTCGCCCAGGATGGTGTGGCAACCGACGCAATTGCGGGTTTCCCAGAGATGCTTGCCGCGCGCGACTTCCGGCGACGGGGTTTCGGTGGGAATCCGCCGCGAGATGCGTTGGTTGGTGTGAAAGGTGAGGGCGAGAAACAGCAGCACCGAAAACAGCGTGCCGCCGTAGAAGACGTTTCGCGCCATGGATTTGGTGAAGAATGCGCTCATGAGGACCTCTGTTCGGCAATGATGCGAGCCGCCCCACCGGAATTCGCATCGGGCGGGAACCCGTTTCATGTTCCGAAAATCGCGGCTCGCATTCCTTGATCCCGGTCAAGGAATTCCCCATCTGGTCCTCGCATAATCAAAAGCAATTTCATTGAGTGCAGGATTGGAACCATGGCTGTCATCACCCAGTTTCTCGCCGACGAACACCATTGTTGTGACGAAAGCTTCGCCACCGTCGAAGAGGCGGCCCAAACCGGTGACCTGGCTGGTTGTCGCCAGCGCTTCCAGCAGTTTCAAGCGGCCATGGAGCATCACTTTCAAAAGGAAGAGGCGGTGCTGTTTCCCGCCTTCGAACAGGCCACCGGCAACACCATGGGTCCGACGCAGGTGATGCGGTTGGAACACCAGCAAATGCGGCAGGCGCTGGCCGAGATGGCACAGGCGCTGGCCGGCGGTGACCTGGACGATTTGCTGGGTCAGTCGGAGACCCTGCTGATCCTGATGCAGCAGCACAACATCAAGGAAGAGCAGATTCTGTACCCGATGTGCGACCGAGCGCTGAGTGCCGCCGCCGGATCGGTGATCCAGGACATGCGGGATCTTCCGTTGGGCCAGCCGACATGAGCGCACCCGAAATCGTGGTGGATGGGCGAGGTTTGGAGCATCCAGAACCACTGGAACGGGTTTTAGCCGCCTTGGACCAGCTTCAACCCGGACAACGACTGCGGTTTCTGATTCACCGCCAACCGTATCCGCTCTACGACATTCTGAGCCGCCACCATTACGCCTACACGGTCGAGGCCCGCCCCGACGGCCATTTCGAAATTCTGATTTCGCCGCCATGATGACGGCCGGGCTTTCGCTGGAACAGGCGCCGCCATTCAACGTACCGCTACGGTTTTTCCTGACCGCGCCGCCGTTTCTGCTGCTGGCCGCCGGACTACTGCTGTGGCAAGGCCCGGACCTGTTCGCCAGTCGTTGGCTACCCGCCGCCCTCGCCCTGACCCATCTGTTGACCCTGGGTTTCATGGCGCAAGTCATGCTGGGCGCGCTGCTGCAAATCCTGCCGGTGGTGGTCGGCGTGGTGGTGCCTCGCCCGCGACTGACGGCGGCGCTGATTCACATTCCGTTGACCCTGGGCGCGCTGGTGCTGGCCACTGCGTTTCTTGGTGGTGGACCCACTTGGTTCCAAGCTGCCGCCGGTTTGCTCGGGCTGGGGTTTGGTGTCGCCCTGCTGGCGATCCATCTCGCCCTGTGGCGCGCGCCGGTGGTCGGGAGCACGGTCATCGCCCTGCGCTGTGCTCTGGGCGCTCTGCTGGTCACGGTCGTGCTCGGTGTGTTGCTAAGTGGTTTCTTGGCCTGGGGATGGCGATTGCCGGTGTTTGAGTTGACGCAACTGCACGCCACCTGGGGCTTGCTGGGCTGGACCGTGTTGCTGGTGACGGGAGTCGCCTATCAGGTCGTGCCGATGTTCCAGATCACCCCGCCCTACCCCACTTGGCTGAGTCGGGGATTCGCACCGTTGCTCGCCGTGCTACTGGCGGCGTGGTCGACATTCGTTTTGATCGGCTGGCGGGCGGCGGCGGGTTGGACGGGCGCGGCGTTGGCGGTGGGCGCCGTGCTGGTTGCCGTCGCGACGTTGTGGTTGTTGACTCGACGGCGCCGCAAGATCGGTGATCCCACGCTGAATTTCTGGCGTGCCAGCATGGCCAGCCTACTGGCGGGCGCGCTGCTATGGTTGCTGACGCCGTGGGTCTCCACGCTGGCGCAAGCCCCGCAAGTCGAGGTGCTGTTGGGAATCCTGTCGATCTTCGGCTTTGCGGTCGCCATGATCAACGGCATGTTGTACAAGATCGTGCCGTTTCTGGCCTGGTTCCATTTGCAGGCGCAACTGTTCCAACACGTAAAGGTGCCCAATATGAAGCAGTTGCTGCCGGATGCCTGTGTCCGACAGCAATGGTGGAGCTATCTGGCGGCGCTGTTGCTGCTGCTGGCCGCCGCCGTTCAACCTCGGCTGTTTGCCTATCCCGCCGCGCTGGCCGTGGGTGTGGCCGGCGGCTGGCTAGGTATTAACCTGTTGCGGGTTTGCAGGATTTATTATCGCGTATTGCGAAGCGGACCTCCTGGCGACCTGAACCGATGATCAGAGTTTTCCTCCCCTCGCGGGGGAGGTTGGCGGGATGAAGGTAGGCCCCAGCTAGCCTCCAGAAACGCACCTTAAGCTGAACCGCGCAAGTATTCCTGTTCGGGGTTTAACAACGCGGCGGCGAGTTGGTGGATGCCTTCGGCCTCGGCGCACTCCGAAATCTCTTCCCACGACGCGTCGCGATCGATGGCGGCGGCGGTCTCACTGCCGTTGGGTAACCGCGTGCGAAAGTCCCGGATGAACGCTTGGGTGATGACCCCGGGGTCGGTCGTGGCTTCGGGGCTTTCCTGAAACACTTCCTGTTGAGCTTCGAACAAGACGGTGGCGATCTCGTGAAGACCTTCCGCCTGCGCCTGATTGGCAATGTCCGCTAGGCTGGCGCCTTGATCGATCGCGGTGGCGGTTTGGCTGTGATCGGGTAGATCCTCTCGAAATGACTGGAGGATGTCGGTGAGGGTTTTCGTATCCATGGGGCAGACTCCTCTATGGAGGATGCGGCTGTTGTGGAGGCGGCGGAGCCGCCCCCAGTCAGACCGGTTGAGGAGAGAAGCAACCGGCGCGGCGCCGGAATCCGAACCCAGGAGAGGGGGCATGGGTTCCCGAGCAACGTCACCGAGAAGCCTTGCGGGATTACTGGTTAGGGTGGGGATGGGAGCGAAGATGGCCGGTGGAAAAAGCGATGGCCCTAAGCTTCGTGCTTCACGCTGACCTTGAGCCGGGCTCGATACTCCAGTACTTCACCATCATCGCTCAGGTTGACATCGAGGCGACCGACCTCCGCCACCCGAAGGTGCCGGATGGATTTAGCAGCCTCCATGATCGCGGCCTTCGCCGCTGCTTCCCAGCTCTCGGAGCTACTGCCGATGATTTCAATCACCTTATACGCGCTCATTGGTTCCTCCTGGGTGAATGGCTCGGTGTGAAAAACCACACCGGGCACGGTGAGGCTTCATGAGACATACCCACAGGGAAACGCGAGTTCCCATGTTCATGGTTTAGCTTAGCAATAGCCTTAATTCAAGGATAGTATTTGTTTTTTTTCCTAGCAGCCTGTCGGACTATCCACCAAGCACCGGGTAAAATGTCGTGTCGTCCGTGGAGCCCGAAATTATGAGCCGCTATCCGTCCGATAGACCGTCGGGGATGATCTCCAAGTTTGGAACACGACCCCGCTTCCGACTTCACCAACACTCTCAAGTCCGACAGGTTGCGGAGCGCAACCCGGCACACGCTCGCCGGGTTGCGGTGTCGCCTCGGAGCCAAGGTAGATGGATCCGTCACCACCGCTTTAAATCTGTGGGAACTATTGCGGAACAGTGGGTTATGGACCCGGTGCGGGTGCTAGCCCGGTTGCTGGCCACCGGCCGGTACTTTCAGGGCCAGATACAACGACCCGGTATCGCGTTTGATCAGCAGCGGCACTCGCTTGCCAGCCGGCAGCGTCTTGACCAGTTGTTGCAGTTGCGCGGCGTTCTTGATCGTCTGGTTGTTCAGACTCACCAGGATATCGCCGGCCTGCACGCCCGCTTCGGCGGCCATGCCCGGCCCGACTTGTTGCACCCGCACGCCGCCGTCGCCATCCGGCACGTCGGCCACCAACACGTTCAGGTGCGGCGTGCCGTCATTCGGCGTGTTGTTCAATGCGAGTTCGGTCTGGTCCTCATCCGGTAGCTGACCCAGTTTGACGGCGATGTCGCGCGTCTTGCCGTCGCGGATGATGGTCAGGTCCTTGTTGGCGCCGGGCTTGGTGGTTCCCACCAGTGGCGGCAAATCGGCGCTGTCGTTGATCGGTTTGCCGCCGTAGGCCGTGATGATGTCGCCCGCCTTCAAACCGGCGTTGGCGGCGGGGCTGTTTTCGGTCACATCCGCCACCAGCGCACCGCGCGGCTGCTCCAGCCCGAACGAGCGCGCCAGATCCTGGGTGACTTCCTGCAAGCTGATACCCAGCCAACCACGGGTGACGTGGCCGTCGTTCTTGAGTTGCGCGACCACATCCATCGCCACATCGGCCGGAATGGCGAACGACAGACCCATGTAACCACCGCTACGACTGAAGATCTGCGAGTTGATGCCCACCACCTTGCCGTTCAGATCGAACAGCGGTCCACCGGAATTGCCGGGGTTGATCGGCACGTCGGTTTGGATGAATGGTACGTAGGTGTCGTTCGGCAACGAGCGGCCCAAGGCACTGACGATGCCCTTGGTGGCGGTGCGCTCCAGTCCGAACGGCGCGCCGATGGCGAAGACCCATTGTCCCACCTTGAGATTGTCGGTGCCGCCGATGGTGACGGTCGGCAGGCCGCTGGCGTCAATCTTCAACAGCGCGATGTCCGAGCGTGGATCGCTGCCGATGACCTTGGCCGGAAATTCACGCTTGTCGTTCAGTTTGACCATGATCTTGTCGGCGTCGTCCACCACATGATGGTTGGTGACGATATAGCCGTCGGCGGAGATGATGAAGCCGGAACCCATGCCCTGGGTCGGCATGCCCTTGCTGCCCGGCGGGATGGGTGGCGTCGGGAAGTGTTTGAAGAACGGTGCGAGCGGGTTGTCGTCGTCATCCCGATCCGGCATGCCTCGTCCGCGCCAAACCGCAGTCGGTTGGGTCTTTCCAGTCACGCTGACGTTCACCACCGCCGCCGCGTTCTGTTCGACCAGGGCGCTGAAATCCGGCACGGTCATTTCCACTCGGGCCGGCGGGGTTACATCCAGCGCCAGCGCGGGCGATAGGGTGCAAGCCATCAAGGCCGTGCCCCCGGTCGCCAGCGCCACCGCCATCGCTAGTTTTTTGATCTTGCTGGGGAATTGCATTGTGTTTACCTCTCGCGCAATAAAAATAATCTATTCGATTTCGGGAGCGGATACATTCCGCTCCCATCGTTGCGCGCCATTGTCCCCGACAATACTTAAGGCAATCTTAAGGGTCCGAAGCGATCGAGCCGGATCGGCCGTGCTCCACGATTCATCGATCTGCCGACCCCGAATTCGGTGCAAGCGCGGTGGTGACGATCAACTTTTGAGGTCGCCGGTGTCCCCCACGGCGGAGGGATCTCGGGCCAAGTGTTGAGGCCACGGCCTTTCGATGGGGTATGTCGCGCGAACGAACTTCCACCGGCAAACCCGCTAAACTTCAAGGCCAACGATCCCGTTCAGTGCGTTTGAGCGCGATGACAACTGTTTACAAGGGTTGTCAACCGTTGCTGCAAGAGTCTCATGCGCAATGTCCGATTGTCGTTTGCCCAGGCACCGGCGTTACTGGCGAACGGTCCGCCGTCCACAACGGCCATGGCGATGAATGCGACGATTGGTTTCTCGTGCGGTGGCTCGACGACACTTCGACCAGACCTCAGGCACATCCCCGATAACCCATGGTCGAAGGTTCGATCATGGGTGTTGACCCATGATCCCAACCGACCTCAGGAGCATTGTTTATGCCTTCTACCTTGCTTACTCCCCACCAAAACCGCCGCCAGTTTCTGACCACTTTGCTGGTCGGTTCCAGCGTGCTGGCGTTCGGCGGTCTGCTCGGTTCACGCCCGGTGCGCGCCGCCGACGGCCCTTTCAAGCTGCCGCCGCTGCCCTACGCCGAAAATGCGCTGGAGCCGGTCATCTCGGCGCGTACCATCGGTTTTCACTACGGCAAGCACCATCAGGGCTACGTGAACAATCTCAACAAGTTGGTGACCGGCACCCCGCTGGCGGATCAGCCGCTGGAGGCGGTGGTCAAGGCCACCGCCAATCCCGACCAAACCGCGATCTTCAACAATGCCGCGCAAGTCTGGAACCACACTTTTTACTGGAATAGCCTGAAACCCAAGGGCGGCGGCAAGCCGACCGGCGCGCTGGCCGAGATGATCGACAAGTCGTTTGGCGGTTTCGAGCAGTTCAAGGCGGAATTCGCCAAGGCCGCCACCGGCCAGTTTGGCAGCGGTTGGGCCTGGTTGGTGAAGGACGGCGACAAGCTGGCGGTGGTCAAGACCGGCAATGCCGATAACCCTCTCGTGCATGGCCAGAAGCCACTGTTGACGGTCGATGTCTGGGAGCACGCCTACTATCTGGATTACCAGAACCGGCGTGCCGATTACGTGACCGCCGTGCTGGATGGTCTGATCAACTGGGATTTCGCCGCGCAAAACCTGGCTTCCTGAGGCTGGCCCGGACCGCTCCAGATCGAGCGGTTCGGGATGCCGCCGGGTGTTGCCGCGTTAACTTTGGGCGAGTTGATATATCGACCAACCGAAGGTGAAGGAATGTTTCAGTCGGCGCGAGAGATGCGAGTGATCTCGGCCCCAATCTGAAAGACCTGAGCCCGCTCCGCCGGTGCTCGACGCTGGGGAAGCACTGAGTAAGCGATACCTCATGGGTCGAATCCGATCGAACCGGTCGCAATCAGCACCCGCTTACCCGTCCACTTCACACGAAGGATTTTTACCATGCCGGGGCGGTATGGGAGCATAACCCTATGGAAATGGGATTTGGATACCGAATATCAGGCCCTCATTCGGCGCCCGATGGTCATCGAGTTTGCCAAGTGGTAGTCGTCAACCCCGTTTCGAAGAGAGTTCCCATGACGAAATCGACCTTACGCTATTGGAATGCCTTGGCCCCGGAAAACCAGGTACATTGGGCACCCATCACTGGTTTGGAGGACATGGCCGAGGAACTTACCTTGAGCAGCGATCCCCAAACCGGCGAATACACCCGCTTAACGCGTTTTCTGCCGGGAGCGGATACGTCGCCGTTTGGTGGAAAGACGCATACCTACCCAGAGGAGGTCTTCATCGTCAGTGGCCGGCTGTATGACCACGCCTTTGCGATGTGGCTGGAGGCGGGTCATTATGCGAGCCGTCCACCGGGCGAACTGCATGGGCCCTTCACGACCGATGTCGGGTGCGTGGTGTTGGAGATGTCGTTTCCTCAACGCAGTGACGATGCCGCTTGAGCCAGCGGTTAATCAATGCCTCGGCCTGATAGTGTTAACCGCTCATCAGCGACATGTTCCGCGCGGCCTTGAAAGTGGCGGCACTTGGCGATGCCGTGCACGAGTTCGCGGATCGTTTGCCCAGGCCACTAGAGGTCACCCCCCGAACAGAACCACAATTTGTTGCCCTCGCTATCGAGAAAACTGCCGACGTAATAGCCGCCATAGTCACTCACCGCATCGGCAATGACGATTTCACGAGCCTGCAGGGCCTCTTGAGTCGCCAGGGCATCGTCGACTTCGAGGGTGATCCGGGGGTTGGGAACGGCAGTCGGCGTTTGCCAGTCGGGTTTTAGCATCATGATCACCGACCCGAGCCACCACCCTACCCGTTCATCGCCTTCGTAAGCAGGCGTCAGTTCCAGCATCTCTTCATAGAATCGATTGGCGCGGTCCAGATCTTGGACCGCCAAGGCGATTACCTTCACCTGTCGCAACCCGAGTGGGGGTAAAAGTTCATTCATCGCAAAATCCTCCTCAAGTCACCCGAATTTCCACCGAGCTGGCGGTACGGCCGCGCGATGATCGCGGTCACCAATACTGTCCGACCAAACCGCTTTCGTCGGCGGCGTCACTGCAATTACGCGTTTCTCCTATTTGTTTCGACACTGACCGATGGGATAGGTCTCCATGGCATTGGCATGCGTCCGCTGAAGTTGGTGAGAGCCTTTCTCAGAAAGGGCCAGACTGTCCCCTGACTCCCTTCGTGATTGGACTCAACCGCATCCATTATGTTTTGGCCTGTGTGAGGGGGAAGCACACTTTCACATCCTCAACTACCCTGTTCATGGATGCATGGGTGATCGGAATGATTGCCTTACCTTCACTACAATAATGAGTAAGACAATGACCATGCGAATTTCCTTCTTTGCGATGCTGCTTTGCTGTTGTCTGGGAAGCAACTTGGCGTTGGCGCAAACGGTTTATACCTTTACGCCGGCTGGGGCGACAGGCACCGCGGGTCCAACCCAGGCCATGATCGACACGGCTTATGCGGGCACCAACCTCGATGGCCAGGTGACGAGCGTTGGCGGCATTCAAAACTGGGTGATACCCACTTCTGGCCCCTACTTGATAGAGGCGTTCGGCGGGCAGGGCTATGGTCCCTTTGGTGGCCGAGGCGCCCACATCGCTGGCGAGTTCAACCTGAATGCGGGCGATACGCTCAAGATCCTCGTCGGTCAAAGGGCGCCGCCTTACCTCAACTATCCATCAACGACCTATAACCACCAATTTGGCGGCGGCGGCGGCTCGTTTGTCACCATGACCGACAATACACCGCTGGTGGTGGCGGGTGGAGGCGGTGGAAGCCATGTCGCCTCTTATCTGGCCGCCAACGACGGGCAAATCACGACGAATGGCGCCGCCGGCGCGGCCGGAGTACTCATTGGGGCGGGTGGCACCGGGGGGTCTCGGCGGTCAGCAGGCCACCAGCGCGGATGGCGGTGGCGGATTGCTCGGGAATGGCAACGGCACTGCCGCCGGTCAGGCCTTTGTGAACGGGGGTCTCGGCGGTAGCGATGAAGGGCTCGGCGGATTCGGCGGTGGTGGGGGTACGAGTTCCTGGAACAATTACCGTGGCGGCGGCGGCGGCGGCTACAGTGGCGGTGGCGGCGGCAATAATGACAGTAACACAGCCTGCTGCGCGGCGGGCGGCGGCGGCGGTTCCTACAATGCGGGGACCAGCCCCGTCAACCTCGCGGGCGTGCAGTTGGGTGATGGCTTGGTGCGTATCACCTTCCTGGATCTCCCCCCCCTCAGCGGCCGCCAGGTCGATTCCGGTACTCACGCCACCGGGCCTGATCGCGATGCTGGTCTTGATGGCGTTCGGGGTCGCGGGCACGCTGCGTAAGCGGACGCGACGGTAAGCGAGGCGCGCGCCTTCCCCGACCGGCGGCCCTTTTCAGTTTCGCGAAACAACGCCAGCCAACGGCGTGCGCGGATCGATGTGGCGACGACATCATCGATGGAACAAGCCTTCAAGGAGCCGGCAATCATGCCGCGCCGCCGCCTGACAACTTTGCGGTGACCCCGCGATTTTGCCGTCTACTATTAATTCGTCGACGCGCCGCGCCGATGAACGAGCGCGAGTTGTACCCACTACGGGGCGACTTCGTCGTCCCGTACTCGCGTTACCGCTGCCCGGCTTCGTCCAAGTAAGTCCCCTGTTCTTGGATCGGCGGCGGCTCCGCTCCGTGCGGGACGACGCTCAACTCGCGCCCATTGGACTCCAAGCTAGGCCACTCGGGGAACAACACTTTATGGATACGCGATATGCGAACACGATCATCAACGTCGCGCGTGGAGAGGCGATACCCCCTCCCTACGGAAAGGTCAATGACTTCCTGACGGAACCGGGGGGCGATCCGAAGGTTCGCTACGGCTGGAAGCGGTTGAAGGAATATTTCGAGGTTGCGGCCCGGTATAACGACGGGCATTGGCGCATCCCAGGTTATCTGGATGGCGTGAAGCTCAAGAACAAGCGGATTCCGCAGCCGGGGCAAAGTGGGATTCAGTGGTGTGGCATCTTTGCCACCTGGGTCTGGATCAAGGCTGGTGTGCCGGGCGTCTACTGGGCATCGCCAGGGATCAAGGGGCCGGATGTCAAGATCATCGCCGGCTTCAAAGGCATTGGCCTGGGTGATATTGGCGTCCAGACGGGTGGCTTGGTCCACCATTTTATCATCAGCAAGCTCAACGACCCGCCGGATAAACCGGGAGCGACGGTCGAGACCATCAACGGGAACTCAACGTACCAAGGAATCACGACTATATCGAGACCGCTCTCGGCGTTCAGCTACTACTACACGCTCGACAGCGGGTTCTTTGGCGTTCTACAGAAGATGTATGGGGAGTAGGCGCCGTTCAAGAGCGTGAGTTGTACCCACTTTGGAGAGACTTCACCTCCGTACTCACGTTACCACCACCCTGCTTGGTCCAGGGAAGGCTCCTGTCCCTGGACCGGGCAGCGGCTCCGTTGCCTGTGCTCTCCTTGGGGCGGCCTTTTTCAGGCCCTCAAACTCAGTGATTGTTGCTTCTCAAACTTGCCACGCCGGCCCGGTAGTAGCTGAGTTCCTTATCTTTTGGCGAAGGCTCAATATGGATTCCAGTCAGTTCGTCTTGTTAGGTCACCAAGAGTTCCAAGAGGGGTCTGAGCAGACCTTTGCCCCGGATGCGGGTGTTGTGTACAAACTGAAAGAAGCCCAACGTGGAGTGGCAGTTTTTCTTGTGAAATGCCCCGATGGGGTCGCAACCACGAGCGCAACAACGACCAGAACCCCTCGGCGGTGTTGATGAACCTCGTAAAAGCCGTCGCCGTCGTCATCGTGGGCGTATTCGCCCCGACTGTGGCACACCGTCCGATGGTCGAAACCCCACTCTGGCAAGCGGCGGTAAATGTCGTATTCATCGGTATACACCCGGGTTCCCGGCGCGATGAACCGCTCGATCAGCGGCCGGATCGTGACCTGCCGGACGTTCTCCAGCATCCGGATCACCACCGCCCCGCCCCGCCCCGTTGGATCATCCTGAAAATCGGCGGCTTTTCGCTGTCCAGGGTGCCGCGCCCGCGTGCCCCCTTCAGCCGGCGCCGCCGACCCCGGTGGCCTTTTTTTTTCACTGCGTCCGGATGCCCTTTGTGACCGGCCACGACGTAGACTTCGTCGCACGCCACTGCCCCGACCAGGATCGGTTCGGGTTGGCGGGCGACGATCCCGTCCCGCAACTGCTCGGTCATGCGCTGAACGTCATCCGGGTTCAACCCCAACGCCTGGGCAATCTGGGCATTAGAAAGGTTCAAGCCCATGAAATACAGACACAAGATCCATACCCGTAACGGTTGATGACGCCCCGCCAACACCGTCTCGGTCAGATCGTAAAACGGCGATGGCAACGTTCACAATGATATTTCCGCCGCGCCGGTTGGGTGGTATCGCGACCCTGCTTCGTGATCTCCGCCGCGCCGCAGTGCGGACAACGGACCCCGTCGGGCCACCGCAACCGGCAAACGGTTTCGTAACACTTGACATCGTCCAGCAAATTTTGAAGGTTGATCATCGTTGGGGGGCTTGGGTCACGTCACGGTGGTTCGGAACCCGTACAGGGTAGCCCCCGCTCGCCGGCGGGGCGAGCCATCCTCAACAGTCTGGAATCCAGATTGAGCCAACATTAATTCGTTCTCTTGCTGACGTTATCCAGAACCGAGGCATTCAAGGCGCTGTTATTGTGGCTGGTGAGCGCCAGACCAACGTAAACGCTGGTCGCCATGCTGATAGTGGCCGAGCTGACCGGTGCCCAAGTGTTGCCATCCGCTGATTGATAGGCGGTGAAAGTGCTGCCGCTTCGGGTCAGCTTCACCCAGTAGGGAGCGCCGACCGCCGCGCCTGCGGTGTGATAGGACGTCCCTCCCGGCGTGGTTCGACGCTGAAACGCTACACCGTTACCCGCCGTGACCACCGCCATCGCGTGGCGGGCGTCGGCGTCCAGGCTCTCGCGGATCATCACCCCCGCCTTGGCCCAGGAATTCGTGTAGTCAATGCTGGCAACCCGCGCCACGATGGAGCCGTCACCGGTCATGGATTGAAAAACAAAGTGAAAAGCGTCGGCATTGTCCCAGATGTCGTCACCCGAGCCTTTCACGGTGAAGGCACCGCTGGCATAGCTGGCGCTGCCCGCCTGGCCTACGTTGCCGATGTCCATGTCGATCCACGGGCTTGGCAACGTTGCGGCGCCGATCGTCGTGCTTATCGTTTCATCCGGTCCCAAGTCGCTGGGGGTGTAATTCGCGTTGGGGGTCAGCACTAACTTGTCCAGTAGGGTACCGGACTCGCGCATCCACACATTAATAATATGTATACCGGGGTTGGTCACGTTGAGGGTGGCGATGGTGCCGCCTTGAGTCGTCTTGGACCACGCCCAACTTCCCTGCGGATTGAGTTGGCTCAGCCGTGCGGCGCTGGCAACTTCCTGCCCATCGAGACCAACATGCAGGGAATCGGAACTCCAGGAAGGACCAAGAGCGCGAATCCATACATAATGGGTACCGGTCTTAACGAAGTTCACCTGATAATCCAGCCGCGGGCTGGTAGCGGCGTAGTTGGTGTCGATACGGGTATTGTCTTCCGGCAGGGCCCGCAGAGCACTGGCGCCTGAATAGTTGCCGTAGCTGGTCGTCGCTTGCCAGGCATATCCACCCTGAGCTGTGTTACCGGTGAAATGCTCGGCTTCCATGACCACCAAGTTGGGAGCCACGCTACCTTGCTGGAATTTCCCTGCACTACTACCAGTACCAGTGTTGGAAGAGACCTTAATGTAGTCCTTTTGAGTTTTCGCATTACTACCGGCAGAGTTAGTAGTGGTGAGCTTGACGGTATAGGTCCCAGTGGTTGCGTAACTGTGTGAAGGATTCCGTTGAGTGCTGGGAGGGGTGCCGTCGCCGAAATCCCAGGACCAAGCTGTCACCGTTCCAGTGGAGGTATCGGTGAATTTCACCGTTAGCGGCGCTGTGCCCGAGGTAGGACTGGCGCTGAAATTAGCTACTGGCAACGATGACGTGGTCACCGAAATGCTCTGCGTTGTGGTGTCGCTACCGCCCGGACCGGTGACCTTGAGCGTAGCGGTGTAGCTGCCCGGCGTGTTGAAGGTTTTGATAACAGTCTTGGCCGTGTCGGTCGTGCCGTCGCTGAAGGTCCAGGCGCGGCTGCTGATGCTACCGGTCGAGGTATCGATAAGTGTCACCATCAATGGCGCCGTCCCCGAAGTAGGACTGGCGCTGAAACTAGCGGTCGGGGCTGCAATGGGTGTGCTGGTGACACCGATCGTTGTGCTCACTTCGTTGGAAAAACTGCTTTCGACGGTTCTGGTGGTATCGTAGGCCTTAACAGCGAAATAATATTTGGCACCGTCTCGGAGATTGACGACTGTATAAGTCGTTTGCTTGCCAACATCCACGCTTGATGAGTAGTTGCCGCTGGCCGTTCCGTAGGAAAGCTTATAACCCCCGAGCGTGGACTGGGTACTTGGATACCAAGCTAAATTGACTTGGCCAGCTTGAGCAATGGAAGTAAAGAAGAGTAGTGTGATAATTACCGCCACATGGGTCGCATTCAAAAAAAACACAAAAATTTATTGAACATGGAAGTAATTGACACATGGCTTTTCTGATGCGCAAACATACGCTTTGCTTCCCCTACATAAGTCGGTTCGTATCACTGATCATTGTTCAGTTTCCGAACTCTGGTTGCCGTGAATATAACAAAATCAAAACAATCCATGTATCAAATTTGGTTTTAATAGAAAAATCCACATCGGTTTGAAAGAAAAGTTGGTTCTTTAATCGGTTTCAATTCGATTTAATTTGTAAATAGCAATCAATCTCATGCTCTTCCAACTTATTGATCTTATATATTTTAAATTAGGCAGTTATCTGCCAATATTGTATTGGATGCTAGATATAAAGACCCTAACCTGAATCACTCCTGAATTACCACTAAAAAAAAAGTGGCTAATAGCCAATAGTACAACTGGGTGGCCAACAGAATAATTTCTGATTAAATAACTTGGTTATCAACCATCGATCGATTAACTTGAGAGTGATGACCCAATTGATTCGCAGGCAAATTGAAAGCTGGATCGCGCGACATAAAAAACGTGTGAGAATGATCGAGTTTTATGCCGTATTCACTGGCTCTTGAACGAAAGTCAGCGGCGGCAACGACCGGCACCTTGGGCGCAATCTGACCAAAACACTCCACATACCCCGCGTACCGAAATCCGGCAAAATCGATGCCCAGACCACACCGAGTATGGCGTTTACTGCTGTCGATTGGCATCGAGTCATGAGGGTTACCCCAAGCTTGGGCAGCGATGGAACTCACTATCGCTTTCCACGCCCCAAGCCATAAACTCGATCTGGAGGGCACAAACATGAACAAGCAAATATGGTTTTTGGTGACGCTGCTATTTTCCGTACCGGCATGGGCCGATCACGGCGACCCGCCGGTTCCCGGCGAGCCGCTGGTGATCGATGTACGTACGGCGGGAGAGTACCAGCAGGCCCATGTCCGCCAGGCGATCAACATCCCTTACAATGAAATCGCTAACCGCATCGCCGTTTTTGCACCGGAGCACGATGCCCGCATCGTGTTGTACTGCCGCAGCGGCCGCCGTTCCGGCATCGCCGAACAGACACTGCGGCAAATGGGCTACAGTCGAATCGAAAATCGAGGCAGTCTGAACGATATGCTGCGCGGCGGTTATCGGACCGATTGAGCACCATGGGAAGGAGCCAACACGAGCACCATTGTCACATTAATGCGTCATTTGCGCAGCGGACGGTTTGAAGTGGCAGTGGCTCGTCGCTCCCTATGAATCGCCGCCAGTTTCTGTGCTCGCTGACCGCCGTCGCCGGCGCGACCGGCGGCGCCTACGCTTGGCGACGGCTGGATTCACCCAAGACGCCGCCGCTGCCGGAAGGGGAAATCCTCGGCGCCTCCAATGTCTTGGGCCATCGTCTGCGCGCCGGTCAGTTCCCGGAATCCGGCGAGACGCTGAAGACACCGGTGGTCATCGTCGGTGGCGGTATTGCTGGGCTATCGGCCGGCTGGAAGCTGCAACAAGCCGGGTTTACCGATTTCGCAATCCTGGAACTGGAGTCCGAAGTTGGCGGCAACGCTCGCAGCGGTAAGAACGTCGTCACCGCCTACCCCTGGGGCGCGCACTATCTACCGTTTCCCACCCAGGAATCCCGCGCCGTACGCGAACTGCTGGCGGATTTCGGTGTGCTACGGGGCGATCCCAATGTGGCCGAACCGATCTACGACGAGCGTTTCATCAGCTTCGCGCCTCGGGAACGGCTGTACGCCAACGGCGTCTGGCACGATGGGCTATGGCCGCGAATCGGCGTCCGGCCGGATGAGCAGGCGCAGTTCCAGCGTTTCCAGGAGTTGATGGACGACTTTCAGCGCCGGCGCGGGGCGGACGGCCGCAAAGCCTTCGCCATTCCCATCGACTTCAGTGCCCGCGATCCCGATCTGCTGGCGCTGGATCGAATCTCCATGCGGGATTTTCTACTGCAACACCGGCTGGATGCCGAACCGCTGCATTGGTACGTCAACTACGCCTGCCGCGACGACTACGGTTGCCGTTACGACCAGACTTCAGCCTGGATGGGGATTCACTACTTCGCCAGCCGCGACGCCCGCGCCCGCGACGCCGATGAGGACGATGTGCTGACCTGGCCGGAAGGCAACGGCTGGCTGGTCCGGCGCCTGCGGGAACGGCTGGAACCGCACATCGTCACCGAATCCCTGGTTTTTCGATTGTCGGAGCTGGATCGGGCAGCGTTGGTGGACGCGTATCGGCCGCGCGAAAACCGCTCGGTACGGCGGTTGGCGCGGGCAGTGATCTGGGCGGCGCCAGTGTTTCAGGCGCCTCGGGTGTTCCGGGAACTCCCGGCCGAACTGCAAGCCGCCATCGGCGAATTCCAGTATGCGCCCTGGCTGGTGGCCAATCTCAGCCTGCGCGGCTTCCCCGAGGAGCGCCGGGGCGCGCCGCTGAGTTGGGATAACGTGCTGTACGACAGCGCCGCGTTGGGCTATGTGGTCGCCACTCACCAGCATCTGGCGGCGCATCAGGACCGGACCGTGTTCACCTGGTATTGCGCGCTGTGCGACGGCCCACCGGATCGCGAGCGGCAACACCTGCTGGAAACGCCGTGGGCAACATGGGCCGAGTGGATTTTGCGTGATTTGTCGAGACCGCATCCCGATATCCGGGAGCAAGTTGCCCGGCTGGACCTGATGCGCTGGGGCCATGCCATGGTCCGGCCTCGGCCCGGTTTCGTCTGGGGCGAGGCCCGTCAACGCCTGCTGAACACACGGGATCGAGTACTGTTTGCCAACTCCGATCTGAGCGGCTACTCGATCTTCGAGGAAGCGAATTATCGCGGGGTGCTGGCAGCGGAACAGGTGCTGGCATCGCTGGATATTCCTTTTACCTCTTCTCTCGTTTGAGCGTCGATCACGCTTCAATGACTGGGGCAGGTTCGCACGGCGCTCGGGCGGTTGAGGATGCGTTCCGCCCAGGCGCCGACCGCGGGAGGCGGCACGATCTCCATGAGCGGAAGGAACTGGACGAAGGGCGTATAGCAGACCTCCGCCAGGCTATACATCTCCGCGACCAGATATTCCCGACCCGCCAACGAACTCTCCAGGATCTCCAAGTGCTGCTCGATCTCCACCTTGGCCCGCGCCATTTCCGCAAGATTCCAGCGTTGCTCGGGCAAAAAGCGCTTGGGGAAAATGATCGTTCCAGTTTGCCGCGTCAGTTCCAGATCGCAAAGCTTCATGTGCATGTCGACCAAGGCACGACCGCGTGGATCGGCCGGCGCCAGCGGCGGCGATGGGTGGATCGCTTCCAGATAATTGAGGATGGCCGTCGATTCGTACAGGACAAAGTCATCCTCCACCAAGGTGGGAACCCGGCCATAGGGATTCAGCGCGCGGTAAGTCGGTTGATTGTGCTCGCGCGCGGCCATGTCGACCGGAATCAATTCGTGGGGAATCGCTTTTTCGATGAGCGTAATGAGAACGCGGCGAGTGAAAGTGGAGAGGGGGTGATAGTACAGTTTGAGCATGAGTCGGTTCTCCTGGTGGCGACTGAGCGAATTCCCGATACGGAACGGCCGGGATTAACAAGAAGTATAGGAACTCGACCCCCACCGAGAGCGAACCGAAATCGTCTATCGTGTGATCGCGCCGACGGATATCCGCTAAAGTTATCAATACGTTTCCGTATCGCCGACCGCTCGATCCTGACCCAACCGTGCGAGAGTCATAACATGAAAAACCGTCTCGACCCCAACCGCAAGATCGCCGTCCAGGTTTCCGAAGATTCCGAACTGGAGCTGCGTCTGAAACACATCATGGTACCGCCTGGTCACAAGATTTCCCTGCGCAAGGACTACGACCCCGAATTTACCGCCGGTTTCAAGGACAAGAAGGACGCCCGCAAAAAACTGGAGAAAAACATCGCCGAGCTGGCCGAGTATCAGGATATTCTCTACGCTCAGGATACCTACGCGCTGCTGCTCATCTTTCAGGCCATGGACGCCGCCGGCAAGGACGGAGCCATCAAGCATGTGATGTCCGGCGTCAACCCGCAGGGCTGCCAGGTGTACAGCTTCAAATCCCCCTCCGCCGAGGAGCTGGATCACGATTATCTATGGCGGACCAACAAGGTGATGCCGGAGCGCGGTCGGATCGGTATCTTCAACCGCTCCTATTACGAGGAAGTGCTGGTGGTTCGGGTTCACCCGGAACTGCTGGACCATCAGAAAATCCCGCCATCGGCCCGCGAGAATATCTGGAAACGCCGCCATGAGCAGATCAACAACATGGAACAGTATCTATCCGAAAATGGCGTCGTGATCCTGAAATTCTTTCTGAACGTCTCCAAGGAAGAGCAGAAGAAGCGCTTTCTGGAACGGATCGACCGGCCCGAGAAAAACTGGAAATTCTCGACCGCCGACGCCAAGGAACGGGCGTTCTGGGACAGCTACCAACAAGCCTACGAAGACTGCCTCAACCGTACCAGCACCGAATGGGCGCCGTGGTTCGTCGTTCCCGCCGATAACAAGTGGTTCACCCGGCTGACCGTCTCGGAAATCGTCGTGCGCACCCTGAAACGGCTGAACCTGCACTATCCCGAAGTCAGCGAGGAGCGGCGCCGGGAGTTGCTGGAAATCCGCAAGCTGCTGGAAGACGAAGCCTGAGCGCGAGAGGATACAACGACTTCATTTTGCGTTGCGGTCACGCTGCTGGTCGAGCCCGATCCCCCCAACGTTCTTGTAGCCAAGAGCGTTGGGGGGGATTTTTGTTATGGCGACCCGAACCCAACCACCTGCGACGCGATTGCCTTGGGATGCGATCTCAAGACAGGTGGGAAATGCCACCGATCCGGGCGGTACTCGAAATTTCCAGAGACCCCGCGATCAGGTTGATGCAGATGGAGAGAATGAGCAAGTTGAACACGAACGAAATGATCCCGTGCAGCATCGTCATCCAGCGCATGTCGCGGGAGCTGATCCCGACATCGGACACGCTGCTGGTCATGCCGATAAAAAAAGGCGAACAGCATGAAGTCGAGATAATCGGGAGGGGAGTGCGCGTGAAAACGCAGGCCGCGATCGCCGTCACGCTCGTTGCGGTAGTAGCGGGCGGCGTAGCGAAAGCCGAAATCAGTATGCAACACCATCCATGCACAGGCCACGGTCACGAGCGCCAGCCCAACATGCCAGCCGCGGGACAAGGCACTATCGTAAAGGGGTTGATGGATCATCATGACCCCCGCCGCCGCGCTGGCACAGGCCGCGACCAGCACGACCCAAAAGAGCGCAAGACCGGCCGGTGTCTTGCGTAATACCCGGCGCCGGGTTCTTGCCGAATCCAGCAAGACCACGATAAGCCACGACAGGGCTAGATAAGCCAGCACTCCGGCGTCCCAGGAAACCAGCCAACGCGCCTCGCCTCTCACCCGTCCTCCAGTGACCTCGGCGACCAACGCCAACACGGCGGTACTCAGCACCATCAAATGGCCGGGGCCGAGTCGAACGGCCCAAATCGAAGTCAAGCGTAGCAGCTTGCTCACAACAGACAACTTGCCAAACATTCCAGTGCTCCGATGGCGGCGCGAAGTTCTTGCTCGCTTAGGGGCGCCAACCGACGCGCCAGTTCCGTCTGCCATAAATCAGTCACTTCCGCCACGACTCTCTCTCCATCCACCGTGACCACCAGCGACACCCACCGATGATTTTCGGGCGGTTCGCCAGTATCGATGCGCTGGGTCCCGCGATGGTCAAGCGTCCCGCCAACTGTCCAGCGTCGATGCCGACTGGCGCAACACATGAGTGTTGAGGTTGTCCATCTCAAGATCACCCGCCCGGTACACGACCGATAGGCGGTATTAGCGCACCCGCTATTGGAAAATCCATGGACCCTTCCACCGTTAAACGTTATCTACCCTGGGTCGTCGCGACCGCCCTATTTATGGAGCAACTCGACTCCACCATCGTCAACACCGCGATTCCGGCGATGGCGGCGAGCCTGCAAGTGACGCCGCTGAGTCTGAAAGCCGTCGTGACCAGCTACATCCTGAGCCTGGCCGTCGGGATTCCGGTCAGTGGCTGGATGGCGGATCGATTCGGCACTCGACAGGTGTTTGGCGTCGCGGTGGCGGTCTTCACGGCTTCCTCGATTCTGTGCGGTCTGGCCGTCAATGCCCCGATGCTGGTGGTCGCGCGCGTGCTGCAAGGCATTGGCGCGGCGATGATGATGCCGGTGGGCCGACTCACGATCATTCGCACGTTTCACAAATCGGAACTGCTGATGGCGATGAACTTCGTCATCATCCCGGCATTGATCGGGCCGTTGCTCGGTCCCACGGTGGGCGGCCTCATCGTCCATTGGTTGTCGTGGCGCGAAATCTTCTTCGTCAACGTACCGGTGGGCCTGATGGCGCTGCTGCTGGTGCATCGCTACATGCCGGATTATCACGGCGATGCGCCGCGCCCCCTGGATCTGATCGGTCTGCTCTTGTTCGGCACCGGTACCGCGTTGCTGTCCTGGCTGTTGGAAATCTTTGGCGAGCACAACATCGACCCGGCTTCGTTGGCTGTGCTGTTCCTGTTGTCCATCGGTCTGCTGGCCGCCTACGGTTGGCATGCCCGCCAGGCGCCTTATCCTTTGCTGCGCCTCGCATTGTTTCGGGTACGTACCTTCCGGGTTTCGGTCGTCGGCGGCTTCATCACCCGGTTGGGCATGGGTGGGCTGCCGTTTCTGCTGCCCTTGCTCTATCAACTGGGTCTGGGCCTGCCCGCCTGGCAGTCGGGCCTATTAATGATGCCTACCGCCGCCGCCGCCATGGGCATGAAACTCATCTCCGCATGGGTGCTGAGGCGTTACGGGTATCGGCAGGTATTGGTTGTGAATACGGTCATGATCGGACTCACCATCAGCCTCTTTGCACAGGTGAACGAGGACACGCCGATTGCACTGATCGTGCTTCTGGGGCTGGCGCAGGGCTTTTTTCAACTCGCTGCAATTTTCCAGCATGAATTCGATGGCTTACGCCGACATCGAGACGTCCGATTCGAGTATGGCCAGCACCATCGCCAGCTCGCTGCAACAACTGTCGATGAGCTTCGGCCTGGCCTGCGGGTCGCTGGTGGCTGCCTGGTATCTGGGTGACTTGCCTCAAACCGATCGCGTGGCGGTCACCCAGGCGCTGCACCACGCCTTCCTGACCCTGGGGGGCCTGACCATCCTGTCATCGCTGTCGTTCTGGACGCTGCGCTCCGAAGATGGCGAAAGCGTCAGTCGGGGAACCCTGCGCGAGGCGTGACGCGCATGCCACGAGGGACCAGATTGCCGATACCTTGCACCGCCCGGCAATCGGTCCATTACCCTTCCGCCGGCGTCTCGCCCGGATTCTCGGCGCTGAACACCCCGGTGCGGTAATCGTAGGCGAACAGTTCGGCATAGCGGCCCCAATCGACGATCGCCTGCAACACCCGCTTGGCCTCGTCTTCGGTCAGGAAATCCTCCAGCTCGCGCAAAAAGCGGCTCTCCGGCGCGCGCTGGCCGGGCCGTTCGTCGATCACCCGGCAGATATGGCCGGCCAGCGGCACCCGCTTCAGCAAATGCTCGCCAAAGATGATCTTGCGGTGCTGGATGTCGGCGGCCAGGAACGCTTCGCCGTGCCGGGTCAGCCGGATATCGCCACCGGCGGTCTGGGCCAAATCCAGCAACTGCAACGCTTCGACGATCGGAAACAGGTCGTCCACCTTCAGCTCCAGCGCATTGGCCAGCGCCGACAGGTTAACCAGCCCCTGATAGACCGGATGGTTGATTTCGTCCAACGCCCCCAACAACTGGGCGACGTGCGCCGACGGCAAGCGGTGGCCGATGCCGCTGGCTCGCGGCTCGCCCGCCGCCGTGGTCATGATCTCGTAAACCCGCTCCACCAGCCGCCGAAACACCGGCGCCGTGTAATCACGAGGGTGCTTGAGGGTAATCGGCAGTTCCGCCTTCACCCGCCCCGGATTGCTGTCCAGAATCACGATCCGGTCGGCGATCATCAGCACCTCCTCGATGCTGTGCGACACCATCAGGATGGCGCGGGTCGGGATCTGCCGTTCCAGCCACAGATCCAACAGGTCGCCGCGCAAAGTCTCCGACGTCGGTACGTCCAGCGCCGAGAACGCCTCATCCATCAAAAGGACGTCGGGGTTGACCACCAGGGCGCGGGCAAAACCGACCCGCTGACGCATGCCGCCGGACAGTTCCTTGGGATAGGCCGATTCGAAGCCGTCCAGCCCGATCATGTCGATCGCCGCCAATGCTCGCCGCCGCCGTTCCGCCTCTGGCACGCCCTGCGCCTCCAGCCCCAGTTCCACGTTTTCCAGCACCGTCAACCACGGAAACAGGCCGAAAGTCTGGAACACCATACTGATGCCCGCCACCGGCCGGGTCACCGGCTGACCCCGATACAGCACTTGGCCGGCGCTGGCCGGGGTCAGCCCACAAACGATCCGCAGCAGCGTGGATTTACCGCCGCCGGAACGGCCCAACATGGCCACGATTTCGCCGGAACGCAGGCTGAAATCGATGTCCTTGAGCACCACGATGTCGTCGGCGCGATCGGCGGTGCCAAAGCGTTTACTCACCTGGCGCAATTCGATCAGGGTTTCGGCGTCGCTCACGAGACTCTCCTCAATCCAAGGCCAGACGCTGCTGGGCGAAGGTGTACAGGCGTTTCCAGAGCAGGCGGTTGAACAGCACCACGTAAAAGCTCATCACGGCGATACCCAATGCCACCCGTGGATGATCGCCCTGGACGGTCTGCTGGGCGATGTAGGCGCCAAGACCGCTGGCCGTCAGGGTCGTCGAACCCCAACTGGCGACTTCGGCCACCACGCTGGCGTTCCAGGCACCGCCCGAGGCGGTCAGGCCGCCGGTCAGATAGGACGGGAACACCGCCGGCAACAGTACCCGCCGCCACAACAAGCAACCCCGCAAACTCAGATTGGCGGCAGCTTCCCTGAGGTCACTGGGCAGGGCGGCGGCCCCGGCGATGACATTGAACAGGATGTACCATTGCGTACCCAGGATCATCAGCGGACTGAGCCAGATTTCCGGGTTGAGCCGGTGGACGACAATGAACGACACCACGACTGGAAACAGCAAGTTGGCGGGAAACGCCGACAGGAACAACGCCAAGTGGCTGGATACG
>NZ_SPMZ01000007.1 GCF_012939995.1 Candidatus Competibacter phosphatis | reverse complement strand
GGTTTAACACAAGCTTTGGATTCTTATCGGCAAAATTTCTTTTCGCNTNAATGCCGTCCACATCCACCTCCTCCATCTGTTCGGCCAGATAGGTTTCGCCGGGCAGGGTCAACACCTGAGCCAACAGCGCCGGATCGGCCCCAGACTCCAGCGCTTGGCCAAAAGCGGCGCCGAACGATTCGGGCAACGTCCAGTTCCGCCCTTGGCGGCGATCCTCGACCAGGGCCAGGATGGTGCGCACCGCCAGCGTTTGGCCAGCATCCCAGCGGTTGAAATCATCGCTATCGCGGGCCAAGCGGAACCGCAGGTCCGCGTCGCTCTCGGCGCTGTTCAACCGGACCGGGGCGGAAAAACCGCGCAACAATGAGGGTACGGGCCGCGCCGGGACATTTTCGAACCGGAAGGTGTGCTCGGATTGGCGCAGTTCCAGCACTCGGGTCGTCCCGCGTGGCTCGTTCTCTCCCTCCAGTTGCAGCGGCAGATCGTGACCCGCCGCGTCCAGCAACCCCAGCGCCAGCGGAATGTGAAACGGTTCCTTGCTAGGTTGGCCCGGCGTCGGCGGGCAGGACTGGCGCACGGTCAGCGTATAAGTGCATGTCGTCGCGTCATGGCTATCGCTGACGGTCAGTTCCGGGGTACCGGCCTGATGGTACCAGCGCTTGAATTGGCTCAGATCGGCAGCGTTGGCATCGGCCATCGCCGCCACGAAATCGTCGCAGGTCACCGCCTGACCATCGTGGCGCTGGAAATAAAGATCCATGCCACGCCGGAACCCGTCCCGACCGAGCAAGGTCTCGATCATCCGAATCACCTCGGCACCCTTGTTGTAGATGGTGACGGTGTAGAAGTTGTTGATCTCGATATAGGAATCCGGTCGCACCGGATGCGCCATCGGCCCAGCGTCCTGTGGGAACTGGCTGGTGCGCAGCATCCGCACATCTTCGATGCGTTTGACCCCGCGCGAACCGAGATCGGAAGAAAACTCCTGATCGCGGAACACGGTCAGCCCTTCCTTGAGGCTGAGTTGGAACCAGTCGCGGCAGGTGACCCGATTACCGGTCCAGTTGTGGAAGTATTCGTGACCGATAACACCTAGGATGCCCTGATAGTCGGCGTCGGTGGCGATTTCCGGCTTGGCCAGCACATATTTGGTGTTGAAGATGTTGAGGCCCTTGTTCTCCATCGCCCCCATGTTGAAATCGCCGACCGCCACGATCTGATACAGATCCAGATCGTATTCCAGCCCGAAGCGCTGCTCGTCCCAAGCCATGGCGGCCTTGAGCGCATACATCGCATGCTCGCATTGATCGAGATTGTCCGGCTCGACGTAGATACGCAGCCTTACCTCGCGCCCGGAACGGGTGTTAAAGGTATCTTCGAGATGGCGGAGATGACCGGCAACCAGGGCAAACAGATAACAGGGCTTGGGAAAGGGATCATGCCAAGTGGCCCAGTGCCGGCCATCGTCCAACTCGCCTCCGTCCACCGGATTACCGTTGGACAGTAGCACCGGATAGCGCGTCTTGTCCGCCACCAGGGTGGTGGTAAAGACCGCCATTGCATCCGGCCGGTCGAGGAAGTAGGTGATCTTGCGGAACCCTTCCGCTTCGCACTGGGTACAGAAATTACCGCTGGATTGATACAAGCCTTCCAGCGAGATGTTGTCTTGCGGCCGGATGCGCGTCACCACCGTCAGCTCGAACGATGCCGGCGGGGCCAACAACGTCAGCCGCTCCTCCTCGACCCGATACCGGTCGGCCGCCAGTGGCACGCCGTCCAATTCCAGCGCGACCAGTTCCAACTGTTGACCGTCCAGCACCAATGGCGTGCCGGCCGAAGTGGCGTCGATGCGTTCGACCCGCAGGTGGGAACGTACCGTGGTGAAATCCTCGCCCAGTTCGAAACGCAGATCGATCATCGGCAGGCGATAGGCGGGTGGAGCGTAATCCTTGAGATAGGTAGTCTTGGGCGTCTTGGTCAGCATTGGCGAGCCGCTTCGTTAAGGTAGGAGGTTTAAGGTGGAAGCAGGAACCAAACCGTGCTCCCCCTTGGATGGGCTAGAACCGAACCGGCCGCTTGGCCAGCTTACGCTGCAAGGTGCGACGATGCATGCCCAACTGCCGGGCGGTGGCGGAGATGTTGCCATCATTATCGCGTAGAACTCGTTGAATGTGTTCCCATTCCAGACGATTTACGCTCAAGGGGCGCACGTTGACCGGTGTGCTGGGATCGCCCTCCGTGGTAACGAACGCCGCCAGCACCTGATCCGCGTCGGCGGGTTTGGCCAGATAATTTAACGCACCCAGTTTGATGGCCTCCACCGCCGTGGCGATGCTGGCATAGCCGGTCAGCACCACGATGCGCGTGTCGGGGTCGAGCGCCAGCAGGCTGGGGATCAGACCCAATCCCGAATCGCCGGCCAAGTTGAGATCCACGATGGCGTATTCCGGTGGTTCGATTCGTGCCTGTTGCAAGGCCGCCGCGCCGCTGTGTGCCATGGCCACGGCAAAACCGCGCCGGTTCAACGCAAGTCCCAGCACCCGACAGAACGTGGGATCGTCATCCACCAGCAGCAGGCTGGAGCGTTCGGCGGAAACCGTCATGCGGCCTCAAGCCGGTTAGGCAAATCGATACGGGTACGAGTTCCTCCTCGCGGATCGCGCGACAAGCTCACCCGCCCTCCCAATCGCTCCAAGGCGGCATTCGCGAGCAACAACCCGATGCCCATGCCGCCATCCTTGGTGGACAAGAACGCTTCACCAACACGATTCACCACCTCCGACGGGGGACCCGGTCCCCGATCGCAAATCTCGATTACGACCCGCCGCCGATCCCAGCGCCCCGCCAGTTCCACACCCTCGGGACAGGCGTCGGCCGCGTTGTTGAGCAGACTGATCAAGGTTTGGCCGATGGTTTGCGGCGAGACCACGGCCGGTGGTGGCAGCGGTCCCGCACAGTTGACCCGCAGTGGTACCCAGGGACGAAGCAGTTGCCAGCGGTCGCGCGTGCGCTCCAACAACACGTCCAGCGTTTGCGCGGCATCGCGGTCGGCCAATAGATCGGCGCCGCGCAGCAAATCGCCAAGAATGGATTTGCACGCCTCCACCTGTTGACGCAAGGTTCGCAAATCGGCGCCCAGCGCCGAATCTTCACCGTATTCGCGTTCCAGTTCCTTGGCCAATATGGCGATGGTGGACAGGGGTGTGCCTAGCTCGTGGGCCGCGCCGGCCCCGAACATGCCCAGAACCAGAATCTGCTCGTCGCGCAACGCTTTTTCCCGCAGGCGGGCCACCTCACGATCCCGATTGCGCAATGTCGCCGCCAACCGTGCCACGAAACCGGCGATGAGCAAGGCGCTGATCACGAACACCAGCCACATTCCCCACAGATGGGCGTGAAAGCCGGGACCGTGACCACTGAGCATGCCGGGCAAGGGCAGGTAACGAAACATCAGCGCCGTGTACACCGCCACCGTCACGCCCGCCATTGCCCAGACATAGCCGGCCGGCAACAGCGCCGCGCTCACGATCATGGGCAACAGCAGCATGGAAATGAATGGGTTACTAGCCCCACCACCGAAATACAACAGCATCGCCAAGGCCAGCACATCAAGCTGCAAACAGGCGAACAACTCCCAGGCCGCCACCGGCTTCAAAAGCCGGGACCGCAGACGCAAGGCAACGAAAGCCAATGCCATCAGCCCCAGAAACGACACGATGGACCACGGCGGCAACGGTTGCGGCGGCGTCAGCCCAAAATACAACCAGAGCAGCATGACGCCGGGTCCCAGGATCACCAGCAAGCGGAGTAACAACAGGCGTCGCAAATCGTCCATCTCAGAAGCTGTACAAAAACACCAAACCGTAAATCAACAGGTTATGCGTAAAAGTCCGTTTACGCATGATATTGGTCGAATACTACCGGAAGTTAATATCATATAATCAATATGTTAGTTTTTATACAGTCTCTCAAAACCGTGGAAATCATGATCAAGCGTGGAATCCGCATACTGCTGGTGTGCGACGCCGATGACAACATCATCGGCCTACTCACCAGTCGCGACATCGCCGGCGACAAACCTCACCGCATTCTGGCCAAGGCCGGCGGAGTCCGAGAAGATTTGCGAGTTTCCGACGTCATGACGCTCAGACCGAAACTGGAGCTGTTGTCGATGGAAGACATACAGCGCGCCCGGGTCGGCGACCTCATCGCGACCTTACGACAGGTCGATCGCCAACACGCGCTGGTGCCGGATCGTGATCCAGAAACTGGCAAGTCGGCGGTGCGCGGTATCTTCTCACCGTCGCAGATTAGCTTGCGGTTGGGGTTGAACATTGACCCATCGCGGCAAGCGACTCTATACGCCGACTTCGAAAACGCCGGAGGCACCTTATAGCCGTCGCCTTCTCGACTTCACGCCAACGGCGCTTTTCGTACCTTCCTGGACAGTGCCGTTTCCCATCGCTCGCCTTTGGCGTCACGACGATTTCATTGTAGCGGCTCCCCCACTCCTGAGAGATGCGACAATTTGTCGCATTCCCGTCCCGTTCTCCAAGGATTTAGCATGAATGGATCCCACGCAGCGACATTCCTTTCGTGATCCTATCCCAAACTTGCTCGATTCAGGAGAATTCGAATAGCCCCTCCCCGCCACCTTACAAGCGCAGGCTTTTCACGTCTCACCCATGGGCACTGGTAATGGTGGACTACCAGGAAGGATAGGGCTGGCGGACCAAGGTTCTGGGCAAGCATGGCCGAAAGGCAATGACGGCTTTCACCCCAATAGGCCAGCAGGGCACGGTCCAGGCGGTTTTTCCCGGCAAACATGGTGCCCCGCCCTTACCACCGGCTCCCGACGGCGGGCAACCAGATACCCAACAATCTGACCTTATTCGAGTATTTTATACCCGATGGGATGGATCACCTTGGTATAAGGTTGAGAGACATTTTCGACATGCCACTTGGCCCAGATGCGCCCGCTCTCGTCCGGTTCCAACGCTAGCCAGTTGCGGGTGCCGATGTAGTACGTGCGGGTACCGGGAAACGGCGTCATTTCGGAGGTGATGTCGCGATCATCAACATATTGCTTGCCCATCACGTTTTCCAAGAAAAACAGCATGACCCCTGGCGGTGCCGGGTGAACGATACCAGACGAAGTCAGTTGCGAGATGACTTGGGCCGAGCGATCACTCGCGCCATCGCGGCTACTAGTCACAATGCCGACCGCACCGACATGCACGTCGCCAGAAAGCAGCGTCACGCGGTACTTTCGCGCCTGGCTCAAGGCGAGCAGCCGATGGATGAAGCGCAAGCGCTCCTGCTTATGGGCCGGGCTGTTCCAGTGATCGCGAAGATCGTCTTCCAGCTCTTGCTGGCCAGGAAAAACGGACAGTGTCCGCTCGATGAGGGAAAAATCGGGATGCACCACGGGGATACTGGATAAGATCAGCAGATGGCGAGACCGATCATCGTTGGGCAAGGCATCGAGCCAGTCGTAGACCGCTTGCCAGTTCTCCGGGCCGATCACTTGGGAATCGTTGCGGTCGTTGCGCATGTCGAGCGCCAAGATCACCATCGCGTGATCGCGCTCCAGCTCGATCGTGCAGCCATGGGCGAATGATGTGCTGGCGGGTATCGCGAGAGGATGTCTTTCGTCTTTCGCCAATTGCAACTGGTAGAGGGCAAAGTAGTCGCGGGCTGCATTGAAGATGCCCTGATGCACCGCGCACCGCTGGAGTTCCGGGGAATAGGAGCCCCAGCCGTCGAAGATGTCGTGATCATCCCACATCATCAGAGTCGGGATACGCGCCAGCATGCTCGCCGGCTCCTTCTGGCCCCAGTTTTGAATATAGAGTTCGCTGTAGAACCGATCGACCTTTCGCGCCATATCGGCGGTGAATGAACGCTTGATGGCCTGCTCGACCGGCAACCCCGCCCACTCGCTCAACTCGGGGACCACCTCCCAAATCGAATCCGCGTAGACCTGATCACCGCCCATCATCAGCAGATGGTAGTGCCGCTCGGCATGCTTGGCGGCGAGATCCACCCACAACCGCTGGGGAACCTTGCAACTGTTTTTCACCTTCACGCTGGAGAAACCATTGCAGGAAGCGTAAGCGATATTAGGCATTGAACCTTGAGCCGGCACCCAGAATTCCGCAGAGGTCCCGAGGACCTCGTAGCGGATCTGCTGCTCCACATCCGTTTGCCGCACCGCGAAATCCCAGCGCCAAGCTCGCAGGCTCGGCTTGCCTTCCGGCATGGCCTTGAGCAGGGTCGCCGCGACGGATGTTTCAACCCCGCCAGCCGGCGTGAAAGTCAGCCGGTGCCTATCGGTTTGCGCATCGGTGACCAGCAACACCGACACCCACCACTCACCTTGTCGCTGCCCGCGAAATCCTAAAATCGGTCCCATCTTGATCGCCATCAGGGTTTCCTTAAGAGTGACTTATGGAGTTTTCGCCTATTTAGAAGCTGTCACAAAGAATATATCTAAAGAATATATCTTCTGAGCATGATGGAGTTGGAAGCGATGTAAACCATCGCTTCGGAGGACTTGGGGGGAATATGCGAAGTCCTTGGAAAGTCTTCGGTGCCATGCAAGCCATGCGAAGGTACGCTCGATGATCCAGCGTTTGGGCAGGACGACAAACTGGGGAACATCGGGTCGTTTGACGACTTCAAGGCAGTAGGCCGAATAGGGCCTTGACCCAGTCAATGACGCCCTGCTGGTAGCCACCATCCACGAAGCGTTTAAGCAGGTGGGGCAGGAGGATAAACAGGCGGATGAGCACGAGATGGCTGCCGCGTGTGTCGGAGATGCCACAGGAATGCGCAACGACCGTCAGGAGTTCGGCAACATCCGCCATGGGCAGCCGCTGCGCTCCACGTACCGGATCGTGTTATACAGGCTTCGCATCCGATGTTTGCGGGGCCGCCCGATGTGCTCGGGTTCGAAAAAAACGTTCGATGCCGCTTACCAAGCGTAGAGAGTACCCAAGCCGTAGATCCATTGGTTCTTCGACCCCTCCAGCGCGACCAGTGGGCTGTCCGCAGCGTCGCCGACCAGGCGCGAGTACATGACGCCAACACCCAAATGCCAGTGCAGACTCAACGAGAGCACGGCCGCGCCCCATCCGCGCACGTCGCGCGCGCCGCCCCCGGGGACATAGACTGGGAGGCCGCTCGCGAGCGAATCCGCCGGGGTCACCCCGAAATACTCCTTCATGTAATTGCCGCTGCCATAGGTGAAGGCGGCACCGCCGGCGAGGGTGACCATCCGGGCGACGGGTTGTGTCGCGTAGGCGTTGATCCCCGCCGTCCAGCCGTTGTCGACACCGCTGACATCCCCCAAGGCCCAGGCACCGACACCAGCCAACCTGCGGATCTCATCCGGGTCGTGCCAGACGTAGCCGCCGAAGAGGCCGAGGTTGATGGCATCGTCGATCTCGTGGACCTTGTTGACGACCGGATTCTCCACATCCTCGCGGCTGAGGCGCCATAGCGCGGCTGGGCCAAACTGCCAATTAGGGTTATCGAGCAGGTTGATGCGCGCCTCGTTGCCGAGCAGGCGCACGAAGCGCTCGCCTCCGAGTGAGAAGCGCCCGAACGGAGCGGCGCCGACATCGTAGTCGGCCGAGCCGAGGTAGTCGGGATAAGCACCCACCCCGACCCCAATGAAGTTGAGCTGCGGCACCTCCAGTGGAATCACGAGCTCCTCGGCTCGCACGCCCTGGCCAACGCCGCCGAACGCGCCGATCAACAGGGTCAGTACCCGCAAGGCTTGCTTCGATTTGATCGAGATTCGCATTTCATTGCTCCGCACGGAGAACAGGAACAAATATCACTTCTGGTGCCTTGATCTTAGCCGCGCCCCTAGTTGATCGTCCATCAGTCGACGTCGATGAGATCGCCCGGCAGCTCGAATGGCTTGGGGGAGGCAGCGTGCTGCTGCGGCGCCGTGCCCGGCAGGATCTCGAAGTCCGGCGTAAACGGCACCAGAATCGAGCGCAACTGGTCGAAGCCCGTGCGGTCGCCGTCGAACTTCGCCTTGCCGGCCTTGATCAGGTCGTCGAACGACGTCTGTCCCATCATCACTCCATTGAGGTCGGCACGGTTCACCGTGATGGTGAGGTCCGGGTTCTTCGCCTGGAAGCCCTTGATGGTGGTGAGCGTCGCGTTGCTCATCTCGACGGCGTACTGCTCGCCGTTGTCCGGCGTCACGAGGTTGATCGTGAACTTGAGCTCCTCGGCCTTCTTCGGGTCCATGCTGATGCCGATGAAGTCGAGCCACTGCTCGGTCGACATCGCGCGGACCACATCCGGGCCGGTGGAGCGGGGCGGGACGCCGCCCGGCAGGCCGTTGCGCAGCTCGTAGGCACCCTGCAGGAAGCTGTTGCGCACACTGGTGCTCTCCGCCTGGTAGCCGAGCTGCTCGAAGGTGTCGGCGAGAAGCCGCCTTGCAGCCTGGTTTTTCGGCTCGGCAAACACCAGCTTGTTGAGGATCTCGGTGGCGTAGAGATAGGCCCCCTCGTCATAGAGCTGCTGGGCGCGTGGGATGATCTTCTCGGCGCCGCCCATCATCTCCACATAGAGCGGGGCCGAGTCGGCGGGCGACAGCGGGATCAGGTTGGTCGGGTTGCCGTCGTAGTGCCCGAGAAAACGGTTGATCACGCCGCGCACGTTGTTCTGCACATCGCCGTGGTAGCTGCGCGCGGCCCACTGCTGCCGCAGGCTCTTCGGGACTTCGTAGACGTTCTGGATCTCGTTGATCGTCACGCCCAGGTTCGCGTAGTGGAGCGTCTGGTTGTTGAGATTGGCGTAGGCGTCGCGTTGTGCCCGCATCACCTCCTGGATGCGATCGTTGCCCCAGCGAGGCCAACTGTGCGAGGCGAACATCACCTCTGCTTCCTGGCCGAACTTGTAGAGCGCTTCGTTGATCTCCTTCGACCAGTTGAGCGCGTTGCGTACCGACGCGCCGCGGAGTGTGTAGATGTTGTGGATCGTTCCGGTAATGATCTCGGAGCCCCAGAACGCCTTGAACTGCGGGAAGTAGGTGTTCATCTCGACCGGTGCCTCGGTGTCCGGCGCGTTCTGGAACACCATCTTCACGCCGTCGACCGTCATCTCTTCGATGTCCTTGCCGATGATATGGTTCGGCGCGATGAGCCCAGTGTTGCCGTTGGCGATGTTCTTGCCAATCGCCTGGTCAACGTGGCCGAACGGATTGCGCTCCAGCAGCATGGAGTACTGCCATTGCAGGCGCCGCGACATCGCGTTGCCCGCGAAAACGTTCTCGGATATCGCCGCCTCAAGGAAGTGCTCGGGCGCGATCACCAACACCTTGCCGCTGGTGACGTCGGCCTCGTCGACCACGCCGCGCACGCCGCCGAAGTGATCGCCATGTGAGTGGGAGTACACGACCGCGACGACTGGCCGCTTGCCGAGCTTCTCGTTGATGAATTCGAGCGCCGCCCGCGCCGTCTCCTTGGCGGTCAGCGGATCGAAGACGATCCAGCCGGTGTCGCCCTTGATGAAGCTGATGTTGGCAAGATCGTAGCCACGCACCTGGTAGATATGCCCCGGCACGACTTCATACAGGCCGTAGGCCATGTTGAGAACGGCCTGGCGCTGCAGCGACGGGTTGATGGAGTCGAAGTCTTGGTCCTTCAGCAGCCACTGGTAGCTGCCCATGTCCCAGGCCACATGGCCGGCATCGGCCATGATCTTCGTGTATGGTGGCTCGGCGATGAAGCCTTTCTTCGCTTCCTCGAAGTCGCGCCGGTCCTCGAACGGCAGCGTGGCCTTGAGGCCCTTGCGCAACTCGATCGTGAATGTGGAAGGCACCTTGCCTTGCGGATCGAAATGCCCGCTGGGAGACGCGTTCGCGGCAGCCCGCGGTGGTTGGGCCTCCGGCGCGGGCTCGGTCGCCATTGGCTTGCCCGCCACCAGCCCCACCGGCATCACGTAGGGGATCTCCGACCAGAGGCGAACGGCGGAATCCAGATTCACGGACTGGAGGTCCTTCCACACATAGCCGAACCGTTGCGCGAACCAGTCCCTGTTGGCGAACAGGATCTGCCTGACGCAATCGGGGACCGTGACGTTGATCCCAGCCTGACGGATCTGGGCGCAGAGGCCGGAGAGGTGTTCCCCGCGCTGCAGGGTGAAGCTTTGCGCCTGGGTGGTGCTGGCAGGGGATTCGGCCCCGGACGCAACACCCGCCACGCCGGTGACGACGAGGAAGCCGAACATGATGACGGGTAGTCTGGCCTTCATTAAGCTTTTCCTCTCAAGGTGTATGGGAAGGATGCATCCGAGCCGGACGTAGAGGGCAGGAGCGGGTGAAGGTTCGTGCGGCCCGCGCATCAGAACCGTACCGTGAAGCCGAGCAGCGGGCCGTTCAAGTCGATCTCGACGTCGCGCCCGTCGATCGTCTTCTCGATGGCGACATAGCGCCACCCGCCCTGGACCGACCAGCGCTCGTTAAACTGATAGCCGAAGCTCCCGAATATCTGCCAGGTCAAGTCGGAGCCGGTCCGGAAACCGCCGATGTCGGCGAAGAACGTCGCGAACCACCGGTCGGTGATGTCGAAGCGCGCCCGCCCGCCGATCAGTGGATCGACCCAGGTCTCGCTCATCCCAAAGCGTTGACCCGTGAGCAGGCCCGGCGCGAGGGATAAGTCGAGGTTTACGGAGTTGACCCGGAAGCCGGCCATCAAGTCGACGGCGACCTGGCCGCTCTCGAAGACCCGATAGCCGGCGTATCCGCTCAGAAGCTTCGCTTCGGTTTCGATCTCCGCTCGCGAAAAGAGTATGCCGAGCGGGGTCGAGCGACTTTGCGAGAGGTCGGCGTAGAACAGGTCGGCGATCAGGCTCCAGCGACCGTTGCGCGCTTCGAACGCGCCCATGAAGGCAATATCGAGATCGGAGAGTACGTCTCCGATGCTTTTGTCGACTTCAACCGTTCCCCACGCCGTTTCGGCCGAACTCGTGAGGCCCGGCGTCCAGGCGTAGGGCGAGAGCGCGAAGCTCCAGCCGGCGTCCTGCGCCGCAACCGGCACGGACAACAGCGCGGTCATACTCAATGCGAAGAGCTTGATTCTTGGCGTCACGGGCGTTGGCTCGACGATTTTCGGGAGAGCGATCGCTGCTCAATCACTTGAAATCAGGGGCACCTTCACCGCAGTCAAGCTGGCCGATGTCCCGGCCCGATCGAGCGGTCGAATTTTAAGAGGTTACACAAGCCGCACGCCCGGTAAAATTGCACTTTGGTTCAATGCCCGGCGCAGCCGCCGGGGGCCTGGAGAGAGGATGGGTTGGATCACGATTCTCTATGTCATCATCGGGACACTGTCGGCAACGATCGCCGGCCTCTATCTCGGGGCCTGGCTCGTTCAGCGGGAGGCCTGGTCCTACCTGATGCTTGCGGTGCTGGAGGTCAGCATCGTCGGGGTCGCGGGGACGGAGCTGTGGATGATGCACGCCCAAACGCCAATGGACTATGCAACGGCGTTGCGTTGGTTCCAGGTCCCGATCTGGTCCGGCTTCGTCGCTCTGGTGGGCCTCGTGTATCTCCGCCTGCGGCCGCGCTTTCTGGTGCTGGGTTGGCTCGCCGTTGCCCTGCGCACCCTGGCCCTGGCGGCGGCCTTCGGCTCCGGGCCGAATCTGAACTACGCCGCGCTGACCGGAATCGAGCGCGTCAGTCTGCTGGGAGAGCCGGTCGCCATAGCCATCGGGGTCCCCAATCCCTGGATGGCGGTCGGTCAGGCGAGCTTGGTGTTGGCGATGCTGTTCATCATCGACTGCGGCATCAGTGCCTGGCGACGCGGAGAGGGCGCACGCTCGCTGGCGCTGGCGAGCGCCCTGCTGGTTATCGTCTTGATCGGCACCGTGCAGGTCGTCTCGGTGTTCTGGGGCTTCGTTCGAATGCCGATCCTGATCACGCCCTTGTTCCTGCTGCTCGCCTTGGTCATCGGCGCCGAGCTGAGCCTGGGGCTGCCGCGGGCCGCACGGGCAGAGCGCGACCTGCGCCTCAAGGACGCCGCCCTGGGCCTCAGCGAGCAACGCCTGAGCCTGGCGGCGGAGGCCGCCGATGTCGGGTTCTGGAGCCTCGACGCCCGATCGAAGGCCGTTTCGGCCACGCCCAAGACCCGGGAACTCTTCGGGCTGGCCCCCGACGGCGAGCTGGCCCTGGCCGACTTCCTGAAGCAGGTGCATCCTCGAGACCGGGCATGCCTGGAGCAACTGGTGGAAGCGGCGCTGGGCACCAACGAACGATACCGTGCCGAGTTTCGGGTTCTCGACGCTGATGGCGGCACCCGCTGGCTTGCCTCCCTGGGGCGCGGTGTCGGCGAGAGCGACGGGACTTCGAGAACCCTGATGGGGGTGAGCGTCGACATCACGGCACGCATGGACCAGTTCGACAACATTTGCCGTCAACGGACACGGCTTGAGCGCCTGTCCAGGGCGGAAACCGCAGCCGAGCTTTCCGCCGCCCTCGCCCACGAACTGAACCAACCGCTGGGCACGATCCTGGCCAACGCCGAGGCGGCCCAGGCTCTCTTGAATGGAGACTCGCCGGACCTGGACGAGCTGCGGGAGATCCTGGCGGACATCGCGAGCGCGGATCACCGCGCGGCCGAGGTGATTCGCCACCTGCGCGCACTCGTCGATCGCGGCGAACCCCAACGTGAGCCACTGCGGCTCGACGACGCGATCGTGCGGGTACTCGAATTGCTCGGCAACGAGATCGACGACCTGGGGGTGCGGGTGGATTTGAGCTTGAGCCCGGGTCTGCCTCCGGTGCAGGCGGACCGTATCCTGATCGAGCAGGTCCTGGTCAATCTCGTCGACAACGCCTGCGCCGCGGTGGCCGAGAACCCCGCCGGCCAGCGTCGGATCTCGGTGACCGCCCGGGCGGATGCGCAAGGCATCACCGTCGCGATCGCGGACAATGGCTGCGGACTACCGGATCCGCAGCGCATCTTCGACGCGCTCTACACCACCAAACCCGGAGGGCTCGGCCTGGGTCTGGCCATCGTGCGCTCCATTCTGAGCAGCCATGGGGGACGGGTCTGGGCCGAGCCGACACCCCCGCGTGGAGCCACGATCGCCTTTTCGCTGCCGAGCGGCGGGGCCGCGTCGTGAGCGACGAACCGGTAGTCTACCTGCTCGACGACGAGCCGGAGATGCGCAAAGCCCTGACCCGACTGCTGCGTGCCCAGGGACTTGCGGTGCAGTCCTTTGCCAGCGCGCGGGAGCTGCTCGCCCAAGCGCCCCCCAAAGGTCCTGCCTGTCTCGTCCTGGATGTGGCGATGCCCGAGATGGATGGCCTACAGGTTCAGGAGCGGCTGCGCGAGCGGGGCGTCGATCTGCCCATCGTGTTCCTCAGCGGTCGCGGCGACATTCCGATGAGCGTGCGCGCACTCAAGGCCGGGGCCGAGGACTTTCTGACCAAGCCGGTCGATGGGGCGGACCTGCTGCGGGCGATCCGCGCCGCGCTACAGCGCGGCGCGGACCGGCGAGCGAAGAGCGATGACCTGGCGGACCTGCGCAAGCGCCTGGCATTACTGACACCACGGGAGCGCGAGGTGCTCGGCCACGTCATCGCCGGGAAGCTGAACAAGCAGATCGCCGCAGCGCTGGGCACCGGCGAGCAGAACGTCAAGGTCCACCGGGGGCGCCTGATGCGCAAGCTAGGTCTCAAGTCGGTGGCGGATCTGGTGCGGGCCGCCGAGCGGCTGGGCCTACCGCCCGAAGGCTGAGGCCCTCGCCTTCCTACCGCCGATCGCCAGATCCATGGCGGAATGAAATGAATTTGATCGTTGACCGCTCACCGGGGCGTTCGAACTCGAAACCGCCCTGCCCGCCATTGCAGTTGGCGCACATCGGCCGGCGAGCCCGTCGGTCCATAGCGTAGGGCGGCGTAAAGCCGACCGATCTCCCGCACCGAAGCGGCTAGTTCCGGTCGGCTGGCGGCCACTCGCTCGGTGAAATCCAGCGGCCCCTCGTGTGGGCCGCGCGCCAAGCCGCGCCGGGCCAACCGGGCGCAGAATCGCTGCCAAGCCCGCGCCACCGGGTCGCGGGTGCCGCGCCGGCGCCAGCGCCAGCCGATGACCAGCAGGCCGAACCCACCCAGGGTCACGGTCATCGCCACCGTCATCTCGGCCCAATCCACCGGCCCAAAACCGAGTCCCGACAAAAACTCCTTTTGTCGGTCGGGACCGTAGGCCAGCACCCATTCGTTCCAACTGTTGTTCAACGCATCCCAGCTCAGCGCCAGTTGCCGCAGCCACTCGTACTCACCCCCGCCCCCGCGCCGCGCCAGAAACGGCAACAGCCCCGGATCGGCCACCGCGGCGTACAATCCGTCCCGCACCCGGCTGGGCGCCACCGCCGCCGTCGGATCGACCCGCGCCCAACCGCGCTCCGCCAGCCAGACTTCGGCCCAGGCATGCGCGTCGGACTGGCGTACGATGAAATACCCGCCCAGATCGTTCGCTTCCCCGCCCTGATAACCGGTCACCACCCGCGCCGGCACCCCGGTCGCCCGCATGAGAAAGACAAAGGCGCTGGCGTAATGCTCGCAAAAGCCTGGCGGGTCCGAAACAGGAAATCGTCCACGCTGTCGGCGCCCAGCAGCGGTGGCGTCAGGGTGTAGTAAAACGCCTGTTCCCGAAACAACGCCAGTGCCGCGCCGACCCGGTCCTCGGGGCGGGTCATGCGCTCGCGCCACTGTACCGCCAGCGCCCTGGCGCGGGGATTGCCGCGCTCCGGCAGTTGCAAGCCACGAAACCGTTCCGCCGCCGTCAGTTCGCCGGTACGATAGTTCGGATAAGACCGCATCTCGTAACGGTACACCTCGTTGATCGGCTGATCGCGCAACAGTTGAAACGAGGCAGTCATACCGGTGCGCGGCGGCAAGCGGGCGGGCAGGTCCAGCGCAAACAGCCAGCGCCGATTGCTCGGTTCCAGAATGACCGAATAATCCACCGCCGCCCCTTCCGCCACGAAGGAGGTGGGAGTATTCGCGGGCAACTCCTCGTGGCGGGTCCAGCGGCGGCCATCGAAACGCCACAAGACCGGCCCGCGCCAGTAGCGCTGGTTCGGTGGCGGCGTGGCACCGGCGAACCGTGCCCGAAACGCCACCGTATCGGATCGAACCAGCTCGCTGACCGTGCCGGGCATCATCTCGTCGGACAGACCGGTGCGCCCCTTGTAGGCATCCTTGGGCAGACCCCATAGCGGGCCGGGGATGCGGGGAAACAAGATGAACAGAACCAACATGACCGGAATGGCTTGCAGCACCATCATGCCAGCCAGTCGCAACGGGGCCACTCCCCGTAAACCGGCGTGTGGGCGATGAATCAGGGTCTGCGCCGCCAGCATGACGAGCACCGCCGCGAACAGATAGGCCACCATCGGGATTTCCTGGCTGTAGAGCAGATTGCTCATCACCAGCAGGTAACCCAGGAACACCAGCACCACACCGTCCCGCAGCACACGCGTTTCCAATAGCTTGCAGGCAGTCATCGCGACCATCAACGCCACCCCGGCATCCCGGCCGAATAGGGTCCGGTAGTCGATCAGTACCCCGGCACCGGCCAGCAGCGCCAGCAGCAGCAGCAACCAGCGCGGCGGCAGCGATTTGCCGCGCAGCGCGATGAATCCGCGCCAGCCAACCACCGTGGCGAACAGGACGCTCAGCCAAATCGGCAGTTCGGAAGCATGTGGTGCCGCCGCCAGCACCAATGCCGCCAACAGCCAAGCCAGCGCCGACCGGGTCAGCGGCTCTTCCGGCAGTTTGGCCGCTTTCGCTCGTTCCGGCCGGTTTTTCCGCCAGCTCCAGGGCATGATCGACCTCTCTCTACCCATCGCCACCGACGAACAGCGCCAGGGCTTCCAAACAGCGGCGGCGCTGGATCTCGCCGGACGCGGGCGGAATTTCCCGGCCAGGCAGGCGCAAGCCGTACTCGCACCCTTCCCCTTCCGCCTTCAATACCCACTGACACAATTGCTCCAGACGCGGCTCGATCGGCTCCATCCCCAACAGCCGCCAATCCAACCACAGCTCCGGCCGGGCCTGATCGGTGAAGCGCTTGACCAGCAGGCGATCGGTGCGGGCCGCAGCCCGCCAGGCGATCCGGCGCGGCGAGTCGCCGGGCGAGTAAGGTCGGAAACCGGCGTAATCCTCGCTGCCTGTCCCCTGCTCGCCCATACCGCTGCCGGTGCCGCCCGCCATCGCCGCCGGCAGCGACCGCCCACCGCGAGGTTGGGGATAAACCAAACAATCCTGTTCGAACTCCACCCAACTCCATGCTTGCAACAAGCCGAGGGGAAACCGGGTCAGCACGCGCAACCGGCCCGGCCGCAACCGACCACGACGTTCGGCGGGAACAGCCAGAATCACGGTCGTCGAACCCCGTGCCGGCACATCCGCATAACGGGGCGATCGATCCCGCCATTGCAATGCGACACCATGGCGCGGCCCGGTATCGGGATTGTCCAGTCGGTAGCCGAACTGGGCGTCCTGCCCCGCGAACACCGGCTCGGCGCCACTCGGCTGAATCACCAGATCCAACAAATTATTGTGCGCCCGCCACATGCTGTTCAGCGCCACCGCCGACAACAGAAAGGTGAAGGCGAAACCCATGCTGTTGCTGTAGTTGATCGACCACAGAAACAGCAGCAGCAACAGCAGGGCGAATGCATAACCCTGGCGGGTCGGCAGAATGTAGATGCGGCGGCGATCCAGTCGAACCGGCTGACGAGCTGGCCGCTGGCCGCGCGTTACCCAAGCTTCGAAGCGTTGCCGCAACGCCCTGAACATGGCGGCCGAACCTCAGGCCGGCACCGCCACGGCATCCAGCAACTGCCCGACCAGAGCGGCGGGCGACTGCTCCAGATGATCGTCGCTGGGATGCAGGCGATGGCCCACCACCGCCGGCAGCACCGCTTGCACGTCTTCCGGCAGCACATGGCCGCGACGGTGCAGCAATGCCCAGGCCCGCGCCGCTCGCAACAACCCCAATCCGGCGCGCGGTGATAGTCCGCTGCGGAAACGACTGCTCTGGCGGGAAAACGCCAGTAATGCCTGCACGTAATCCAACAGCGGCGCCGCGATATGCACACCGGCCAACCGCCCCTGCAACTCGTGCAATTGCGCCGGTGTCATGCAAACCGGCAGCCGGGCCAGAATCTCGCGACGGTCCTCGCCTTCCAGCAACGCCCGTTCCGCCTGCACATCGGGATAGCCTAGCGCGATCCGCATCAGGAACCGGTCGAGCTGGGATTCCGGCAAGGGGAAGGTACCGATCTGGTAGGCGGGATTCTGGGTGGCGATCACGAAAAACGGTTCCGGCAACTGGCGGGTCTCGCCCTCGATGGTAACCTGCCCCTCCTCCATCGCCTCCAACAGGGCGCTTTGCGTTTTGGGGGTGGCGCGGTTGATCTCGTCGGCCAGGATCAGTTGCGCGAAAATCGGCCCAGGATGGAACACGAAGGTCTCGCGCTGGCGTTCGTACACCGCCGCGCCGAGGATGTCCGCCGGCAACAGGTCGCTGGTGAACTGGATGCGCTGGTATTGCAAACCCAGACAGCGCGCCAGCGCATGGGCCAGGGTGGTCTTGCCCATGCCGGGCAAGTCTTCGATCAGCAGGTGGCCACGCGCCAGCAGGCAACTCAGCGCCAAGCGGATGGCGCGCTCCTTGCCGAGAATGGTGGAACCAACTTGCTGGATCGCCAGATCCAAGCGATCTTCCAGAACGGCACTCACCTTAGTCCTGCCGGCGCAGGTCGCGCTGAAAGCGTTTGAAATTTTCCACGTAGCGGGTGGCGGACAAGCGCATGCCTTCGATTTCCCGGTCCGTCAGCATGCGCACGACCTTGCCCGGCGCACCCTTCACCAGCGAGCCGTCCGGGATGGTCTGACCCTCGGTGATCAGGCTGTTGGCGCCGATCAGGCAATTCTTGCCGATGACCGCCCGGTTCATGATCAGGCTCTTGATGCCGATCAAGCTGTTGTCGCCGACGATACAACCGTGCAGCATCGCCAGATGGCCGACGGTGACGTCGCGGCCGATGGTCAGCAAAATACCGGGGTCGGTATGGAGGATCGAGCCGTCCTGAACATTGGAGTTTTCGCCGATGGTGATGACATCGTTGTCGCCGCGCACCACGGCGTTGAACCAGATGCTGGCGTTCTGCTTGAGCACCACCGAACCGATGACGGTCGCATTATCGGCGATGAACCAGTCCTCGCCGTGAAATTCGACCCTGCGGTCGCCGAGGGAATAGATCACCGGATCCTCCTGATATTGTGAGGGGGACTTGAGATAGCCGGAGCAGTATAAACGAGATCGGCTGGCAGGCGGCGATACCGGTGAGAAAACCGCCACGGGGGACTCAGAGACCCTATAAAATCAATCCATTAATTATGCAGGCAAAATCAGCCAAAATGGATCGTGGGTCGGATTGCAGGTCGGGACACTCGAAGCGAAATCAAAAATGCCGAACCCCGGATGGAGTTCGGCTTGGGCAGGATAATAACAAACTTTCAATCCGGCATTAGGGCTTGTAATAACCCACGGCGCAGATCTGATCGCCTATCTTGGCGACGTAAGCCACTTTTTCGGAAGGTTTTTCCTCACCTGGGCGCGGCCACATGTAGGCCACTTCGACAATTTCGCCCTCTTTCGCTCCCTTGTAAATCTCTTCACCCAGCGGCTTGTTGGTCTTGTCTTTTAGGTCCTTCAAACTCTTGCCGACCAGCTTGGGATGAGCGGTAAAATTACCATCGGGACCGCCACAGAAGACGTATAAATCTTTCTCCTTAAATCCGCCTTCACCCTTGTTGAACATCTCCAGAGCCTTGGCCTCGTCCGCCTGTACCGCGGCGACCGCTTTTTCCAGCATCATCTTGGCTTCTTCGGGAGTGCCGAAGTCAGTACCGGCGGCCCAAACAGTGCTGGAGAGCCCCATGGCACAGGACGCGGCTAAACCCATCAGTAATTTCTTGTTCATCAATACAACCTCCTTTGTGTTTATGCATTATCGCTGTGATTTTCAGGCTTACATCGCGGCGTTCGGGGAACGCAACGCCCCTAGAATGTAGACGCTGGTTCCGGGAGTCACAAGACCACGGGACACAAAGTAATCACATTCCTTGCTGTTTTTATCTTGCTGGCAGGTCGACATGGCTGCGCGAATGCTGACGGGGTCATCGCTCGGACCGGTTTAAATTTCCGCCAGGTTGCCTTTTTCCTCCAGCCAGTTCTTGCGATCCCCAGCGCGCTTCTTGGCCAGCAGCATATCCATCAGCGCCAGGGTTTCATCGCCGGTCTCCAGGGTCAGTCGCACCAACCGACGGGTGGTGGGATCCATGGTGGTTTCCCGCAGTTGCAGCGGGTTCATCTCGCCCAAGCCCTTGAAGCGGGTGACGCTGACCTTGCCCTTCTTCTTCTCGGCGGCGATACGGTCGAGAAAACCCTGCTTTTCCGCCTCGTCCAGAGCATAGAACACCTCCTTGCCGACATCGATCCGAAACAATGGCGGCATGGCGACATGGACGTGGCCGGCTTCCACCAGTGGGCGGAAATGTCGCACGAACAACGCGCACAGCAAGGTCGCGATGTGCAGACCGTCGGAATCGGCATCGGCGAGAATGCAGATCTTGCCGTAGCGCAAACCTTTCAGATCCCCGGAACCGGGGTCCACGCCGATCGCCACGGCGATGTCGTGCACCTCCTGCGACGCCATCACTTCGGCGGAGTCCACCTCCCAAGTATTGAGAATCTTGCCACGTAGCGGCATCACCGCCTGAAACTCGCGGCTACGAGCCTGTTTGGTGGAACCGCCGGCGGAGTCGCCCTCGACCAGAAACAGCTCGGTGCGCCCCAAATCCTGGGCGGTGCAATCGGCCAGCTTGCCGGGCAGCGCCGGACCGCTGGTGACCTGCTTGCGCACCACCTTGCGGCTGGCGCGCAAGCGTTTGTGCGCGTTGGCCAATGCCAGTTGGGCGATGCGTTCGCCGGTTTCGGGATGCTGGTTCAGCCACAAGCTCAGCGCATCCTTGACCACTCCGGCCACGAACACCGCGCATTCGCGCGAGGACAAGCGTTCCTTGGTCTGGCCGGAAAACTGCGGGTCCCGCAGCTTGACCGACAACACGTAACAGCAACCTTCCCAGATGTCTTCCGGGGCAATCCGCAGCCCGCGCGGCACCAGGTTGCGAAACTCGCAGAACTCGCGCATCGCATCGGTCAATCCGGCGCGCAAACCGTTGACGTGGGTACCGCCTTGCGCGGTCGGGATCAAGTTGACGTAGCTTTCCGCCACCGGCTCGCCGCCATCCGGCAGCCAGGTCAAGGCCCAGTCGGCGGCCTCGCGCTCGCTACCGACACGGCCGACGAACGGCGGATCGGGCAACGGTACCGCCGTCCCCAACGCCTCCCGGAGATAGTCGGTCAGACCGTCCTGATAGCACCAGACCAGTTGTTCGCCGGCGGCCTCGTCGGTAAAGCCCACCTTCAGACCGGAACACAGCACCGCCTTGGCGCGCAGTACGTGCTTGAGCCGAGGCACGGAGAATTTAGGTGAATCGAAATAGCGCGGGTCCGGCCAGAACCGCACGGTGGTGCCTGTATTTCGCCGAGGAACCGTGCCGACCTCCTCCAGCTCGGACATCTTGTCGCCGCCGGCGAAGGCCATGTTGTATTCCCGGCCGTTGCGTTTGACCCAGACTTCGAGATGACTGGACAACGCGTTCACCACTGAAACGCCGACGCCGTGTAACCCGCCGGAGAAATGGTAGTTACGGTCGGAAAATTTACCGCCAGCGTGCAGGCGAGTCAGAATCAGCTCGACGCCGGGAATGCCTTCCTCCGGATGAATGTCCACCGGCATACCGCGCCCGTCGTCTTCAATCGACAACGAACCGTCGGCATGTAGTGTCACCATTACCGTACTGGCATGGCCGGCGATAGCCTCGTCCACGCTGTTGTCGATGACTTCCTGCGCCAGATGGTTGGGCCGGGTGGTATCGGTGTACATGCCCGGCCGTTTGCGGACCGGATCCAAACCGCTGAGGACCTCTATCGCGGCGGCATCATAACTGGTTGCGTTCATTAGCAAAAAAACTTCCGGCTTGGCTTGATGGCTCTTTTGGGAATCTGGATTAATCCGCAAAAGCGGGTGACGCGCGGCAACCCGGCGGTGACCGGTTAAAGTAGCGGTAACGGAATCCACCGGTTTTGGGCATAAGGTAACATGGCAACCATGCCCCAAATAGCATGCGCCAACGCAAAATCGTGCTATCCGCCCACATGCGATACCTACCAGCCGATACCCGAAATAAAGCGATGGGCAATCGAGCGGGGAAAGTTGAGAATTGACTCAGCATAAGCCCCATGTAAAACTGCCAACTTGTACTTGGCATGTCTGATGTTTTGTCTGTTGTTTTTTGGTGAAACTTATTGAGGAGTCTTTCAATTGGGCAAGAAGTTATATGTTGGAAATTTGAGCTATAGCATCGGTAACAGTGAGCTGGAGCGCCTGTTCGAGGCACACGGCGCGGTGCGTTCGGCTCAAGTCATCACGGATCGCGATACCGGACGATCCAAGGGGTTCGGCTTTGTGGAGATGGGTAGCGACCAGGAAGCGCAAACGGCTATTGCCGCCCTCAATGGCAAGGAGGTCGAAGGCCGCGCTCTGACCGTCAACGAGGCACGCCCGCAACAAAGCAGTGGCGGTGGCGGTTACGGCGGTGGCGGCTACGGCGGCGGAAAACGTGGCGGTGGCGGTGGCGGCTACGGCGGTGGTGGCGGCGGTCGTCGGTACTAACGGTCGATCCCATACGTCCCAATTGGAAGCTTCCTCATCATGCGGGCCACCGCGACCAAATAGTGCATTCAACAGGACGCATCGGAACATCAGCGGCTTGCAAACCGTTTCCTAAGTTTTTGATTTGATAGTTCGCGCCGGTTTTTCCCCACCGGCGCTGCTTTGTAAGACCCATCATCAAGTTCCTCGCCGCAACGAAAAACGGGCGAATAAACAACCGCCCGTTTTCCTTAAAAAAACCTTCGAGCTTCAGTCGTTCGCCCGCGACTCCAACATGGCGACGGCGGGTAGCACCTTGCCTTCCAGGAATTCCAGGAACGCACCGCCAGCGGTGGAGATATAAGACACCTTGTCGTAGATGTCATACTTTTGGATCGCGGCGATGGTGTCGCCACCACCGGCCAGGGTGAAGGCCTTGGTGTTCGCAATCGCCATGGCGACCGTCTTGGTACCCTCGCCGAACTGGTCGAATTCGAACACGCCGACCGGGCCGTTCCACACCACCGTGCCGGCCTTCATGATGATGTCGGCCAATTCCTGGGCGCTCTTCGGACCGATATCAAAGATCATGTCGTCGTCGCTGACCGCACCCGCGTCTTTCAACACCGCCGGTTCGGCAGCATCGAACTTCTTGCCGCAGACAACATCCACCGCGATCGGAATATTCGCGCCGCGCGCTTTCATTTTCTCCAGCAGTGCCTGCGACGTCGACACCAAATCGTCCTCGCACAACGACTTGCCGACATTCTTGCCGACAGCTTTGAGGAAGGTGTTGGCGATGCCGCCGCCAACCACCAGCTGATCGACCTTCTCGGACAAGCTTTCCAACACGGTCAGCTTGGTCGAAACCTTGGAGCCACCGACGATGGCGACCAACGGCCGGGCGGGCTTGGCCAGCGCCTTAGTCAAGGCATCGAGTTCCTCGGTCAGCAGAATGCCGGCGCAGGCGACCGGCGCGAACTTGGCGACACCGTGAGTCGAGGCTTCGGCGCGATGGGCGGTGCCGAAAGCATCCATGACGAACACGTCGCAGAGCGCTGCGTACTTCTTCGCCGTTTCCTCGACGTTCTTCTTTTCGCCCTTGTTGACGCGGCAGTTCTCCAACAGCACCACTTCGCCGTCGGCGACTTCAAAGCCGCCATTGACCCAGTCGCGGATCACTCGTACTGGCTTACCCAGCTTGGCGGACATCACCTCGGCCACTGGATTGAGCGAATCTTCCTCCTTGAACTCGCCTTCGGTCGGACGCCCCAAGTGCGAGGTCACCATCACCTTGGCACCGGCCTTCATGGCAAATTCAATGGTGGGCATCGAAGCAGTGATGCGAGCGTCGGACGTCACTTTGCCACTTTTGACGGGAACATTCAGATCAGAACGGATGAATACCCGCTTGCCAGCGAGATCCAGATCGGTCATGCGTTTAAAATTCATATTCGCTTTCCTCTTCCTCTCCAAGAAAAACCCCCGTCCGCCCTGGCGCGGGGCGCAAGGCGGCGGGGGTGTACGATTTCAGCTTAAAAACGAACCGCCACGGCGTGGCGATCGCTTACTTGGCCATGACGCGGACCATTTCCAGAACCTTGCAGGAATAACCCCATTCGTTGTCGTACCAGGCCACAACCTTGACGAAGGTGTCGTCCAGGGCGATGCCGGCATCGGCGTCGAACGTGGAGGTGCAGCTCTCGCCACGGAAGTCGGTGGCAACCACTTTGTCGGTGGTATAACCCAGCACACCCTTCATCGGGCCTTCGGAGGCGGCCTTCATCGCAGCGCAGATATCCTTGTAGGACGCCGGCTTATCCAGTTCCACCGTCAGGTCGACCACGGATACATCAGAGGTGGGGACGCGGAAAGCCATGCCGGTGAGCTTCTTGTTCAGCTCGGGGATGACCACGCCCACGGCCTTGGCGGCACCGGTGGAGGACGGGATGATATTCTCCAGGATGCCGCGACCGCCGCGCCAATCCTTGTTGGAGGGACCATCCACGGTCTTCTGGGTGGCGGTGGCGGCATGCACGGTGGTCATCAGACCGCGCTTGATGCCCCAAGTGTCGTTCAGCACCTTGGCGACCGGCGCCAGGCAGTTGGTGGTGCAGGACGCATTGGAGATGATGGTCTGACCGGCGTAGGTCTTGTCATTGACGCCGTAGACGAACATCGGGGTGTCGTCCTTGCTGGGCGCGCTCTGAATGACTTTCTTGGCGCCGGCGGTGATGTGCTTCTGACAGGTTTCCTTGGTCAAGAACAGACCGGTGGACTCGACGACGATGTCGGCGCCCACTTCGTTCCACTTCAGCTCGGCGGGGTCCTTGACGGCGGTCAGGCGGATCTTCTTGCCGTTGACAATCAACGTATTGCCATCGACGGAGACTTCACCCTGGAAGCGACCATGCACCGAGTCGTAACTCAGCATGTAGGCCAGATAGTCGGGTTCCAGCAGGTCGTTGATACCCACGATCTCGATATCCGAGAAATTCTTAACCGCCGCGCGAAACACCATGCGACCAATGCGACCGAACCCATTGATACCAACTTTAATGGCCATGCTTTCCTCCAATCAGAGTGATTTCATCAAAAAGACGAGCGAACAGGTCGCCCACTTAACACGATCAAGTGTAGACCGGATTCGTTAAAAAAACAGCATTTGCTAGAACAGTGCCTGCACGGCGGCGGCCACCCGTTCGGCGGTAAAGCCGAAATGCTGGAAAATAATTTCTGGCGGACCGCACTCACCGAAGCGATCGATGCCGATCACCATGCCTTGCGGACCCGCGTACTTATACCAGGGTGCGGTGACGCCCGCCTCGACCACCACGCGCCGGGTTACCGCCGCCGGCAGCACCGACTCGCGCCAAGCTGCGTCCTGGGCGTCGAACACATCCACGGATGGCATGGAAACCACACGTACTCGCCGCCCCTGATTGTTCAGTTGCTGAGCCGCCTCGATCGCCAGTTGTACCTCGGAGCCGGTGGCGATGAGGATGGCTTCCGGCTCGTCCCCACAGTCCAGCAGCACATAGCCACCCCGGGCAACGGCCCGCACCTGTTCCGGCGTGCGATCCTGGTGGGGCAGCTTCTGGCGGGTGAAAATCAGGGCGGTCGGACCGTTGGTGCGCTCCAGCGCCGCTTTCCAGGCCACGGCGGTCTCCGTGGTATCGCAAGTCCGCCACACCGACAGATCGGGGATGACCCGCAAACTGGCCACATGTTCGATCGGCTGATGAGTCGGGCCGTCGCCGCCGACACCGATGGAGTCATGGGTCAAAACGAACACACAGCGCAACTTCATCAACGCCGACATGCGGATGGCGCTGCGGCCATAATCGGCGAACATCAGGAAGGTACCGCCAAAGGGCACATAGCCACCATGCAGCGCTAGGCCGTTCATAATGGCGTACATCGCGAATTCCCGCGCGCCGTAATAAATCAGGTTACCGTCGGGATGCTCGAAATCCACCGGTCGGCAGCCGATCCAGGGAATGCCGGTGGATTCGGTGAGATCGGCGGAGCCACCAACCAAGCTGGGAAAATGGGGGTTGTACGCTTCGAGCGCTCGCTGGGACGCGACCCGCGTGGCGATATCCTCACGCCGTTCCTGGGTGGCTTGAATAAAGCTCCAGGCCAGTTCCTGCCAGTCCGGGGGAAAGCCGCAGGCCAAACGTCGATCCAGTTCCGCCGCAGCGTCCGGGTACTCGGCCCGGTAGCGGGCGAACATATCATTCCACTCGCCTTCCCAGTCAGCGCCTTTAGTACGGGCGTCGAAGGCGCGATAGTATTCAGACGGAATGTCAAACGGCTCATGATGCCAGCCGATATTCTCGCGGGTTGCGGCGACTTCGGCGGCGCCCAATGGCGCGCCGTGCGATTTCTCGCTGCCCCCCTTGTTGGGTGATCCCCAAGCAATGGTGGTCTTGCAGCAGATCAGGGTAGGGCTACCGGTAAAGGCGCGGGCCTGCTTGACGGCCTGATGGACCGCGTCGGCGTCGTGGCCGTCCACGTTCGGAATGACATGCCAACCAAAACCTTCGAAACGTTTGGCCACGTTCTCGCTGAACCAGCCGCTGACCGGGCCATCGATGGAAATGTTGTTGCTGTCATAGAGACAAATCAGCTTGCCCAGTCCCCAAGTGCCCGCCAGCGAGCAGGCTTCGGAGGAGATACCTTCCATCAGGCAGCCGTCGCCGAGAATGACGTAAGTGTAATGATCGACGATGGGAAAACCGGGGCGGTTGAAGCGGGTGGCCAGCGCCCGTTCGGCCAGGGCCATGCCGACGCCATTGGCCAGACCTTGCCCCAGTGGCCCGGTGGTGGTTTCCACCCCTGGGGTGAGGCCGTATTCGGGATGGCCGGGAGTCCGCGAACCCAAGCGCCGGAAATTACGAAGATCCTCGATGGTCAGATCGTAGCCGCTCAGGTGCAACAGGGAATACAGCAGCATCGAACCGTGACCATTGGATAGGATTAGTCGGTCGCGATTTAGCCATTTGGGATTGGCTGGATTGTGGCGCAGAAAATCGTTCCACAGGACGGCGCCAAAGTCGGCCATGCCCATCGGGGCACCGGGGTGGCCGGATTCTGCCCGTTGCACCGCATCCATGCTCAGGGCGCGAATGGCGTTGGCCAGTTCCCGGCGCGAGGGGGCGGTGGCTGCCCGAACGGGGGCGCCGGAAGTGGCGAGCGGTGCGGTCATCGCATCCACCATGGGGCGAGCGGCCAATTCACTACGGGAGGGCATGAACTCTCTCTCCTAACAGTACTCAGCAACGAAAATGAAGGAACCGGGTATGCGTGGAACCCAAACCGTCAGGCTCCACGACCCCGCCGCGCGCGTCGCTCTTACTGGGACGTTCACCGGAGAGATCGCTAAGGATGCCCGGTCGCGCCAAAGCCCCTTTGGGTTCGGTTCGGCCGAAAAATGGCGGCGATTATAGGAAAAATCGGGATATTCGCCAATGATTATCTGTGGCAACGGAGTCCGGTCCATGCTCAGGCGGCCACGCCGCTCAATCCCGGCGCAGACTGTCGGAAATCGCCACCGGCGTCGGATAAGTCAGCACCAGATAATACGTGGAAGCGATGAAGGTCAACAGCGTGGTTGCCTGTACCAGATACGATGCCTCCCGGCCGATCAACTGATTCTGCTGGGCCAACACCGCGATCAGCAGGGCAAACTCGCTGACCTGACCCAGTCGCACACCCACTTCCATGGCGATGCGCGGCCGTTCGCCGGCCCATTGCAGGAAGCCGCGAAACACCCACGGCTTGACCACCAGGAGCAAGGCGCCCAGCAGCAAGGTGGGCAGAAACACCGTGCCCAGCATTCCCAGATCGAAACCGGCGCCCAGCGAGAAAAAAAAACAGCACCAGGAAGAAATCGCGCAAGGGCCGGAGACTGTCAGCGATGTACAGCGCGATCGGGCTGGTGGCCAACGCCACCCCGCCGATGAAGGCACCGATGGCATAGGACAACCCCAGCAGGGCCGCCACCTGTGAGATGCACAGACACCAGCCGATGGCGGTCAGGAAGATGTATTCGCGGATCTTGTCGAACTTGCGAATCAGCGGAATCAGCACGTAACGCGAGCTCAGATAGGCGAACCCCAGCAGCATCGGCAGGGTAATGATCAGCAAGCCCAACCCCTGCACGGAGGAACCGCGCCCACCCAGCCCCTCCAACAGCAGCAGCACGGCGATCGCCAGCAGATCTTGCAGCAGCAGGATGCTGATGATGATTTCGCCGGTGTGCTGGTGGTGCAAGGCGCGGGTCGGCAGCAACTTGAGGCCGATGATCGTGCTGGAGAACGTCATCGCTGTCCCGATCAACAAGCTTTCGCCGGGCGAAAAGCCGAACGACCAGGCAATTCCCCCGCCCAGCAACGCAAAGACCAGCGAGGTGCCGACCATGATCACGGTTGCCTTACGCAACATCTGCAGCAACCGCTGTGGCGACAGATCCAGGCCCAGCAGGAACAGTAGGAACATGATGCCGATTTGGGCCATCTCTTCGATGGCCGAAGCGTTGTCGATCAACTTGAAGCCATAGGGTCCGATGCAGATGCCTAGCACGATATAGGCGATCGGCAATGCTTGGCGCGCGTACAGTGCCAACGTGGCGAACAACGCCGCGCCGGTGAAAATCAGAAACAGGGAAAAAACGATGGGATTTTGAGCTTCGTGCATTTTTATCGATGTCCGGCCACACTTCGGTGCTATCGCTTGGATCCATCATCGATGCGCCGATACGTCGTCACTATAACAGCATTCGGCCGTGCCCCGAAGCCGCCACGACGCTGGCACCGCTCCGCCGGCCGACACTTTGGTTCATCTGGCGGGGACATCGCACCCGAGTCCGCTCAAGACGCGGCGGTTTCGGGAGATCGATCTGGCCTCGATTCGGCTGGCCCGATGGCCTTATCTACTTGCGCTCCCGAAGCCTTGCCGGCGACGCGGGAACGAGCACGCCGTCCGGGTCTGGTGACGCTGGATCGGATGGTCGCCGTATTGGCGGGGGCGCTCGAAAATCCCGCTCGGGGGTAGGGTTGTCAAGGTACCGAAGATCAGGGGTTACTGAAGCCACTGACATCTTCATCGCTGACCAGCACTGGCTGCCTTTGCTGCTTGCTGACGTTTGGCTTCTTCTTTCTTGGCCAACCTTTCCAATTCCGCCTTATATTCAGCGGACAAACCAGCCAAGCCAGGACAGGGTTCGCTTGCTTTCATCCGTGCGAGCAGAACTGTCGCTAATCCCTGGCGGGTTGAGTCGTTGTCATTTGAATATGATGATGGAATCTGTCCCAAGATGCCTTGTGCGGTGTAAGCATCTTCGCAAGCCAGCGCTGCCAGCACCTCGTGCAATCGCTTCTTAACTTCCCGTCGCTGGTCGAGATTGTTTACATCGTATACTTGCTGGCACTTCGGCTGGCTCTCTCGATCAGCAATACAGGAGTCGAACGTTGGCACGGCAGCGCCAGGTTGAATTGTCAGCTTCAAACGCCGCAGGCTATCTTGTTTATTGCTGAAAGGAATGGATTCAAGCATCACTTGAATTGCTGAGAATTTATCGTGCGAGAGCGGCTCGACGACCGTTCCACGTATATCCAAGAGATCGGATAGTGCAGGACCACCATTTCGATACAGCCCTGAACTCCGCAAGTCCGCGCCCTGAAGCTGCGCCATTCGCAAGTCCGCGCCCTGAAGCTGCGCCTGCGACAAGCTCGCGCTCTGAAGCTGCGTCCCCAACAAACTCGCGCCCTGAAGCTGCGCCCCCAACAAACTCGCGCCCTGAAGTTGGGCTCCGCGCAAATCAGCTCCGACCAGCAACGTAGACCTCATTTGTGTTCGCCGCAGACTGCGGTGTGCAAGGAATATACGCCCCAGCTTATCTATATTTTCCAGTCCCTTGCCTGCCCGTAGAGCGGCAAGGAGTTCGGGATTCGGTGGTTTGACGAACAACGCCTGCTCATTGAGATCGAGACGCCGCTGTTCGTCGAGGACGACACATGACAGCACGGTTTGACCGATGGACGCACAACGATCATTTTCAAATTGCTGGGCAAGTGTTCCTCTATGCTTATTTGTGTCTTGTCTATCCAGCATTTGCCAGTTAAGCAACGGTTTTTGCAATTTGGCCGTCACCGTTTCCCAGAACTCGCCATCGACCATCAGCCCCAGTGTTAGCAACGGCGCCAGAATCGACGCTGAGAGCAGCGCTAGACTGCCGCGTGGTGCCGTCGGATGCCAAAAGAACGTTAACGGTAACGCAGCTAGAAACAACGCAACTGGAATTACCGGCTGTATGGATGGCAATGAACTCTCGGAACCCCACATCAGTGCCCAAAGCACCGCCAGCAAACCCAAGAGCACGACGAGCAAAAAGATGGCGCGGCGCAATCGCTCGTCTGAAAAGCCACCAACGAGCACGATCAACAGTAGGGGCACCATCGCGCCGAGGATAAACCCGACAGCGAACAGGTCTGGCGTGGCCGCGAACAGGATAAGCACCACGCTGGCCACCAGCACGATCATCGCCAGCCAAGCCCGCTTTTTGGGCAGATACGCGGCTAGCGTTTCACGCCACCACGTTTTCCAATCATCGCTTCGGTGCAGGATCGCCGGCCACAGCACAACCAGAAATCCCACATCCAAAAATACCGCGACGCGCTGCGCCCAAGTGATGCCTTCCGCCTGATACGCAAGGAATTTGAGCTGTAACGCCAACAGAGTGGCGAGGGGCAGGACGACCAAGGTGACCGACACCACCAACCCGAGCAGACCGCCGACTACCGCACTGGGACGACCCACCAGATAATAGGTGTAGGGAAAGATGTGCAGCCGATCACGGAGCCCCCCCGACCTCTTCATCGGTTGGTGCCACGGCATCGAAAGCAAACAGCTTGCGCGACAACAGTTGCAGTTGCAGCAGCAGGTTGAGGTACATCAGCACCACAAGATAAGGCGCGGCGGCGTAAAAACCGACGATGGGCACCGCCACGTCGATCACCGGCAGCTTGACGTTGTTGCCGCCCATGAGCAGGTCAAGATCGGTGGTACCGAACACGATCACCAGCACATAGGCGCACACCGCCATGAACGCGACATGCAGCACGGCGACGGTCTGCGAAGCACTATTGGCAGCATCCAATAACGCCTTGACATCGGGCATCGCCTTGCTCGGGGCGGCAAGCCGGGCAAGCCGGCGCTGGCGTAGTTCCTGGGGGGTGAGAGGCATTCTCGAATGCTTACGGCGAAAGCGCCTGATTTCTGTTACGTGGCCAACAATAATGCCGAAATCCGTATTCAGACGCTATGCGGTTAATGGATCGCTATCCGACCGAAGCTGAGTGGTTCGCCGGATAAGGACTGAATCCAGCATGAACGAGCCTATTTCGGCAACCGTCACCCGTCGCCGACACCGGCAAAATACCGCGTATCGGATGGCGGTCACGATGGCACCGTCCGCCATTCCCCCGATAGCTGGCAACCATGCCATAATTGCCCACCTCGCCAAACCGAATAACTTTACTAACAACCATCTTGCACGCCGACCGCCGCACCCCATCCAACACCCCGCCGCGATGGTATCCTCGCTCGCGGCTATTCCCGCGCGATATACCCGCCGGCCTGTCCGTCTGGTTGCTCGATGCCGGATCGCTGACTCAGCGCTTGCGCCACATCTGCGCGGGCCGATTCGGCGTGCGTGTACTCAGCCAGCGCTGGACTCGCCCCGGCCGCGACGAAGCAGGCGCTCTGCGGCTGCGCTTGGACGCTTGGGCATGGACCCGAGAGGTCCAGTTGCTGTGCGACGAGCAACCTTGGGTGTTCGCCCGCACTCTGATTCCAGCACGGACCCTGAGAGGACGAGGCCGCCGGCTCACCCGCTTGGGCAGCCGGCCCCTGGGGCAGGTGCTGTTCGCCGATCCCAAGGTCCGCCGCGGGCCGGTGGAAATCGCTCGCATCGTCGCCGGTCAGCGCATGCACCAACGTGCCTTCGCCGGCTTTGCCGAACCACCGGGCGCGATTTGGGGACGCCGTTCGACATTCTGGATCGACGGTCGCTACCCACTGTTGGTGTGCGAGATTTTCCTACCCGCTTTACCGGTATCTCCGACTCTTGTCGACCGGATTGGATTCCTCCCATGAATATCGAACACCTTGAAGACCGCCTGCGCGAATACGGCATGCTGATGCGCCTGCACCGCCCCATCGGTATTTATTTGCTGCTGTGGCCAACCCTGTGGGCCCTGTGGCTGGCGGGCAACGGTCAACCGCCGCGCGGCACCGTGCTCGTTTTCGTGCTGGGCGTGGTGCTGATGCGCTCGGCCGGTTGCGTCATGAACGACCTCGCCGACCGCGATTTCGATCCGCATGTCGCCCGCACTCGCGACCGGCCGCTGGCCGCCGGCCGGGTCCAGCCGGGCGAGGCGCTGATCCTTGCCGCCGCGCTGAGCCTGCTGGCCTTCGCCCTGGTGCTCACCCAGAATGCGCTGACCATTAAACTGTCCTTCGTCGGTCTGGCGCTGACCGCCAGCTATCCATTCATGAAGCGGCTGCATCCCCTACCGCAGCTTCATCTCGGCGTGGCGTTCGGCTGGGGCATTCCGATGGCTTACGCGGCGGTGACCGACAGCCTGCCGCTAGCGGCCTGGTTGCTGCTCCTCGGCAATGTACTCTGGTCGACGATTTACGATACCCAGTACGCCATGGTGGACCGGGAAGACGATCTCAAGGTCGGCGTCAAATCCACCGCCATCCTATTCGGCGAGCGGGACAAACGGATCATTGGCTATCTGCAACTAGCGTTACTGATCGTGCTGCTAGTGGTGGGGCTGCTGGCCGGACGCGGTTGGATTTATTATCTGGGCTTGTTCACGGCGGCATGGTTCGCCCTGTACCAGCAATACCTGATCCGCAACCGCGAACCGGCCGAATGCTTCAAAGCGTTTCTCAACAACAACGGTTTCGGGCTGGCGATTTTCTGCGGCTTGTTGCTGGATTATCTGCCGACGAGCCTCGCCTGAAACGGGCGGGCGCGCACCCGGATATCCTCAACGCTGTTCCCCCTTCCGCCCCCGGCTGGGGAAATTCCCGTCAAAGCGAGGAAAACATCATGCTGATTGTCCATGTCTTCGTCCACGTCAAGCCGGATTGCGTCGAGGCCTTCAAGGAAGCTTCGCTGAACAACGCCCACCACAGCATCCAGGAAGCGGGGATCGCCCGTTTCGATGTGATTCAGCAGGCCGACGATCCGACCCGCTTCGTGCTGGTCGAGGTCTACCGCACGGTCGAGGCCACGGCCCAACACAAGGAAACCGCCCACTACGCGCGCTGGCGAGACACCGTGGCCGAGATGATGGCGGAACCGCGCGGCAGCGCGAAATACGCCAATCTGTTCCCGGCCGATCCGGGTTGGGATTACCCGCCCGGCGTTTGAGAGCCATCCGCCGATGTCGGAAGAACTGGAACTGCAAACGCCCTATCTACGGCTGGCGGCGCGCGCCTGGGGTCCGCCGAACGGTGTTCCGGTACTGGCGCTGCACGGTTGGCTCGACAATGCCGCCAGCTTCGACGCCTTGGCGCCGCTGCTGCCCAATACGCGACTGGTGGCGCTGGACCTGACCGGACACGGCCGCTCCGAACACCGGCCGCCGGGCATTCATTACCATTTCGTGGATTTCATTCCCGATGTGGTCGCCGCCGCCGACGCGCTGGGCTGGGACCGCTTCGCCCTGCTCGGCCACTCCCTGGGCGGTGGCATCGCTAGTTTCGTCGCGGCCACCCTGCCGGAACGGATCGACCGAGTGGCGATGATCGAAGGCCTGGGACCGCCGACCAGCGACCCCGCCGACGGCCCGGCCAACCTGCGCAAGACCATTCAGCAGATGGACGCCCTGCCACACAAGCGCCCGCCGGTCTATGCGAATCTGGAAGCCGCGATTCAGGCGCGCTGCGAGGCCAGTGGTTTGTCGTGGGTGGCGGCAACGATTCTGGTCGAGCGCGGCGTGCGGTTGGTCGACGGTGGCTTTGGCTGGCGCACCGATCCTCGCCTGCGCTTCGTCTCGCCGCTGTATCTGAGCGAACCGCAAATTCTGGCCTACATGGAACGTATCGTGGCGCCGGCGCTGCTGATCTGCGGCGCGGATGGCTATCTGGTCAAGCGGGCGTACATGCAAGAACGTTATGCCCGCATCGCCGATCTGACGGTAAAAATTCTGCCCGGTGGGCACCATCCTCACTTGGAAGATCCCGAACCCTGTGCCCATCTGCTCGCGCCGTTTTTCACGGCGGTTTGAGCGATTTCCCCTTCACGCCCGCTCACGGTGACCAATACCGTGCCTTATCTGGGAAAATCCAACGTATTCCGCCACGCGGGTCGGGCCGGTCACCCTGGTAGCGCGGAATCAGATGCACATGCAGGTGCGGAACCGTCTGGCCGGCGGCGACGCCCTCGTTGACCCCGACATTGAAACCGTCCGGTCGGAATTCAGCCTGCAATGCCGTGCGGCTCCGCGCCAACAACTGACCCAGTTCCACCCACTCCACCACGGTCAAATCGAACAGCGATCCCACATGCCGACGCGGCAGCAGCAGCGTATGTCCCGGCGATATCGGAAAGGCATCGCGAATCGCGCGCATGTGCTCGGAAACGGCGACAATACGTTCTTGCGATAGGTTGCAGAACGGACAACAGGCGGCCATGGGTAAACCCGATTGGGGTGAACGGCAATGTCGAACAAGAGCTTGCCTTCAAATATAGCCGACGATCCCTTATCGCTCGTCAACAATTCCCATCTCACTCCGCAAGACTCAGCATTTCAAAATCACCCACTCTCAATCCAAGATCAGACAACGCGCTTACTCTGATCGATCGTTGAACGGGGATTGACAGCACGATGGAGGATCAATATGATTTCCCTCCTTTCAATTCCCCAGTAGCTCAGTCGGTAGAGCAGGTGACTGTTAATCACCGGGTCCGTGGTTCGAGTCCGCGCTGGGGAGCCAATTTTTCTTGCTATGAACCGCCCCGCCATTCTGCGGGGCGTTTTCGTTTTTGGGTCTAAAACAACGTTGCCCTTCGCGCTTTCTCGACGTTACCCTATGAGTGGACGGAAGGCGCGCGGCCTCCGTGTCCATGCGCGCCTTCCATATCGCGGCGACAGTCCTGCAATTCCACCCGTAAGAGTCGAAACATGGCAAAACAGATTCCTCTCGACGAGCGCATCATCTTCGCGCTGGACGTGGATTCGAAAGATGAAGCCGAACGCTGGCTGGATCGTCTGGATGACCGGGTCCGGTTCTACAAAGTCGGCCTGCAACTGTTCCTGGCGGGCGGTTTCCCCACGATCGACATGATCTTGCAGCGCGGTCACAAGGTGATGGTCGACCTGAAGTTCTTCGACATCCCCGAGACCGTGGCCCTGGCGGTTCGGGAACTGAAGAACAAGGGCGCCACCTTCATCACCGTGCATGGTAACGACCCGATTCTGCGCGCGGCCGTGCAGGAACGGGGCAGCGCCCAAATCCTGGCCGTGACCGTGCTCACCAGCTTCGACGAATCCGACATGCGGGAGATGGGCATGACCGGCAGCATCGAGGATCTGGTTTACCACCGAGCCCGGAAAGCGCTCGCCCTGGGCTGCGACGGCGTGGTGTCCTCCGGCTTGGAAGTCCCCCGCCTGCGGGACGGGCTGGGCGACAAGTTTCTGATCGTGACGCCCGGCATCCGCCCGGGAACCAACGACGCGATTCAGGACGACGATCAGAAACGCGTCGCATCCGCTCATGCCGCTATCAAAAATGGAGCCGATTACGTGGTGGTGGGGCGTCCCATCCGTAATGCCAAGGACCCGATCAGCGTCGTCAAGGCCCTGCAAGACGAAATCGCCGCCGCGCTGTAGCAGCAACATCGTTCATCCTTCGCTTTCCCCTTCATCGTCCCGGCGCGATTTTTCGCGGCGACCGCCCGCCGTCACCAGCACCTCAAAACCGGCGACCACATCCAGCAGTTCGGCGGTAATCGCCTCCTGACGCTGCTGGCGATAGGTGGTGTTCAATTCCGCCAAACGATCCGCGATATTGCGCTCTGCGGCCTGCATCGCCAATAGACGGCTGGCGTGTTCGCTGGCCAATGACTCGGCGCAGGCGCGGAACAGTTCCACGAACAGCCATTCACGCAGCAGGGCGGCCAGCAGTTCGGCACGGCCGACCGCGTAACCGGGCAGGGAACGCGACGGCACGGATGGCTCGCGACACAGGGCATCTGGATCGAGCGGCAACAGTCGCGTGCTGGTGGGTTCATGACTTTCGCTGCCCCGATGGCGGTTGTGGAATAGCAATACCTGGGTCACACCCTCCGTGCGCCATTGCTCCAGTAGCGGTAGTATCCGCCGCACGGTCTGGTGGATGGCGCTGGCGGCCGCCGGCGTGTAGAACCGCTGTTCGGGATTCAGTCCCTGCTCTTCCAGCGCCGCCGCCTGACGCACCCCGACCGCCATCACCCGACAGGCCTCCGACGATTCGCGCCGCATTGCTCCCACATGCGCCGCCAGCGCCTCGTTAAACCGACCGCATAAACCATGATCGGAGCCGAACACGATGGCGCCGGTGACCGGCTTGCCGCCGAGCGGCGAGCCGTCCAGCGGGTCCATCAACCCGACGCCGCGCGCTCCGGCCTCCGCCGCCAGTTCCCCCAGCACCACCGCCAACCCCCGCCGTACCGCGCGATCGTAGTCGGTCAGCGCCGCGACCGCCCGCTCGTACTGATGGATGCTCACCGCCGCCAGCGCCTTCATGGTCCGCACGATGGATCGCAACTCCCCGACTGTGGCGAGGGTATGGCGTAGCGCTTCCAGAGCCGGCATGCAATCACTCGGACTGAGCGTCGGCGAGACCGCCGACCGCCAGCCGCGCCGCTGTCAGCAGCGCCTCCCGGTCGGCGTCGCTCAGCGGCGCCCCAGCGACGATCTGCTGGCCAATGTTGGAACAGCGGGCGGCGACCTGCTCCCGCACCACCCGTTCCGCCGCCGCCACTCGCTCCAGCGGCACTAGGTCGAACACCCCCTCGGTCACCGCCAGCAGCACCGCGATCTGGGCGGCGGCCGGCAATGGCTGGTATTGCGGCTGCTTCAGCACTTCCCGTACCCGATGGCCGCGTTCGATGGTTCGGCGGGTGGCCGCATCCAAGCGAGTACCGAAACGGGCGAAGCTTTCCAACTCTTCGAACTGGGAATAAGCCAACCGCAGTTCGGCGGCAATGGCGCGATAGGCCGGCAATTGGGTTTTGCCGCCCACCCGCGATACCGACTGACCGACATCGACCGCCGGCAGAATGCCCTTTCGGGCCAAGTCCGGGGACAGGACAATCTGGCCGTCGGTGATCGAAATCAGGTTGGTGGAAATGTAGGCGGCGACGTTTTGCGCCTCGGTCTCGACGATCGGCAGCGCCGACAGCGAACCGCCGCCATGCTCCGGGCGTAGCCGGGTGGCTCGCTCCAACAGTCGCGAGTGCAGATAGAACACGTCGCCGGGATAGGCTTCTCGCCCCGGCGGACGGCGCAGCAGCAACGACAGTTCCCGATATGCTTGGGCGTGCCGGGTCAGATCGTCATAAACGATCAATACGTCGCGACCCTGGGCCATGAACCATTCGGCCATGCTGGTGGCGGCGTAGGGCGTGAGCACTTGCAAGCCGGGCGGGTCCTCGCCGGCGGCCACCACCAGGAAAGTGTAACGCAAGGCATCGCGCCGCCGCAGATCGTCGAGCACCCGCGCCACCGCCGTGCCGCGCTGGCCGATGCCGCAGTAGACGCAGATCACGTTCTGATCGGCTTGGTTGAGGATGGCATCCACGGCAAGCGCGGTCTTGCCGGTCTGCCGGTCTCCCAGGATCAATTCCCGCTGGCCCCGGCCAACCGGGATGGCGGCATCGATCACCTTGATACCGGTAGCCAGGGGCACGCTGACCGGCGCCCGGTGCATGATCGCCGGCGCCGGCCGTTCCAGCGGCCAGCGTTCGGCCGTAATGACCGGTCCGGCTTCGTCCAGCGGTTCGCCCAAGGCATTGACCACCCGTCCCAGCAGGGCGGAACCGACCGGCGTATCCACCACTCGTCCGGTGCGCTCGACCGGATCGCCGGCCTTGAGGCCGCTGCTATCGTTGAGCAGCACCACGCCGACTTCATCGGGGTCCAGATTGAAGGCGATGCCGAGAATACCGTTGGGGAAACGCACCAGTTCCATGGCCTCGACGCCCGGCAAGCCGTTGACCTGGGCAATGCCATGGCCGAGCCGCTCCACCACCCCGGTTTCCACCACCTTGACCGCTGGTCGATAGGCGGCCAGCACCGTATCGAAGGGCGTGAACAGTTCAGGATCGGGCATGGTCGTTGGCCACGACGGCTGCTTGGGCATTCAACACTTGGGTGAGCGCTTCGCCGAAACCGTCGAGATAGCTGTCCAGGGTCCAAGCCAGACGGTGACCGGGCATTTCCAGCGTGATGCCGCAAGCAGCATTCGGATCATGATGGAAGCCGAACGGCGTTTCGGTGCCCAACAGCGAGTGCAGCACCGTCCGCCAGTATTGTTGTAGCGCCGTGTCCAGAGGAAAGGCGGTGGTGACGGTGCAGCCCCCCAATGCGGCCTGGGCCAGCGCCGTCCGTTCGCCCGTATCCAGGGCGCGCAGCCGCGTCAGCAGCGGTTCGAGCATCCGCCGCTCCAGATCGGCGTCCGCCAGTTCGCGTAAGGCGTGGCGGAGGGCTTCGATCAAGCGGTGGACAGCTTCCCGTTGCAGCGCACGCTGGCCTTCCGCCTGCTCCCGCCGCCAAGCCGCCAGCCAGTCAGCGCGTTGAACCTCCACCTCGCGCCAGGCCGCCGACAGCCACTCCTCACGCCGCGCCGCGACATCCTGGCGAGCCTCGGCTAGCCACGCCTCGCGTTGGGCTTCCAGCGCGGCCTGCCGCTCCCGACAGGCTTGCGCCGCGACTTCGGCTTGCTGGGTCTTAGCCTGAGCCTCTTCCAGCGCCGCCGCGATTTTCTGTCGGCGGGCGGCCATGGCATTGAGCACCGGACGATACAGAAACCGCTTCAGCAGCCACACCAGCAGCAGAAAATTGACGATCTGGGCGACGACGGTGAACCAGTCGATCTGCATGGCTAATGGCCAGCGGCGGCGACGAAGTGGTTCCAGAAGGGGTTGGCGAAAATCAAAATCATCGACACCACGAAGCAATAGATGGCGGTGGATTCGATCATCGCCAGACCGACGAACAGGCTGCGGCTCAAGGTCGCCGCTTCGTCGGGTTGCTGGGCAATGGCGGCCAGGGCTTGGGCCACCGCCCGGCCTTCCGCCAGGGCCGGACCGATGGTGCCGATAGCGATGGTGAGACCGGCGGTGACGATCGAGACAAGGCCAATGAGAAGTGCGGCATCCATGGAGAGAGGCCCTCCGTCAGGGTTCGTGAATTCGCCCCTCATCCTCCGAGGAAGAAGGCGAGGAGGCATGGGGTGAAAGGTCGTGCGCCGCCGTGGCCGCAGCGAGATAGACCGTGGCGAGCACCGCGAAAATATACGCCTGGATGATTCCGGTCAGCAGCTCCAGCGCGTGCATCAACACCGGGAAGAACAGCGGCGTAATGATCAGCAGAATCGCTCCCACCACGGCGCCGCTCATCACGTTGCCGTAAAGCCGCACCGCCAGCGCCAGGGTGCGGGCCAGCTCGCCGACCAGATTCAAGGGCAACATGATCGGGGTCGGCTCCAGGTAGTCCCGCAGATACGCGCGCCAACCTCGCCGTCGGATACCGAACAGCGGCACCGCGACCAAGACGCACAACGCCAGCGCGGTGGTGGTGGACAGCGAGCCGGTGGGCGGTTCGAAACCGGGGACGATGGCCAACAGGTTGCAGGTGGCGATGAAAACGAACAAGGTGCCCACGAACGGCAGATAGGGCACGGAGTCCCGCCGGGCGATATCGCGGATTTGTCCCTGAATGCCCTCGACCAGTACTTCCAGCAGATTTTGCCAGGGTGACAGCGTGGCGTCGGCGGCCAGCCGGTGGGTGATCCACCGGGCCAACAGTACCAGCAGTGCCATGACCAGCCAAGTGAACAGCAAGGTGGAACTGATGCGGATGAAGCCAAATTCGAACCAAACGGTTTGATCGGGGCTGATGGTCATGCTCATGACTCCGGCGTCGGTCGCAAATAGCGTGTCAGCACGACTCGCGCCGCAATGAAGGTCAGCAGCGCAATCCCCAGCCGGATCAGGTTACGATCCGGGCCGAGAATCAAATAGAATCCGGTCAGACTGACGGCCAGCCGCAAGACGAAACTACCGGCCACCCACAAGGCGGGATGAGGGTGGCCGGGCAATCGTCGCAGGGTGAACCACAGCCCGGCGAAATAGAACAGGCCCAGCAGCCATCCACCCAACGCGGCCAACAACCCCAGCCCATTCTCAATCATGGGGTTCCTGTTTTTTCAACCATTGCCAGGCGGCGGCGCAGCCAAGCACCAGACCCGCGACCAACAGAGTTAAGGTCCAGGAATGCCGGCCGGGCCAGTTTCGGTCGAGCCACAACCCTAGCAGCGCACCCAGGACGGCCGGCAGCGTCACCGTCCAGCCGACGATGCCGAACAGGCCGAGGCCGAACCAGACACTGGGTCGATCCGTCTCGCGCGCCCGCAGCTTACGCGCCGCCTTGCGTCCCACCTGTTCCGGCAGCGGATCGGGTAGCGGGGATGAAGCGGTCGACAGGCTCTTGACGTTGCCACTTTCCTCTTTTTTTCCCCCAGAAGGATCGGGGCCATGGGGTTGAGTCATCGCCTACCCTCCCCTAATTGCAGAAACCGCCGCATCATCCCCGCCTCCAGTCGGGCCAAGGCGCCACGGGCCGCTTTCTCCTGATCGTCGAGTTGCCGGAACTCGGTGTCCACCACCTGCCGTAACCGGCGAAGATCGCCCTCCCGCACCGCCCGTCGCACCGCGATCAGCACCTCGACGCCGCGCTTGCTCAGCACGCCCTGATCCACCGCCACGAACTGTTCCAGCCCGGCGGGCGTGGTGAAGCCCACGATGCCCGGCACCAGCGCCGCCACCCAATCGCGATGCCGCAGCAGTAAACAAAAGGCGCCTTCCAAGCCTTCGGCGCGGACTTGGGTCGCGGCTTCGTCCACCAAGGTTTGGGTCGGGGTCAGTACCTTCAACTGGATCATCGTCGCACCTCGTCCAGGGTACCGATCATGTACAGATCCGCCTCGGCCCAATCGGCGCAACCATCGTTCAGAATGCGCTCGCAGTCGTCCAGCACTTGTGGTAACGGCACGCTCTTACCGGACCGGCCAGTGAAGTGCTCGGTGGTGAAAAACGGCTGGGTCAGATAGCGCTCCAACCGCCGGGCGCGATTGACGGTGCGCCGATCGGCCAACGACAATTCCTCCAGACCGAGCATGGCAATCAGATCCTTCAATTCCTCGTACTCGGCCAGGGTCTTGCGCACCGCCTGGGCAATCCGATAATGACGCTCGCTGACCAACACCGGGGTCAGCAGCTTGGAGTCGGAAGTCAGCGGGTCCACCGCCGGGTAAAAACCCTGACTGGCGCGTTTGCGGGACAGCGCCACCGAAGCCGAAAGATGGGCGAAGGTGTGGGCGGCGGCGGGGTCGGTAAAATCGTCGGCGGGCACGTAGACCGCCTGCACCGAGGTGATGGAACCACCGGCGGCGTTGCAGATGCGCTCTTCCAACTCGGCCAGTTCGGTGCCCAAGGTCGGTTGATAGCCGACTCGCGATGGGATGCGGCCCATCAGACCGGAGACTTCGGCGCCGGCCTGAATGAAACGGAAGATGTTGTCGATCAGCAGCAGCACGTCGCGGCGGGCGCTGTCGCGGAAATACTCGGCGAGCGTCAGCGCGGCATGGCCGACCCGGAAGCGCGCGCCCGGCGGTTCGTCCATCTGCCCGAACACCAGCACCGCGTCCTTCAGCACGCCGGCCTCGCGCATCTCGCGATACAGTTCCTCCGCCTCGCGGCAGCGCTCACCGATACCGCAGAACAGGCTGACGCCCTGGTAGCGACCCACCATGTTGTGAATCAGCTCGGTGATGACCACGGTCTTGCCGACCCCGGCCCCGCCGAACAGCCCCGCCTTGCCGCCTCGTTCCAGCGGGCAGAGCAGATCGATGACCTTGATGCCGGTCTCGAACATCTCCAGACCGACCCGGCGTTGCGCCAGCGGAATCGGTGGTTGGTGAATCGAGCGTCGTTCGCCGTCCGCCAACGCCGGACCCTCGTCGATGGTCTGACCGAACACATTGATCATGCGCCCCAATAGTTCCGGCCCGACGGGCACGGTCAGCGAACCGCCGCAGTCTTGTACCGGATCGCCGCGCGCCAAACCCTGGGTGGGCGTCAGGGCGATGCCACGCACCGTATCCGCCGCCAAGTGGTCGCTGACCTCGATGACCACCGATCGATCCCGGCCAGCATGCAGTTGCTGGCGTAGAGCCGGTAGGTGGCGAGGAAAGCGCGCGTCCACCACGCTGCCGCGCACGGCGATCACCACCCCTCGCGGTTCGATGGCGGGCCTTGCCGGGGATGCGGCGGCGAGCGGGGACATGGATTCCTGGCTGCGCGCTAGGTCTGGCTCGTGGAACCCTCGCTGGTCAAGCGCACACTGGGCTTGATCGCGATGCCGCCCCGGGGCCAAAACTCTCCTCGCACCTCCAGCCATTTCGGTTGCAGAACTGGAACAGATCCCGGGCGATGCAGTTAACGCTGTCCTCGCTGAATTCGCCCTTGTTACGAAAACTGAACAGGTACAGTTTCAGCGATTTCGATTCCACCAAGAACTCGCGGGGGCTGTAGCGAATGCCGATGTGGGCGAAATCGGGTTGCCCGGTCAGCGGGCACAGGCAAGTAAACTCGGGACAGTCCAGTTCCACCACGTAATCCTGCTGGGGATAGCGGTTGTGGAACCGCTCCAACACGGTCGGGCTATAAGTTTGTGGGTATTCGGTCTTGGACTGACCCAGCAGCGTCAGGTTTTCAGTATCAGACATGGCAAGCTTCCGGCGGTAAAGGTGTGAGGGGATGGCCGGTTCGACCACTCCGCCGGACAGCATAACGCAATCCCAAAAAAAGCGGGGCGACCCGAAGGCCGCCCCGCCGGCTTGGGTGTAAACCCGATAAAGGTTAGCCGAGATCCTTGATGCCCTGGATCATCCCGGCCGCAACCTTCTGCGCGTCGCCGTAAACCATCCGGGTGTTATCGGCGAAGAACAACGCGTTCTCGATGCCGGCGAAGCCCACACCCTTGCCGCGTTTGATCACCTGCACGTTCTTGGCGTGATCGACGTTCAGGATCGGCATCCCATAGATCGGACTGGATTTATCGGTGCGCGCCGCCGGATTCACCACGTCGTTGGCGCCGATCACCAACGCCACGTCAGCGGTGGAGAACTCTTCGTTGATCTCGTCCATATCGAAGATCAGGTCGTAGGGCACGCCAGCTTCCGCCAGCAGCACGTTCATGTGGCCAGGCATCCGACCCGCAACCGGGTGAATGGCGAACTTGACGACGACATCACGTTCCATGAGCAGTTTGCACATTTCCCAGATCTTGTGCTGCGCCTGAGCCACCGCCATGCCATAACCGGGAACGATGATGACCTTGCTCGCATACGCCATCTGAATAGCCGCATCCGGTGGCTCCATCGGCTTGAGGCTACCCGTTACCGCCTGCGCCTCGCCACTAGCCAGCGCCGCCCAGTTGCTGAACAGTACGTTCGATACCGAGCGGTTCATGGCCTTGGCCATCATCAGGGTCAACAGCGTACCCGACGAGCCGACGATGATACCGGCAATGATCATCGCCGAGTTGCCCAGCACAAAGCCTTCCAGCGCCACCGCCAAGCCGGTGAAGGCGTTGAACAGCGAGATGACCACCGGCATATCCGCGCCACCGATCGGCAGGGCCATCATCGCGCCAAACGCCAACGCCAGCAGGAAGAACACCGAGATCAGGGCGCCGCTGGAGCTATGACTCAGCGCAATGACCAAGCCGAGCACGACCGCCGCGCCGAAGATTGTCGCATTGAGCTTCTGCTGCCCAGTGAAACGAAACTTAGCATCGTCCTTGAAAAACTTGAGTTCCTGCAGCTTACCGAAAGCCACTACTGAGCCGGAGAACGCCACCGTGCCGATCAAAGCACCAGCCACCGCCATGATGAAAACATGGGTTTCCGGCGCTGCGTCGCCATGATTCTTGAGCAATTCCACCGCGGCAATCGCCGCCGCCGCGCCGCCACCCATGCCATTGTAGATAGCGATCATCTGTGGCATGGCGGTCATCGCCACTTTCTTCGCGCCGTACCAGGCGATGGCGCCGCCGATGACAATGGCAGCGATCATCAGTACGTAATTGCCGGGACCGGCTTGAATCTGCGGATGAGTAAAGCTGACCACCGTCGCCAGCACCATGCCGTAGCCCGCCCAGACAATGCCGCTGCGGGCGGTCGTCGGATGTGACATCCGCTTGAGGCCGACGATGAACAATACGGCCGTCAGGAAATAAATCGTTTCAATCACATATCCCATGACTTACTTCTCCTGACCCTTGCTGCTCTTAAACATTTCCAGCATGCGCTCGGTGACGAAATAACCACCGACCGCATTACCGGCGCCCAACAGCACCGCGAGGAATCCGATAGCCTGTTCTAGCGGTGTCACCGCCTGACCCAATGCCACCATCGCGCCGACCAGCACGATACCGTGAACGAAGTTGGTGCCGGACATCAGTGGCGTATGCAGAATCACCGGTACCTTGCCGATGATTTCATAGCCCAGAAAACCAGCCAACATCAGGATGTAAATCGGGGAGAAGAACTCAACAACTTGCTTCATGACTTCCATCAATGCTTCTCCGGGTTATTGTTCGAGCAATTTGCGGGTGGGCTCATGAACGACCTGCCCATCACGGGTCAACGCGCTCTTGGCGATCACTTCGTCGTCCCAATCCAGATTCAAGGCACCGTCCTTGATCATCGGCGACAGGAAGTTGTACAGATTCTTGGCGTACATCTCGCTGGCTGGAACCGGGAAATTACTGGGGATATTGAGCGGACCGTCGATCACCACGCCGTTGTGCTCGTAGGTTTCGCCAGGGTGGGTCAATTCGCAGTTGCCGCCGGATTCCGCCGCCAAATCGACGATGACCGCCCCACGCTTCATGTTTTCCACCATCGCCGTGGTGACGATCTTCGGCGCGGGCCGACCAGGAATGGCGGCGGTGGTGATGACCGCGTTGGCGGCGGCGATGTGTTTGGCCAACACATCGGCCTGCTTCTGCTTTTCTTCCGCCGTCAATTCACGGGCGTAACCGCCCTCGGCGGCCGCGTTGACGCCGGTGTCGATCATCTTGGCGCCCAGCGATTCGATTTCCTGACGGGCCGCTGGGCGGATGTCGTAGGCTTCCACCATCGCACCCAGCCGCTTGGCGGTGGCGATGGCTTGCAAACCGGCCACGCCGGCGCCGACAATGACCACCTTGGACGGGCGGATGGTACCGGCGGCGGTGGTGAGCATCGGGAAAAACCCGCTGGCCAGGCTGGCGGCGCGCAGCGCCACGAAGTAGCCGGCCACGGCGGCCTGGGAGGACAGCACGTCCATCGACTGGGCGCGGGAGATGCGTGGAATCAGCTCCATGGCGAAGCTGGTGATCTTCTTGTCGCGCAAGCGCTTGACCACGTCCGGGTTGCGATGCGGCGACAGCACGGCCAGCAGAACCGAACCGTCCTTGAGCAACTCCACCTCTTCCAAAGTTGGCCCCTGTACCTTGAAGACCACATCGGCCTCAGCACACAGCGCCTGGACGCCGTCCACCAACCGGCTGCTTTTACCATAAGCTTCATCGGTGAAGAAAGCGCTGAGACCCGCGCCTTTTTCCACCAGGATCTCCACGCCGAGCTTGGTGAAACGCTCGGCCATCGTCGGGTCCAGCGCGACCCGCTGTTCGCCCGAAATGGTTTCCTTCGGGACGGCCATACGAACAGGCATGATGTTGTCCTCCTGATTGTGATTTTCACCGGACTCCCGCCCGCCCGGAAATTGACACGAAAAAAAAGGCTTTTTAAGCCTCTTGGAGTGCCGGGGTGTTAAGGTGGGCATGCGCGCCGTCAGCGGGTAACGCGCGATACTCGTAGAATAGTAGCCTAGACTTTCAACATCACAAATGGGCAAGGTTCGAAATATGCCCAATACCCCGAGCGTCATCCCTGCAACCCGACGCCGGGCTTCGTGTCCATGGCGTGTCGACCTGGGTTCAGATTGACTGACGACCATGGGGTGGAGACTAAGGAATAGGCACAGGTGAAGTATGTACGGATTGGAGCAGCAGGTTCTGCACACGGATGTGACAGGAATGCCGTTGGAATGGATCAATTACCAGCAAGCGGTGCGCTTATACCACGCCGAGCAGGTGGCCTATACCTGCGGCATGGTGCTCTACACGGTACACGGCGGCGTCAGCACCCTGAGCGGCCGACGCAGCGCCATCGCGGTCAACTCCATCATCGCCACACGGGGCGGCGCCTACGCCCGCTTGCGCGCCCGTCATGACTATGTGCCACCTCTTTCGAACACTTCGCTGTTTCGCCGCGACTGCAACACCTGCCTGTACTGCGGCGAGACTTTTGCGATTCGGGACCTGTCCCGCGACCATGTCAAGCCGCTCGTGCAAGGCGGCGCCGATCGCTGGAACAACGTGGTTACCGCCTGCAAGCCCTGCAACCACCGCAAGGGCGGCAAGACGCCGGAACAGGCCAGAATGCAGTTACTGGCGATTCCGTTCACCCCCAATCACCCGGAATACGTGTATTTGCAGGGCAAGCGGGTACTGGCCGATCAGATGGATTTTCTCCGCGCTCACTTTCCTCGCTCCAGCCCGCTGCACCAGCGATTGGCACGACTGTCCTGACCTGGCGCAAGATGCGCGATGACCGACGAACGGGGTTTTCTACACGAGGTTTACAGCGCCTTCAACGGCATCGCCGCCTTCGCCCAGCACCATTTGGCCGAACATCGTCTGCGCCAGGAGCGGCTGGCGTTGTTGCGGGATTCCATCGAGCAGGTGGTGGACACCAGCGAGCCGCGCATCCGACTGGTGGGGAACTATGCCGAAAAACTGCTGGATGCCGTGGAAATCGGACAGCACCATTGCGACGGCGTGCTGCGACATTTACCACCGGCGCTGACGCTCAGTGGCCAAGCCTGGGCCATGGACCCACGAGTCAATGCCTTTTTCGCCACGAGGGACAGCCTGCGCACGACCTTGGGCCTTGATCCGCGAGTACGAGCCTTCTTCAAGGAGAGCGGACAACCGGAGTGCTTCGCCTTGCTGTTGATGGTCAAGTGCGAAACCGAGACTTTCGGCGCGGCATTGGAAGGCGATCTGCTGGTCCGCGATGTCCGCCAAATCCAGGTCAGTTTCTCGAACCACCAATTAT
>NZ_SPMZ01000069.1 GCF_012939995.1 Candidatus Competibacter phosphatis | reverse complement strand
ATTGCCCGACAGTCGGATGGCAAGCTCATCATTGGCGGCGCCTTCGATATAGTCGATGGGGTTCCGCGCCGGAACATCGCCCGTCTCAACGCCGATGGCAGCCTGGACGCCACCTGGAATCCCGGCGTGAACAACGTAGTGAACGCCCTGGCGGTGGACGGCAGCAACAACGTCTATGTCGGCGGACAGTTCACCACCCTCGGCGGGGTGGGCCGCAACCAGCATCGCCCGCGTGACCAGCGCCGGGACGGTCGATGGCTGGTATCCCCCCGGCGGCGCGAGCAACTGGGTGTACGCCCTAGCGGTGGACGGCAGCAACCACGTCTATGTCGGCGGACAGTTCACCACCCTCGGTGGGCAGAGTCGCGCTATGTTAGCCGCGCTGGCCACGTCGCGCTTGGCGGTCGTTGCCGTTAACGGCGGCACGGCGCCAGCGGTCAATACACCGTTCGCCGTCGCCCTGCAATTGCAAGACAGCGCCCAGAACCCTGTCACGGTTGCCACCGCCACGCCGGTGCAACTGAGCGTTCAGACCGGCGCGGGCGTCCTGGGCGGAACCACCGCTTGCACGATCGCTGTTGACGCCAGCGGCTGCACGGTCAGCGGCCTGACCTATTCCCAGGTCGAAACCGGCGTGATCCTGCGCGCCACCGCAACCGGCGGCGACGTCGCCGACCCCGGCGACAGTGCTCCGTTCGACGTGGTGAAAGCCACGCCGACGCTCGGCCTCGACCGCACGCCAGACAGAGACTCCCTTCCTGACGAAGTCGTGGACTTCACCGCCACAGTGGCCGCAACGCCGCCCACGACAGGCACGCCCAGCGGCACGGTGACCTTCAACGACGGCACCACTCCACTGTGCGCCAATGTTGCCTTGAGTGGCGGCAACGCCACCTGTGCCAGTGTCCTGAACCTGGGCAGCCACAGCCTCACCGCCGTCTATAGCGGCGACGCCAACTTCACCGGCGGCACCTCGGTGCCGTTGACCCATAACGTCAACCAGGCGCCGGCGATCACCAGCGCCGCCGCCGCCACTTTCACGGTCGGGCAAGCCAGTTCCTTCACCGCCACCGCCACCGGGACGCCCGCGCCGACCCTTTCCTATTCGGGCGCCCTCCCCTCGGGCGTGAGTTTTACGAACGGCACACTCTCCGGCACACCAGCGGCGGGGACCGAAAACACCTATCCGCTCGTTCTCACGGCCAGCAATGGCGTCAATCCGGCCGCCACCCAGAACTTCACGCTCACCGTGCAAGGTTCGGATAACGACAATGATGGTTACTCGACCCCGGACGACTGCAACGACAACGATGCCGACATTCATCCAGGCGCGACAGAGATCTGCGACCGTAAGGACAACGACTGCAACCCGACCACGGCCGAGCGTTGCCCCCTCGGCTGCCCACAACTGTAGGAGAGTTCTCCCATGAACCGTTCATCATTCGGTATTTTCCTAGGGGCGCTGCTGGGCGGGTTGGCCACCTTTGACGCGAGCGCCGTGACGGAAAGCGACGTTATACTTGTTTACGAAACGGCCAGCACCGTGGCGCTGGACGGCGACACGATGGTGCTGGGCGCACCCTACGCCGCCGTTTCGAACGCCCAGCAAGTGGGCCGGGCGTTCGTCTCTTTGCGGGAAGGTAATACCTGGACTTCGCCGGTCGAACTGATCCCCAACCCGGACGATCGAGCGGCGTTCGACGAATTCGGCTCATCCGTAGCCATCTCCGGGGATACCGCCCTCGTCGGCGCGCGGCGCCACAACAGCGATCAGGGCGCGGCCTACGTCTTCGTCCGCAGCGGCGCGACCTGGACCCAGCAGGCCAAGCTGACCGCCAGCCTGGGCGCGTCTGGCGACGGCTTCGGCGCGGCGGTCGCCCTCTCCGGCGACACGGCGGTGATCGGCGCGGGCGGCGCCAACGCCAGCCATGTGTTTACCCGGAGCGGCAACGCCTGGGTTCCGCCGGGTCCACCCTTCGGCGGCACGCTGACCGGCGCCACGGGATCCGGATTCGGTTGCGCCGTAGCGGTTTCCGGTGACAGCGCCCTGATCGGCGCACCTAGTGCCGACAACAACGCCGGCGCGGCCTATGCGTTCAAAAGTAGCGGTGGCAACTGGAGTACGATCACGGAAACCACCCTACTGACACCCATCGGCAACAGCCCTAACGATTACTTGGGCTATGCCGTCGACCTGTCCGGGCGGTACGCTCTGATTGGCGCGCCCGGCGCGGACAGCAATGCCGGCGCGGCCTATGTGTTCTACTACACCGGCTCCTCCATTTGGCGCCACGATGGCAAGATAGCGAGCGGTACTTCGGCCGGCGACGGCCTGGGCCGGACGGTGAACCTGGGCGGCGAACAGGCCGATGTCGCCCTGATCGGCGCGCCGGGCGCGTTAGCCACGAAAGGGGCAGCCTACCTGTTCACTCGTGGCTCGGGAGGGAATGCCGCAACCTGGACCGCCTCGGCCAGCAACCCCTTATGGGCCGTCAGCAAACCCAATTTTGCGCTCGGCCAGGGCGTTGCCTTGTTCGGCGATACCGCCGTTGCGGTCGCTCCCGCCGCCGGCGCTGCCTATGTCTACCGCTTCGACTGCGGCTTTGGACGGTACTGGCCCGCCGGGGTCTGGCTGTTCCCCGGTCTGCCGTGCGCGCCCGACGTCGCGACGGTGTCCGGCCAGTTCAGCGATGATCTCGGTGGAGATACCAAATACGGCTACTCCAACCGCTGGTACCTGTACGACTGGAACGAAACCACCCAGAGCCTGGTGGGATTGACCGTCACCTCGCCCGTCGTCCAGGGCGGCGGCTACGAACTCAAGACGCTCGATGGCGGGCGCGTCGGCTTCACCGGGGCCATCACGGGTAGCAACCCGCCCCTGGTGCCCTGTCACTATGTCGCCGGTTGCTTTGAAATTGCGTTGCCCCTGTCCAACGGCACCGCCAGCAAAGTTGCCTTGGTCGGCCATCCGTTCCCCTATCCCGTGGACTGGGCCGATGTACGCTTCACATACAGCAATTACAACGGCGGCCAACTTCTGACGCCCTCGGCGGCGCACACTCTGAATATCGCCAACAAAAGCTTCCGACGCTACAACGGCAACGCCAACGAGACCTACGACGACTCCACGCCCGGCATGAACGGCAATCTGTGGCCCAACGAAAGCGTCTGGGTCTGGGTCAAAACCAGCGCGACTAGCGGCACGATCAAATTGCTCATCCCCGCCAAGCCCAGCCGGCAAAACGCCGTCGTCCAGCCGGCGGTTCCCACGCGGTTCGCCCTGATCGAGCGGTTGCTTGACTGGTTGATTCCGACCGCCGAAGCCGCACCCCGGGACAATCCCGGCGCTGCCGCGCGCGATGCCCGCCGTCAACAGCACCGCGACGCGATTGCGCGCGGTGAGGAGTGGTATGTCCAACTGATCGTGGAAACCGCTGACGGTCAGTTCGCCGACCCAGCCAACGTGCTCGGCCAGTTGACGGATGCCGCTACCAGCTACGACGCCTACGATGTGAACGAACTGGAGGAATCGCCGCCCCTACCCGATGGGCCGGTGCTGTACCTGACTTTCCCCCACCCTGACTGGAAACAATCCGCCGGCGATTACAGCAGCGACTACCACCCCCTCAGCAAAAACCAAGGCGATCGCTGGACCTTCGAGGTGCGCGGCAATCAGAAAGGAACCCTGCGTTTGCGTTGGAAGGCGAGTAGCCCCGCAGCTACCGCTCGCGGCCAACTGGTGGACCAGCAAACCGGTGTGGTCATCGCCGCTGCGGTCGATCATTACGAGTTTGCGCTGAACGGGCCGACGCGGACCTTCCGCTGGGAGTATCTCGCCAGCAACGGCAAGCCGCCCAAGTGACGGAACTGTTGATCGCGCTCGCTCGTTCCATCAAGACAGGCGCGTCAATCACCTCTCCTTTTCATTTTCGAGAACTTACTGATGAATGTCGAAAAGCCTGCATTGCCGACCGAGCCGACCGAGATCGATCCCGATCTGGAACGCCGCGAAGCCCTCAAACGCCTGGGTCGCTACGCCGCCTACACCCCGCCGGCGGTGTTGACGCTGCTGGCTTCGCGCAAGGCGCTGGCGGCGGATTCGCTAGCGGGGGGAGACCCCCAAGGTCCAGGAAATGAACCCCCCTGATCAGAGAAATACATGCCATCGTTGCCCGCCATCGTCCTACGCGACCATCTGGTCCTTTGCGAAGCCGACCGGTTGCGGGTGCTCAACCCCACCGCCCGCCGCCTCTGGGAAATCCACCAGGAAACCCAGGACGCAGCGCGGGCGGTGATGTGGCTGGTCGAGACCTACGGCTTGACCGTGGAACAGGCCGAGCGGGATATCGCGGCGGTGCTCGCGCCTCAACCGGAACCGCCCGCGCCGTCGACCCCGAACTCCCCGCCGCGCCCGGCTCTCCCGCGAACCCGGCGCGCGAGTTTCGATGGCTGGACGGCTCATTACCACATTTACGACCGGCCCTTTTCCCTGCGCTGTGCGACCGTCGATCTGGCCCGCGCAGTCGAACCGCTGTTCGCTCATCTGCGCGTGGAAATAGCGGAGGGACCATGGTTTGAAGTAGCAGGCCACGACGACGGCTTCACCGGCTGGCGCGATCAGCAAGGGCTGTTTGCAACGTCCACCTTGGACGGCGCGGTCATCGGCCTGTTCAGCGCCATCCTGCAATACGCCTGCGCCGAACGGGACAGCCTCGCCGTGCTGCACGCCGGCGCGGTGAGCGACGGTCATACCGCCCTGGTACTGGCCGAGGCGGGCGGCAGCGGCAAATCCACCCTGACCGCTGCCCTGCTGGCGCGCGGCTACCGTTACCTGAGCGACGACGTCGTGCCGCTGGAACGCGGCGGCTGTGTGATCCCGGCACCGATCCCCCTCCAACCTCAAGGTTGGCAGCGTGCCGGTCCTGGCCGAACTCTACCCCGAACTACCGCACCTACCGGCCTGGCGCAGCGGCGACCGCCAGTTGCGGTTTTTGTCACCTCCCGAATTTGCCCGGCGCCGCCCTGAACGCGCCTATCCGGTGGCCGCCCTGGTGTTTCCCCGCTATCAGCCCCAGGCCGAACTGGAACTACAGCCGCTTGACCCGGTGGCGGTGCTAACCCGCCTGATAGAAAGTAACACCTGGCTGGACCGGCCCCTGAATCCGGCCAAGATTGGCGAACTGTGCGCCTGGATCGACACCACCCCGGCCTATGCCCTGCGCTACGGCAACCTGGCGGCAGCGCTGGAAGCACTGGCAACCCTGTGGCCCTGATCCCGCCGCATCGCTGGCTGTGCCGCTGCTTGGCGCCCGAGGCACTGTGCCCGACCACCGAATTGACGCCCACCTTGGATTCGCCGGGCTTCCTCTGGGAACCAATGCTGGCGCTGGCGCATCGTCACCTGGTAGCTGCCCCCTGGTATGCCGCGCTGCGTCGGCGCGATTTGCTGGAACGCGCGCCGGCTGAGATGGTCGAGCATTTGGTCGTCCTGCACGAACTGAGCATCCAGCGCAATCGGTTATTGCGCCGAGAACTGATCCGCGCTGCCCATGCCTTCAACGCTCTTGGTGTCGAGCCATTGTTGCTCAAGGGCGCTCTGGCGCTATTGCCCGGCCAGCCGCCTGAAATCGCCGCCCGACTGCTGGGCGACCTTGATTTGCTGATACCCGCCGACCGCTTAGCCGACTGTCGGAATGCGTTGCAGGCACTCGGTTATTCCGCCACGCACAAGGAGGACCACCACACTAGCCACCATCATGCTCCCCCTCTTTTTCATCCCGACCATGGCGCCAAGTTTGAATTGCACCGCGCCGCACTGGGTGGACCGCTGGCCGCCGCCTTGCCGGCGGAAGAAGTCTGGCGAAACAGCCAACCGATCAGCATCGAGCGGACGTTCGTGCGCACACCCTCGCTCACCCACCGGGTTCTGCACAATCTGCTGCATACCCTGATACAGGACCATCGCGCTGAATTGGGAACAGTGGAGTTGCGGCAAGTATTGGACCTTGTGCAATTCCGCGCCCATGAAGACGCCGGGATCGACTGGCCGCTCATTCGGACACGCTTCGCGGCACTGGGCCAGGGTGCGACGTTGGGGGGGTATCTGCGAATAACCCATAATCTGTTTAATCAGCCACCGCCTGACGGCATACGTTTCTCCATAGCCACCGCTTGGCTGGAATGGAAATTCGAACTTTGCCGCCGTCATCGAGGAGCGAGCCGTGGGTTCTACTGGTGGATGCGGCTGAAACGCTTGCCGAAACGGCTGGGTACACCCTCTTGGTATGCGATGAAAATTCGCGCGCTGCGGAGCGGTGAATCACTATAGCATTTCCTTCCTCCAGCCTACTCTCGCAGGGAGAGAGAGCGAACGATAGCTTCCTCGCCAACACCGAACTGTAACGTTCAGGCGAGTCGATCGCGAATCCAATCGGGCACGGATTGCAGGGCGGCATCCAGTTTCGAGGGATCGGTGCCACCCGCCTGAGCCAGGTCGGGACGGCCGCCGCCCTTGCCGCCCACTTGCTGGGCGACCATGTTGACCAAATCGCCGGCCTTGAGGCGGCGGGTTTCCGCCGAGGTGACACCAGCCACCAATCGCACCTTGCCATCCTCGACCGTGGCCAACACCACCGCCGCCGCCTTGAGCTGGTCCTTGTAACGATCCACCGCCTCGCGCAGGGTCTTGGCGTCCACGCCATCCAGCCGGGCGGCCAGCACCTTGACGCCATCCACCTGTACCGTCTGGCCGAGCAAATCGGCGCCCTGTCCACTGGCCAGCCGGGCTTTGGCTTGCTCGACTTCCTTTTCCAGTTGTCGGATACGCTCGACCAGTTGCCGGACCTTATCGGGAAAGTTGTCGCGGTCGCCCTTGACCAATTGCGCTACTTGCCGGGCGCGATCCTGAAGGGTGGAAACGAGATCCAGCGCCCGCTCGCCGGTGACGGCTTCGATGCGCCGTACCCCAGCGGCCACGCCACTTTCGGCGGTGATCTTGAACAAACCGATGTCGCCGACCCGGCGGACATGGGTACCACCGCACAGTTCGGTGGAAAAATCGCCCATCCGCAGTACCCGCACCCGGTCGCCGTACTTTTCGCCGAACAACGCCATCGCACCGGCGGCGATGGCCTCTTCCGGCGCCATGATGGTGGTCTCCACCGCCATATTGCCACGAATCTGCGCATTGACCAGCCGCTCGATGGTTTCCAACTGCTCTGGGGTCACCGGCTCGGGATGGGAGAAGTCGAAGCGTAGTCGTTGCGGGTCCACCAGTGAGCCTTTCTGGGCCACATGCGGACCCAGCACCCGACGCAGCGCCGCGTGCAGCAAGTGAGTAGCGGAATGGTGAAGCGCGGTCGCTTGACGCTGGACGGCATCCACTTGCGCCATTACGGTGGCGCCGACCCGCAATTGACCCTGTTGCAGCGTGCCGATATGGATGAAAACACCTTCGCTCTGCTTGCGCGTGTCGTGGACCGCGAACTCCAAGCCATCGGCGCGCAACCAACCGCTATCGCCGACCTGACCGCCGGATTCGGCGTAGAACGGGGTGTGGTCCAGCACCACCACGCCTTCATCGCCGGGGTTCAACGGGTCAACGGCCTTGCCGTCGCGGAATAGCGCCAGCACGGTCACTTCCTCCTCCAGCCGATCGTAACCATGAAACTCGGTGCAACCGCTGGCGATACCGAGATCGGCGGTCTGGCGCTGACCGAACTGACTGTGGGCACGGGCGCGTTCCCGCTGCGCCGCCATTTCCCGCTCGAAGCCGGCCATGTCCAACAATAGACCGCGTTCGCGGGCGATGTCGGCGGTCAAATCCACCGGGAAGCCGTAAGTGTCGTACAATCGAAACACGGTCGCGCCGGGCAGGGTCTCGCCCGACAAGCGGGCGATATCCTCTTCCAGCAACTTCATGCCGTGCGACAGGGTTTCGGCGAAACGCTCTTCTTCCTGTTGGATGGCGCGGGTGACTTGCGCCTCGGCGTGCGCCAGCTCCGGGTAGGCCGCGCCCATCTCCACGATCAGCGGTTTGACCAAGTGGTGGAAAAACGTGCCTTCGGCTCCCAGCTTGTAGCCGTGGCGAATGGCGCGACGCATGATCCGGCGCAGCACGTAGCCGCGTCCTTCGTTGGAAGGCAGTACGCCATCGGCGATCAGGAAGGCGGTGGCGCGAATGTGGTCGGCGATCACTCGCAGCGAATTGGACTGCAAATCCGTCGCGCCGGTCGCGGCGGCGGCGGCCTGGATCAGGTGTTGAAACAGGTCGATTTCGTAGTTGCTGTGCACGCCCTGCATCACCGCCGCCAGCCGTTCCAGCCCCATGCCGGTGTCGACCGACGGTTTCGGTAGCGGCGTCAGCACGCCGCTAGCATCGCGGTCGTATTGCATGAACACCAGGTTCCAGATTTCGATGTAGCGATCGCCGTCCTCGTCGGGCGAGCCGGGCGGACCACCGGGGATGCCGGGGCCGTGGTCGTAGAAAATTTCCGAACACGGCCCGCAAGGACCGGTATCGCCCATCGCCCAAAAATTGTCGCTCTCGTAGCGCTTACCACCGGCCTTATCGCCGATACGGGTGATGCGGTCCCTGGGGACCTGAATCTCGTCGGCCCAGACTTGATAAGCCTCGTCGTCGGTCTGGTAGACGGTCACCCACAGCTTATCCGGCGGCAGCTTCAGCACATCGACCAAAAACTCCCAAGCGAAATGAATCGCTTCTTTCTTGAAATAGTCGCCGAAACTGAAATTGCCCAGCATCTCGAAAAAACGTGTGATGACGAGCGGTATAACCGACATTTTCGAGATCGTTGTGCTTGCCGCCGGCTCGCACGCAACGCTGCGCGGTGACCGCTCGATGATAGGGACGCTGATCGCGGCCGGTGAACACGTCCTTGAACTGCACCATGCCGGCGTTGGTGAATAACAGCGTGGTGTCGTTGAGTGGGACCAACGAGCTGCTGGCGACCATTTCGTGGCCGTGATCGTGGAAATAATCGAGGAAGAGTGTGCGAAGTTCGGCGCTGCTGGTCATGGTCGGGCTTCAAAAATCCAGGGTTCGGGAATGGGGTTCAGAGAGCAATGCTCAGAGGTATTTCCTGTCCCCCGAGCCTTGCAAAAAAATGCTTGATCTGCTCCAGGGTAAAACCGTGTTGGCGCAGTACCCGCGTTTGTCGCATTCGTTCCGCCATATCGGTGGGCACGAGGGACTTGAAGCGCTTGCGGTGCAGTTCCCGCAACTTGGGCAGCCAGTCGTTCTCCAGCCCCGCCAGCACCGTATCGACCAGATCTTGCGACACGCCACGCTCGCGCAGTTCGCGGCCGATCCGCAACGGTCCGTAGCCCTTGTCGGCCCGGCCACAGGCGTAGAGCTCGGCGAAACGAGCCTCGTCAAGCAAGCGCTCCTCCGCCAATTGGTCCAGCGCCGACTCGATGCGGTCGGTCGAAAAGCCACGCTGAATCAGCTTTTGGCGCAGTTCCAGCCGGGAATGCTCACGCCGAGCCAGCAGCTCCAACGCCTTGGCGCGCACCGCCGCCGGGTCGTCGGTGCCGGCCTGCTCAGAGATCCGTATCCAGCTCATCGGGCGCGGCGCCAGGGGCCTCATCATCCTCGATTTGTTCGGCCGTGGCCGGCACCGCATCGGGACGGACCAGGAAATGATCGCGGATCATGTTTTCCAATTCGCGAGCCAGCTCCGGGTTCTCCTTGAGATAATTACGGGCATTATCCTTGCCCTGGCCGATGCGGGTGCCACCGCGACTGTACCAGGCGCCGGATTTTTCGATCAGCGCCGCCTTGACGCCCAAATCGATAATCTCGCCCAGCCGGGAAGCGCCCTCGCCGTAAAGAATCTCGAACTCGGCTTGCTTGAAAGGTGGCGCCAGCTTGTTTTTGACCACCTTGACTCGGGTTTCGTTGCCGATGACCTCGTCGCCTTTCTTGATCGCGCCGGTGCGGCGGATATCCAGCCGCACCGAGGCGTAGAACTTGAGGGCATTGCCGCCGGTGGTGGTTTCCGGCGAACCAAACATGACGCCGATCTTCATCCTGATTTGATTGATAAAAATAACCAGGGTGTTGGAGCGCTTGATGTTGGCGGTGAGCTTGCGCAGCGCCTGACTCATCAAGCGGGCGTGCAGGCCGACGTGCGAATCGCCCATGTCGCCTTCGATCTCGGCCTTGGGAGTCAGCGCCGCCACCGAATCGACCACCACGGTATCCACCGCGCCGGAGCGCACCAGCATGTCGGCGATTTCCAGCGCCTGTTCGCCGGTGTCGGGCTGGGAAACCAGTAGATCGTCCACGTTGACGCCTAATTTAGCGGCGTAGATGGGATCCAGGGCGTGCTCGGCATCGATGAAGGCGGCACAACCACCCAACTTCTGGGTTTCGGCGATGACCTGTAGCGCCAGGGTGGTTTTGCCGGAGGATTCGGGTCCATAGATTTCGGTCACCCGCCCGCGTGGTAGGCCACCGATGCCCAGGGCGATATCCAGGCCGAGCGAGCCGGTGGAAACGGCCATCACGTCACGGGCGGCGCTGGTGGCGTCGCCCATTCGCATGACCGCGCCCTTGCCAAACTGGCGCTCGATCTGGGTCAGCGCGCCCGCGAGCGCCTTTTTCTTATTGTCATCCATTCCGTGCATCCCCTTGGAATCAGGTGAGTAACCGGCCGGGAAAAGCGGAACCGGTTGTTTTCAGCGATTATTCCATAGACTATCGATCGAACCTAGCCCCCCGGCCAGCGGCACAGCACTCGATAGCGCGAACCTTCCGGCGACGATTGCGATTCGACCAGCGCCACCTCGTTGACCCGCCAGCGGATCGGCGCGACGGGAGGCTGGGTCGGAGCTGGGCCGGAAAACTTGCGCGCCAAGGTAATATGGGCCTGGAATGCCCGCCGTTCGGGAGTAAAGCCGCAGCCGCGCAGGCGACGATGCAACTCGGCCACCAGTTCGTACAGTTCCGGCGGGGTATGGCTGGACCCCAACCACAGGATACGAGGTCGCGGCCAGTAACCATAGCGGTCCAGGATCAACTCTAGGCTCGGCACCGCCAGATCGGTCAAGGCCGCTTCGTAAGCCGCCAGACGAGCGGCATTGGTGGCGCCCAAAAATACCAGGGTCAGATGCAGGTTGGCGTCGCGTACTCGTCGCCGTCCGGCGACGGCCGCCGCCAACTCCGCCAATTGCCGCCGTTCGGCGTCGCTCGGCCAGAGCGCCAGGAACAGCCGGCGTTCATCCTCGGTGGGCGCACACATCCAATACCCCTTGCAGCGCGGCGGCCACGGTTGCCAAGCGCACCGCCTCGCGGTCGCCGTCGAAATGCTGGCGCACGACCCGCGTCGATCCACCCCTTGGCGCCCAAGCCAGGTAGACCGTGCCGACCGGCTTGTCGGCGGTGCCGCCGTCGGGACCGGCGACGCCGCTGACGGCGAGAGCGATGTCGGCGCGGCTGCGTTCCAGCGCACCGGCCACCATTTCGGTCACCACCTCGGCGCTGACCGCGCCATGGCGGGCGAGGGTCGCCTCCCGCACGCCAAGCAGCTCGGTCTTGGCCACATTGCTGTAGGTGACGAAACCTCGGTCGAACCAGCCGGAACTGCCGGCTATGTCGGTGACGGATTTGCCGATCCAGCCGCCGGTGCAGGATTCCGCGACTGCCAGGATTTGCTTGCGCGCACACAGAGCGCTGCCCACTTGGGTGGCAAGTTCGTAAAGGTTCCGCTGGGCAGGATTCGGTGACGACACAATGGATCTCCCGTGGTTTGGAGGCGGCGGCAACATGGCACTCAGGTACTATAGTGCAAACGAGAATAAGCGGCGTTTCCGGCGCGAACCGGCTGGTTTGACGACTTTAGCCGCTCCTTTGCAACGCCCCGCGGATGATCGCGATGAACGACGAGACCCAGGATTTATCCCAACACACGCCGATGATGCGGCAATACCTACGCATCAAGGCCGAACACCCCGATATTCTGGTGTTTTACCGGATGGGGGATTTTTACGAACTATTCCACGACGACGCCCGCCAAGCCGCCGAACTGCTCAATATTACCCTGACCAGCCGGGGCCAATCCGCCGGTCAACCCATCCCGATGGCCGGCGTACCGTTTCACGCGGTCGAAAGTTATCTGGCCAAGCTGATCAAACTGGGGCTGTCGGTGGCGATCTGCGAGCAACTGGGCGACCCCACCGCCGGCAAGGGGCCGATGGAACGGCGGGTGGTACGCATCGTCACCCCCGGCACGCTGACCGACGAAGCGCTGCTGGACGAACGCCGCGATAACCTGCTGGTCGCGCTGCACCAGAGCAAGCAGACCTATGGTTTGGCCAGTCTCGATCTGAGCGGCGGCCGCTTCACCGTCGTCCAGGTGCATGGCGAGGCGGCGCTGTGCAACGAGCTGGAACGCCTGAAACCGGCCGAACTGCTGATCGGCGAGGATATCACCCCACCCGATGGCTGGCGCGACCATCCCGGTCTACGTCGGCAGGCGCCCTGGCATTTCGACCGGGACAGCGCCGCGCGCGCGCTGTGCGCCCAATTCGGCGTGCGCGATCTGAACGGTTTCGGCTGTACCGATCAGCCGGTCGCGGTGGCCGCCGCCGGTTGCCTGCTGCAATACGTCAAGGATACCCAGCGCGGCGCATTACCGCATTTGACCGGACTGCGGGTCGAACGGCACGAGGACAGCGTGATTTTGGACGCCGCCAGCCGCCGTAATCTGGAATTGGAACACAGCCTGAGCGGCCACCACGAACATACCCTGATCGGCTTGCTGGACCGTTGCGTGACGCCGATGGGCGGACGGCTGCTGCGGCGCTGGACCCATCGCCCGCTGCGCGACCGGAACACGCTCGGCCAGCGGCAAGACAGCTTGCGGCAACTGCTGGACAATGGCGGTTACGAATACTTGCGCGGCCTGCTGCGCGGGGTCGGCGACGTGGAACGGATTCTGGCGCGGGTGGCGCTGAAATCGGCCCGTCCGCGCGATTTGATCGCCCTGGCCGACGCGCTCGCCCGCTTGCCCGATGTGCAGCGCTTGCTCGGTCTGCTGGATGCCGCGTTGCTACGCGAACTCGCCAACCAAGCCGGGACTCATCCCGATATTTGCGACCTGTTGCGACGGGCGATCATCGCCAATCCACCGCAGGTACTGCGCGACGGCGGCGTCATCGCCCCCGGCCATGATGCCGAACTCGACGAGTTGCGGGAATTGAGCGAACACGCCGACCGATTCCTGGTGGAACTGGAAGCGCGGGAACGGCAGCGTACCGGCATCCAGAATCTCAAGCTTGGATTCAACCGGGTGCATGGTTATTACATCGAAGTCAGCCGCGCCCAGTCGCAAGCAGTGCCGGCCGATTATCTGCGCCGTCAAACCCTCAAGGGCGCCGAACGCTACATCATCCCGGAATTGCAGGAATTCGAGCATAAGGTGTTGCGCGCTCAGGAACAGGCGCTGGCGCGGGAAAAGGCGCTCTACGATGCCCTGCTGGATCAACTGATTGTCCGTTTATCCGCCTTGCAGGCCAGCGCCGCCGCCCTGGCGGAACTGGACGTGCTGGCCAATCTGGCCGAACGGGCCGCCGCGTTATGCTGGAACCCACCGGAATTGGTGGAACGACCGGGAATCGAGATCGTGGCCGGCCGCCATCCGGTGGTCGAACAGTTGTTGGACGAGCCGTTCGTGCCCAACGATCTGAAGCTCGAACCCGACCGGCGGCGGATGCTGATCGTGACCGGCCCCAATCTCGGCGGCAAGTCCACCTACATGCGCCAAACCGCGCTGATCGTGTTGTTGGCGCACTTGGGCAGCTTCGTGCCGGCCGAGCGGGCGGTGATCGGACCGATCGATCGCATTTTTACCCGCATCGGCGCTTCCGACGATCTGGCCAGCGGCCGTTCGACCTTCATGGTGGAAATGAGCGAGGCCGCCAATATCCTGCACAACGCGACACCTCATAGTCTGGTGCTGATCGACGAGATCGGTCGCGGCACCAGCACCTTCGATGGCTTGGCGCTGGCCTGGGCCTGCGCGGCGCATCTGGCGGGCACGGCGCGGGCCTTCACTCTATTCGCCACGCATTATTTTGAGTTGACCCGGCTACCGGAAGCGCAGTCCGGCATCGTCAATGTCCATCTCGACGCCGTGGAGCATGGCGACACCATCGCGTTCCTGCACCGAGTCCAGGATGGGCCGGCCAGCCGCAGTTATGGCCTGCAAGTGGCGGCGCTGGCGGGCGTGCCGCCGGTGGTGATCCAGCAGGCTCGTCAGCGGCTGCGATTGCTGGAGCGGCAGATGCTGCGGCGGGAGTTGACGGGCCGGTCGGCGGCGAGCCCGCAATTATCCTTATTCGGCGAGGCCGCGCATCCGGCGGTCGCCGCGTTGGCGGAACTCGACCTTGACGCGCTGGCGCCGGAACAGGCACTGGCCGAACTGCGGCGGCTGAAAGCGTTGACCGGCTCATAACGCCCGACCAACGAAGAACGGCGGCGTGGACAGAACGGGTGGATTGGTATTGTCAAGTTGAACGCAATCAGCGAAGTCGGTAGGTTTCGTGGCCATGAACGACACCAAGAGTCCCTATACCGGCTACCACTACCCCGCTGAGATCATCAGTCACGCTGTGTGGATGTATTTTCGCGTCACCTTAGCTGGATTTAGCTCTTACGCCGCATAGCAGAGTGCTTCAGTAAGCTGCTCCAGTTTCGCGCCCGAATCTCATCACCCGTAACACCGCCGTCACCGTGCGTTGGCCTGGCGCCAAGATCGCCCCACCTAGCAGCACGGGCACATGACGCCATGCCTGCTCGGAAATAGCGGCGCGAACACCCCTATGATCCTCATTAGGTCGACAGGCAACACTCCCATAGGCATCTTTGGTCGGAGAAAATGCCTCAGGGTCGCTGCTTGCCGACTTCTGTGCGCCATGAAAATGGCTAAAGTTCAGCTAAGACAGGCGTATTTCCGTCTCTCGACGAGCCTGATCACCGCATCGACCAGCACTGATGGATGCTGGTTTGCTTTATTTTTGTGACTAAATGCGTTTTTATTTTGTCATTTTTCCAGATTGTTGGCTGAAACCGTGTTCTGTTTCTACTTCGGTTTTTTAAGATTCTACGAATAGAACCGGGATTGCATTGTAACAGTGAGATTTGTCACGATAATTTCATGGATTTCCGAGTTGAATGAGGCGGTTGAAGCTGACCTCCGAGATCGGGTCAATGTTGAGAAGGATGCGCTGTAAGCGCTCGGTCAAAAAAAATGAAGGATGAAGATGGACATCGCGGCGAGATGATTTTGCCAACATAGGTAGCGGGCAAGCTAAATCAATTGAAGGTATCAAATGCAGTACAAAGTTGGCCGTTAAATGAAAGAGCAGACAGCACATAGAGAACAGAAATGATTATCAAAAAATGTCACGATTAGCAATTATCGTGGAATAGTTGGACCGCAGTCCATTCCACTCAATAAATTCTCGTCAATTGTGGGACAAAACGATGCAGGAAAATCTATCATATTGAATGCCATCGCAACCTTTCTTAACCCAAAGGATAATCCTGTTACTCTTACTGACTTTAATAAAATAGAAAAGCCTATTGAAATAATCTGCCAATTCTCATCTGAAGAGTTACGAGAAATCCTTGAAGAGAAGATAAAAGACGAAAAATAAAAAAAAAGCAGACGGTTTGTATGAATTTCTTGATGATATTTTAATTGGTTGTCAACTTGTAATTAGAAAAAATTGTAACTGCGCCCAAGAAAGGTTTTGATACCGAGCAGTTATTGATGGTTGACTATGAAAAGGAAGACTTCCAGCTTCTATGCAGGAAATCCGACGAGGAATTAAATGAAATGTTAGGTCGATATGAAATATCGATACCAGTACAGGGAAGAGGAAGAAACTCGAAACTAGAAAAGATTAAGTATATAAAAGAATATTGTGCATCTCATGATATTCTCAGGAAAGAGCGATATGTCAATGATGAGTACAATATATGTTCGTTATTGCCTAATGTAGAATTATTTAAGGCCGACTATGGTTTAGAGGCTGACACTCGCTTTAAGTCAAACTCCGTAAGTGAAATACTCGATTATTTAGAAAGAGAAAGCACCGAATCAAACAAGCTTGCGGTTATCGAATCAGAAATATCAGGAGAAATGCAAAAGGAGGCGCGGTCGGTCAAAGGGTACATGAGCGAGTACGTATCAAATCTTAAGGAGGTGGAGATAAAACCAATCATTACCTGGAAAGACGCAATTAAAAGTGTTGATGTTTCTTTCCAGTTTGAGAACGATGTCCGACCTATACCTATGAGTCACAAAGGCGCAGGCTATCGGCGACTATTTATGGTTGCTCGCTTTCGTTATCTTGCAGAGAAAAATAAAGGTGTGAATATCATATATCTAATCGAAGAGCCAGAGACTTTTTCTTCACCCGTCCGCACAAAAATGATTTGCTTAGTGCATTACGTGGGCTTTCGGATGACAATCAAGTAATCATAACAACGCATAGCCCAGTATTTGCGGGGGCTACTTATATTGAATCCATAATTCTGTGCAAAAAAAGCTAATGGATCTATATATGAAAATTATAACGAGAACGGAAAAGAGACTTTTTCTGAATAACATTATTAATGAGCTTGGCATCAAACCTTCATACAATTTGCGCGACTCGCATGAAAAAGATAGTGTTTGTAGAGAGTCACAATGATGCAAGATTCTATGACATTATTTGCCGAACACTAATCGATAAACCACTTGTTGGAGTCGATACTATCCTTGTGTTGCCATTCGGTGGCGGGGACGATATCGACAGTTTTTCTTAATATTGACTATTTTGATAATTCTGGCCGAAATCTTTACCTTATAATTGATAGCGATAAGCATAATAATAATTTTGAAAAGCAAACGGCTAGGGCTGATAATTTTCGAAATAGAAAAAAGAGAAAGAGGTAGTGCCTACGTTCTTCAGAAAAGCTGCCTAGAAAATTATTACCATCCCAAAGCATTTGAGCGTACATATGGGTTGGCCTCTGAGAGCTTTCCTACAATAGCTTCTGACGATAATGCGAAGGAACTAATCAAAAAATATAAGAAAAATCATGGGGTAACAATAAACGTAAAAGAAAAAAACAATTTTGATGTATTCAGTAAAATGACGAAAAAAGAATGGGAGGAGGTAGTTGAACCTCAATTGATTCGGTTTTTAAGAAGCATAGTCACTTAGCAGCGGTTATAGATATTTTCATTGTCCGCGCTCGACCGTAATCCGTCTGACGTCCATGCGGCGGCCGAGATGAGCTTCGGTTCGGTGTCGGCGCTGTCAGCGCGCCGCGCCTGAACCGGGAGCGGCCGTGATCTTCCCGCCAAGACTCAACCCGACCTACAAGCGCTTGCCGAAACCCGCCAGGACCGATTTTTTCGCCAAAAATTAACGAATCCGCCATTCGCTTGTCACCCTGTTCGCCCATCATCACTCGTTCGGAAACGACACGTTCAGACTTCCCACGGCGGTTGATGGCATGGTCAAGAAAATCGGCACGAAACTGGTCAACGGCGCGCACGATCTGGTGTTCAAGGCAGTTCACAAGCGCTGCCTGATCTACAACGTCTGCTGGGAAGATCCGCGCATCGATCGGCGGATTCTCAATCTGGACGACGACAGCCGGGTCGTGGTGCTCACCAGCGCCGGGTGCAACACGCTGGATTACCTGCTCGATTCCCCGGCGGAAATTCACGCGGTCGACGTCAACCCGCGCCAGAACGCCCTGTTGCATCTCAAGCTAGCCCTGATCGAACGGGGCGATTTCGCCGATCTGTTCAATCTGTTCGGGAACGGCTCGCACCAGGCGTTCCGCAAGATCTACCGCGCGGCCCGACACAGTCTGCCAGCCTACGCCCAAGCCTTCTGGGACGAAAAGATCGACTACTTCGATAACACCAGTCGCAAGAAGTCGTTCTACTACTACGGCACCTCCGGGGCGGTCGCCTGGATTCTGAGCCGCTATCTGCTGAGCGCCGATCGCAAGCTGCGTTCACGGCTGCTCGATCTGCTGGACGCCCGGACCCTGGCCGAACAGCGGGACATCTACCAACAGATCGAGTCGGTGCTGTGGGGCCGCTTCACCTCCTGGCTGGTCAAGCAGCCGATGACCATGGCCATGCTGGGGGTGCCTCGACCGCAGATCCGGTTGATCAACACCCAATATCCCGGTGGAATGGTGGGTTACGTCAGCGCCAAGCTGCGGCATGTGCTCACCGAGGTGCTGATCCACGACAACTACTTCTGGCGAGTCTATCTGACCGGTTCCTACACCCCGGATTGTTGCCCGAATTACCTCAAGCCGGAAAACTTCGAACAGTTGCACGCCAACGTCGGCCGCGTGCGCACCCACAACGCCACCGTCAGCCATTTTCTCAAGGAACATCCCGGTGCCTACAGTCATTTCGTGCTGCTGGATCACCAGGACTGGCTGGCCTGGCATAAGCCCGATGCGCTGCGCGAGGAGTGGGAGCTGATTCTGGCCAACAGTCAGCCCGGTAGTAAGATTATGCTGCGCTCGGCCAGCCCGGAATTGAATTTCCTGCCGGAGTGGGTGAAATCCACCGTGCGCTTCTTCCCGGAACTGACCACCGCTCTGCACCCGCAAGACCGGGTCGGCACTTACGGTAGCCTGCATCTGGCGGAAGTGCTGTGACCGCGACCATTGCGCCGGACCGCGCGCTGCAACGCTATTACCGGTTCCACGCCCGCATTTACGATGTCACCCGCTGGAGTTTCCTGTTCGGTCGCGCCGATCTGATCGAACGGATAGCCTCCCGGCACGCGCCGGCGAACATTCTGGAAATCGGTTGCGGTACCGGAAGTAATCTGGTGCGGATGGCGCGGCGCTTTCCTGAAGCACGACTCACCGGGCTGGATCTCTCGGCCGACATGCTCACCCGTGCCCGTCGCCGCCTGACGCCATACGGTGACCGAATCACCCTGTTGCATCAGCCCTACGCCGGATTGCCGGACCAGCGGTCCAGCTTCGATCTGATCGTCCTGTCTTACTGTCTGAGCATGATCAATCCGGGCTGGGAGGCGGTCATCGCCAACGTCCGTCAGGATCTAGCCGCAAATGGCCTGATCGCGGTGGTGGATTTCCACGATTCGGACCAAGCGGCGTTCCGGCGCTGGATGGGCGTCAATCATGTGCGGATGACCGGCCAGTTGCTGCCGGAACTGCAGACCCACTTTCGACCGCTGGATGCCACTGTCCAGCGGGCCTACGGCGGCCTCTGGCGCTACTTCCGCTTCATCGGCGTGCCGAGCTAAATCCTTTTCTCCGTCCGGTGCCGAAGACGGCACCGCAAGAGCTCGGTTCTACGCCGCCTCCGGTTCCACTTCCGGTTCCGCCGCCGCCGGCGCTGTCCACACCCGACAGCGTGCCGTTTCATCGACCCAGTGCAGGACTTCCAAGCGGCCGTCGCGATGCTCGACCAGCGCGGTGCAGCTTTCGATCCAATCGCCATCGTTGGCGTAGCATACCCCGCCGATATCCCGCAACGCCGCCTGGTGGATGTGGCCGCAGATCACGCCGTCGAAGCCCCGATGCCGAGCCTCGCGCGCGGCGGCGGCTTCGAAACGGGCGATGTAGGCGGCGGCCTGCCCGATCCGCGGCTTGAGGAAATTCGCCAGCGACCAATATGGATAATTCAAGCGGCGGCGCAGCCGGTTGGTCCAGCGGTTGGCGAACAGTAGCACGTCGTACATCCAGTCGCCGAACATGCCGGTCAGCCAGCCGCCGCACTTGACCGCGCTGTCGAGTTCGTCGCCGTGAGTCACCAGAAAGCGCCGGCCGTCGGCGGTATGGTGTTCGTATTCCGCCACCAGTTCGACCCCGCCCACCAGCAGCCCCAGATAATCGCGCGCCACCTCGTCGTGGTTGCCGGGAATGTAGATCACCCGCACCCCCTGCTTGGCCTTGGCCAGCAGGGATTTCAGCACGCGGCCATGCCCCGCCGGCCAGCGCCCACCCTTGCGCAGACTCCAGAAATCGATCAAATCACCAACCAGATAAAGTCGTTCACACCAGGGCTTTGAAGGTGGTCAAGATCTGAGTGGTTGCGGCTCAGTTGGCCTGGTGGCGCAACGCCAGCAGGCGGGCCACGGATACATGAGGTCGGTGGGGATCGTGGGCCCGCTTCACGGGCGGCTTCTTGGGTCCACGCGGATGCTTGCGATACTTTCGCAATTGGACTTGCTCGGCCGTGGTGATTAGCCAAGCCGCCATCGTCGCCAGGGGGGAGGTTTGGAACACCGCCCAATCCCGGGGCTCGATCAGGGTTTCCAGGCTCTCGGCTACCCGGGCCATTTCGTTGACGAGATAGTAGCCCGAAATGCCGTCGTCGATGGCTGCGGCCCCGTGAAC
>NZ_SPMZ01000068.1 GCF_012939995.1 Candidatus Competibacter phosphatis | reverse complement strand
TCGGCTTGTTCGAATCCAGCGTCAACGCGGACGTCTTTCTCGCCTCGGATTCGCCACCGTCCTCCTTGCCGCAACTTCCCCCCGCCGCCCGTGATCGTCCTGGACAACGCCACTTTCCACAAACGCGCCGACGTTCAAAACGCCCTCCGCCAAGCCGGCCACACCCTCGAATATCTCCCGCCTTATTCGCCCGACCTCAACCCCATTGAGCACAAGTGGGCTCAGGCCAAAGCCATCCGCAAACAAACTCACTGTTCCGTTGATGAACTCTTTCGTTCCAATAAAATATGATCACTATTACTTTGTTTAGCTATATTTTCCCAATCAAAAACCCACTCAGAACAAAAAAAAGCTCCACTCTCCAGAACCCACAAAAATAGCTGATCAGCTTGACCCGATCAGACTCTGGAATAGCTTGAATAATAAAGAAAGTAGCATGAGAGGTCAGAACAAGCAGTATCGCCGCCGCCTGCAACACATCCAACCCATAATTTCGCCCTGTCATGAAGGATTATCGATCCAGCGGATGATGGACATTTAACATGGGGTTGATTCTGAAATACGCCGCAGGCCCATGAATAGATCATTCCAAATCCCAGCGGGCGTATCCCAGTCTAGTAGCCAAGACTGTGGGTGATTTACCAATCGCTCGATGAAAGCTCCCAATCGAGGGGCAACAATCGGTAAACCCGTTCGTATGGCGACACTGAGGGTGTAGGAATAGGTTTCCGGCCACTGCGCCGGAAAAAAGATTACATCAGGACGTTCCCGGGCGATCAGCAGCAATAGGCGCTCATCTTGGTAAGGGCCGGAGAAAGACAACGGCAAATCGGGTTCCTGTCGCGTCTCGCGATCCGCATGGCCAATCACTCGGAAAAAAAGCGGTAATTCTCGCGTTTTGGCATCGTCGGCGCAACGCTCCAACAGATGCAATCCCTTGGCTGGCGTCAGACGACCCAGCACCAGCACTTTAAGCTCGCCAACTCCATCGCACGATGGCGGAATCGTCACGCTATCCAACATCGGCTCTGGATGAGGAAGATAGTGATAATGCGCCTCGGGGACATAACGCTGCATTCGGGTCAAAAGATCCTGCGATGGCACGATAACTCGCTCGGCACCGACCAGTAAGTGCTCAAAACAGGTGCGCCAGGACAGAATATCCAAACCCCAAGGAGCGGGACGTTCAGCTAAACAGGCCGTGCAACCCGCCGTGTCCGGCTCACCGCAATAGCGGCCATCCGCTCGCGCTAGATTGTATTGCGGGCAAATCGGATAATAATCGTGCAAGGTAAAATCGTAGGGAATCGCCAAATCATTAGGCAGTTGCAGCAATTGCTGTTGCAGATCGAGCACATGATGGAAATGGATGCGAGCCACCGACAGTTGCCTGAGAAAACTCAATAAGTCGGAGTAGGCATATGGCATTGGAAACCAGACACTGAATTCTTCCCCGTGCCGCGCCCATTCCAGCACCGCCGTCGTGGCATCGAAAGCCCGCAGGATAAAGACCTCGTAATCCGGTTCCAGCAGCGCCGCCAACTCCCGCACATGCTTCTCGGTGCCACCGCCACCCTTATGCATGACAAACAACAATCGAGGCTTTGATGAGCGCGCCAACCGGGCATTGTCGATACGCCGCCGCAGCAAACGGGCCGGATCGCGAGCGCAATAGTCACCGACCAGCGGAAAATAGCGGGGTTGCCGTTGCTCCAGAATCTGCTGAGCTTGTGCGCATAGAGTGGCGCTCTCCATGCCAAAGGAGATTCCGCCACGATGATAAACAAACACGTCGGCGGCATGCAGATGGCGAAACCCGATTTCCAGCGCCCGCATCGAGAAATCGTTTTCCTCACCGTAGCCACGCGCGAACAGAGCGGCGTCGAAATAACCGACCTGATCCAGGCAACGCCGGGTAATGTACATACAGAATCCGACTGCGGTCGGCATGTCCACGGCTTGCCCGGCGTTGATCTCCGCGAACAAGGCATCCAATGCCGCCAGCGACCAACCAGCCGGCAGTGGATTATCTTGCATGAAACGCGGATAGCTGCAAATCGTGGCATTGTTGGAAAACGGGGTCACCGTTCCAATCATCGGATCGCCACCCGCATGTTGGTACAAACGATCCAGCCAGTCGCCATGCACCTCTGTGTCGCTGTTGAGCAGTACCACATCGCGATCGGGGTGCAACACCATACCCCGGTTGACCGCATTGACGAAACCAGTATTGACCGGATTTTCCAGCAGGGTGAAAGCACCGGTTTCCGCTTGTTGCCGCAGAAAAGTGCTCAACTCCGGTTCCGGGCTGCAATCGTCGATCACCACGATTTCGCAGGTGGTCCGCTGAGGAAACGCCAGCACGCTCTCCAAACAGCGCCGGGTTTCATCCAGCCCACGGTAAACCGGGATAATTATATCGATAACAGGTAGGAGGGGCGACATAACAATCACAGGCGATATCGAATCAGAATGAGTAGCCATCAATAACCCCTGAAATTATTTTTTATTTACCTGTGAAAATAGTCAACTTGATATTTGACTTAGTCGAATTTGCATTGAGTTTATGTCTACTGCAAGTCCACCCCTCACTGCCCCACATACTCATCAAACGCACGATCCGATCAACCATCATAATTGCCAATACCAATTACCTAATTCGCTTCAAATAACCATATGGATTAAATGTCATTAAGAACTTCTCTCTAGTCTTATCTATTATAAAATTTTTATTTTGACTCAAGAACTCTTCTACTGCCTCAAACGGCCCTTCACCAAACGAAGGATAAATCGGGTGTCCATTTATATTTGTATCTTCTACTATTATATAACTTCCCACACTGACATATGGAGCAAATAATTCAAGCTCCTGCGCCACATGATGTTTAGTGTGATCAGAATCTAGAATGACTAATCTGGTTTCTTCAGAACGGTGGCGCAATAGGGAATCGATGAGCACTGAGTCCACACTGGAACCCTTTACATAGTTGATCTTAGGGTGTATCGGTCTAGTAGCGTTCTCTATAATATCTATAGTAATCACCTCGCCATAGCCTAAGATGTCTAGCATATGCGCCAAGAAAAGCGCGCTGCCGCCAAGATGGGTGCCTGTTTCGATTATTAGCTTGGGCCTGATTTCAGCGATGATCTCCTGGTAAATCCAAAGATCTAGTGGACATTTCAGACAAGGAGTATTAAACCAATAAGTTTGCGCGAAAATAGGACCCGTACCTTCCAGACCGTTATAATAAAGATCATGAAAGCGATCAACCACTATTTTGTCTTGATTAGTCATAACTGATCACCATAAATGATGTTTTGGTCAATTTTGATTGGTATCAGATAACAGCTTGGCACAAGCGAATCTATAGTTTTCCTACACAAATACAAATTGTGGGATATTTATTAACTTACGATTATCCCACCTGTGCTGAGCGTATCGCAAGCAGAGGTTAACTAACGCTTTTATTAAATGTCGCATAAGTAAATGACTTTTTGAATTTAAGTATCGGTCTTTCCAGGAAATAGTAGGAACATGCAGCAGCGATTAAAGTTAAAAACTGTACCAATCAAAATAACCGTCAGATGATTAAATCCTAGAGCTAAAATTGTCCTAAATATTGGATAATGCCAAAGATATAGACCGTAGGAAACTGATCCTACCCAAATCAACCATTTCATCGTGAAAATTTTGCCAACAATGCTTCGTTTGCCTACGAGGATATCGAGAATCAATGTTGCTGTAAGAAGGTCGATGACAAAGAATCCTAAATAATACATTCTTGGATCTTGCCATTTGCTAAAAAATGGAAAAGGCAAGAAGGCCTATCATAGAAAAAAGGGGCGATAACCATAAGGTATTTCGACAAATATTCCTTAATGTTTTCACTTATTAAGCTCGAAGATATCAGCACACCAAGAGTGCAACCAACCATCAACGCATCCGCTCTTGTATCCAACCCATTATACATTCGTTCTGCTGTTGCATCATTCATAACAAGATAGAGTCTAAGGAACCAAGAAAACAACGCAACAAGAGTCGATACAAAGACGATATACCAACGATTTTTTTGTTATACGGAGCAGGGTCAATAAAACAACTGGCCATAGAATGTAAAATTGCTCTTCAATTGAGAGCGACCATGTATGCCCAAGAAAATCAGGCGGGTGTAACTCAAAAGCTCTTGCCCAATTTGAAAGATATACCAGAGAAATCACAGCATCAATAAAATTCTTGATAGCCATTTCCTTGCCTAATACCAAAGAACTTATAAGGCAAAACACGACCAGCAAACATATCAAAGATGGGCCAAGCCTTAGCACACGCCTCATGTAGAAATGCTGTAGGTTAATGCGCGCCCCCATACAATCAAATTCTTGCACAAGTAACGATGTGATCAAGAAGCCACTCAATACAAAAAAAAATATCCACGCCGATAAATCCCCCTTCAAAAAAATTGAATCTCAGCGTGGAAGAACATAACGGCAAGAATCGCGATGCCACGAAGGCCATCTAATTCTGGCACGTAAGCCAACTTGGAACAGCTATTGGTCATCACCATGACGTTGCTGCATCAACTTACGGATTTTGCCTTTGAGGCCCTTACGAAAAGCGATCATGAGCATGATTTCTGAAGCGGTTCCAACATGCTGGCAACCTTCAGTTCGATAGTCAGCATTGGTATACCCATCAACCCATAGCCTTGACGCACACTACTAGCATGGGACTTAAAAAATCAGAACATCGTGGCACCAGCAATGGGTAACATGGTCTTTCTGCGTACCCGAAGCGACTGCTACATCTACCGAATAATCGCCAACCGGCAGCACTGGCATGCGGAAGGTAAACCCTGCGATCAAATATTGATTAACAACTGCTGGACGAGGATCATTGGCATAAGTCAGATAGGTATTCTCCCCGAATAGGTGCTGACCAAGTCGATCCTTGATAAAAAAAACCAATGATAGGGTTGTCAAAATTAGCTAGCACTAGTGTATTCACGACCAGGATAATTATTTCACCTCCGACAATCCAGCTCAGGATACGGCCTTGCTCGTCTTGAAAATGGACGTCCTTGATCTGAACCATCCCAGTACCGTAGCTATTAACTTCACGGCGAAATTCGAACAGTTCAATATCGTTACGAAAGCGGGTCTGATTCAGAAACGCCAGCCGCTGATCCACCCGCTCCATCGGCGCATGCGGGGCAATTTCGGCGTCGGGTTGTCGTGGCAACGGCGCTACCGAAACAGTCGCACCCTGGGATTCGCGCAAGGTTGCCAAGTAGTGCTCGCAGACCTCCTTGGCTGGACCCGACTCACGCACCTGTCCCTGTTCCAGCCATAACGTGTAATCGCAGAGATTGACCACCGCCGCAGTGTCGTGGCTGACGAAAAACAAGGTGCCATGCTCCTGAAACTTGCGGAGAAAACGCATACATTTCTGCACGAAAAACATATCGCCGACCGCCAATGCCTCGTCGATGACCAGGATGTCGGCGCGGACATGAGCGGCGACGGAGAAAGCCAACCGTACCGCCATGCCGCTGGAATAGGTCTTGACGGGTTGGTCGATGAATTCGCCAATGTCGGCAAAGGCCAGAATCTCGGGCAGGTAACATTCGATTTCCATGTCGTCGAGACCGAGAATCGCGGCGTTGAGGTAGACGTTCTCGCGACCGGTAAACTCTGGATTGAACCCGGTACCCAGTTCCAGCAGCGCCGCGACCCGACCTCGCACCGCCAGCGTACCGGTGGTGGGCGCCAGCGTGCCGCAAAGCATCTTGAGCAGGGTGGATTTACCGGAGCCGTTCCGGCCGATCACCCCAACCGTCTGACCGCGCCGAACCGTAAACGACATGTTCCGCAAGGCCCAGAACTCGTGATAGTAGCGGCGCCGGCCACGCCATAGCATCTGCTTCAGGCGGTCCTGCGGTTTCTCGTAGATCTGGTAGCACTTACCAACCTCATTCACCTCGATCACGAACTGCTCTTCGGTCGAGCGGTCGCTCACCGGTTCAGAGGACATCGGCGAATCCCCTGCGAGTTCGGGCAAACCAATAGGCACCCAGCAACGCCACCAACAATCCCACGCCCAGGCAAAACAGGTAGGGCATCCAAGCAGGTGGTTGGTTAAATAGAATAATCCCCCGAGTCTGTTCGATCATCAGCGCCAGCGGATTGAACTGGAACCAGTATCGGACGGCTTCCGGCAGGGCGCTGACCGGATAGAACACCGGACTCATGAACATCAGTAATTGCACCAGCGGCACGATCAACTGCTGGATATCGCGGATGTATACCCCCAAGGCAGCCAGAAACCAGCTCAGACCCAGCGCAAGCAACAGCAGCGGCAACACCAAGAGCGGTAGCAACAACACCGTCCAGCTCAGACCACTACCCAGCGTCTCCTGCAACAGCAGAATCACGGACAATGTGGCGGCCAGCGTCAGCAAGGCGGAGGTCGCCATCACCGCCGGTAACATCTCCAGAGGGAAGATGACGTTCTTGACATAATTCTGGTGCGCCAGGATCAGACCAGGGGCGCGGCTGAGACATTCGGCAAGAAAATTATAGAGCGCCATACCGACAAACAGGATCAACGCCAATTCGCTCAACGAACTGCCCCCATGCTCACCCCAACGGAGTTTAAAGATCACGCCGAAAAAAAAAGGTGAATACCAGCAGTGACAACAGCGGCAGCAACAGTGACCAGAGCAGCCCCAGATAGGAACCTCGGTAACGTTCGGCGAAATCCCGCTTCAGCAGTTTCAGAAACAACTGGCGTTGCAGCCAGGACTCGCGCAGAAACCGATAGAGCAACCAATCCTGTCCAAGTCTGGATTTGAAAGTCGCCGGTAATATCAAATTGAACACCGACACAGATTCAGTCGACTTCAGTTGAGAATTGTGCGACCAGCGTCATGAGTCCTATCCGGGTTCACGGCCGGGCAGCGCCGATACATGCAGTGGAGCTGGCGGCAGTCCCTGTACATCGCGCTCCCACATCAATTCGTAAGCACGTTCGAGATGCCGGGTAAAACGCTCGGTGTCGAACAATGGGGTTCGCAAGCGATTGTACACCAGCTTGTCCCGCAGCGCCGCCAGCTCCGTCGGCTGAGTTGCCAGTCGCACCGCCCGCTCCTCGTATTCCGCCAGCGAGTAGGTAATGAGCTCCGGCAAACCCACCGCATGCAACAGGCTGGCGGCCACCCGCGCCGGGAATGCTTCACCCAGGCAGGTCAACACCGGCAACCCGGCCCACAAAGCGTCGCTAGCGGTCGTATGCGCACCGTAAATGTGCGTATCGAGAAAGAGGTCGGCCAAACAGTGACGTTCGAGATGGCAATCCTTGGGTAGGCGTTTGGCAAACACCAACCGCTCGCCGGCCACCCCGCAAGCCGCAGCGGTCGCTCGTAGATTGTCCTGAGCTTCCTCGCTCTCGGAGTACAGCCACAGTATCGAATCCGACACACGAAGGAGGATGCGCATCCAAACCGAAAACATGGCCGGTTCAAGCTTCTGAATCTGGTTAAAACAACAGAAGACAAAGCATTGTTCAGGCAAGTCCTGGTCCGCCCGCTGGATGCCGGTCTCGGCGATTTCCTGCCAGCGGTCGTTGACCTGGTAGCAGTCGGGTAGATAAACCGGCTGCTCGGTGCAAAAAACCGCTTGTTCCGGCGGCAATACGACCGGGTCCACAACCACATAATCCAGATATTGCGCTCCACTGCTCCCTGGAAATCCGAGCCAGTTCACTTGGATCGGCGCTGGCCGATGACAGAAAATCTCCGGGCGGGAATCATTCGTATACACCATCAGGTCGACCAGCACATGAATGCCATCCGCCTGGATTCGCCGGACGGCGGCGGCGTTATCCATGTTGGAAAGATCGACAAAGTGATCGCAATCGTTTTTGATGCGCTGGTAGTAGGCACTATCCGCCTCGCCGCGCAAAGCGTAGCCGTAAATCTCGAAACGACGCCGATCATGGCAATGAAAAAACCCGCGCATCAGATGTGCGGTTGGATGCTCATGAAAATCCGCCGATAAATAGCCGATCTTGAGGCGCTTCGCCGCTCCATCCGCATACTGACCAGCTCCATGCGCCACACTAGAATCCGCCACCACCTCCATCAGCCGTTCGGATTCGCGCCGGGCAATCGCCAACCGTAATTCCTGGGACACTGGCAGAAACAACGCCCGGAAAGGTAGTAGTGGGGATGGTTCACCTCGCTCCAGACACTCCTCGGTCAACCGCCGAATGGTGGTAATGCGATATTCGTAGTCCTGCCAATCCCCGTGTTCCAGACGGCGAAATTCGTAACTCACCCGAACCAGTTCTGGGGTAACGGGTGGTACCGGAGAATCCGTCGGTCGGATCTGGATGAAACCATCGTGATAGTTGGCTCGAAACGGCCGCTTCGCCAAGCGATCAGCGGTGGCAAAGGCCATTCGTGCTTCGGCGAAGCGATCCAAACCGGCCAATGCCTCACCGAGCTTGGCATGGAATTGCCAATCGTCCTTGGCGGACGAGGGCAATGCTTCCAGCAGCGACAACGACTTCTCGAACTGCCCCGTGGCATTCAAGGCCGCCGCCACGGCCAGCCGGGCTGGAACTTGATCGGGTCCAGCCAAAACCAGCAACCGCTCCGCCGTTGACATCGCGGCCCGATAGCGCTCCCGCGCCAACAGGATCGCAACCCGGGCACGCAGCAAACCGACGTGATCTGGATACCAATGCAATCCTTGCTCGATCCAGGCCAACGCCTGATCCAGTCGCCCTTGCCGCAATTGGCTGTCGCTTGCGGCTAACAGGATTTCACCCGTCGGCTGCCCAACGGCCCGCAGTGCATGGACTGCGGTCAAGACTTCCTGATAACGCTGCAGTTGCAGCAGCGCAAGCGCGCGGTTCAACAACGCCTTGGCATGGTCGGGTTGCCGGGTAAGCAAATGATCGAGCGTTACCAGTGCCTCTTCATATCGTTGCAGGTCCATCAAGGCAGCCGCGCGATTCAGCAAAGCGGCGGCAGAGGTGGGATGGGTCGTCAGAGCTGTATCGGCCACCGTCAGCGCTTCCGCCGAGCGCTGCAATGCCCGCAGTACGGCTGACTTATTGATGAGGACTACCCCATACCCTGGTCGCAGTTGCAACGCTCGCTCAAAGGCGAGAAGGGCTTCCTCGTGTTGTCCGAGACCGGTTAACGCCACGCCCCGATTTGCATGCGCCATTGGCTGGTCATTGTCCGACTCCAATACCGCATCGACGGTCACCAGCACCTCCGCGAAACGTCCCAGGCGCAGCAACGCGGTGCTCTTGTTCAACAAGGCACCCAGTCGTTTATCCCCATCCAAACTTAAAATCTTATCAGCCAGTTGTATGACTTGGGCGTAGTACCCTGTTTCCAATAGGGCCGCCGAGGCCAACAACAATATAGCTGGATTAAATGGTTCCAACCGTAGCGCATATTCGAGCGCTCGCTGGCAATCCTCAAAACATTCGAGCTTGTATTGCAGCTCCGCCAGCCGGAACCAGAAACGGGCGCGATGAGGCGCGAACTGACAGATCCGAATATACAGCTCCTTGGCTTGTTCGAGTTGCCCTTCGGCGGCCAACCGGTCCGCCTGCGCGATCAGGGTTTCGATCATCGGGGATGCAACACCGCCAAGGTATTAACGCTGACTCTTGTGGTACCATTGACCATCGATCAGCACCCAGGTCTGCTCCAAGGTCTGGGGTACCCAGCCCATGGTCCCAATCAGTACCTCTCCACTGATACGCGCCTTGCCTTGCCCGGCTTCGATATTGACTGCGTCGACTCGGACCTTGCGCACCGGTAAGCCCTGCAGCGACATGGCGTTTTCCAGCTTCAGCCAACCGCCTGGCTGTGCCGCCGATTCCATTTCATACATGGTTCTCACATCACGCGCTTGGCGTGCCGCCCAGTAACGCTCGACTCGTTGCCGTAATGCGGTTTTGAGTTCCTCCGATGTCGCAGCCGGTTGGCTCGCACCACTCGAAGTAGGCGGCGTCACCTCGACTTGATTCGCGCTTGGCGCTGGAGTGTCGGCCTTCTCGGCCAGCACGGCTCCAGTTCCAACGAATCCCGCGATCAACAAGACAAGCTGGCAAATCCGACACGGATTTAACATGACATTCTTACCTTCAAGGTGTCGTCTGGGGTAGCGCACTTTTGAGCTCATCGATCTCGACGGTCACGCCAACCTGCTTTGCCAGTTGCCAGGCATATGCTTCACTGCCTTGACGAATGGCCTCTCGACGCATTTGAGCAAGCACCGCTCCGCGCGCATTCGCATAGGGCGTCACCAAGGGGTCACGCTTGTCCTTCAGTTGGATAATTTCGTAACCAACTGGAGATTTAAGTACTTCGGAGTATTGTCCCGGTGCTAGATCAGCGACTGCTTTCTGCAACCAAGCATCTTGATTGACGGGTAGAAATCCGAGATCGCCCTCGGCCACCTTGCCTTGGGGATTTTCAGTCAGTGCCCCCGCCAAGACCGCAAAGGATTCACCGGCGCGAAGTCGTTTCAAGGTCGCATCAGCGCGTGCCTTGACAGCCTCGATCTCTTGAGGACTGGCGTTGGCGGGCACACGAAACTGGATTTGCCCAACCCTGACCATGGCGGGGATTCCGAATGCCTCCTGATGTTCCAGATAGTATTGATGAATTTTCTCCTCGTCAGGCGTTTTTTTTCGCCTCCGGGAAGTATTTGGCGGCCAACAGATTATAGCCTCGCAGGTAATCTGTCTGACTTGGGGGATGATCCGTGGGGAGAAATCCTTCCCGACGCATCCCTGTCTCGATCAAGCGATCAATAATCATCTCACGAAGCACCTGCGCTTTACCTGGATCGGTCGTTGCCATTTTGAGCAATCGGCTATCTTGGGAGATGAATTTCATAAAATTCGTCAACAGTGATCTTTTCACCGCCGACCTGCGCCATGATCACCTCTCGCCCAAGAGGTTTCGCGGTATTTTCCCCAGACGTCGACGGGTGGTCTGCGGAGTCGTCACCGCTGAGGGTGATGGCGCATCATCATTCCCCGTCGCCGGCGCACTACCCTGCTCCGCAGCCAGAGCCTGCTGTTGAACCCAAAGCGGCACAAGTCCAAATACAACCGCCAAGATGAGATTTATCACCACTCTGTGAATCATGTCGGCCTTTTAAAATTGATGAATCGGATGTAAAGATATAATGACTTGCAGCCAAGATATATTGATACAAAGCTCGCGCTACAGTTTTAGCCTAACCCGCTTTCTTACCGGCCGCGAGCTTCGTGAAGGTCTCCCACAATGGACCGTAGATAACGGCTGACGGTTCAGTGCCTTGGATGGCGGTCACGGCATCCACCCAACCATCGCCATCCATATCCTTCAACTCCACCCAATTAGGCCACCTCGCCAACGGCAACTGGATATTTTCAAAAATTCCCGGCGTATCCTTGATCTCTCGGTAGAGCACTAGCGCATGGATTCCTCCCGCCAGCAAATACCGTGTGCCATCCCGGTCTTGTCCCGTCGCCATGACGTGGATACCCGCCTTTCCTGGATACGGAATCGGTTTGCCTTCCGTAAAGTGGCCTTTGCCGTCGTTCAAGAGCACCACGATCTCTTGCCGCACCGCCATGGGCACCAACAGGTCCACAGTGCCGTTCCGGTCTATGTCGAAAGGAAGCACATGCCGTGGCCAGCCCTGCTCGAAGGACCATAGCCGGCGAGGAACTGGCTCTTTATCAGGACCAGGGTAATCGATCACCCATACATCATTACCGAGACGCGAGGTAAGCACCAATTCATCGATGCCATCGCCATTCAGATCGGCCGAACGCACATGTTTAGGCTCATTACCGAGCGTCAAAGTATAAACCGCATTGACCTCGGCAGTTTCTGGATTAAAGCCACGCAGCAAAGTCAAGGCCCTACCGGAAAATGGCGCTACCGCCAAGCTCAGATCCCAGCCGGGCCAAAAAAAAGGGAGTGCTCGCTCTAGGGGCTGGCTGCGCACGTTCGCTGATCAACTCAAGGCGGCCATCCGGCTGCGCCTTGACCACTTTCAACTTGCCTTCCCCTTCCGCATTGATCAAATACCGCTTGGGAGTACCCGGCAACACAATGGTGTCGTTTGGATGAAACCCGGTAACCGCTTGCGGGTCGTGAGCTTCGAAGTGGCGCGGCGCCACTTGCTGGTACACTTGAATTTCGTTGTTGTTGTGCGAAGTAAATATCAGATCAAGTCGGCCATTGCCTGTGATGTCGTCCGCCAGTACATGAATGACTCCTTGGGTCGGCAACAGGGATTGGGCATCGGGAGGAGCGCTCACCGGCGGCGTTGTCGCGTCCTCCGCCACCGCCACGATGCCCACCATCCACAAAGCCATGGCAAGAATCCATCGACTCATTTATCTCCCCTTGATATGGCAATACGGCTTGCTGAAAAGAAGAACGGCGCACCAAGTGCGCCGTCCAACCGGGACGCCGAAACGTCCCTATGCTATGCGGTCATCAGCAACAACCGGCTCTCAATAGTCGGGCACGATACCCCGTTCATGAGCCAAATCGGTCTGCACCTGCACCGAATTCGCCGAGGTGCCGAGACCAATCAAGCTGAAAGCAACACCCGCACGGGAGTATGCCGGCCCAGTCAAAGTGTTACTGGTATCCGCGAGGTGGAACAGCACAAAACCCGCATCAAGGGCCGGTTGGCCACTGGCCAAATCGGTAATGGCATGGCCCGTGGGATCGTTGGTCGTTCCGTCAATGCCGTTCGCATCGACGACATTCAGCTCATTCGGCAAGGAAAGGGTGCTGGAAACAGCGACTTCATCGGCATCATAGACATCGATCGCCACGGCAGTACGGCTGATGTTCCCGTCACCGTGCTTCTCGCCACTATTATCCGGGAACCAGAGCACAAACCGAGTATTGCCATTCAGAGGAGTCGGATCCACGAAATAACGCAGGCTGAACCTCGCCGCCGTATCCGCATCATACGCCAGCGGCATACCAGCCAGCAGGGGGTTTACATCACTCGGGATACCACCCTTATAGGTGACCTCGTCATCCACGCCACCCGCCGCATCCCGCAAAGGCAGCACGGGAATATAGGCTTCGGATGCCCAGTCACCCTGAATCAAATAGGCGGAACCGTACAGAGTGAAGCTGCTGTAAGCGCTATCGCTGCGGGCGTTATTGCTGGACAGCACAAGATAGCCCGTGACGCCATCCAAGGATGGGAAGGGACGAGCGGGATTGGTGATCACAAAGCCCCAGTCGAACCGCGAAAAGTCATTGCAACTGATATTCACGGCGCCATCGGCCAAATGCACGCTCTTGGTGCTGAAGAAGTACCAATGAAGCTGTTTTAACGTCCCATTACTGCACTCACTTCCCTCGCCTTGCACCGTCGGGAACTGGCCCGGGGGAACGGAGTCCCCAACCGTCACACCAACCATGGTGTTGACTCCGGCTGTGGAATCGAAAAGAACATGAGGTACCAGCAGCGCGCCACCAGGCTCACCCAGGGTGATCGCTTGGGCGGCGCCAGAGGCGCCGATGGCAGTTGCTACCGCCGCCGCCACACCAATCTTTTTGAAATTCGCCAACATGTCGTAACTCCTATAGGTTGCTTCGCACGAGCGCTTAACAAATACACTAAAAGTCTGACCACAGAGGAAAGACTACATGGGAATCAAGCTGGTGTCAACATAACAACATAATTTTGTTGTTTGCGCAACAGCTTTTATCCTTTGAACAAAATAAAGAGGTTGCGGTATTTATAAATAGAAGAGCCATGGAATGCAAGGATTCTCTCGTAACCTTCCAAGATCAGGACCTGCGTCGTTGTACAAATACAACGCTCTGATTCCTCTTCATCAGGATGCTGGAATCATCGGTGCAAGCTCCTGCATCTTGCGCTTGATCTCCTCGGTCACCTGATCGGCTTCCTGGCTGTTCTCGACCACCCGTGGGGTGATCAGTACGATCAGCTCGGTACGGTCCACCTGCTCTTCGGTGTTACCGAATAGCGCTCCCAACACCGGAATTTTGTACAGTATCGGAAACCCGCTCTGTCCTTCGGAACGATTGTCGCGGATCAAGCCGCCCAGCACCAGCGTCTGGCCACTCTTGACCACCACCTTGCTGGTCACGCTACGCTGCAAGAACGAGCGTGACGAGATGGATTGGCTGCTACTTTGGGTGGTTTCCACCAACGGCCCCAAATCGATCACTTCCTGCTTGATTTCCATATTCACCATGCCGCCCGAATTGACCCGAGGCAATACCTCCAACAGTACACCGGTATCTTTATATTCTACGCCACCCGAAGTAGTCACGTTATTCGTGGTGGTCGTACCGGATGGAATCGGTTGCTGGGTACCGACCCGGATCACCGCCTGCTGGTTGTCCACCACCATCACATGTGGCGATGACAGCACTTTGACCTTGGAATCGCTAGCCAAGGTATTCAGCAAAGCACGCACCAACCCGGCACTGTCGGTAACCGCATAGGAAAAAGCACCGGTTGCTTGACCCGACAGCACATCGTTGACCGTCAGGTCATTCGCGCTGATCCCGAGCGAGCCCGTGCCGGTGTGACTGCTGCCTACATCATTGGTGAAAAACCATTGCAGGCCGTACTGCAACTTGCCGGTCAGGGTCACCTCGGCGATGGTGGCCTCGATCAGCACCTGGCGGGGCGTGACATCCAGCTTTTGCAGCGTGCTGATGATCCGCTCGTAATTCTGATTGGTGGCCCAGATTAGCAAGGAGTTATTTTCGGTATCGGCGACGATGCGAACCTCCTCCATGCCCGCGCTGGGTCCACCCGAACCAATGGCGCCACTTCCACCAGTGCCAGCACTAGCGTTGGCCGTGCCACCGGCACGCCCACCGACGCGACCGCCGCCAACCGACGGCGTGGAGCCCCCAAGTCCGGACGTTCCCGTACTCCGACGTACCCGAACTGCTCAACCCGGTGGATGACGAACCGGACAGCGTCGACTTGCCGCTTCCTCCACTCAAACTGGAACTCGAACCACCCGTCAGGCCCGATCCGCTCGATAGCTGCGATGATTTCAAACCTGGCGCCAGATCCCCTCCTCGGCTTGCGCCACCACTGCCACCAAGGTTGAATAGACCGTTGAGCAATTCGGCCACGTAGTCCGCTCGGCTGTTCTGCACCTGATAGACATACAGCCGTTCGCCACCGATGCCATCCAGGCGCTCGATCCAGATGGCCGCTTCCTTGAGATATTCCAATTGTGGCGTAATCACCAACACTGCATTCAGCTTGCTGAGCGGTACGAATTTAAGCATCCCCGCGATGGGCGTTCCGGAACCCTCGCCTAAAAATTGATTCAATTCCCCGGCCAACGCCTGACTGTCCACATTGCGCAACCGGAACATGCCGATGGACATCCCCTTGAGCCAGTTCACATCGAAAGTATCGATGGTGCTTTGGGCGTTGGCCAACTCTTGCGAGGTACCAGCCAAAATCAGCAGGTTACGAACTGGATCCGCTCGGAGAACACCGCCTTCGGGTAAAAACGGCGTAATGATCGTTTGCATCTCGGTGGCGCCCACATAGCGTAAGGGCACGATCCGCACACCATACCCCAGCCCCCCCTGCCCCAACCGTGGCGTCAAAACCCCTTTTTGCGCGGCGCCTGCGGCCGGAATGATCCGGTATACCTCGCCTTCGCGAACCAGAACCGCGTTGCTGGCGCGCAGCAGCGTCTCCAAGGTCGGCAACAACTGATCCCGTGCGAGCGGCCGACCGGTTTGCACGGTCACTTCACCCTGCACCTGCGAGTCGACCGTATAATTTGCCTTGAGGGTGTCGAAAATGACTTTAACGACGTCACGAATATCGGCCTCCTCGAAATTGAGAGTAACTTCGCCGGCTGCGGTGCGGGTTACCGGTGTCGGCTTGGAGGTTGTCTTCCTGTCGATGAAGTTACCCGTCCCTGGCAGGATCATCGTGGTGCCGGCAGTCATCGCGGCGCTGTCCTGGTTGGCGAGCGGCGGCCGAGCGGCGGACGGCAACGGCGCCGAAGTCAGGCGAAGCGCTTCGCCAGCGGTGGGCGCGGCCGGCTCCGCCGAGTCTTGAGCATTCTGGTCAGCGGGTGCTGTCGCGCACGCGCCGAGCAGCAACGCCAACAACGCGCAAGCCAGCGTGAAACATGCTTTTTTCATGAAAATAGAGCCCTTATCCATTATTTTGTGGCGGCGGAGAGACCACTGGCGGTGGGGGCGCACCGGGTTTGGGCGCCATCGCTGGTTGACCGATCGGTTGCGCATTCCGGCCACGCCGCGCGCCAGCCTGGCCTGCGCGCGGACCCTTCGGTTTTTGCGGGCGTATCAACGGCAATGCCTGAGTTGATTGGCCCTTGCGCAACACGACCCGGTCCGAGAAAACGGCCTCCAACCGCCACTCGCCTATCGTTTCCCCCGGACTGACCCGTGCCGTCTTGGCATTGGGCTCTTCGGATCGCAATAAAGCCTTTCTCGCATTAGATGTGATCATCACACCGAACAGCCTCAGTTTCTGTTCCGGCCCTGGGGGAGCAGGCGGTTCTTCTGGTGACGCTTCATCTGGGGGAGGAAGTTCCGGCTGGCGAGCCGCGATAAACAGCGGATGCAGGACAATCTCACCATACTGATCCAGTGGCGGCAATTGATAGAGCCGCATGGGCTCCACCAACGGCAGTTCCGGGGGCCGACTCGCGGTAGATGTCGCAGGCGGGCGTAGCGGGTGCGCGAGTTGCCAGTACACGGCGGCGGCGGCACCCGCACCAACCAGCAACCACAGCAATAAGCCGATGTTTCTGGCCGTCATTTAGCATCCTCTTTGCGCAGGTATCCCGAGATTTCAAATTGAATATTCAGTTGCACTCGGGTATAGCCAGCCAACCGGCCGTTGGGTAGACGTTGACGGACCTCTCGCGCCGATACATCCAGATTGTCGACGAACAATAGCGGCGTCTGCGATTCAAGGTCGTACAGAATTTTCTGCAAGCTGTCGGTATCCCCACTCACGGTCGCGTTGACAGCCACCTTCACGGCGCTTCCTTCCTCGACCGGCGGCAGCGCCTGCGTACTGCGCAGGGTCCCACCGGCCGCTTCGACGACGGCCTTGACGCGCTGCTGCAGCTCGGCGGCGGCCAGCGGTGGCGCGGATTGCGGCAAATACTGCGCGGTTATATTGCGATCCTGCTGGATTCTGGTGATCAGCTGTTGGATCGGCTCGCGGTTGGCGGCCATTCGTTCGAGCTGCTCCAATCGACCCTGCTGCTGTTCCAGACGTTCTGCATAAAAACGGTAGCTGGCGGCCAGCCCCCGCTCCACCACCAAGTAGAAGCTACCAACCACCACCAGCAACAGCAGCGCCAACGCCCCCAGACGTTGTCCCCAACCCGGCGCCGTCGCGATGGTCATCGCGACTCCCTGCCGATGTGCGCACCCAACAGGAAACGCTCTTTGTTGGTTCTCGGATCCGTGGTGACCGGCGACAAAAATCTAGCGCTGTCCAGCATATCGGACGCTTCGAGAATACCGACCAGCGCCGATGCCTTGGTGGACTGACCGTTGATCTGCAAGCTATCTCCCTTGATCTGCAATCGCTCCACCCAGGTGTCCGCTGGTAGGATCAGAGTCAATTCCCGCAGCAGATCCACCCGAGTCGGAATCGCCTGTTTTTTCTCCGTCAGCATCCGGGAGGTTTGCAAGGTCCGATCCAACTGATCGCGTAGGGTCATGGCTTGATTCGCCGCCGCCTGAAGCCGGCCGCTCTTGGCGTTCGCTTGAAGCAACAGCGCGCGTTGCTGCCAAATCGGCAACACCGAAGCCATCGCGACCAGCAACAGACTGGCGACGATCGCCATCGCCCGCATCCGCTGTTCCCAAAGACCCCGGCGCACCCGCTGTTCCGGCGGCAACAGATTAAGGTCGGAATCGGCACCCACCACATCCAGCACATCCGGCAACAGCCCTTGTTGTCGCAACTGAAGTAGCATCGGATCCACCGCAACCCGCGGCAACGCGGTCAACTCGACCCGTAAACGGCGCTGTTCGGGCTGACGCTGCAACACGCGGGCATGGTAGTACACCTGATCGGCGGTAAACGGCGTCAGGCGATCCATCTCGAACCCCGCCACTTGGCGCAAGTTCTTCTCGGCGGCCAAAGGCAGCGACAGGGTCCGCGTCAGCGCCTGGTCGGCTGGAAAACGCAGCACCAGTTGTCTAGCTTTTTCTGCCTTAAACCACTTCGCCACCAGCCGATCATCGGGCAACGTCCGATCCAACCGCTCCAGTATCTGGTTTTGTCCAGCTTCCTCGCGCGACAACACATACCCATTTTCATCCACCGCGATCACCAAGCGTCGCGACGAACCAGTCAACCAGCGGCGGACGCTGACCGGCAACCAAGCCAGCAGGCCATCCCGCCACCAGCGCCAGAATGCATTCCAGATCCAGCGGGGGTTGATCGTCAAAGCTTGTAAACGTGATGAATCCAACGACAAAACCATGCGCGAATGCCTGTTCTCCGAGCTACAAGGCCATGTAAAAATCGAGTTTATGCTGTATGAGGATCAATCCAAAGGGTAAGGGGAGCTTTGGTTTGGTTTCCAAAAAGCCATTTTTCAGCCCCCAGCGCGCCACGCCAGCACTCGCGGGTTCCGCTCGGTGGCCACACTCCGCCCATCGATAACGGCCTTTATGGTCACGGATGTTCCGCTCTCCGTCTCGGCCGTAACGGCAATATGATAAACGTTCGCACGGCTCGGGGAGAAAAAGGATTGACCGTCGCCGGCCTGCAACGGTGGCGGAACCGTTCCATCGGTGACGGCGCTGGCGCGCGCCTTCAGGTAATCGGCCACGGTCCGCTCGTCCAAACCCAGGGCTTGCAGCAAGGGGGCGGGCGCCAGTTCCGGATTCACGCCGGAGTGGTAGGAAAACACCGTCCCCACATCGGCGATCCGCTCATAGATCGCTTGAGTCATTCCCAACACCCCCCCTAATTCCTCAACGCTTTCGAATGGCGCATTCTTGGGTCCGGGCTGGCCGGCGGCGCGATAGTCACTGCTTTCGGCGCCGTGCGGCAATGGCCGATCGTCTGGATCGCGCCAGTCCTGGATGGCGTCCGCCAAACGGTCCTGATCCTGGGGATCGACGCCGGCCGCAGCCAGTAGAGCCTTGAGCAATTCGGAGTTGGCGGTGTTGAGATTCACCAAGCCGCCGGCGTCCACTACCTGGATTCGCAGCCGACCACCCCCGAAAGACCATGCGCGCCAGTCACCATTTGCCGGCCACTGTTTTTGCGCCTCCGGATCCAATTGCCAGGCCAAGGCATAGGCCATGCCGGCTTCGGCCAGAGCCCGTGCCTGCGCTCGCTCGACCGTGCCGGTCGCCAAGCGAGTTTCGATCCGCATGGAATAGGCGAAACCACCGGCCATCACCGCCAGCAGGGTCATGATCCATAACACGATGACCAGCACCATGCCGTTTTCGCGAGCGTCGAAGCGTCCGGCGCACCCTTTGCGATCGGTGGCCATCATCAGCGTGGCCCCTCGACCAATGCAACGACCAGGTCGGGCCAGGATTCGCCTCGCAGCGTCAGGTTCAGCCGCACCAACAGTGGCCGCCGCTCGGTACTGGTCCAGTCGGCGTGCCAACGCGGCGATTCCTGATCGTTGTCCCGTTCCGGACCGAAATACGCCCACTCCACTGGCGGACACCCCCTCCAGCAAAACGTTTACCCGCTC
>NZ_SPMZ01000067.1 GCF_012939995.1 Candidatus Competibacter phosphatis | reverse complement strand
GTTCAGGTAAAAAAATGGCATTTATCACTTCGCGGAGATCGACTTTACGGGGCCGACCTGTCGTATAAGGATCGGCTTTTTTAAAATCGGCTCCAAGATTTCCCATTCTTCATCCGTCAAATCACTGGGATACGTCTTGCCAGGAATTTCTTTTGGCCAAGCCATGCAGCACCTCGAATAGAATCTCTGAAATTAAAATGATCGCCGGATTTTGGCTTATTTTATCAAAAATACTATAATAATATCAATGTGTTAGTTTTTGTACAGCTTCTGAGGTTATACTCGACATTGTTCAGTCTGGCAGATTATCATCAAATGAGTACTACTTGGCAGCCGGAATGCCTTACGGCGGAGGCTGCTTGCCTAAAGATATAGATGCCTTACTTTCGCAGATGCATCAAGAGCTCCCGGTACTACAAGCAATACAGAGAAGCAATCAATTACAAAGCCGCGCTGGACGTGCCGCACATTTTTTCGACCCAGGTGTGCGGCCCATGGGTTGGCGCTCAAACCGTGCAAAATCACGCTGAGCAGCACGGTGCAGATGGCGGTCGCCAGCAGGGTATTGCGGGCTTGCAGTTCGGTATCCATGATGATCACGCCAAACACGATGGTGGCCAGCCCGCGCGGACCGAACCAGCCGATGAACAGGCGGGTTTCGTTGTTCAGCCTCGTGCCTAGCAGGCTGAGGTAAACCGGCAGCATGCGAGCCAGGGTCAGGCTCAGCAGGGCGTAGAGCCAGATGCTTGGGCTGAAATAGCTCCAAGCCGCCGGTATGACCAGCGCGCCAAAAACCAGCCAAGTGACCACCGAGAACAGGCTACCGAGTTCCTCGCTGGCTTCCAGTAGGTGATGCTTCTGCTTGCCCAGCAAATGGCCGGTCAACAACCCACCCACAAAGGCCGCGATAAAACCACTGCCGCCCAAGGCCTGGGCCAAGGCGAAGCAGAGCAAGGCGAGGCCGGGCAAGGTCAATTGCGACCAACGCGGCAATTCCCAACCCTCCTGTTGCGACCGGCGCAGTAGCCGCCAGGCGATCAGGGCCAGACTGATGCCGGTCAATGCACCGATGCCCAATTCCTCGACGATCAGACCGACGGCCAGGCTGAGCGGCGCGTGAGCTTCCAAATCGGTCATCAGCGCCAGCAACACCAACCCAAGCGATGCACTCATGCTCCAGCTAGCGCATCGCGCAGCAACACCGCCAAATGGCGTGGGCGAGTATCGCCATGGATGCGCATTTGCTGGCGGCAGGAAAATCCGTTGGCGATGACTTGGGCCGTGGGCTTGTCGCGCAAGGCGGGCATCAGCTCTCGTTCAGCCATGGCCGATGCCATTTCGACGTGCTCCGCCTCCAGGCCGAAGGTTCCCGCCATGCCGCAACAACCGGCCTCGATCATCGAAAAATCGTGATCGGGGATGAGCTTGAGGACTCGGCGCATGGCTTTCATGGCCCCGACCGCTTTCTGATGGCAATGGCCATGCACCAGCGTCTCGGTTTCCTTCATGGAGCGCAGGGGCAGATTGAGTCGCTTGGCCATGACTTCCCGAGCTAGAAATTCCTCGAACAATAGGATCTTATTACCCACCGTTTCGACTGGCTCGCCAAGCCCCAGCGTTTGGGCATCGTCGCGTAGGTTCACCACGCAGGACGCTTCCAGACCAACCACCACCCGCCCTGCTTCTAAATGCGGTAACAGAGCCTCGCTCAGGCGCCGGACCTCCGCGCGAGCTTCGTCGAGCAAGCCGTGAACCAGATAAGTGCGTCCGCAGCACAATGGGCGCGCAGGTTCCGGGCTGGTAGCTTCGGGCTTGGCCACCTGCACGGAATAGCCCCCAGTCCGGAGCACCGCCACGGCTGCTTCAGCGATCTCAGGTTCGAAATGATGGGTAAAGGTATCGACCAACAGCACCACTTCGGGACGTCCGTCGGTGGGAACATGGGCCGTGGGACGCGATGCATCAGAGAAAGTGAACGGCCGAGGTGCTGGCTCAGGGAGTTGGCGTTTGGCGCTGAGTCCGATCCAGCGCTCGCTCCAGCGGGCCAGCAGAGGACTGCGGTTGCGCCAGCGTATCAGCGGTTTGAGCCAAGGCGCCCGGTGCAACCAGCGCGGGGTGTGTGCAAACAGACGATCACGCAGACGCAACCCTTCACGCGCAACACGCTGGGCCAGATATTCAACCTTGATCAAGGCCATATCCACGTTGGCTTCGCACTCGCGCTTGCATCCCTTGCAGGACACACATAGTTCCATGGCTTCGGCCAGGGTGGGGTCGCGCAGGGCTTTCTGGGGCAGGTCGCTGGACAGGGCGGCTTTGAGCAGTCTGACTCGTCCACTCGTGGACAGATGAGCATTGCCGCTGACCTGGAAGCTGGGGCACATCACCTGTTTTCCGGCAGTTTCACATTGCCGGCTGTTGATGCAAACCGCCACGGCCTTGGCGAAGTTGCCCCCGTGTTTGGGAATATCGGCATAGGCATCGCCCATGCCTGCATCCTGGTAAGCCGACCAGTCGAGATAGGTCTTCATGCCGCATTCCCCATGGCGAGGCATGGACAATGCGCGGAAGTGGGAAAGGAGTCGAAGCGGTGCATGATGCGGTTCCGTGGAGTCGAGGAGATTATTGATTCATGCAAATCATGATCCAGCACCGTGTTATCGAAAACCATATAGTCCTGGGCCATTGCCACGACTGGGCTGTACGTACGTTGTCCCAAGCCAGTCGTAGGTATTTGTCAATGGGCTAAGGACGTGTTTATTGCATGATGAAGGCGTGTGAGTGACTGTTATGCCGCTTTTTTCGACGCACGTCACCTGCGCCACGTAGCGAACGCCTCTCGACGAGCAGCCCGCCCCACGCCACTCCAGCCGGATGGAAACGATCATTGACCCGAACGAGGCCGCCCGATCTCGAACTCGTTGTGCGCCGCTTCTTCGAAGTTTTATTACATCATACGTAATATGTAATTTATATCCGCGCTCCCGATTAGTTCCGATAAAGGGCATTATCGGAACTAATCGGGAGAGAGAAAATCCCTTCTTTTATATAAAGCTGTTGATCTTTTTTAGGCGCTACGTAATTGTGCAATATCTTTACTAGGAGGGTAGCCAAACAGGCGGCTGTATTCGCGGCTGAATTGCGAGAGACTGGCATAGCCCACTTGCAAGCTGGCATTGCTGACATCCACCCGGCGCATGATCATCAGGTTGCGCGCTTCCTGCAAACGCAGGGTTTTCTGGAATTGCAACGGGCTCATCGAGGTGATCGACTTGAAATGGCTATAGAAGGATGAAGGACTCATCCCGGCAATGGCGGCCAGATCTTCGATGCGGACCGTCGTGGCATAGTTTTCCTTGAGCCAGGAAATGGTCTTGGCGATCTTCTGGGCATTGGAATCGGTGATGCCGATCTGTGCGATGGCAGGACCTGCCGGGCTGCGCAACAGCCGGATAAGTATTTCATCGATCACCAGCGGTACCAGCAGATCGGCATCTTCCTGTTGCAGGATCAAATCCATGATCCGGATGGCGGCGGTGACGATCTTGGGATGGCTGTTGCCGACATAAATGGCTTGGGTATCCGGCGTTTTGGGTAAGCTGTGTGGAAAGACTTTTAAAATCAGTTCGATCAGCTTCTGAGGATCAAGCGGCACAACAAGACAGAGGAAGGGCTCTTCCGAGCTGGCCTTGACGATGCTGGCGCCGACCGGCACTTCGGCCGCATAAACCACCATACGGGATTCGTTGTATTCGAAGGAGCGGTGTACCAGCGAGACGCGCTTTGCACCTTGGGCGACGATGCACATTCCCGGCTGACTCATGGTGCGTGTCGTTTCAGGGGTCGTCTTGGTCTCCTTGACCACATACAGTCCGTAACCTGATAACTCGAAGCGCCCGTCATGCGGCGCGAATCGGGCAATCAAATCGGCCAGTTTTTTCAAATCGCCACTGTCCGGTGGCGTTTCGTCATCCCCGGCCTTTGCAAAAGACACCAGGTTTTCATTAGGTTGCAGCATGAGTTCTATGCGTTCTCAGATCATCGGCCAGAATTATTCATCATGCGTCTTCTGTTTCAAGATGGTCGAGCCGATTAGCCACGGGTTTTTCCGCCGCACTTTTACGGTTGAACGGTCTGACGATAAAAACCATCACCAGCCCAAAGGTGACTACCAGCAGCTCCGATCCGACGGTAAACGTGGAGGCGATGCGGTGGGTGAACAGCGCACCTCCAGTCAGCGTAGTGGAATTCGCTGCGGCAAACACGGCGACAAGAACCGCAAAGCCGAAGGAACCGCCCAGTTGGTGTGCCACGTTCACCAGGCCGGAGGCCGCACCGGCATCGCGATGTTCGACCCCAATAATGCTGGAAGCGGTCAGCGGGCTGAGCGCCAAGCCCAGACCGGTGCCAATCAGCAGCATGGGTAAGGCGACCCCGGTGAGATAGGAGGTACTGACCGACATCTGGCTACTGACCCAGATCATGCCAGTCATGAGAATCAAGAGCCCGCCCGCCAGCAACGGCCCATTGCCATAGTGTCGGGTCAGGCGCGGTACGGCCATCGCGCCGAGAAATTGCAGGATGGTCAGGGGCAGGAAGGCAAATCCGGCTTCCAATGGTCTGAATTCTTTCACAATTTGCAAATATTGCGTGATGTAGAAAAAAGAAGCTGAATACCGCGCCCAGCATCAAAACGCGGGCAACATAGGCGCAGCTGCGCTCGGCGTTGGCGAAAAGGTGCAGCGGCATGATGGGTTGTTTCGCACGCCATTCATTCAGTACGAAAAATGCCAATATCAGTAGACCCACCGCGAGAGGGAAAAGCGTACTGGGGTTCGTCCAGCCATGTGCTTCGGAATGGACAATCGCATAGACCAGAGACGTCATGCCCAGTGTCGAACTTAGCGCCCCGATCAGGTCGAAGTCTCCCGAATGCGGTTCGGTTTCATCGATATAGCGCAGGGAAGCAGTGATCAGAATCGCGGCGATGGGCAGGTTGATAAAGAATCCGGCGCGCCATGAGATTAGGTCGGCGATGATGCCGCCCGCCACCAACCCGACACTGGAGCCGATCCCGGCGGTCGCGCCGTAATAGGCCACGGCGCGGGTGCGTTCCTCGCCCTCGGGGAAATTGACGGTCAGCAGCGCCAGGGTGGACGGCGCCAGCAAGGCCGCGCCGATGCCCTGCAAGGCCCGCGAGGCGATCATCCACGCCGCCGATTGCGTGAAGCCGATCAACAGCGAAGCGAAGGCGAAAATCGCCAATCCGATGATGAACAGGCGTCGCCGCCCCAGCAAATCGCCGCCACGCGCACCCAGCAACAGCAACCCGCCGAAGGTCAGCGTATAGGCGTTTTGTACCCAGGACAGGCCGACTTCCGAAAAGCCGAGCGTGTCCTGGATTTTCGGCAGCGCCGTAACCACGATCGAAATATCCAGGATGATCATCAGGTAACTGACCAGGATGATCATCAGGATGGGAATGCGCTTTGGGGCGATGCCGTGAGTCATTGACGACCTGCTTTATTGCTGAGCCGCTTACGCGGCTTCCGGTTGAAGGGAAGCCATGTCGATCACGAAACGATATTTCACATCGCCTTTGACGGTGCGGTCGTAGGCCGTGTTGACGTCCTTGATCACGATGGTTTCGATATCGCAGGTGATGTCGTGTTCTCCGCAAAAATCCAGCATTTCCTGCGTTTCCGGCAGTCCGCCGATCAGTGAGCCGGCCAGCGAGCGGCGGCGGAAGATGAAGGGAATACCATCCACCCGGGTTAGCGCCTCGACCGCGCCGACGATGACCATGGTCGTGTCGCGTTTCAGCAGGGCCATATAAGGATCGACGTTATGGCCGACGGGTATGGTGTTGAGCAGGAAGTCGAAGCTGTTCTGCGCCGCCTGCATCGCCACCTCGTCAGTGGACAGCAGGACTTCGTCCGCGCCGAGCTTCTGTGCGTCCGCGCCTTTTTCCGGCGAGGTGGTGATCATCACCACATGCGCGCCCATGGCATGGGCGAACTTGACGCCCATGTGGCCCAGACCGCCCAGGCCGATCACCCCAACTTTTTGACCCGGCCCCACCTTCCAGTGGCGCAGTGGGGAATAGGTGGTGATGCCGGCGCAGAGCAAAGGCGCGGCGGCCGCCGGGTCGAGGTTCTCGGGAATGCGCAGCACGAAGCGTTCATCGACCGTGATCTGGTTGGAGTAGCCGCCGAAGGTGAAGGGGTGTGGCGTGCCGCCGATTTTGTCTTCGCCGCCATAGGTTCCGGTAAAGCCGTTTTCGCAATACTGCTCCAGTCCCTCCTCGCAGGATTCGCAATGGCGACAGCTATCGACCAGGCAACCGACCCCGACCAGATCGCCGGGCTTGAATTGGCCAACCTTGTCGCCCACGGCGCTGACCCGCCCGACGATTTCATGACCAGGCACGAACGGGTATTGCGTCCAGCCCCATTCGTTGCGGGCCGAATGGATATCGGAGTGGCAGATACCGCAGTACAGAATGTCGATGACGACATCTTCCGGTCGAGGGTCGCGGCGTTCGAAGTTGAACGGCTCCAGTGCGCTGGTGGGGGAATCAGTGGCGTATCCGATGGTTTTCATCATGTTAAGCGCTCCATCAAGTTCTATTGGTGATCGACGTATCGTTGCATCGCCGGCGGATAACGGTCGCCGTGCAGGGTCATCTCCGCCGTGGCTCGCTCGATATTCGCAAGATCGGTCGGTGTCAGTTCCAGCGTCGCGCCGCCGAGATTTTCCGCTAGCCTGGATGCTTTGGTCGTTCCGGGGATCGGGACGATCCACGGTTTTTGCGCGAGCAGCCAGGCCAGGGCGACCTGAGCCGGGGTGGCGTCTTTTTCCTGGGCGATCCCGCTGATCAGCGCGACCAGCGCCTGATTGGCCTTGCGGTTTTCTTCCGTAAAACGCGGCACGCTCTTGCGCATGTCGTTGTCGGCAAAGGAAGTGCCCGCATCGATCTTGCCCGTCAAGAAGCCCCTGCCCAATGGAGCGAAGGGCACGAAGCCGATCCCCAATGCTTCCAGTGTCGGCAAGATCTCTTGTTCCGGTTCGCGCCAGAACAGCGAATATTCGCTTTGCAGGGCGGTCACCGGCTGCACGGCATGGGCTTTGCGGATGCTGTGTACGCTCGCTTCCGACAGGCCGAAATGCTTGACTTTGCCTTCGGCGATGAGGTCCTTTACCGTACCGGCTACATCTTCTATCGGCACGGAGGGATCGACGCGGTGTTGGTAAAACAGGTCGATACGGTCGGTGCGTAGACGTTTCAAGGATTCTTCGGCGACCTGCCGGATGCGTTCTGGGCGGCTGTCTAGTCCTTTGGTCGCCATGCCGTTCTGAAAACCGAATTTGGTGGCGATCACCACCTGATCGCGGATCGGTTGCAGTGCTTCGCCCACGATTTCTTCATTGGTAAAGGGGCCATACGCCTCCGCCGTATCGAAGAACCTCACCCCCAGCTCGAAGGCGTGGCGAATGAGCTTGATGGCTTCTTCCTTGCTGATGCCCGATCCGTAACCGAAATTCAGGCCCATACACCCATAACCCAGCGCGGAAACTTCCAGTCCACTGTTGCCAAAGATACGTTTTTGCATGGCCTTCCTCCTTTTGCAATGCATGTTGCTTGACTGTCGAGATGGGCCTTCATGATAAATTTTTGGAGAGAAATAGCTTGCCTAAAGCTACAAACATTATGCCTATCTCTACTTAATTACGAATATGACTTCGTGGTTTAGTTTTTTATTTGAAATATTATTCATGTGATATATTTTTAATTTATTTATAAAAAATAAACAAAGTTGTAATTAAATAAATATCAAATGACTGTAAATGTCATATAATAGAATTATGTAAAAAAATCAGTAGAAATAGGCAAATTCTTATTTGCTAGAAACTGTAAGACCGTGGGGAGTACTAACGGCGATGCTACGGCGAGCAGGTTGGCATCAATGCTGACATTTACGGCTTCTGCGTACACTCCTTGTGGGCGACGGCGACCACCAACGCCTTGGCGCATAACGCCGATATCGCCAAGGTTCAGGAGTGGTAGGGGTACGCTAATGTCTCTACCACTAAGGATGTACGATAAGCGGGAGAACAGGCCGGAAGACAGTCCGACCTTTCCGGTGAATTACTGAAATTAATCTGTGTTTCAGGAGCTTGTCGAAAATCAAGATTTTTGACAAGCTCACGCGCCTGAATAATCAATGGCTTGTTTGCGTCATAAATCAGAGACAAAATAGATTCATGAACATTAGCTACGCGCGAGTCTCAACTGAAGACCAAAACCCCGTGCAGCTTGCCGCCCTCAGAGGCTTGTAAACACACCCTTCCTTTTCCCAGCGTCGTCACCGCCATGCCGTCCGAACCAACGCTTCCCGTTTCCACCCCGGCAATCCCGACCCTCCCCACTCCCAGCCAGCGCCTAACCGAGCTGCCCGAGGAAGCGGTGTGGCTGGCCAACTTCGTTTCGCCCCGGACCCAGCGAACCTACCAAGCGGCCGTGCAGGGCTTCATCGCCTTTCATAGTCTCCGGTCGTCGGACGAATTGCGGACCATCGGCCAAAGTCACCTGATCGCTTGGCGCGAATACCTGATTCAGTCGGGGGCCAGTCCAAGGACGGTGCGGAATCGGCTGGCGGCGGTGTCCTCGCTGTTTCGGCATCTGTGCGAACGACAGGTCGCGGCACGCAATCCGGTGACCGGGGTCCAGCGCCCTCGGGTCAACGCCAGCCGGGTGGAGGCGGCGGTCCTCACTCCGGAGCAGGTCCGACGCCTGCTTCATGCCCCGTCCGAGGATACGCTGCAAGGGATACGTGACCGGGCCATCCTCCATGTGCTGTTCTACACCGGTTGCCGGGTGTCCGAGGTGACCCATCTGAAAGTGCAAGATTTCTTCGAGGATGCCGGTTACTGGGTGTTGGATTTCATCGTCAAGGGGGGGCAGCGCCATCGCTTGGCCATCCATCACGAGCTGCAATTGGCTTTGCGGACCTATCTGGCGCAGAGCGGTCACGGCGCCGAACGGGAGTCGCCGCTGTTTCTGGCAGTGCCACGGCGCGAGTTGCGAAAGCCGCTGACCAGCCGGCAGGTGAGTAAGTTGTTTCACCGCTATGCGCGGGAAGTCGGATTGCCGATAGGCGTTACTCCGCACAGTGCCCGCGCCACCTTCATCACCGAGGCGCTGGATCGCAAATGCCCGATTGAGGCGGTGCAGGCGTCCGTCGGGCACCGGCATATCGCCACCACCAAGATGTACGACAAGCGCACGCTGCACTACCGGGAAAGCGCGAGTTTCGCGGTGCGGTATTAGACGTGCCTTCTTCGGTCGCCTCGCACACCAAGCTTTGGGCCGAAGCTGTGGAAAAACGCCGCTCAGCCGAGTTCCAGCACGTCGCCGTTGCCCAGGAATAGTCCGGTTCGGGAACCGTTCCGAGCGGTGCCGCGCACCACCGGCAGACCGGTTTCGAGCATCTTTTCCACCGCCTTCTGGCCCGTGCAATGATTACAGGCTAGCTTGGCGATTCCATACTGGTTCAGAGCCGCAACGACCTGATCGCGTGACTCATCCCAATCTTCCAGGGGTGAAATGTGCAAGCCACCGTAAAGCGCATGAATGCGGTCGCCACCCTGAAAAGTCTGGCGGGCATAGTTCAGCAGGTTAAGCACGCCGCCGTGGCCGCAGCCGGTAATCATCGCCATGCCCTGGTCCCGGATGTGGCCATAAAGCACGTTTTCGCCTTCCACTCGCAGCAGTGTCGTCATGGGGAAGCTGGCCACGGCCAAGCCGGGAAACAGGATCAGCGGCTGATCGCTGGGGATGGTAATGACTTTTCCGCTGTGGCCCTGCTGGGCGATGAACGCGAGGCCGCGTGGATGAAAGCCTTCGGGAACATAAATGGTGATGTCGGGGCAATGCCGGAGGGTCGATCCGATGCCCCAGAAATGGTCGAAATGCTCGTGACTGATGATCAGCCCTTCGATTTGCCCGTCCCGCAATTGCTGGTCGATGCCTTCCTCGGCGAAACGGCGATCCATCCAGTTCGGGTTCCAGCCGGTATCGAACAACAGGCGGTGCCGGGTACCGTCGGCGGTTTCGGCATCCAGCAATGCGGCAAAGCCAGCGGCGTTCTCGGAGTGTAAAGCACCGAATGGTGGCCAGGGGATGGTGTATTGATCAACTTCGGCGCCACCGGCGGCGCGGATGTCGTCAAATACGGTCGTGGTGTCGAACCAGCCGGTTTCGGAGATGCACAGAATCCGTAGTCGGTTGAGAGTGCCGATGTCGAGCATGGGTTGATCGGTGGCCATGGTCATACCTCTGCGTGGAGATGGCATCCCGCCGTTGGTTCAAGGGGGCGGAGCATCCGGCAACGTCCGGGGTATTCGGCCATGCTGCGGCGATTCTCGACGGCCAAGGCAAATCCTGGCTTGGCGGGAGTGCCGTTATGGCGGCGCTTCGCAGAATGCTGTTACTTGTCGCTGAAGAATAGTTCATATCTAACATAGGTGAGGCGTGAGTCGCATTGCGGATTCTCAATTCTTAAGTGTTCGCGAAAACGTCGCGCGTGGTGTTGTCGCTGAGTTTCTGGGCCGTGTGTTCTATCCTGAAGCCGTGTGCAGAGTAGGTTTTCGACAATGCTCTCGTTACCGTTGTGAGGGAAGCGAAACGAATTTGGAGGCTGTTTTGGGGTGGGGATTCCGAGGAATGTGGTTTCTGCTGTGTTTTATTTTTAACAAGTGAAGATGATATAAATAACTCATGAAAACCACGAACTGCCCCTCTTGTGGCGCCACGATTACTTTCCAGTCGGCGGCGTCCATCTTGACGGTCTGTGATCATTGCCAGAGTACGCTGATTCGCCATGACCTGAATCTGGAAAATGTCGGGAAAATGGCGGAGCTGTTGCCCGATCCATCACCGATCCAACTCGGTACCGAGGGCATTTACCGCAAGAGCCGCTTCAGCGTGGTCGGGCGTATCCAATTACGCTATGGCCAAGGCATCTGGAACGAATGGTACCTGCTGTTCGATAACCAGCGCGGCGGCTGGCTGGGCGAAACGCTGGGCAACCATGCGGTCACCTTCCTGATCCAGCCGCCCGAACCGTTGCCGGCCTTTTCCGAACTGCGCGCCGGCCAAAGCGTGACCCTCAAGGGTCGCGCTTTTCAGGTCACCAACATCGAAACCGCTTGTTGCATCGCCGGCGAAGGCGAGTTGCCGATTCGGGTCGGGCCGGGCTACGACGCCCCGGTGGTGGATTTGCAGGCCCCCGGCAAGGTGTTCGCCACTCTCGATTACAGCGAAACGCCACCGTTGGTGTTCGTCGGCGAACAAGTGCGCTTCGACGACCTGAAATTGACGCGCCTGCGCGCGGTCATGCCGGTCGGATGGGAACCGGACGCCGGCATCCAGGCGCAATCCTTTCAATGTCCCGGCTGCGGCAGCGCCCTGACCATCCGTGCCAAGGGGCACAGCGAAACCTTGGCCTGCGGCACCTGCGGTTCGATCATCGATCTCACGGACGAGAATTTTCGCATCCTGTCCAAATTCAAGGCTAAGGTCACCCACGAACCCTCGATCCCACTGGGAACGAGCGGCACGCTGGAAGGCACTTCCTATCAGGCAATCGGCTATTTGCGGCGCTGCGTCACGGTGGAAGAAGTCGATTACGAATGGAGCGAGTATCTGCTGTTTCACCGTGAGCAGGGCTTTCGCTGGCTGGTGGATTACAACGGTCATTGGAGTCTGGTCCACACGCTGACCGAACCGCCGCTGGTCACCGGTTATGCCGCGAAAGCCAAGGCGGTTTATCAGGATCGGAGTTATCGGCACTTCCAGACCGCCAAGGCTAAGGTCAGTTATGTGCTGGGTGAGTTCTACTGGCGGGTGCGGGTCGGCGAACGCTGCGAGATCAGCGACTACACTGCCCCGCCGTTCCAGCTCAGTCAGGAGCGCACTGACAAGGAAATCGTCTGGTCGCAAGCCGAATATATCGAGCCGGACGCCATCGAGACTGCTTTTCGACTGGAAACGCCGCCGCCGTTGCGCATGGGCATCGCGCCCAACCAACCTTCGCCCTACGACGCGCAACGACCGAAAATCCGCCGGCTGCTCGGCGTGTTTCTGGCGCTGCTGGTCATCGGCCAAATCATCACCTTGGTCTTGTCCGCCGATCAACGCGTGCATCAACAAACGTTCGTGTTCGACGAGACCACCCGCAACCAGACCCTGAGCAGCGCCCCGTTCGCGGTGAGCGGACGGGAATCGAACCTGCTGATTCGCGCCGAGACCAATCTCAACAACAACTGGCTGTATCTGGATCTGGCGCTGATCGAGCGGCAAACCGGTGCTAGCACCGCAATTGGCCGAGAAATCAGCTACTACCACGGCGTCGACGACGGAGAACGCTGGGCGGAAGGCGATGCCGGCGACGACGCCGTGCTGTCAGGCATCCCGGCGGGCCTTTATTACCTGAGCGTCGAGGGTGAATGGCCCCGACCTTCGCCAACGGTGACGTGTACCTTGACGGTGTTCCGCGACGTGCCGAGCTGGAGCAATTTTTTCCTGGCACTACTGGGATTGCTGATCGTACCGATGCTGTTTTACTGGCGGGCACGGGCCTTTGAGCGGGCGCGCTGGGCGGAAAGCGATTATGGGTGATCCGGCTGGTTTGGTTTCGAATGAGATGATGGTATCAATCCGGTCGGCGGCATAAGGAGACGACATGTTCCGCAGCTATCTCATCAGCGGCCTGCTGGTTCTGGCGCTGTTCGGCACCGCGCAATATCGCGGCTGGAGTCTGTTCGGCGCCAGCGAGGCGAAAAGCCCGCCGGGCACGGCGCGAGGGATTTACCATAAATAGGATCGTTGTTCTCTATGCCCATCCGCGCGGCCAGCGTTCGAACGCCAACCGACGCCTGATCGAAGCTGCCGCCACCGTTCCCGGCGTCGCGGTGCGCAACCTGTACGAGCGCTATCCCGATTTCGATATCGACGCCCGAGCCGAGCAGCAAGCGATCCAGACCGCTGAACTTCTCGTCTTCCAGTATCCCACTTACTGGTACAGCCCGCCGCCCCTGCTCAAGCTATGGATCGACACCGTGCTGGAACCCGGCTGGGCCTATGGACCCGGTGGCACGGCGCTGGTTGGAAAACATTGGTGGTGCGTGACCACTACCGGTGGCACACAGAGCAGCTACGCCGCCGATAACCTGCACGGCTATCCCTATGAGACCTTCCTGCCACCGTTGATTCAGACCGCCCGCCTGTGCGGCATGAACTGGCTGCCGCCCTGGGTGCTGCACGGCGTCCCGCACCTCGGCGACGACGCCTTGCGCGATTGGGCCACCCGCTACCGCGACCGGCTGGCGAACTATCCCGCCTGGGTCGCCGACACCGATTGAGGCCGCCCATGCACGAACCCGCTTGGCTGGGCAACATGCTGATCTATCTCGCCGCCGCGCTGCTGTGCGTGCCACTGGCGGTACGGCTGGGACTGGGCGCGATCCTCGGCTATCTGGCGGCCGGAGTCGCCATCGGCCCGGCCGGACTGGGCCTAATCAGCGATGTCGAAACCATCCTACATTTCGCCGAATTCGGCGTGGTGCTGATGCTGTTCATGATCGGACTGGAACTCGAACCGCACCGGCTATGGGCGATGCGCCAGGACGTATTCGGCGGCGGCGGTGCCCAATTGCTGGCCTGTGGCGGGCTGCTGGCCGGCGCGGGGCTGGCGCTGGGTCTGCCGGTCGGCACCGCGCTGCTGCTGGGTCTGACCCTGGCGCTGTCATCAACCGCGATCACGGTGCGGACCCTGAACGAACGCAACCTGCTGCCAACCCCGGTCGGCCAACTGACCTTCGGCATCCTGCTGTTTCAGGACATCGCCGCCATTCCGCTGATCGCCCTGCCCTCCTTGCTCGGCCAGAGCGGCGGGACCGAGGGTAGTCAGGTGTCGATGGGGTTGGGGCTGGCGGTCATCGCCGGTATTCTGGCGGCGGGACAATATGTCGCCAGCCCGGCCCTGCGGCTGATCGCCCGCACCGGCATCCGTGAATTGTTCACGGCGGTCGCGCTGCTGATCGTGGTGGTCATCGCGGTGCTGATGCAGCGCGCCGGTCTGTCGATGGCCTTGGGCGCCTTCATCGCCGGGGTGGTGCTGGCCAAGTCGGAATACCGCCACGCCCTGGAAGCCGACCTGGAACCGTTCAAGGGCTTGCTGCTAGGCCTGTTTTTCATCGCCATCGGCATGTCGATCGATCTGACCCTGCTGGCGGCGCGGCCGGTCGCGGTGCTGGCATTGACCGGCGGTCTGCTGTTGCTGAAGCTGCTAGCGCTGCGGACGCTCGCCGGACCGCTGGGCGTGTCGGTCGCGCAACGCTGGCTGCTGGCGGCGCTGCTGGCGCCCGGCGGTGAATTCGCCTTCGTCATTCTGGGAATGACGGCGCAGGCCGGGATGATTCCGCGCGAACAGGCGGCGTTGCTGACCCTGAGCGTGGCGCTGTCGATGGCCACTACACCGTTCCTGCTGCTGGCCTACGAACGCGGTTTGGCGCCGCGTTACGCGAGTACGCCCCCCGAACCCGAAACGATCCCGATGCAGGAATCGCCGATCATCATCGCCGGCTTCGGTCGCTTCGGGCAGATCGTTGGTCGATTGCTGTTCGCCAACGGCATCACCGCCACCGTGCTGGATCACGATCCCGACCAGATTACCTTGCTGCGCCGCTTCGGCTTTCAGGTGTTCTACGGCGACTCGGGACGACTCGATTTGCTGGAGGCCGCCGGCATCGCCAAAGCCCGCCTGCTGGTGGTGGCGCTGGACGACGTGGACGCCAGCTTGCGACTGGTGGACGCGGTGCGCGCGCATTATCCCCATTTGCCGGTGGTGGCGCGGGCGCGCAACGTGTCCCATCTGTTCGGCCTGATGAACCGGGGCATCGAACACATCGAGCGGGAGACCTTCGAATCGGCGTTGCGGGCCGGACGGCGGGTGCTGCGGGAGCTGGGCTTCGGAGCGCATGAGGCGCGGCTGGCGGCCGACACCTTCCGCCGGCACGATCTGGCCGCGCTTGACGCCATGTATCCGCATTACCAGGATGAAATTCAGCTCATTTCGCTGGCCCAGACCGCGCGGGACGAACTGACCGATCTGTTCGAGCGCGATCGCGAAATCCGCGAGCGCGAGCGTACTGGTGGGTGGGGTTAGTGGACCGCGAGCGCGTCGCGTCGAACCAGCGGCACATCCAGATTTATTATGAGTGGATGTGGGCTATTCCCAACGATGATATTCGAACAGGAACGAACTGGATGCCCTTTTTCACCGAACCCGATCACTACGAAAAAACGATCCTGTCCGACCTGCAAGGAGCGTGGCAGGTCCTGCGTGCCGAGGTGGTCGATCATGCCGGTTTTCCGAACTGGGAGCGAGTACTGTTTCACACCGACGAGGCCATGAGCTGGGAAACCGTGCGCCGTTTGGAGCGGATGGAGCCGCTGCTGCTATTGATCCGCAACTTGGCGGTACAAGGGGACGCGCCGACAGAAGTCCTGCAACTGATTGAGGATATTGCTGAGATCCTTCAGGAAGTGCAACACGATTTGAAGCAAGGCAAACCGCTATAAGATCCGGCACCCTACAATCCGTCCCGCCCTTGCGCACGACCACCACCCTCGCTGCTTCCGCTTCCATTGCAGGCGAGGCGCTTTAGAGAAAACATGTCAGGGGATCATTCATCGTTGCTGTTCCCACTGGTGAAGATGATGGAATGAGCCCTCGCAAACAGGACCGAAGATGCCCACCCTGAACTGGATCGGCAAAAACGCCGTCGTCAAGCACCACAAGGACGTGCCATCCCGCCTGCTGGAACCGGTGCCGGAACTCTCGTGCCCCCTTCTCCCTTCGGGAGAGGGGTCGGGGGTGAGGGAAAGCGGCAACCTGATCATGCAGGGTGACAACCTGCACGCCCTCAAAGCCTTATGCGCTGGAGGTGTAAAGATGCCTCTCTCTCTTGAGCGCAATGAGCCCACGATCCCAATCCGCGAAACGCGAGGCAGGTACCGGAACGCGCTGCGCTGCGATCCCATTTTGTCCGTGTTGCCGACAGGAGCGGGAACATGACTCTGCCCGAAACGATCTACGCACACGCCCGTGCATTGCCCACTGACTTGCAACGCAAGACCCTGGACTTCATCGAATACCTGGAGCGACGGTACGGGGTAGCACCCCCTGCCACTAAATTGTCCGATACCGAGGCGTTCATCGCCCGCGTCGCGGGAAGCCTGGGCGAGGATTTCCCGGACGACATCGATGGTGCCGACCTCGGGTCGGATGCGGCGCGGGACCCATTCGAATGAAGGAGTACCACCCGCTGCCGGGTTTTCCGGCCGACATACCGTACTTCTGCCTGCGCGTACCCACCGGCGGCGGCAAGACCTGGTTGGCGGCCAAGAGCGTGACCCGCGCCACGCTGGACACCTCGACCACGATCATCATCGCCACCCGGCAAGCCTTCCAGGTCAATGACATCATGCCGTCGGCTTGCGGCTATGGTTCGACAAGACGCTCCTGGTGCCTTGGACTGAGAAGCTGTACAAAAACTAACACATTGATATTATTATAGTATTTTTGATAAAATAAGCCAAAATCCGGCGATTATTTTAATTTCAGAGATTCTATTCGAGGTGCTGCATGGCTTGGCCAAAAGAAATTCCTGGTAAGAGGTATCCCAGTGATTTGACAGATGAAGAATGGGAAATCTTGGAGCCGATTTTAAAAAAAGCCGATCCTTATACGACAGGTCGGCCCCGTAAAGTCGATCTCCGCGAAGTGATAAATGCCATTTTTTTACCTGAACAAGACGGGTTGTCAATGGCGGTATTTGCCTAAAGATTTTCCCCACTATACCTTAATTAGTTACTATTATCACAAATGGGTTGACAATCATACTATCGAGCAAATCAACACAGCGATTCATCAGCAACTCCGA
>NZ_SPMZ01000066.1 GCF_012939995.1 Candidatus Competibacter phosphatis | reverse complement strand
GGCGTCGCCCCGATGCCCGTTTGACGGTGGCCAAAGCCTGCTGGTATCCGGATTCGGCCAACGCCAAGGCGCTGTGCAGCAGTTGGACGCTGGCCAAGGCCATCGATTTCGTGATCAATCACGGCGTGAAGGTGCTCAATCTCAGTCTGGGCGGCCGCGCTTCCGATGAATTGCTGGCGCGTTTGCTGGCCGCCGCCGAGCAACGCGGCATGGTTGTGGTAGCCGCGACCCTGGAAGGCCGTGACGAACCCGGTTTTCCCGCCTCGCTCGAAACGGTGATTCCGGTGATGGCCTGCGACGCGAACGGCCGCATCCAGGCTCCCCACTGGCGGGGTCCGAGCTTCGTGGCGGCGGCACCCGGTATCGAAGTGGTCGCCCCCATTCCCCACAGCCGTCACACCCTGATTTCCGGCAGCTCCCTAGCCGCCGCGCACGTCAGCGGCGTGGTGGCGCTGCTCCTGCAACAGACGCCAGATCTCACACCCCGCCAGATTAAGGCGCTGTTGCAGGCCACCGCCGGGCCGGTGGCCAACCCTCCCGCATCCGCCGATCCCATCATCGGGTTGGTCGATGCCTGCGCCGCGCTGGCCCAACATGTGCCAGGGCTGACTTGCCAATAATGCAACATTTTGACTTTCTTTAGTAATCAACCAGAAAGGTCGGACTGTCTTCCGGGCGATGCTGGCGTTTGTCGTACCGGCGAGCCTTAATACCGGTTATTCCAACCGGGACGATGCCGGTAGGGGGCAGAACACCGGCGAAATGGATGGCGCCACGTACAGCGCCGGTAATACCGGTGATGCGAGCGGGCACGATGGTAATGACAGTGGCGCTGATGGTGGGACCAGTAACAGTGGCGATAGGCGCGGGAATGCGCCTCGGCGGGAGGGCTTGTCAGTACAGCGCTCGCAAACACCAGCATCGCCACGCTCAATACAGCGCGGATTCGACCGTGGACCCACTGCATGGCGCACCTCACCTCTCTATCGTGGTGGAAAGTCGCCATGATAGGCCCTAAACCAACGTTCGTATCACGAAGAGCAAAAATAAATAAAGCCATTTTTATCATTAGGTTATAGATAGCTCTTGCGACGATGAGGTTCGGTCGTCGGCGAACGAACGCCTCGAACCTCGTTTCGAACTTCAAAGGAACATACCGCCCGACACCTCAATGCGCTGCCCGCTGATCCAGCGATGATCGTCCGCCAGCAGTGCCGCGATGAAACCACCGATATCGTCCGGCACGCCGGCGCGGCCCAATGCTGTTTGCGCGGCGATGAAGGCATTGATCTGAGAGTTGTCCCGGACCACCCCACCGCCGAAGTCGGTCTCGATGGCACCGGGCGCGACCGCGTTCACCGCGATGCCGCGTGGCCCCAGCTCCTTGGCCAAATACCGGGTCAACACTTCGATCGCGCCTTTCATGGCGGCGTAGGCCGCATAGCCGGGCAGGGCGAAGCGCGTCAAGCCAGTGGACAAGTTGACGATGCGCCCACCGTCGGCGATCAGCGGCAGCAGGGCCTGGGTCAGGAAGAACACGCCCTTGAAGTGAACGTTCAAGAGCTGGTCGAACTGGGCTTCGGTGGTGTCGGCGAAACCGGCGTGAACACCGATTCCGGCGTTGTTCACCAGGAAATCGAACCGCTCGCGTTGCCAGTGCTTTTGCAGTAGCGCCTCGACTCGCGCGGCGAAGTCCGCGAAAGTCGAATGGTCCGCCACATCCAATGGCAACGCCACAGCGTGAGCGCCCAGTCGCTCGACCTCGTCGACCACGGCCTCGGCTTCAGATGAATGATTGCGGTAGGTCATGATCGAATCCACGCCGCGGCGTGCCAGATGCAAGACGGTGTTTTGGCCGAGACCACGGTTGCCGCCGGTCACAAGGGCGATTTTGCTGTTCACGAAGAGGTCCTCCGGTTGGATCGGGCGATGGATGGGGATATCCCGCTTCGACCGCGTAATGGCTCGGTCGTGCGCTGTCTGGGATCGACCCGGCGCCTTCGGGTCGGGCGGCGCGAAAAACAGCCCGGCGGTGAACCGCGAACGTCACCGGGCCACGATGCGCCCCTCGACACGCCGGACCAGCGGCGACTGCGTTTTGAAGGCCTCAACCAGCAAATCCAGATCCAAAAGGCCGGTGTCGCGGCAATAGCCGCCGGGCCGGGCGCAGGCCGCTTGCAGCATCGCATAGCCATCGCCGCCACCGGCCATATAACTGTTGATGGCGATCCGATAGCGGGCGGTCGAATCCACCGGAACGCCGTTCACCATCAACGCCGTGATCCGGCCGCCCGGTCGCAACGCCGCCGGGCACGGCACCCTCGTGCAGTAGACCAGCGCCAGGCCGGCTACCTGCGGGAACGCACCCTCTCCTGGCTGGGAGACCCCCTGATCCAGCGCGGTGACCAGTTCCTCGCCCGTCAGGTCCAGCACCACCAGGGTATTGCCGAAGGGCAGCACCGCCAGGGCGTGCTCGAAGGTCATGTCACCGGCATTGAAACCCGCCCGGATACCGCCGCTGTTGACGAACGCCGCCACCGCCCCATCCGACTGGGCCGCAGCCGTCCGCATCGTGTCGGCGATCAGATTGCCCAGCGGCATTTCCTGGGTCCGCAGACCCGGTGTCCGGCCGCCGTCGAACACCATCCCTGCCCGCCCGATTACCACCTGGGCGAATCGGTCCATCGGCGCGCGGTAGCGTGCGACCCGCGCCTTGACCGCCGGGTCTTCTGGCGCGCTCTGCCGGCTACAGTCGACCACGCCGCGCACGAAGGCGCAGCCGCGCACGAACATCGGGTCGGCTTCCCACTGTTGAATGATCCCGCGTTCGTCGAAGTCCACCTTCAGTCGCCCCAGCCAGCGCCCCCATTCGTAGCCGCTGACTACCAGTACCGGCACGCCGTCGGCGCCGGCGGTCACGGTCGGATAGGGTCCCTTGACCCGCTCGCCCTGACCGGGCGCGACTGCTTCCACCGCCGCCGGGTCACCCAGCAGGGCGTGATCGTGGCCAGACACGATGAGGTCGATACCGCGCCAACGCGGCGCCCGTTCCAGGTCGACCGGGTAGCCCGAGTGGGAGAGCAGGATGATTTTGTTGATCCCCGCCGCGCGCAGGCGATCGGCCTCCGTTTGCACGCTCGACACGGCATCGAGAAAGCGGACGCGGGGGCCAGGGCTGGAAATCGCTGGGACGTCTTCCGTCACCACGCCCAAAATCCCGAACCGCTCGCCACTCCGCTCCAACACCACGCTGGGCACGAACAGTCCGCGCAACGCCGGTTCGGCGCTGACATCAATATTGGTGACGACGATCGGTGGGCGCGGTTTCTCGGTGGGGTAGACGGTACCGGCAATCTCTACCGGCTCGCCGCGCAACGCCCGACCCAGTTCCGCCGGTCCTCGGTCGAATTCGTGATTGCCCAGGGTGGTGGCGTCGTAGCCCAGGGCGTTCATCGCCATGATCTCGGCCGAGCCTTTCCAGGCGTTGTAGAAAATCGTGCCCTGGAAATGGTCACCGGCATCGACCAGCAATACGTTTGGTTCGCTGTCCCGGACGGTGTCGATCAGCGTCTTGCGGCGGGCGATACCACCCTGTTGCGGCCCTTGGTTGCCCGCCGACAGCTCGTCGTCGCGCGGAAAAGGTTCCAGGTGGCTGTGGGTATCATTGGTGTGCAGCAGGGTCAGAGTGATCGGGCGCGAGGGGGGATCGCTGCTAAAACGGGCGCAACCGTTCAAACCCGCAAGGCTCAGCGCCACAGCCAGCGCGAACGGCCCGATGAACTGGATCATGTTCGTTTTCTCCTCAAGGGTTTGAATCACCGTCTTCGGCACCGCTTCCCCGCATGGCGAAGGGATTGCGGACGACCAACCGCCCCATCAATGGGTTGACCCTCTTGTCAATCTTCCAAGTACAGCGTCCCGCATCCCGCCAACAGCGCGGCGGCGATGATCAACGCATCGTACCTCGAAAACCTGCAACGTTCCGCGATGTGGAGTTCGAGGTCGTGGGTCTCCAGCGCGAGCGGTACGACGGCATAGACGGATCGCATCGGCGACCGAATCCACACTGGAATGGGTGGGTGGCCGAATGGGCTGGAATACGTAGGTACGACAGGCCGAGCTGGCGCGAAACCACCGCCGCGAACCCGTTGAGGACTTACTTGCTTGACGCGTCCATGCTATCGGCTTTGACCGCGCACGGCAAACCCGCTACCACGCCAACCCGCCGCTTCTGATCTCGCGCGAGAGGCGCCCCTCCACTCAGCAATCAGCCACAAAAAAAGCCCCCGACGCACGGCTATCGATTATTCAGGACAAAGAAAACAAAACTGCTGTTAATATATTGATTTAAAAATAAAATAATGACCGTATTTGTCAAATGCAGGAGCAAAAAGGCAGGCGTACTGATTTTATGAGCATGATCATGGAATTATCGATTCAGAATACATGCCGCCATCAACAGATATTTTTATTTTTATAATCAACGTGTTGATGATAAATGACTCAACAAAACCGCGCGCATGCCTGGACAACGTTCGGGGAAAGCGTTATACGCTCCGCCCATGACGTTTTCCCAGTTCGGGACGACCCCCACCGTTTGACGCGGTTCGGGGTCTCCACGACCCAACCGGAGAGGTTCTCTCGTGTACGAACAACAACGCCATGCCGCGCCGCGCCGGCCCCGCCGGGTACCCGCCGGACTCTTGTCCCTCGTGTTGCTAGTCGCCTTGGTGCTCGCCGCTGCCGTCCCGCTCGAAGCACGCGCGGGCGCCACCCAAGTGGGCAAAGCGTCCTGGTACGGACCGGGCCTGCACGGCAAGAAAACCGCAAGCGGCGAACGCTTTAACCCGCAACGGCTCACCGCCGCCCACCGGCGGCTGCCCCTCGGCACCCAGGCCAGAGTCACTAACCTCAAGAACGGCAAGGCGGTCACCGTGATCATCAACGACCGAGGGCCGCATCGTGGGGGCCGGATCATCGATCTCTCCCGCGCCGCCGCTCAACAATTGTCGATGGATGGCGTGGCCCGCGTCCGCGTGGAGGTGTTGAACTAACCGCGTGCCCCGTCCCGGCATGAGGAAGCCTGCCGCGAGGCGCGCGTAAGCGGCTTCCATCGCCGCCACGCTCGAAAACCCGCCGTCCGTGGTCGGTCGGCGCTCGCTTCCAGTGCACCCCGCAGAGTGCGTTCAACTGCGGTAGCCTAGCTACTTGATAAGCATTGAACAGCACTGGGATCGAGGGTAATCAAGACATTCTTGTAGGCGGGGGGGTGTGACTGTGGATCGACATCGCGACCGACCAGCACATTCGCCTCGGGATAGTACATCAGCGCATTGCCGGCCTTGATCGATTCGAAAGGGATGACCCGGATGCCGGACAACGACCCGGTCGGGCTGCGCACCGTCACCCGCTGGTTCGCTGCAAGTCCATGCTCGCGCATATCCTCCGGGTGCAGGAGGATCACATCGCGCCCGACGACACCCCGGTATAGATCCCGCTCCTCGTACACTACAGTATTGAATTGACCCTCGCTGCGAACGGTCATCAGGCGGAAAGCGCCGTTCCCGCCGCCGAGAGCAGGCAGGTCGTGGACATGCAGCCGCGCCCGCCCGTCGGCGGTGGCGAAGTGAGGCGTGTGGAAAAGGCGTCCCTGAACGTGAAATTCCTCCCGCGTCGCGTCAATCGTGGCCATTTTCCCGAAACCGGGGATGACCGCCGCGATCGCTTCCCGGATTCGCCCGGTGTCCGCCATGGCTTGCCAGTCGAAAGGTTGCTTGGCATCGCGCAGAACATCCGCCGCGAGCGTCGCGATCACCTGGACCTCGCTGCGTGGACCGGCGTGCCGGGCCGGGCCGCCGTCGCTCAGGCGAACATAATTAAACATCGATTCCTGGGTGGTCGGTTGAGGCTCCTCGTCGCGGGCGAGAACTGGGAGAACCAACGTCTCTCGGGCCAGCCCGTGAACATGGCCGGTGTTGAGCTTGGTGCTGAGGTGGACGAGCAGATCGAGCTGAGCCAAAGCGTCGCGGGTGAATGCCGAATCGGGGGAAGCGCCGTAGAGATTGCCGCCGAGACAGAACGCCACGCGCATCCGGCCATCCTGGGCCGCTTCCAGACACGCCAGGGTGTCGAGTCCCGGCGCCGTCGGCAAGGAGAGGCCAAAGTGGGATTCCAGTCGCTCGATGACTGCGTCCTTGAGTTTGGGCGTGACGCCGATCGATCCCATCCCCTGCACGTTGGAATGACCCCGGATCGGGAGCAGACCGGCGTGAGGGCGACCCACCATGCCCCGCATCAGCGCCAGATTGGCGATGGCCTGCACGTTTTCGACGCCGTGTCGATGATGGGTGATGCCCATGGTCCAGGCGAAGACCACCTTCCGCCCGGCGGCGTAAACCTGAGCGGCACGGTGGATCTGCTCTTGAGGCACGCCACTCCGAGCGCAGAGTTCCGACCAGGAGAGGTGGCGGAGTTGGGCGCGCAATTCCGGCCAGCCGCTGCAATGGTCGTTCAGGAATGCCTCGTCGCTCGCGCCGATTTCGTCGATGCGCTTGGCGATGCCGGTCAAAAGCGCCAGATCGCCACCGATGTCGGGCTGCAAATACAGGCTGGCGATTTCGGTCCCGAACAGCAGGCTTCGCCACTCACCGGGCGAGCTGAAGTTGACCAGCCCGGTTTCGATCACCGGATTGATGACCACCACTTGGCCGCCGTGTTGGCGGATGTGCATCAGCACATGCATCAGCCGTGGATGGTTGCTCGCCGGATTGCCGCCGATGACGAAAACCACATCGGCATGTTGGAGGTCGTCGAGAGAAAGGGTGGCAGTTCCGCTGCCGGTGACGCTGGTCAGACCGACGCCACTGGCCTGATGGCAGTAATAGCTGACATTGTTGACGTGGTTGCTGCCGTAGAGCCGGGCGAACAATTGGAGCAGGAAACTGGCCTCGTTGGAGCTGCGGCCACTGAAATACCAGAAGGTTTCCGGCGGTGGTGTCACGCGGAGTTTCGCGACGATCCGGTCGAGCGCCTCCGTCCAAGCGATCGGCTGGAAATGCGTGGCGCCCGGACGCAGCAGCAGCGGCTGCACCAGTCGACCACTGTGTTCCAGTGTGTGCGATGTCCAGGATTGCAGATCGGCGATGGCATGTTCGGACCAGCATGCGGCGGGGATCGCGTCTTGCAAATCGCTCACCATCGCCTGCAACGATTTGATGCAGACTTGTGGAAACTGGCCGGCCTCGTTCACCATGCCGCCCTTCTGACCACCCATGCCGAGCGCGCAACTCTTGCAGGCGTTTTTTACCCCGCATGGCGCGGTAGAGTCGCCATGGACCGCCTTCACGGGCTTTGCGCCAAGCGTAGCGGATGGCCGGCCAACCCCCACCGGTTTTCACTCGTTTCATGATCTCATCCTCGGCGCATCGCGTTTCCGGTTTCTTCCGACAAGCATAGCCGATCGTTCGCCGCCACCACGGTTCACGCTCAATGCGGTTGCGTCGCCCCTGGATGATTTACGGATATCGTCTTGGCGGCCTGGAGATTGAATCGTCCACTGGCAGCCGCTTTCTTTGGCCGACGAAAAAGCATGGCCTGTGGGAAATCCTTGGGCGGTACAAGCATAACTTTATTAAAAAACCAACACTTGTGAGGGGAGCGGGGGAAGCGTTAGGCCATGGGTGAGGTCCGGTCGGGCCGAAAGGGCTACACTGTAGCAAACTCGCGCGCGACCCTCGATCCCGGAGACGCCCGACCATGCCTGATCGGGCGCGGGGCGGGATCGATTTGGCACGATACCGATTCTCGCGGCCTTCGTCCGCCATTCTCCTCATTTGAGAATGGCGCCACCCACCCCACTGAAAAGCCGTCCACCATGGCCCAAGATATCGAACCCAACCCCCCGGGACTGGCGCTGGGCGAGAACGCCCGGCTGTGCAACTTTGTCACGAACAGCAGTCGGCTCCTGTTATCGCACCAGCGCTGGGTGACCAGCCATGCCGTTCCCGCCTTGCGAGCCGCGCCGGAGAGTCATATCCGCCTCGCCGGTATCGCCAGCCGCTTGGGCAACGCCCATCACAACGAGCGGCTCGCTCTAAGCCGCGCGCAAGCGGTGGGGGACTTTATCGAACAGCAGATGCAAAAGAGTTTGCGGAATCTGGAAATCGCCGGCTACGGCGAGTCGATTTCCGGTGGCTCGGCCCGCAACGACGACGGCTATTATCGCGCCGTGATCGTGGTGGTGGCGCCGTTTCCGGTGCAATTGCCGGCCAATCTGATACCACAACAGAACCTCAAGAAACCGCCGGATGCGCCTTTTAATCGACTCTCGCCGGCGAAAAAAAAACGTGCTCGTCCCGATTCTCAAGCAGATCAATCCGCTCACCAGCCCGCAATACGGACGCCTGCTCGATGCCTGGTTACGAACGGCGATGACGGACGCGGCGCTGGTCCAGGTACTCAAGAGCATCAATCCCCTCACCAGCAACGCGTATGGCCCGCTGCTCGACGCCTGGGTTCGCCAACCCGGAAGTATTCAGCAACTCGTGACCATCCTCCGGTCAATCAATCCCACGACCGCCACCGGTTACGGGCCGTTGCTCGACGCTTGGCTGCTCTCGTTGCGCGTTTAGAAGGCGCCCTGACCTCGGGCCAGCGCTTGGGGACCGACGAATCCCGGCGGCGGGGGTTGGCGCGCCAAGCGGCCCGCGAGGATGCGAGGAACGCCACCGCATGACCGCCATCGTCGTCCTCGTGTTCGGGCTGGTCTATCTGGGCATGATTCTGGGCGGTTTGCCGTTCGTGCAGCTCGACCGGACCGGCGTCGCCCTGCTGGGGGCCATCGCGCTGGTGGGGGTGGGCGTCGTGACCCCCGAGGCGGCGGTGCAAAGCCTGCATTTGCCGACGCTGATCCTGCTGTTCGCGTTCATGGTGTTGTCGGCACAGATGCGGCTGGGCGGGTTTTACACCTGGGTCACCCTGAAGTTGGCGGTGCTGCCGTTGACCCCGCCGCAACTGCTGGGGGGGCTGATCGTCGTGGTGGCGGCGCTGGCGGCGGTGTTCAGCAACGACGTGGTGTGCCTGGCGGTGGCCCCCGTGCTGATCGACGCCTGCCGGCGGCGTGGCCTCGATCCCCTGCCGTATCTGCTGGCCTTGGCCTGCGCGGCCAACATCGGCTCGGCCGCGACGCTGATCGGTAATCCCCAGAACATGCTGATCGGCGCGACCTTGCGGCTCTCCTTCGGCGGCTACGCCCTGGAGGCGGCGGGGCCGGTTCTGCTCGGCCTGCTGGCGACCTGGGGCATCATCGCCTGGCAAGCGCGGGGACGTTGGACGGCGCCGCCGCGCGAAGCGGCCGAAGCCTCGGCGCGGCGGGACGAAAACCAGGTCGCGTTTGACCCCTGGCAAACCGCCAAGGGGCTGACGGTGGCGACGGGCCTGCTCGGAGTGTTCCTCTTCACGGCTTGGCCGCGCGAAGCGGCGGCGCTGGTCGGCGCCGGCGTGCTGCTGACCAGCCGCAAGCTGCACTCGCGCCACATGCTGGGGCTGGTGGACTGGGCACTGCTGGTGCTGTTCGTCGGCCTGTTCGTGGTCAACCACGCCTTCCAGCACACCGGGCTGGCGGCCCAGGCAGTGGCCGGTCTGGCGGCGGCGGGCGTGCCGCTGGATCGACCCGCCCCCCTGTTTGCGGTCACGGTGCTGCTCAGTAACCTGGTGTCCAACGTGCCGGCGGTGATGCTGCTGTTACCGGCCGCCACTCATCCCCAGGCCGGCCCCATTCTGGCGCTAGCCAGCACCCTGGCCGGCAACCTACTGCTAGTGGGTAGCATCGCCAACCTGATCGTCGCCGACGCGGCGGCGCGGCGCGGTATCCGCCTCGACTGGCGCGTTCACGCCCGCACCGGCGTGCCCGTCACCCTGGCGACCCTGGCGATCTGCGCCGCCCATGGGGCATGGCGGCTCGGCGGCGGTTGATGGATCGCGATGGGCCGAGGCAAGCGACTAGTAAACCGGAATCCGGGAGGCTAGCCCCGCGCAAAGGCGGGGCCGGCACCTTCTAACGGGTCCAGATCTGGCGATCGATGCCGTCACCCAACTCCAGATAGTCCTCGGCGTGAAATACCGGTTCCAGGCCCGCTTTTCGCTGCTTGAAATAGTCTTGGGTGAGTTTTACGACCGTCCCCGACAGAAGCAGGATCGCCACCAGATTGATCGTGGCCATCAGTCCCATCGACGCATCGGCGGTATCGAACACGGTTGCCACCGTCTGGATCGAGCCCCAGACCACCATCGCCAGCGTCGCGATGCGCAAGAAGACGAGCATCGAGATATGACCGTGACCGAGATAGATGACGGCGTTCTCGGCGTAGGAATAGTTGCCAATGATCGACGTGAAGGCGAAGAAGAAAATGGCGATCGCAATGAAGTACTTACCGGCTTCGCCGAAGTGGGCGGTGAGCGCCGCCTGGGTAAGCTGCGTACCGGTCACTCCCGATCCGGGCTCAAGCGCGCCGGACAAGAGGATGATCACCGCCGTGCATGAACAGATGACGAGCGTGTCGATGAAGACGCCCAAGGCCTGGACAAATCCCTGGGAGGACGGGTGATGGGGGTCGGGCGTGGCGCAGGCGGCGATATTCGGCGCCGAGCCCATGCCCGCCTCGTTGGAAAACAGCCCGCGCTTGACGCCGTTCAGCATCGCCGCCGCCACGCCACCGGCCATGCCGCCTGCCGCCTGATGAATACCGAAGGCATTTTCGAAGATCATGGCAATGACCCCCGGCACTTCGCTCGCATGAATGACGAGAACGTAAATGGCCAAGAGTAGATAGCTGATCGCCATGAAGGGAACGATGAATTCGGCGACCCGGGCAATCTGCCTGAGGCCACCGAAAATGATGATACCGGCGACGACAGCGGTAACGATACCGACCGCGACTTTTGGGACGCCAAAAGCGCCCTGCATTGCCTCCGCGATCGAATTGGCCTGCACCGCATTGAAGACCAGACCAAAGGACAAAATGAGGCAGATCGAGAAGATTACGCCCGCCCACGGTGCCTTCAGGCCCTTGGAAATGTAGTAGGCGGGACCGCCACGATACTGCCCGGCATCGTCGGTGACCTTGTAGAGCTGGGCCAGGGCACTTTCCGAATAGGCAGTGGCCATGCCGACGAGAGCCACCATCCACATCCAGAAAATAGCTCCTGGTCCGCCGAGATAGAGGGCGACGGCAACCCCCGCAAGATTACCGGTGCCGACACGGGAGGCGAGACTGACCGTCAGCGCCTGAAAGGGTGAGATGCCCGCGCGATCGGTTCCTCGCGCACCGCGAATGACGCGAAAAAGTTCGCTGAAGTGAATGATCTGCAACAATCGCAGGCGGATGGTGAAGTAGAGACCGACGGCAAGCAGGCCGTAAATCAGCACGTATCCCCAAAAGATCGTGTTCAGAAAGCCGATAACTGCGTCCATAAAAACCTCGTTGTGGTGAGAGAACCAGCGTTGGGATCGAGGGGTATCCGCTCCTGCCTGGAGCCGTCACAATAATAGTAGATGGCAGCAACGCAAGTGCCATGCCGCGAATAACGCGGCCTAGCCTCGGGCGACCGCTGTGGCCGGACCGCCACGGCCCTGGTTAGCGCATCATTGCCCTTGAGCTGAAGCTCGGTGTCGCGGTCTGCGTCGTCTTTCAAAGCATCCAGGGTCATCCCCGCCACCCTCGCCTGATCCAGCCGGCTCCCGCGCGTCGATACTTCTCGTGAAGAGGTCTCGGACTCCATTGAGGCCAATGTTGCGTTATATACAAGATAATATAACGCCGTGTGATGTTCGCTCCATTCGTCTGCCGCAACCGATGAAAGCCGCTCTTGATGGCGCAAATTTTTCCATATCAAACAATCTGCCAGTCCGATTTAATCGTCGTTGATCAAATCTGGCATCCAATCTGCTTAAACCTGATACCGCTTGGGAGCCGAGGTGTGGAGTTGGTTTCGCCATGCGTTATATAAAATTAAATATAGCGAATGGCTAACCCATCTCGCTGACCTCGGTGCGCCACGTACCCTGGCGTTGTCGCTGTCCGCCAACTGCTGATCCCTGGAGTCCAAAATGCGCGTCTTGACACTCGTCTTCACCCTGCTGTTGTCGTTGTCGGCGACGGCCGACTCCCTGCTGATCGCCGCCGGCGCGGGCTACAAAAAGCCCCTCACCGAAATCTATGCGGCCTTCACCCAATCGACCGGCACCAGGGTCGAAGCCGCCTTTGGAAACATGCAGCAGGTGCTGGCCCAGACGCGCGACAGCGGCCGGGTCGATCTGGTCGTCGGCGAAAAGGGCTTTCTGTCCGAGACCGGACTCTTCGATCGTTATCTCGACCTGGGGAGGGGGCGTCTGGTCCTGGCCTATGGCCTAAAGCAGCTCAGCGGCTACCACGCGCTAGCTGAGCCCAAGGTCGAACGCATCGCGTTGCCCGATCCCAAGAAGGCGATCTACGGACGCGCGGCGACCCAGTTTCTGGAGCGTAGTGGGCTGCTACCCAAGGTGAAGGACAAGCTGATGATCCTGGCGACGGTGCCTCAAGTTTCGGCGTACCTGATCGCCGGGACGGTCGATGCCGGCTTCATCAACATCACCGACGCTTGGGCATCCAGGACAAGATCGCCGGCTTCGACGAGATCCCGCCGGCGCTCTATGACCCGCCGCTGATCGTGCTCGCCGTCCCCAAGGACCGGCCCGAATCACAGGCAGCCAAAGCGCTCGTCCACTTCCTAGGCTCGGAACAGGTGCAAGCGATCCTGGCCAGGTACGGACTCTGAGCACGGCTCACCGACCATTGACGATCACCATGATGTCCTGGCTCACCTGCTCACCGGCCCCGTTGCTGCTTAGCCTGCAAGTTGCCGGAGTCGTGCTGGTGCTCTTTCTGGTCGCCGGCATCGCCCTGGGGTATGCACTCAGCCAGCCTATCCCGTTGCGCGGACTGCTGGATGCCCTGGTGTCGCTGCCGCTGGTATTCCCGCCGATTGCCATCGGTTTCTTTCTGCTGATGCTGTTCGGGCGGCACGGCGTTATCGGTGGGCCATTGCATACGTGGATCGGCTGGGATCTGGTGTTCTCTTTTCCAGCCCTGGTTGTGGCCGCTTTCATCGCCGGGCTGCCATTGGTGGTCAAACCGATCCAGGCGGCGATCGAGGGCAGCGCGCGCGATCTGATCGAGGTCTCCCACACCTTGGGCAAGGGGCGGCTCGCGACCCTCTTCCTGGTCGTGATTCCGATCATCCGGCGGCATATCCTCGCCGGTCTGACGCTTGGGGTCGGGCGCTCCTTTGGAGAGGTCGGCATCACCCTGATGCTCGGCGGTAACCTCCTCGGCTCGACCGAGACACTGTCGCTCGCCATCTACAACCAGGTGTTGGACGGCAATTTCGACTGTGCCACCCGATTGTCGCTGCTTCTGGGCCTACTCTCTCTGGGGCTCTTCCTGTTACTGCGTTGGCTGGGGCGTGCCGGATGAAGCCGGACAGTCGGATTGGCCCACACAGATCTGTGGGAGAAGAGCGGTGTCGGATCTTCGATCTGGGGTCGCGGCTCGCCGAGTCCGGGAGCCAGGATCTGCGTGCGAGCGTCGATTTCTCGCGCGCCGGTTTTCGGTTGCGGATGGGGATCGACGTGCCGTCCACGGGGATCACCGCGCTGATCGGACCCTCCGGGTGCGGCAAGACGACCTTGCTGCGGCTCCTGGCGGGTCTGGAGACGCCGCAGGCTGGTTGTATCCAGCTCGGCGACACCATTTGGTTCGACTCCGATCACCGAATCGATTTGCCATCGCGCAAGCGCCGGGTTGGACTCCTGTTCCAGGACTATGCGCTCTTCCCGCATCTGAGTGTGGCGGCGAACATCGCCTACGGACTGGCGCGTGGACCCGAGCGGGCAGGGCAGGTGGCGCTCTGGCTTGAGCGCCTGCAACTGCAAGGACTCGCCGATCGGCGGCCCGAGACCCTCTCCGGAGGACAACGACAGCGCGTCGGGTTGGCCCGTGCCTTGGCGCCACGCCCAAGCGTGCTCTTGCTCGATGAGCCCTTCTCGGCCATCGATATCAGCCTGCGCCAATCGTTGCGGCTGTTGTTCCAGGAGGTGGTGGCGGACCGCCGGGCGCCGACCCTCCTGGTAACCCACGATCTGGATGACGTCCGTTATCTGGCCGATCGGGTCGGGGTACTGATCGATGGCGAGCTGCGACAGCTTGGTCCCACCGCCGAGGTCTTCGCCGCACCGACGGATGCCGAAATCGCACGGGTGCTCGGTTGGCACAATATCCTGCCAGTAACCGCTTATGATGGTCTCCGCGCTTCGGGAGGCTGGGGCACTCTGGAGCTGTTATCCCAGGTCGTGGACCGGACGCCCGATGTGCTCGCCATTCGCCCTTCCGGGCCACGGTTTTGTATGACCCATGGGCTGGAAGTGGAGCTCGTCCGGGTCACCCAGATGGACGATTACCAGGCACTCTTCTGCCGACTGCCGGATTGCTCGCCGCTGCGTATCCACCTGGCGCGCTCGGAGCCATGCCCAATGCCAGGCGTTCGCGCGCGGATCTGGATCCCGCCCGAGTGCATCCTTCCGCTCCCCAGGAACGTCTCTCTCCCGGATTCAGTTCCGACTTCATCCGCGCCAAGCCGAGGTCGTCGTCATGCGTGAGCGTCCNTCAACGAATTGCCCCTATAACACCCATTTCCGTCGTCGCCGTGGGTCCTTGATGGATCCCTGTCAGCCGGATTGGAGGTCGTCCCTACCCCGGGAGTGGATCAAGGCCATCATACCGCCGATCCGTTTTCGAATCTTTCGAGAATCTGAGATTCCTGCCCGACGGATTCTCGGTTACAACCGATCGGGTGAGATCTGCTTCAGCGCCCATGATTACCGTTTGATCGACCTGCGCTCGGACGACGACGAGGATTTCTATCCGGCGCTCGCTTATGCGGAATCCTCCATGGCTTGGCGACTGCGGGACGGACGCTGGCTGGTCTACCGCTCGACCGCGCCCTTTGGCGATGAAGGGAGTCACGATACGGGATTCAGTCTTGAGCCGGAGATGCCGCGCTGACGCTGTACCTCCATGGTCAGTAGTCATGGGGCGTCGCTTGTGCTGGATGGTATTGTCAACATATTGAATGGATAGCGCAATTTCCCGGCGATGCCATCAGGCTGTTGGGCATCCGTCACCGGCCGCCAGGTTTCAAACGCCTGGGTGCGTTGGCCACTGAACCCGGTTTACCGTTCCGCCGCGCCTCAACTCCTCAGTAAGGTGCGCGGCAGGGTGCTCTTGCCGGCGCCCGAGGCTCCAGCGATCAGCAGCGAATCTCCCGAGCCAGTGACAGATCCAACCCTCTCGGCAGCGCCATGCCATCCGGTCGACCGACTTCCAAATCGCGCGGGCGGGCTGGGCCGCATTCTCGCGACGTGCTTGAGTGATCGCGTGACAATTTGCCGCATTTTCATCGGCCAACAATCGCTTATACTGCACTTGCACAATAACAGTGATTGCCGTTGCCGCTCGTATTCACACCCAGGAGTGAGCCCCGATGAAACCCGCTTATCGCCCGTTACCCTTGCACCGGTTGGACCGAGGAATCCGCCATGCCCGACCCAAGCAACAATTGCCCTGGCGGGTCACCGCTGACGATCCCGCCTTGTCGGTGATGACCGACCTCTGCCAGGTGGCCGCCGTCACCACCGAGCTATCGATCCCGCTCGACCAGGGATTGGACATCATGATCAAGCGGGGCGTACGCGTCCTGTTGGTCGTCGATGCCGACGACCACATTCTCGGCTTGGTGACCAGCCGCGATATCGACGGCGAAAAAAGCCCACCGGATTCTCGCCAAGGCCGGCTGCGCCCGCGAGGACTTGCTCGTCTCCGACGTCATGACTCTCCGAGCGAAACTGGAGGTGCTAATGATGGAAGACTTATTGACCGCGCGAGTGGGCGACATTATCGCGACCCTGCGGCAGGTCAACCGTCAGCACGCCCTGGTGTTGGAAATCGATCCCGAAACCGAAATACCGGCGGTACGCGGCCTCTTCTCGCTCTCGGAGATCGGCTTGCGGCTGGGGTTGAACATCAGTCCATCGCGGCAACCGACCACCTATGCCGAATTGGAGAAGGCAGGGGTAGCATTGTGATCACCGCCTCGGCGATCCGCGTCGACTAACCCGGACCGGCGATGCTTCGGTGCTCCTTGCACAGCGCTTTTCTCCGGTCGGGGGCGCGGTAATCTGTCGCATTCCCACTTGTTCCACCGATATTGTCAAGTCAACGAAAACCGGCCGGGAGACTGACGGAAAAGTGGGATAAATTTGGCGAAACCGAGCTAAATTTGTTGGTATTGACCCAATAAGACCGCTAAAAATAGCATTGTTATGGGAAATAATTAAATATCGACTCGTTAATTTGACAACATATAAAAAGCAAGGGGGTAGAAAAGTGAGTCTGTGGAAAACTTGCCTCATTCTCTGCATCGCAACAGTGGCATGGGCCACATCAGCGCAGGCCGTTCCCGAACAGCAGGCGCTCGACGCGCTCAAAGCGGTGCGCCAGAAGCTTGCGCTCAACCTCGATCCCAATGAGATTTCGGTATCGGGTATTTCATCGGGCGGTTTTATGGCGCACCAATTCCATGTCGCACATTCCCGCAATTTGATGGGCGCGGGCATCATTGCTGGCGGCCCTTACAATTGTGCTCAAGGCAGCGTCGTGACCGCCTTACGGGAATGTACGGCCTTTGGGGCGCAAGCCACCCACGCCCTTTTATCATACACAGGGCCAGGACCAGCTCCACAAGGACAGGAAGCCAGTCCAGAAGCGATCAAAATGGCGACGCGCTCTTATCAGTCGACCTTGGAGATGGACAGAGCGGGAAAAATCGATAGCCCAGGAAATATCCTCCGTGCACGCGTGATTTTGGTTCATGGTCAATCCGACCGCCTATTGCCGGAAGGTGTGATGGATGCAGTTCAACAATATTACAAGATGTTTTACAAGCACTATGGTGTAGACGATCAAGCTTCGACGCGCCTTCGTTATTTGAAAATGCTGCCCGCTGAGCATTCAGTTCCCAGCGACAACTTCATCAACCTAAAAATAGGCAGTCAGATCAATGCCTGTAAAACTTTTGGCTCTCCTTATCTGAATGTTTGCACCAAAGACGACTGTGCCAACGCTTGCGTGAGCTCTTCAAACACCGCATGCTCAACGCAATGTATCGACGCAATCGATACTGCGGGAGAAATCTTGCGGTACATTTACAATCAAAATCCGCTGAAACCTCGCAATGATTCGATCAAAGCCAGCACCTCCGCTCAATCCGGCACGCCTTCGACTGTGGAGCAAAACTGTCAGAAAAACGGGGAAACCGATCCGCGCTGCCAATGGTTACAAGAACGTATTTTTGTTTTCGATCAACCAACCATTTTTTCCAACAGCCGCCAAACCTATCTAGGGGATAAAGGATTTCTGTTCGTTCCCAAGCAATGCAGAGACAACCACGCTTGCAAACTCCATATTGCTTTTCACGGCTGTGAACAAGGTTATGATTTCCCAGATTCGACCAAGGCGGTTTACAGCAAGCGCTGGTCTCATTTTGTTGAAAACGTCGGTTTCAACGAGTGGGCCGACGCTAACGATATCGTCGTTTTTTATCCGCAAGCGCGGACTGTAACTTACTTGGCTGTCAACCCCAAAGGCTGCTGGGATTTCTGGGGTTATACGACCAATGCTCTTTATCCCACCCAACAAGGCCGACAAATCTCGGCTGTCTGGGAAATGGTAGAGGCGCTCGTCCCAAATCTCACGCAGTAACCATGATAGTTCCGCTGCGTTATGGTCATGGGCCATCCTTGAGCACGGCAAAAACGCTTGATGAGGTGATGAAACCATTTAACCGCCGATAAATTGATCATATCAATGTCAGCGATGATTTCGACTTTCTTCAGTAATCCACCCGAAAGGTCGGACTGTCTTCCGGACGATGCTGGCGCTTGTCGTACAGCCGGGTGGTAGAGACGTTAGCATGTCCGAGCCACTCCTGAACCTTGGCGATATCGGCGTTGTGCGCCAAGGCATTGGTGGCAGCCGTCGCCCGTAACGAATGCACGCAGAAACCATGCACCTCGGCGTTGATGCCGACTTGCTTCCCGTAGCGCCGCACGATCTCCTGGTAGACCGAGGCCGGGTTGAGCGGCTTGTTGAGCGTTCCGGTGGTGTTGTTCTTCACTGGACGGAACAGGGGACCGGGCAGGTCCTGACCATGTCCAGCCACTTCCAGATATTCTTTAATGAGTCGCGCCGCTTTCACGGCGACCGGCACGAAGCGGATCTTGTCGCCCTTGCCCTCAATGCGAAAATGCAGGACGCCTTCCCGTTGTTGGAGGTCGCGGACCCGGAGCTTGCAGAGTTCTTCCCGGCGCAGGCCGTGATAAAGGAGGGTGGCGAGGATGGCTCGGTCTCGCTGGCCCTTGAGGGTGGTCGCGGGTGGGGCGTCCAACAAGGCTCGCGCTTGGGCATCGCCCAAGGCCGGAGTCAGGCCCTCATAGTGATTAGCCTTGGGCCGTTTGACGCCATCGACCGGATTATGCGGCACCGCGTTGTGCTCGCACAGATAATCAAATAACGAGGAAATCGCCGACAGTTTGCGACGAATGGTCGAAGGCGCGAGTTTCCGCGTTTCCATATCCTTACGCCAGGCGATCAGGTGGGCACGGGTGACGCTCCGAAATTCTTCCGGGCGCACGATGCCCACGAAGCGGGTGAAGTCCCGCACGTCGAATTGATAGGCGCGACGGGTTTTGGCGTTGGTGATGTTGGCGAACCATTCCAGTTCCCGGGGCACCTCGGCCAGGCCCTGAAATTCCGCGGCGGTCAGTGGACGGTTGGAGAGGGCGGATTCGGTGGCGGGCTGGATTGCGCTCATGGCCTCATGAGAAGGTGGCGATGATAGAAAGCCATTTACCACTTATTCAGAAATTCCTCAATAACCAGGGTGTTCGGTGAGATTGAGGTCCATTTCCGTGGTGGCGAGCCAGTCGTGGCCCAGCATTTTTGCGCGATAGCGAGCGGCCAGGCGGAGGGTGACCCCATGGGGCGCGACGATCAGCACGTAGCATTGGACCCCCTGGCGGTCGGCGGCTGGCCGGTTCTTTTCCCTTGCAACCTCATGACGCTTGATACCGTCTCACCTTCCAACGCGGTTTGATCGTCCGCAATACACACCACGAAACCTCAGTTGGCATGCTATATTGACACGTAATATGTGTGCACATATCATGTGTCCAATGATATATTGAGGATCACTCAATGAACTTAACCTTGTCGGTTGACGAACGAGTGGCTGAGGGGGCCCGTCAGACAGCGCAAGCGATGGGCAAAAGTCTGAACCAGGTCGTGCGTGATTATCTGGAACAGTTGGCGGGACAAGCCCAATTGGAAACCGAGGTGGAGGAACTGCGCGCGTTATCCGGTCAAGGTGATTCCCAGGGTGTGCGTTTCTCGCGAGAAGCCCTCTATGCCGAACGGCTGGATCGGTATCGTGGCTCGTAGTTTCATCGACACCAATATCCTCCTGTATGCTGATGACCGCTTCGATGCCGGCAAGCAGCGTATCGCGATCGATCTGTTGGTCGAGTTGCGTCGGCGACGGGCAGGGGTACTCTCGATTCAAGTACTCAGCGAATACTACGTCAACGCCGTTCGCAAACTCGGTTTGGAACCGAGCTTGGCGCGCCGACGAACGGAGCAATTTGGGCGTTTCGAAGTAGTCAAACCGAGCCTGGAACTCGTCTTGGCCGCGATCGATCTCCATCGCTTCCAGGGGCTTTCTTATTGGGACGCCATGATCCTGCAGGCGGCCATGATGGGGGGATGTACCGAGCTGCTATCGGAAGATTTCCAACACGGACGTACGCTCTCCGGGGTACGAATTATCAATCCTTTCGCGTGAAATCCCGGACCCAACGCTGACCGGGCTGAATGAGGGTGCCGAGGTGCCGTTGCGGAAGCGGCGGTTGGAAGCCGTTGGACTCGATGGCGAGTTGGATTGCGTTCGGGATGGTGTTCATGAAGACAATGGGGTCTAAGATTTTGCCTGTACACAAGATAAAATCGATTATCGGGTGTGAATGGATCGGCCGCGCGGCGGAATAAACGCTGTAAATATACATGTTCCGTGTTATGTCAATTCCTTGCTGGAGCGATTCATCCTGGCATGGAGGATCTCGGTACCGTGGAGATTCAGTGGCGTGAGCTGAACCCCGAGGAGGATCATCGTTGGCGGATTCTGGTTGCGGCCACTCGGAACCCATCCACTGTCGCCCCCGATCCGCGCCGGGGCGAGCCGGCTTCAACCGTCGGGTATCCCTATCGAGCATCGCTTGTCATTGCATGGTTTTTGAACTTGATTATTCTTGGCAACAGTACCCATGGGAGGACACCATGATCGAGACTCATCGCTACGCCTTGGTACAACGCCTGCTGCACTGGCTGATCGCTTTCCTGGTGCTGCTGGCGCTGGGGATCGGCATGATCTTGGGATTCCTGGGTTTCGATGGAACCCGAGAGTTTTTTGGGAAGACGGTGACCGATGCCCTTTACACCACCCACAAGACCGTGGGTGTCCTGATCCTGGTTCTGATGCTCTCGCGCCTGGGTGTCCGGCTGGTCTTGGGCGTCCCGCCGCATCGGCCACCCCTCGGTGGGTTTGAGCGAGTGGCCAGCCATACGGTGCATGACCTCCTCTACATGGCGCTCCTGGCCATGCCGATCCTGGGGGGGCTCGCCACGGCGGCGGGTGGTTACCCCGTGTCGTTCTTCGGCTGGACCTGCCGGGGTTGATCAGCAAGGATCAGGCGCTCAGCGAGAGACTGTTCTCGCTCCACGGCTGGGTCGGCTGGCTCCTTCTGGGTCTCATCGTCCTGCACGTCGGCGCCGCGTTGTGGCACTGGCGGGTCAAGCGCGACGGGGTGATGGCGCGGATGAGCCTGTTCCGCTAGATGCGGACGCCATCAGGGACCGAGGCGACGGCCTCATCAAAGTCCGAATCCATGGCCGCAGTCTTTCCGTCTCGCCGTGATGCAGTGATGGCTTGGCAAGCGGGGGCGACCCTGTATGAGCCAAATTGATTTTTCGGCAACACCAGCCGGGCATCCAACGGCGCCGCCTCGATCGCTTGGTCTTCCCAGGTGCCGTAGACCACCCGCGCCTAAAGTGAAATCCCCAAGATCGATGGATAAGGCCGGTCATGACGGTCGGGCAACCGCTGGACCTCGCGTCCGTCGGTCCGGGGCAGGCGGTCGCCGCAATCCCCGTCACCGGCCAGGGCGAAATAGGCCACTTGCAGGTCATGGCCCAGTTGTACAGGCGCGATCATAGGCCGTGTTCCAATGCGTGCGCTGGTAGCTCGTCGCGGGCCGCCGCCGCGACAAATCCGGTTAGATCCGCCCAGTGCCTCGACAACGCCAACCGCTTATCTTCGGTCATCAACGGCCACATCATCGTCATCAGTGGGTTCCTCGGGTGATTAGGTTTTCGTCGATCGCAATCGACCCATGTGCCGGTCAACCCGGCAAGATACCCACCCGCTCCCGCGCTACCCGGCGCTCGACTGGTTACGCTCATCGTCATCAACCGCCCCCACGTAACAGTCCGCCGGGATTACTGCCTGGTTTCCTGTTTCAGCGCTTCCCTGGCCTTGGCCCGTTCCGCCTGTTCCTCGGTGAGAAGGGTGTAGGCGAGGTAGTACTTGTAGATGTTCGACACATAGGTCACGGTCTCTCGACCGATCTTCTCCGCCGCGATCAGTTCGACGTTGTTGAACCAGATATTGGGATCAAATCCCCGCTGGGCGGCCGCCTGGCGCAGTTGCGCGATGCGCCTTGGCCCCGCGTTATACGAGGCAAAGGTGAACAGGCCCTTGTTGAGTGGGTCTATCGGTTCCTTCTCGTAATATCGGTCCATCATGAAGCGGATGTATTTCACCCCCGCGTGGATATTCGGCTCCAACTGGCGGATATTGCCGACCTGCAATTGTTGACCGGTGGCGGGCATCACCTGCATCACACCGATGGCCCCCACCTTGCTCTTGACGGTCTGGTCGAGCCGCGATTCCTGATAACCCTGCGCCGCCATCAACAGGTAATCCAGTCGATACTGGCGGCCGTACTGGCGAAAGAAGGTCGCCATCTGCTCGAATTTGGCACGTTCTTCCTGGGAAACCGCGTCTTTTACGTAGTTGGCGCTCTTCCAGTACTGTTGCAGCAACAGATTCCGCCGCACCGAACCCTGGGGATAGCGGGCGAGAAAGGCGTTCAGTTCCGTCTTAAGCTGGGGACTGTCCTTGCGGATCATCCAACCGATGTCGCCGCCAGTGCGAATCACCGCCTCTTTGTTGAGTACGACCTTGGGGAAGACTTGTTGCCAGAATCCGGCGACGTAATCGTCGGCGATGGTGGCCCTGACCAGGCCGGCGTTCACCATTTCGAGAATATCCTCGATCTCCAGATCCTCGGGCGCGAACCGCAAGGTCACCGGGGCCTGGCCGGCCTTGACGAACTCGGCGTTAAGCTGCTCCAGACTTTCGCGAAAACTCGACGACCGACGGACATACACCTCCTGGCCCGAGAGTGCATGCGCCGCCGTGATGGGTCCGGACGCTGGACCGGTGACGACGATTTCCGCGACGTTGCGGCGGGTCGGTTCGGTGAAATCCACCTGCTGGAGGCGTTCCGGGGTGATGGTCAGGTTAGCCATCGCAATATCCCCGCGACCTTCCAACAAGTAAGGTATGAATTTGTCACGGGTCACGGGTACGAACACGATATGGACGCGGATGTGTTGGTTATGGAGCGTCCGGTTGAGATCATCCTCGAACAGATGGCCGATGTCGTAAGCCAAGCCGCGCTGGGTGCCTCGGTCAACGAAATAGAAGGTCTTGGAATAGGGCACCAGAATCCGAATTTGCCGCCGCTGGATCATGCCGTCCAGGTCGCCGGTCCAAGGCCGGGTGGTGACATCGGGTAATGCATAAGGCGTAGCCGGCGGCTGAGCGTGAACGGTTGTTGCGAGCGCCCATGCCAAAAACAGTAACCACCCGACCCACCAGCTGATGATGTTCATACTTACCCTTGTATTGTGTTGCTGGGGCAACTCATGATGGGACGGCCCGCACGGGGAGACCGGATGCCGTACCTACCTGGGAGCGATCGAACGTGTGCTGTGGATGATGCATCGGTCTTCCCCTGAATGTTCTTGTGAACAATCGGATCGTCTCTTTGAACCACTCCGGCAGACGCCGACCCCGGCGGCCTTTTTTTTTTCACTGCGTCCGGATGCCCTTTGTGACCGGTCACGACGTAGACTTCGTCGCACTCCACGTCCCCCGACCCGGATCGGTTCGGGTTGGCGGGCGACGATCCCGTCCCGCAACGGCTCGGTCATGCGCTGAACGTCATCCGGGTTCAACCCCAACGCCTGGGCAATCTGGGCATTAGAAAGGTTCAAGCCCATGAAATACAGACACAAGATCCATACCCGTAACGGTTGATGACGCCCCGCCAACACCGTTTCGGTCAGAGCGTCAAAACGGCGATGGCAACGTTCACAATGATATTTCCGCCGCGCCGGTTGGGTGGTATCGCGCCCCTGCTTCGTGATCTCCGCCGCGCCGCAGTGCGGACAACGGACCCCGTCGGGCCACCGCAACCGGCGAACGGTTTCGTAACACTTGACATCGTCCAGCAAATTTTGAAGGTTGATCATCGTTGGGGGGCTTGGGTCACGTCACGGTGGTTCGGAACCCGTACAGGGTAGCCCCCGCTCGCCGACGGGGCGAGCCATCCTCAACTGTCTGGAATCCAGATTGAGCCTTTTTTTTATACCCTTCGTGATACGAACGTTGGTTTAGGGCCTACTGGGGTGGCGCTTACGATCTATCTTCAGTCATGGGTCGACAAGGTGTCTCGCAGGGCGCGGCATTGGACGAGGTAGCCCTCGGCGCCCGCCGTCTGAAACACGCCCTCGGCGGTGCTCAGTTCCATGTGGACCGCGCTCTCGTATCCTTGCAGCGCCGACAGTTCGGCCAGCCGCAGGTGAATTCGCGCGGCCTCCAGAACGGCGCCGTTGTTCTGCAGCAAACCCAGGGCACGATGCAGCCGATGCTGTGCTTCTTCCATCTTGCCCTCCGACCAAGCCAGTTCGGCGCGGGCGCGGTCCACGTGTCCGGCGAGTGCCCCGAATTCCCATCTACGGGGCTCCCCGTCGAGAGTCTGAAGCAGGGTTCGCGCTTCATCCAGCTGGCCCAACTCGGCTGCGATCTGAGCGGCAAGAGCCAGATAGCGGGCCTTGCGTTCGCTTGGCATCCAGTGAGTCAGTGTCGCGGCGCGCTTGAGACCACGGATGGCGTCCTCGCCTCGACCACTCCGGTGCAATAGTTCCGCGTAGCCGGGGTAGGGCTCCCACCCATGCTGATAGGCCTGCTGATAACAGTGCTCTGCCGCTTCCAATTCGCCGCGCGCCAGATGCACGTCGCCCATCAGGCGGTGAGCATCCCTCAGCGCCCAAGGTGCGCCGAGGAGGATGAGAGGGTCGGCGCGGACGAGGGCGTCCCGGGCTTGCTCCAGCCTGGCGGACGCGGCGAAGACTTCCGCCTGATGTATGAGGCAGGGACCGGCAAAGGTGTCGATATTGCTGCGTTGGCACCAGCGCGTGAAGCTTTTCTGCCACTGTCCCGCCCGCAGCCAATCCTCGCCATTGCAACAGCTGGCAATCATGCCGCAATAGACCAGTCCGCCCACCAGGGGCGATACAGTTCCGGAGAGCACCGCCGCGCCGGCTTCGTCCTGCAAGGCCAGGCCAGCCTTCGCATCGCCACTGGCCTGCAGGCCGATGCCCCAGATTAGCATGCCCATGGATTCGATGTCGGCGTTGCCCAGCACGTGGCCGATGTCCCGCGCTTCCTGGGCAAGCCGGATGGCTTCGGACAGCTCCCCCAGGTTGAGGTGGAGGCGCGCGGTCATCCAGGCCAGATAGCCGTGCTGCTCACCCTGGGGTAAGCCGCTCAGCAAGCGTTCCGCGCGACGCAGGCAGCCTTGCGTCACGGCCAGATCCAGCGATTCCATCTGGATGCGCGCCAGGCTGATCAGAGTCCGGGCGGCCGCTTCGCGCGCTCCACGGCTGGAATAGACCACGGCGGCGCGTTCCAGCGGTCCCACGGCACTGGCCAGGTCGCCCGCGCACTGCGCGGCGATGCCCCAGCGTTCCAGGGATGCGGCGTCCAGTGGTTGGATTTGGTCGGCCTCCTTGAATGCCCGCATCGCGTCCTGCCATAGGGCCTGGGCGAAGCTGCGTTCCGCCTGGGCCAAGACCGGCTTGTCCCCTGCTGGGGGGGTGTCGGCCGCCTGGCTCTCCTCGGGCATGAAGCGGTATCCGCGCCGCGCATAGTTACGGATCGCGCCCTCCATTCCGCCCTGTTGCAGCGCAACACGGGCGAGACTGACCGCCCTTTGCAGCGAACTCTCGGTGACCACCACGCCCGGCCACAAGGTATCGAGCAGTTCCTCCTTGCTCACGACCCGGTCACGGTGTTCGACGAGGTAGCACAGCAAGTCGAACACGCGCGGCTGGAGCAGCACCTCTTGCTTGTCCAGGCGCAAGTCTCGTCGGCTCGGGTCGAGCTCGAAGGTCCCGAAACGGTGGATACCGGAGGTCATCTGGAGTGTGGGCGAATCGGCGCGGTAAGGGATTTGATAATGATAAGAACTTAATCCGAACACGGAAAGGACTTGAGTCGCGCGCTGGCGCATCCTGGCATCGTCCCCCGCTGAAGACCCTTCGGCGGTCAGACAACGAGAGCACCGTTGGTGCCTCTTCATTCACTTCATCGAGAGGAGTTTCAGCATGCAAACCTTCGCCATTCGTCGCAAGAGCAACTGGAAAGACACGGCCGAGTTAAGCGTGACGGCCGGGGTGTCCGCTCGGGTCGGCAACGAGGAAATGCCTGACCAAGTCCGTTGGATTCGCTCCTACGTGGTTCGCGAGGATGACGGCCGTCTCGGCACGGTCTGCATCTACCAAGGCGAGGACGCCGACGCCATCCAGGAACATGCCCGCCGCGTGGGCATGAGCGCCGACGAGATCGTTCTGATCGAGGATACAGTGGTGGTTCGCGAGGACCCGGTCAACCAGATGGCGAGCGTCGCCTAGACAGCAACAACCGCACTGTGACGGCAGTCCACTGGACTGCCGCCGCTGCGGCACTTCCATCTGAAACAATAGAAACAAACATGGTGGAGAGGAGAAATCGGACAGAAATACCTCTTCCATAAACTTGATGGCGCAAGTTGAATGAATTGATTCTCAACCCATAAATCCCAAGCACTTTATGAACCATCTTTGAGGAAGTTTACCATGAATACTCTGATCGCGACCGCTTCTGCCGACAACGGCGTCAATGTTGAAGCCCTGCTCGGCGCGCGCCAAGCGCTTTCCGAGGCCCCCGAGGCCGCCCAGTTCAAGTGGCGCGCCAGCTGTGAATGGATCAGGGGCACCCGCGCCCGTACCCACATCGACAGCTTCTTCGGCCTTGGAGAAGAGCAGCGGCGCAAGCAAGTGCATCATGTGGAAACTGATCACCCGGAGATATTCGCTGCCGAAGACCACGGCGCCACGCCGGTAGAAATCGTGCTTTCCGGCTTGGCCGGCTGCCTGACGGCGGGTATCGCCGCCGTGGCGCAGAACCGCAACATCCAGCTGCACTCGGTCAAGGCGACGCTGGAAGCGGGCATGGACCTGCAGGGCATCCTGGGCATTGATGGCGACGTGCGCAATGGCTTCGACGGAGTGAAAGTCACCTATGCCATTGACGCGAATGCCAGCCGCGAGGAAATCGAGGCGCTGGTGGCCCAATCGCAGAAGCGCTCGGCGGTGTTTGACATCATCACCAATCCGACCGATGTGTCGGTGGTCGTGGCGTGATCGCCATCATGGCGGCCTGCGGGGCGAACGCCGACGTGCGGCGGCCGGTGCGCGGCATCGACGTTGTCATCATCGGTGCTGGCCACAACGGCCTGGCCATGAGCCATTGCCTCGCCGCGCTCGGCATCGACCATGTCGTGCTGGAGCGAGGCGAGGTGGCCAACGCCTGGCGCCGCGAGCGCTGGGACTCGCTACACTTGCTCACGCCGAACTGGCTCAGTCGCCTGCCCGGCTACCGCTATAACGGTGACGATCCCGACGGCTACATGAGTCGCGAGGAAGTGGTTGCCTTTATCGCCAGCTATGCGCGGGCAAGCTTGGCACCGGTGCTAACCGGCACAACCGTAACCCGGCTACAGACGGAGGGCACCGGCTACCGTGTCAGCACCGACCGTGGCGACTGGTGTTGCCGCGCCGTGGTCATTGCCAGCGGCGCATTCAACCAGCCGGTGGTGCCACGGCTCGCTGCCGACCTACCTGCGGGCATCGCCCAGCTCACCCCCTTCAGCTACCGTAATCCGAGCCAGATCGAGGACGGCGGCGTGCTGGTGGTCGGCGCCTCGGCGACCGGCCTGCAGCTGGCCGACGAGCTACAGCGCGCCGGCCGCGCCGTGACCCTCGCCGTGGGTGAGCACGTACGCATACCCCGGGTCTATCGCGGACGCGACATCCAGTGGTGGATGCATGCCGCGGGACTGCTGGACCAGCGCCACGACGCCTTGCCCAACGGCCCAGACGACTTGGCGCGCGCCCGTGCCGTGGCCTCGCCCCAATTGGTCGGCTCGCGCGAGCGGCCCATCGTTGATCTCAACGTTCTCGGCGCGGAAGGCGTACGCATTGTCGGCCGCTTGGCCGGCGTGCGCGATGGCAAGGCGCTGTTCTCCGGGTCTCTGCGTAACGTGTGCGCGCTCGCCGATCTGAAGATGCATCGGCTGCTGACCACGCTGGATGACTGGGCGGCCGCGTGTGGCTATGCCGACGGTTTAACGCCGGGTGAGCGCTTCGAGGCCACGCACATCGCCTTCTCACCCGCCACGAGCCTAAACCTCGAACGTGAAGGCATACGCACGGTGATCTGGGCGACCGGTTTCCGCCCAGATTACGGCTGGCTGGCGATCCCGGTACTCGATCGCAAGGGCGGCATCCGACACCACGGCGGCGTCGTTGATGCGCCGGGCCTGTATGTCATGGGCCTGCCGTTCCTGCGGCGACGCAAGTCGAGCTTTATCCACGGTGCCGAGGACGACGCGCGCGAGCTTGCCGCGCATCTTGTCGGCCACCTCCAGGCCCAGTCCCGTCGGTACCGCGAACGGATGGCACTTTAATCCTCTCTCCATCCAGGTCATCGAGGAAATTGATCATGAAGTACGACAGCATTCTTGGAGTCATAGGTAACACGCCGCTGGTAAAGCTATCCGGGCTGGCACCGGCGGGGGGTCAATGTGTACGTCAAGCTGGAATCCTTCAATCCCATGGGCTCGGTCAAGGATCGCATGGCGCTGGCCGTCATCGAAGCGGCTGAACGCAGCGGCGAACTCAAGCCGGGCCAGACGGTGATCGAAGCCACCAGCGGTAACACGGGCATCGGCCTCGCCATGGTGTGTGCTCGGCGTGGCTATCCGCTCGTCATCGTGATGGCGGAGAACTTCAGCGTGGAGCGGCGCAAGATGCTGCGTTTCCTCGGCGCCAAGGTGGTGCTGACGCCAGCGTCGGAGATGGGTACCGGCATGCTCAACAAGGCCATCGAACTGGCGGAGACCCACGGCTGGTACTTGTGCCGTCAGTTTGAAAACGAGGCCAACGCCGAGGTGCACACCCGCACCACGGCACAGGAGATTCTGGCCGATTTCCACGGCGAATCACTGGACTACTTCGTCTCCGGCTTCGGTACCGGTGGCACGCTGCTGGGGGTGGCCCGGGGTCTTAGGCAGGCGGGCAAGGGCACCCGGGTCATTGCAGCCGAGCCGGACAACGCTCCGGTGCTCGGCAGTGGCATCCCCCAACCCCGAGATGCCGACGGCCAGCCTGCGGGGAGCCATCCCCGCTTCCGACCGCACCCGATGCAGGGCTGGAGCCCCGACTTCGTCTCGCATTTGACCGAGACGGCGCTCGCCGAGGATCTCATCAATGAGATCGTGCCGGTGAGTGGCGGCGAAGCCATGCATTGCTCGCGCGAGCTGGCGCGCCGCGAGGGCATTTTCGTCGGCACCTCGGCCGGCGCCACGCTGGCCGCCGCGCTCGCGGTCGCAAGCTGCGCGCCGACGGGCAGCAACATCGTGGTCATGCTACCCGACACCGGCGAGCGCTATTTGTCGACGCCGCTGTTCGAGGACATCGCCGAGGAAATGAATGCCGAGGAGCTGACCCTGTCGCGCTCGACGCCCGGCTACCGCTTCGACGTGCCGGCCGCCTGCGCCGCCGTCGAGCGCGGCCATGTTGACGCAACGCTTGATGCCGAAGCCGAACGCTACGTTGCCGATCTCGTGCGCGAGGAATCGGTGGTGCTGTTCGCGTTGGAGTGGTGCGAGTACTGCTGGTCAGCGCGCAAGCTCTTCAAGCGGCTGGGGATTCGCTATCGCAGCGTCGATCTCGACTCGGTCGAGTATCAAGTCGCCGAGCGTGGCGGCAAGATTCGCGCTGTACTCGCACGGCATACGGGCAGCCCCACCATACCGCAGATCTATATCGGCGGCGCGCACATCGGTGGCTGCACGGAGCTGTTCGATGCCATGCGTAACGGTGCGCTGCAACGCCACCTACAGGCCTGCGGCATCGACTACGACACCAGTGTCGATCTCGATCCCTACACGTTGTTTCCGAAGTGGTTGCAGCCGCGGACGACGGCTTGAGCGGGAGAGTCATCATGAATGCGATGCAGGTACCTATCATCGACATCACGGCGCTCGAAGGACGCGCGACCCTGCGGGCCCTCGACTGCGCCTGCCGGGAATGGGGCTTGTTCCAGGTTACCCACCACGGCATTGATGCCTCTGTCTTGCGGGAGGTGCTGACGGCGACGCGGCAATTCTTCGCCCTGCCCGAGGCGACGAAGCGCGCGATTGAGCGCAGCGAGGAAAATCCCTGGGGCTACTACGACCGGGAGCTAACCAAGAACACGCGAGACTGGAAGCAGGTGTTTGACTACGGGCCAGCCGACGGCGGGATGCTACAGCCTCAATGGCCGACCGGGTTGCCAAGCTTCGAGCCGGCCGTGCGCGCCTACTACGCTGCCTGCGAGCGGCTGGCGGTGCGGCTGATCGATGCTTTGAACACCAACCTCGCCATGCCGCCGAGGTATCTGCGGAGCTTCTTCGGTACGGCGCAGACCAGCTTTGCGCGCCTGAACTACTACCCGGCCTGTCCCGAGCCGGCCGCGCCGGAAGGAGCGAGCACGCCGAGCCAGGGCTTCCTAGGCGTCAATCACCACACCGACGCCGGTGCGTTGACCCTGCTACTGCAGGACGGGGTGCCCGGGTTGGAGGTATTCCGCGAGGGGCGCTGGCATCTGGTGGAGCCCCGTGCCGATACCCTCGTCGTGAACATCGGGGACGTCTTGCAGGTGTGGTCGAACGACCGCTACCAAGCCCCGCTGCACCGGGCGCTCGCTCCCAGCGGGCGGGAGCGCTATAGCGCGCCTTTCTTCTACAACCCGTCCTACGCCACCGATTACGCGCCCCTGTCATCCGTGGTGGATAGCCGCAATCCGGCCCGCTATCGGCCCATCAACTGGGGCGAATTCCGTGCCCTGCGGGCCGCCGGTGACTATGCCGATCACGGCGCGGAAGTACAGATCGAACACTATGCCCTATAAGGAGGCGACCATCATGTCCTTCATCGAAACCGTTGCGCCCAGCCAGGCAACCGGCGAAGCGCGTGCCATGTACGAACGCCAGCAGGCGAATTGGGGCTACGTGCCCAACTATGCCAAAGTCTTCAGCCACCGGCCGGAAGTGCTCGCGCGCTGGGGGAGGTTGCTCGCCGAGATCCATCGGCCCATGGACAAGCGTCGCTTCGAGCTGATCACTTTTGCCGCCGCGCATGCGCTGCGCAATTCCGCTTGTACGCTGGCGCACGGCAAGGCGTTGACTGAGTTCCTCAGCGCCGAAGCAGTCCTGGCGATGGCCGAGCAGGGGGATTGTGAAAACCTCAGCGCGGCCGAGCGCGAGATGATGGCCTTCTCGCGCAAGATCGCGCGGGATGCGGCCAGTATCGAGCAGCGTGACATTGATGCCCTGCGCCGGCACGGAATCGGCGACGCGGAAATCTTCGACATCGTCGCCACGGCGGCCGGACGCGCTTTCTTTACCAAGATCTTGGACGGGCTCGGGGTCCTGGCCGACGCCCCTTGGTCGAGCATGGATGAAGCTCTCCGGTGGTCGCTGACGGTCGGTCGGCCGATCGACCACCGGGATGCAGAGTGTCTGCTCGATGAACTCGAAACCGGGGCAAGCGCTTGACCTCGCATCAACAGCCGTCAGTACTGCCCGCGCTGATGGGGCTGAGTTTCCGCGGCTTTCGTCAAGTTGAAGTACGCAGCGCTACTCGGCGCGATCACCACGGTTTCAAGGCTTTCTAGCCGTTCGGATCGACCATGTATCTGGTCAGCTTCGGAACCCCCCAATGGCGCAAGATTGATCCATGATCGATGGACTTCAGAAGAGAATCGTATGGCCAGCTCAATTGACGAACCATTCAGTACTCCTTCCATGGGTGTTCGCTATAGCCTGGAACTCGCACTGCAGTGGATTCTCAGTAACGTTCCGTGCTTCAGTGGACTTGTTCCCGTGGATTGGACCCGGGCCGTATTCCGAGAAGCCAGTCGATGGAACATCAAATTTTCCATGCTTCAAGCGGCCTTGAGCATGGCGGACAAACACGGCTTTGTCTTCACCAGCGAACCAGTGCATGCCACCAAGCACACCGAGATCGGGAGGCAATGGCAAGCTCGGAAAGCGGAGTTCATAGCCGTTGCTTCTTTCGATAACTACTTGAATGCTCATCAACTGTTTCAAATCTGGCAGAATTTTTGGTCGGAGCAGCGAGCGCGGGCAGGAATCGACGAGGACAGAATACGCCGCCAGATCCACGACATGAATCCGGCCGTTTACGCCGACAACATGAATCGGTTCGAGTTAGGCAGACGCGATGCGCTGGGCCCCACCTATCAAGAGGCGGCCGACCGTCTCGACGCCACCAATGCCATGCTGTTTGCGGCAAACGAGTTGCTCAATTGGCTCGAAGCCCGCGAGGCAACGGGAGAGCATTACACGTTGCAACAAGCCAACGAGAAGGCGATCGAAATCACCAAGGCTTGGAACAAGTTCGAAACCTGGTTCGGCCCGGTGATTTTTGGCGTCCTGGGGATGGCGAGCATGGGGGGCATGGGGGGAGGACGAGGAGGACGATCCGCGTCAGAGCTTGGGCGCACGCCGACGTCACGAAGCTATTTGCCACCCGAACCGGTTCCCGATCCATCGATTCCCCCCCATTTGAAACGGATCATGCAAGGCGATAATCCCGCCGTCCGCCTCGGCCAATATGGTCGGCCGGGCAATCTCATCGCGCGCGTGGACAGCGCCGGGGAGGGCGTCACCTATCGGGTGACGTCAATCGTCCTGCGCGGGGAAGGCGCCACGGCTGAAATTCAATTGGCCCGATCCGCTCATCGGGCGATGATCCGCCGCGCCGCCGAGATGGCGCGGAAAGTCGGGGCGAGAACCTTCAAGCTCGTGGGCGAGCAGGCCGGCCCGAACTTTCGCACGCACGCCGACGCGCTCGCCGAACAGATCGGCATCCCGAAGTCGGGAAAGGTCACCAGCAAAATCGGCGGTGCGTACGGCGACTATGAAGTGACTCTGCGCGTCGATTTGACGCTGCAGCCCAGCGTGCCCTCTTCCACGCCCTCGCGCGCGCCATCCACGCCCCCACCTTCTCCGTCCGGGCCGGCGCGGGCGATTCGGGCGGCTGCGGTCGGCTCGCTCGCGCGACCCGCGCCCCCCCTCTTTTCCGCCCGCTCCGCCCGCGAGAAAAGCTCTATCCACGAATAAATAACGCCCGATCACGGTCACCGTCCGGTTTGAGCGTTTTGACAGGCTCGAAAGGACATCTTTGTGGTTAGGTGTTCAGTCCCGAGTGAACCACCCTGGGGGTTCTGTGGAGGCTCCAATCTTTGAGAAGATGGAGCCATGAAGAAGTCAGCACAGTTTTCGCCGGAGATCCGGGAGCGGGCAATTCGGAGGTTGAACGAGTATCGCTCGGAATACGAATCGCAGTGAGTGGTGGATCGTGTCGATCGCGGGCAAGATCGGCTGCACGGCCGAGACGTACGCAAATGGGTACGCCAGCACGAGCGCGACACCGGGCAGCGTGAGGGGATCACGACAGCCGAGGCGGCGCGCATCAAGGCGCTCGAACGCGACACCGAGCGGCTGGCCGAGGCTGGCATCGAATCCTCGGTGGGGTAGCAAGGGCGATCGCGATGACAACGCCCTGGACGAGACGATCAACGGGCTCTATAAGGCCAAAGTCATTCACTGCCATGCCTCCTGGAAAACCCAGGAAGCCGTTGAGCTGGCCACGCTCGAATGGGTCTCGTGGTTCAATCATCATCGACTGCTTGAACCCATCGGCTACGTTCCAACCGCCGAAGCGGAAGCCCACGATTACCGCAGTCTGAACAAGCAGGCCGTAACAGGCTGACTCAAATTAAACAGCCTCCGCGAAACCCGGGGTGGTTCAGTCTTTCGAGGAGGCGATGGCCGGTCTGGGCGAGGAACTCGCTGGCGCCCATGCCCAGCGTGACGCCGCTGATGAAGACCATCCGATCCAGAGTTAGGCCGGCCTTGGATTCGAAGCGGGTTTTGGCCTACGCGAGATGGTCCCGCGGCACGGAAATTTCGATGTGATAAGGATAAACCCCGAGGCGCGCGGACGGTGCGGCAGCCAACGTTGCTTCGAGCGACGATTCCCCCCACAGGTAAGCGACCTTGATGAAATGTGGCGTGTAAAATGACAACTATCGGTTGAACCTCCTCTTGAGTACGCCAACTTCAGCGACTCCATAGCGTGATTACCCTGCATCGACCACTCGGTGACGGCGAAAAGATCCTGCTACCAGTGTAGGATTTCCAGATTGGCCATGATTTTTTTCTCGCCGCTTGAGGAATAGGTACGCTCGATCCCCAGGCTCCACCCTTGACCCTCCTTCAGGATGAACTGACCGCCCAGGGCGAGATTGTAGCGGTTCCGGGAATTGGGAAGGATTGGATGGAAGCGGTTCATGAAACGACCCAAGGTAGGTTGCTTGTTATCCAACCATCCGACCACGGTCCCCCATCCTAACTCATCGACAATGTGCTGAACCAAATCCGGGTTGTAGTACTTCTGACCATCCGGCGCGATGGCGACAAAGCCATAACTATCCAGATGGATGTTGCAGCTCTGGGCAGCAATCTGGCAATGCAGGCTTGGCGCTCCGGTCTCTCGATAGCCCTCGCCCTGGGTAGCGGCGGCCGCCAAACGCTCACACAAATCATTGCGGTTGTCGTGCGCAAATGCGGGCATCTGTAAAAGGTTTTTCAGGCGGTCGCTGTCGACCGGTTTGAACGTGACACCCACACCCGGACGGGGGCCGATTTTCAGCATGGCAGCAACGTGCTCATCAAGCTTGATATTGTGCCGGTCCCGCAAGCGGTTGGCGATGGTCCGATAGACCCCGTTAAAGAGGTAAGCCTGTTTTGTGATAGCCATGAGTATTCTCCTTAATGGTTTTAGAGACTGCTAACAGGCAAGCTCAGGGATACGAGCCAAAGCGTCTCTCTGGAGCGAGATGTTAGTCATTTGAGCGTTCAGCAATAGCTTATGAGCTGGACTTTAGCCATTTTTGGTTTCCAGGCAGGTTGTAATCGAAATAACGTATTGATTATAAGTCTGCCAGTTTGTGGGCTGGTTTATAAGCAATTGATTTTTAAGGAATGGCTAATGAGGATCTAAAACTCAAATTAACCCACTGGGGTTTCCATACGATTTCCACGGCTGGCCATTTTGTTTCAATTGTTTCGAAAGAGACCGGTTCCATGATTGGAATGGGCTCGACTGGACATACCGCGGCGAAAAGAATTTGGCGAATCAGTGACAGGGTCACTCGCAAATTCGAGGAGAGCGGCAAGCATCGGTGGGAGGGCTCATGCTCGGCCGCAACCGACTGGGAGCGCTAGCCGACTGGCGGTGATCCGGCCTGAGCCAGCGCGGGTGCCTTGAGGAGTTGTTCGACGAGGCGGAGGACCTCGGCGGGGACGAAGGGTTTTTCGAGGAGGGGACGGCCGGTCTGGGCGAGGAACTCGCTGGCGCCCATGCCCAGCGTGTCGCCGCTGATGAAGATCACCCGGTCGAGCAGGTGGGGGTGGGTCTGTTGCAGACGCCGGTACAGGCCCGGCCCGTCCAGGTCGGGCATCTTCAGGTCGCTGAGTACGGCGTCGTAGGAACGCTGCGCCAGTCGCCGTAGCGCCTGGTTGCCGCTGGCGGCCATATCGACCCGGTGGCCGGCCGCCGTCAGCAACTCGCCGAGCATCTCGGCAATGTCGCGTTCGTCATCGACGATCAAAATGGCGCGGGACGGGGCGTCGGCGAGGATCGGGGCGGGATCGGGATCAGGCGCCGGGGTGGTGGGTACCAGCGGGAGAATGACGATAAAGCGGGCGCCGCCGGTCGAGGGCGATTCAAGAGCGATCCGGCCACCGTGGGCGACGATGACGCCGTAGCTGAACGATAGGCCGATCCCGGTGCCGACCCCCACCGGTTTGCTGGTGTAGAACGGCTCGAAAATGCGGGAGCGGACCGCTTCCGGTATGCCCGGACCGTTGTCGGTGAAGGTGATGTGTACCGTCCCGGCCGACTGCACCCAGCGACTGGCGATCATCAACCGGCGCGGCGGGGCGACTTCCAGCAGCGCCTGCTGGGCATTGGCCAGCAGATTGGTGAACACTTGGGCCAGTTGGTCGGCGTCGGCCGAGAGTTCCGGTAGCTTGGGGTCCAGGTCGAGGGTGACGGCGATGTCGGCGGTCCGCAGGCCGTAGCCCATCAGTTCCACGGCCGCTTCCAGCACGCCGTTTAGCGCGACCGGTTTGCGTTCCGGGGGCTGCTGCCGGGCAATCGCCAGAAAGGTTTTGACAATCCGTGCCCCCCGCTCCGCCGCTTGCCGGATCTTGCGGATCTTGTCCCGGACTTCCGAATCCACGATCTCCCCTTCCAGCATGATCGCTCGCCCGACCACCACCGATAGCGGGTTGTTGAGTTCATGGGAGACGCCGGCCAGGAGCGAACCCAAGGCGGCCAGTTTCTCTCGCTGGTGCAGGGCCTCGCGCTGTCGAGCCATATGCTCAACGGCTTGTTTCTTCTCGGTGATATCGCGAGCGATCACCAGTACATGCGGCTTGCCCTGATATTGCATGGGAACCGCATGCACTTCAAGTTCGAGCGCAGAGCCATCCTTGCGCGTATCGCTGATGTCGATGTGGAGTGCTTGGCCATCGTCAACCGGTCGCAGCAACTCAGCGTTGCTGGTGGGCCCGATGAATTTACCGGGCGCCAGAGCGATAAAATCTTCGCGCGCGTCCCCATACATCCGCCATAAGGCCGGATTGATGTCGACCAGCACTCCGTCGGCGCTCCACAGCATCAACCCGTCGATCGAAGCGTTGAACATGGAGCGATACTGAGCCTCGCTATCCTCCAGTGCCCGTAGCATACGGACGCGTTCCTCGATATCGTTTTTTAACTGGGTTTGGGTGCGGGAGATCTGGGTAGCCATGGCATCGAAGGCCCGGCTCAGCCGACCGAGTTCATCGCGTCCGCGCAATGCGCTGCGGGCGTCAAGGTCGCCGCTGGCAAGCCGCTCGGCGGTTTTCACCAGCAGCGTGGTTCGGCGCGTCAATAAGAAATGCAGAACGAGCCAGATAACCAGCGCCAAGGCAGTCACCCAACCAGCCCAGTACAGCGACTGGTCGAGCACTTGCGTGCGTGCCTCGGATCGAGCCCCGCTGAGATCGTAGGTGAGGAATATTGTTCCGCTGCGCGAGGGCTTCAGCTCCTCGCCCCGGCGACCCAAGAGCACCCCCACATACCCGAACAACAGATCGCCGGCTGGATTGAGCGCGGTCTGCGCGCGACGGGTGTGAATGGCTTTCGCTGCCCGCTCGGCGTCATAGCTCGGTACGGAGGTCGTTACCGGCTGTCCGAGCAGGATGCGCTGCGTGCTTGCGATGATTTTCTGCTGGTCATCGACGAGTATCACCAGGCGGTAACCATGGTTGTGCGCGAGCACCGAGACTTCATGTTGTGCAATGACGAGCTCGCCCTTGAGCAACAGATATTCGAGAGTGCTTTGCAGGCGAGACATGTCCTGCGCGAACTGTCGACTGGCGTTGTTTTGCGCCACGCGCTCTGCTCTCGGCACGTGATACAGTAGATTGACTGCACTCAATATCGCCGCGAAGCCCAACATCAAGAGCAATACGGTGATTCTGAGCGACGCCGGGATCCATACGCCCACAGTAATTGTTTTACGGTGACAAGGTCTTCAGAGGACTCGGTTCGAGCACGTCCTTGATATTAACCGCTTGCTGCAAGAGATTGGAATCGATCATGAGGTTCATCAGGTGCGCACCTGAAGTTGCCAGACTCGGAGAATCACCGTCCAACATGGCAAGGTTTTCCTCGCGTGTCGGAATGTGCAACCCCTTGAGCGCCCTGAGAAACTGTTCGGCCGAGATCTGCTGGCGCTGGCTCATGCGCCGGGCTGCATCCTTAGGCTCTTTTTCCAGATATTCAATGGCCTTGAACCACCCGACAAGTAGCGTCCGCATCGCTGCGCGCTGCTCGTCGAGCACGGACTCACGCACCGCAATCACATCGACAATCTCGCCTGGAATCCGCGTACTGTCGAACAAGATCGTTGCACCGGCTGTGGTCAGTTGTGAACGGTAGGGTTCGAAAGTGACAGCACCGTCAACCTCACCTCGGTTGAATGCGCTCGGCTGCTCGTTTGACTCCAAATGTATGATCTGGATATCACCGGTCTCCATGTTGGAAAGCGTGAGGGCGCGGCTCAGCACGAAGGCGCCGAGTGCGACACTCTCCACGGCGACTCGCTTGCCTTTGAGATCGGCCATGGACTGCATACCGGGCCTCCCGACAACGACATCCGCGCCGTCGGAGACATCAGCCACGCAGATCACGCGTGGCTGCAACCCATCGATGGCCAGACCGAACAGCTCATCCATGCTGATCACCATCCCGTCGATCGCCTGGTTACGAAAGGCGCGCAGTACTTCGCTGGCCGATGGATACTCGACGAGCTGCACGACTTTCGGGTCGAAAAAATCCCAGGCCACGCGCTAGATAGAGCGGCTCACTGCCGATCCAGACATTGGTGCCGATACGTAGAGGGGAGCTCGACTCTTTCGAGCAACCGGTCACCGTTAGCATCAGGACCCCTATCAATGCGAGGAAGGCAAGCCCATTTTTCGAGAGTGCGGATGCGATCATGAAGTTCGTCTCTGTCATTTACAGGGGTCGGTAGTACCCAATTTAATAGGATCAGCAGGTAAGGAGTCATTATGACGAATCGCCACGCCTTTCATTATGGCAAGTTTTTGCTTGACATCTAGGGAGGCCCTCGTAGCGCGTCGAAAGAACTAATTGTTAGAGGATAAATTCATTACTGAATGGGTTGCCAGATACTCGACTTGAGTGTTTGCTCTGTATCTTATTCCGTAGTGGCCCAGGATGACTCGCTTAAACGAAAAGCCGGTTTACCTTGCTAAAAAGTGGTTCCAAACCAACATTCACCTTCATTTTGTACAAGCGAATAGATTGCGGTTGGTGTGGCATTTTCCATACTTGCAACCTGATCCCAGGCAACATTCATGATAGATACCTCCATGGAAGCAGGCGTAGAACCACCCACAACTAACCAAAAATAGCATCCTCCCATATAGGAAACGGTGGCAGGTACCCTATATTTATTAAGCGTTTCTATTATTGTGGTTGCCTTACAGATCACCTCAGGCAATGCTAAATTGAGATAGTGAATTCAAATTAGCAATATTTGGGAACACCCGTTTATCGCGAACATCTTCCACACAACTTTGTGCATATTCGCTGGCTAATTTAACTGCGGCCAATGATGTTTTCTTTTATATCGTCGTCATTCATGCAGAAGTTCCTTTTTCTTCTAACTTTGCCCATAACCGGCGTGATACAGCCGGTGAAATTGGCTTTAGACGGCCGGTTGATGGGTAGGTTGGGCGTCAAGGCGCAGTTCAAAAACTGAGACTTGCCGCGCCTGCCTTGAGCCGCTCGTGCATCGCGCTTGCGCCCTGAATGGTTACGCCGTCGATAAAATCCTCCTGTACGTAGCCACGGGCCTTGACGCAGGGTGGGCATGCCCAGATCGTGCCGCCGCGTGCGATGAAGTCCTGCATTAGGGATTTCAGCGGATCCAGCGGTGGCACATGCGTAATGTCAACACCCTTATGGCGCACAAGATCAACGGCTGAACTAACGAGGAAAACATAGACCTTCATTCCAGAAGTTATTGCGCCACAAGCGATCGTGAAAGCGACCGACGATAGTTCATGATCAGTGCCACGGGTTACCAACACTACTAGCTCACGGTTTGACTGTGGAATGTGCTCAGACATCATCAGTATTCTCTGTTTGCGGTGAAGAATCTCCGGATTGACCGGTACGAGGAAGATCGAACTGCAAATGTATCGAGCGTTCAGCGATACCTTATGCGAGTCTAAAACTCAAATTAACCCACTGGGGTTTCCATACGATTTCCACGGCTGGCCATTTTGTTTCAATTGTTTCGAAAGAGACCGGTTCCATGATTGGAATGGGCTCGACTGGACATACCGCGGCGAAAAGAATTTGGCGAATCAGTGACAGGGTCACTCGCAAATTCGAGGAGAGCGGCAAGCATCGGTGGGAGGGCTCATGCTCGGCCGCAACCGACTGGGAGCGCTAGCCGACTGGCGGTGATCCGGCCTGAGCCAGCGCGGGTGCCTTGAGGAGTTGTTCGACGAGGCGGAGG
>NZ_SPMZ01000065.1 GCF_012939995.1 Candidatus Competibacter phosphatis | reverse complement strand
ATTCCGGCCAGGCGCTCACCGCCCTGAACCGCCCGCTGCTCGAAGTGTTCGTCACCAACATCACCGCCTGCTTTCGCAACGTGCAACTGGTCGAGCGCCTGCTGTACGCCCAACAGGAAATCGAGAGACAGCAATCGTTTCTCAGAACGGTCATCGACGCCGATCCTCACTTCATCTATGTCAAGGACCGACAAGGCCAGATCATGTTGGCCAACCAAAGCTTGGCGAAATGCTTCGGTTTCACCCCCGAGCAGATGGTCGGACACGCCTTTTCCGACTTTGCGGCCGACCCCGAGTCGAAACAAGCGTTGCTTGAGGATGATGGGGCGCTTCTGGATCGAACCCAGGAGAAAATCGAACGAGAGGCGAAATTCGTCGACCAGTCCGGGCAGACCCGCTGGATTTATACCGTCAAGGCACCCATCAAGGATGAAGCGGGCGAGGTTGGGCAACTGATTGGAGTTGGTATCGACATCACCGAGCGCAAGCGAGCCGAGGAGGCGCTGTTCGAAGCCAAGGAACGGGCGCAGGTTACCCTGCATTCCATTGGCGATGCGGTGATCACCACCGATGCCCACGCCATGGTGGAATATATCAACCCAATCGCCGAGGCACTCACCGGTTGGACCACGGCCGAAGCTCGGGGTCGACCCATCGACGCCATCTTCCTCATTATCAACGAGCAAACACGCCAGCCGGTCTCCAATCCGGTGGCACGTTGTCTCCAGGAAGGCAAGATCGTCAGTTTGACCGACTACTCCATGCTGATCAGTCGCGACGGGCGGGAATATCACATAAGCGATACGGCGGCGCCGATTCGCGGTCGAAGCGGCCAAGTGCTGGGCGTTGTGCTGGTGTTTCACGACGTCACCGAAAACCGCCAGTTGGCCCGCCAGTTGGAGTATGAGGCCACCCATGACGCCTTGACCGGTTTGATCAACCGGCCGGAATTCGAGCGGCGGCTGAAACGGGCACTGAACAGCACCCAGCAGTTTGGGGCACTGCACGCGCTATGCTATCTGGACTTGGATCAGTTCAAGGTCGTCAACGACACCGCCGGTCATGCGGCGGGCGACGAACTGCTCAGACAAATCAATGTCATCCTGTCCGGCATGTTCCGCGGGCGTGATACGCTGGCACGCATTGGCGGCGATGAGTTCGGCCTGCTGCTGGACAACTGCCCGCTGGAACGCGCCCAGCGTATTGCCCAAACCGTGGTGAGCGCCATCCACAACCACCGCTTCCACTGGGAGGGCCTGACTTACCAGATCGGGGTCAGCATCGGCCTGGTACCGATCACGGCGGAGTCGCAAAACACCACCCAACTGTTCACTCAGGCCGACGTCGCCTGTTATATCGCCAAGAAGCTGGGCCGCAATCGTGTGCACCTCTATCAACGGGAAGATACCGAAACGGTGCGACACCACGGCGAAATCCTGGGCGCGGCCGGTTTGCGCGACGCCTTGGAACAGGAGCGATTTCGATTGCATTATCAACCCATCGTTCCCTTGGTCGGGTCCGACCGTCGCCCTGCGCGTTATGAAGTGCTGCTGCGCGTGGTGCATAAAAGCCATCGGTACGAAAACAGCGAACTGGTGTTGCCCGCCGCCTTCATTCCGGCCGCCGAACGCTACGGCATGATGGGTGCCATCGACCGTTGGGTGATTCAGGCGGCGTTTCGCGAGTACGCCGACGGTATCGGCCAGACCGGCGCCCGGATCGCCATCAACCTGTCCGGCAATTCCCTTAGCGACGAGACTCTGCTCAACTTTATCGAAGCCCAGTTCGCCGCCCACGCCTTCCCGCCCGAACGAGTGTGTTTCGAGATCACCGAAACCGCCGCCATTCAGAATTTGCGGCAGGCCATCGAATTGATGACGGCACTCAAGCGCCGTGGCAGCCAGTTCGCGCTGGACGATTTCGGCAGCGGCCTGTCCTCGTTCCACTACCTCAAGACCCTGCCGGTCGATTACCTCAAAATCGACGGCAGCTTCGTCCAGGATATGACCGATAATGCCAGCGATTGCGCCCTGGTGGCGGCGATCAATCAGATGAGCCATACCCTGGGCATCCAAACCATCGCCGAATACACCCATAGCCTGGCCATCGTCGAACGCCTGCGCGAACTGGGCGTGGACTATGCCCAAGGCTATTTCTTCGGTCAGCCCACGCCCTGGGGCCAACAATCATCATGAACACCGACCTCGTTTTCGATCCCGCCTTGATCCGCAAGTACGACAAGGCCGGGCCGCGCTACACGTCCTACCCGACCGCCGTGCAGTTTCACGAGGGCTTCGGCGAAGCGGAGTATCGCGAGCAGGTCCACGCCAGCAACGCCAGCGGCCGACCGCTGTCGCTGTACTTCCACATTCCGTTCTGCGACACGGTCTGTTTCTACTGCGCCTGCAACAAGATCGTCACCAAGAACCGTCGCCACGCCGCGCCTTATCTCGATCATCTCTACCGGGAAATTGCCTTGCAGGGCGCGTTGTTCGACTGCTCTCGGCCAGTCACTCAGTTGCACTGGGGCGGCGGCACGCCCACCTTCGTCAGCGCCGCCGAGATGCGGGAATTGATGCGGGTGACGGGGGAGCATTTCCGCTTGCTGGACGACGACAGCGGCGAATATTCCATCGAAGTGGACCCGCGCGAAACCGATGAGCGCACCATCGCTCTGCTGCGCGAGCTGGGTTTCAACCGACTGAGCCTGGGAGTACAGGATTTCGATCCGCAAGTGCAGCGGGCGGTCAACCGGATTCAGCCTCAGGAGATCACCTTCGCGACGATGGACGCCGCCCGGCGCGAGGGCTTCAAGTCGATCAGCGTGGATCTGATTTACGGCCTGCCGCACCAGAATGCCGCCCGTTTCGGTCGCACCGTGGACGAGATCGTGGCTCAGGGTCCCGACCGGCTGTCGGTGTTCAATTACGCGCACCTGCCGGAGCTGTTCAAGACCCAGCGTCAGATCGACGCCAATGCCTTGCCGCCGCCGGCGGAGAAGCTGGAGATCCTCAAGACCACCATCGAGCGGCTCACCGCGGCGGGCTACGTCTACATCGGCATGGACCATTTCGCCAAACCGGACGACGAACTGGCGATGGCACAGCAGGCGGGCACGCTGTACCGCAATTTCCAGGGTTACAGCACCCACGCCGACTGCGATCTGATCGGGCTGGGCGCAACTTCCATCGGCATGGTGGGCGACAGCTACAGCCAGAACCGCAAGACGCTGGAGGATTATTACGCGCGGATCGACGAGGGGCGGCTGGCGGTGTTCCGGGGGGTGCGGCTGGACGCCGACGACCGCTTGCGGCGGGCGGTGATCACCGATCTGATCTGCCACTTCAGCCTGGATTTCGCCACCGTCGAGCGGCGGTTCGGTATCGGTTTTCGGGATTATTTCGCGGCGGAACTGACGGAGCTGGCCGATCTGCAAGCAGATGGATTGCTGGAATTGTCGGAAACCGGCATCCGGGTGTTGCCATCGGGCCGGCTGTTGATCCGCAATATCTGCATGGTGTTCGATCGCTATTTGCGCGACCAGCGCCAGCAGCGGTTTTCCAGGGTGATTTGAGTCGGATTCGGTTCAAAACTTCCCGACAGTCGGCGCTGATTCTCACCGTGCGTCACCCTGTTTGCCGGAGCCGGACCGGCGCGAAGGGTTGAATGCGATCAGGTATCAACGCGCCGGGTCGATATCCGACTCGATCCATTCCCGCAGCACCGTGGTTGCGTAGGCGCCGGCCGGCAGGCGGAAGCCGAGTACGGCAACGCCGGGTTCGGACCATTCCAGCGCCGCATCTTGCACCATCAGCCGCAGTGCCCGCCGTTCCTGCTTCAGCCCCGCCGCCGCCAGCCCATCGCAAAAGCACGGCAGCATGGTGGCCACCGCCGTTTCCAGTTCCCGCGCCGCGCCGGTGCTCGACAATTCGCCGACACCCCACAGCGGGCCGGTCGGGTGCAGGTCGAAGGCGGCGATCCGCTGCCGGATCGTGTCGTCGGCTTCCTCCATCGTAAAGATGCTGTGGCTGCCGGCCAGCATCAGCACCTCGCCGGGCAGCGCCTGATTCCAACTACCTTCGACCACTCGTCGGGCCAGCACGGCGTTGAATAGCGCCGAGCGGGCGGCGGACAGGTACAGGCCCCGCTGTTGGCGATCACGCACTTTTTCCCGTCCCTCGAACATCGCCGCGGCCCGTTCCAGATTGCCACCCCCCCCGGCCGAAGCGCTGTTCGCCGAAATAATTGGGGACGCCGGTCGCGGCGATGCGTTCGAACCGCGCCGCCAGTTCGGTCGGATCGCCGTCCATCTCGCGCACCACGATGCGAAAGGCGTTGCCGCGCAGAGCGCCGCGCCGCAGTTTGCGGGAATGGCGCGCTGCTTCGAGCACCGCGAAATCGGAATCGGGATCGGTGCTCCAGTCCGGGTCGGTTTTACCGGGCAGATGCACCGAAAACCATTGTTCGGTGACGGCGTGGCGGTCCTTCAATCCGGCGTAACTCACCGCGCCCGGCGGCACGCCGGCCCGCCGCGCTAGTTGCCGGGCCACCCAGTCGGTGTTGGCACCGCGCTTGCGCACCCACAGCCAGACATGTTCGCCGGTGCCGTCCGGGGCGAAATCCAGTTCCTCGCGCACCTGAAAATCCTCGGGCGTGGCGCGCAAACGGCCGCGCGAATGGGGTTGGCCGTAAGCGTGAGGCAAGACGGTAAGGTCAGGATAATCGAACATGGCGTTGGCACTGAAGGGTGGCTGTGGAGGAATGAGCGGGTTGAGCATTGTGCTCGGCGATGAGGATCGATCGTTCGATTTCCACCGGTTTTTTTGGCCTTGCAAACGGTGACGGTTTGCCGGACTACGTGATTCACCAGAGATGGAGATTAACCAATTAGAAGAGCCACCGCATGAACGGCGATGCCCTCGCCGCGACCGACGTAGCCCAGCCGTTCGGTGGTGGTGGCCTTGACGTTGATCCGGTCCGGTTCGATGCCCAAGTCCGCCGCGATCTGCTCCCGCATGGTGGCAATGTGCGGGGCCATTTTGGGGGGCTTGCGGCGACGATGGTGGCGTCCACGTTGCCGACCGTCAGATGTCGTTCCCGCAGCAGTGTTACCACCTGTCGCAGCAGAATCCGGCTGTCGATGTTTTTGAACGCCGCGCTGCTATCGGGAAAGTGGCGGCCGATGTCGCCCAAGCCGGCCGCGCCCAGCAACGCATCGCACAATGCGTGCAGCAGCACGTCGCCATCGGAATGGGCGACCAGTCCACGCGCGTGTGGGATGTGGACCCCGCCCAGGGTGATGGATTCGCCTGGCCCGAAGGCGTGTACGTCGAAACCGTGACCGATGCGCATGCATCCGAGGTTTGGGGGATGGGAGGCGGGGGGCGGGATGTGGGGAGCAGGGGATTTTTCCGCTTCCTGTTCCCCGTCCTTCATCCTCTGTTTTCTGGCGAGATAAAACTCGGCCAGGGCCAGATCCTCCGGTCGGGTGATTTTCAGGTTGTCCGCCCGGCCCTCGATCAATCGGGGGGAGAAACCGGCCGCCTCCAGTGCCGCCGCTTCGTCCGTCACCAGTAAGCCTTGGGCCAGTGCCGAGCGCAAGGAATCGTGCAGCAGTTCCAATCGGAACATCTGCGGGGTCAGCGCGTGCCAGAGTCGCGACCGGTCCACGGTCGTCGCGACCCGTCCGGTTCCATCCACCTGTTTCAGGGTGTCGCGCACCGGCGCGGCCAGCAACCCGCCGACCGGATCGTCCGCCAGTTGGTCCAGCAGCCGGTCCAGATCCGCGTTGATCAGGCAGGGGCGAGCGGCGTCGTGCACCAGAACCCAGTCGCTGGGATGCGCGTGCCTGCGCAGCGCCTCCAATCCGTTCGATACCGAATGGCAGCGCTCCGCGCCACCTTCGGCCACCCACAACGGTTTGGCGGGCGCGAGGTTCGCGGCTATCTCTGGCCACCACTCGTCCTCGCCGCCGACGATCACCACCAGACCGGCAATGCGCGGGTGTTGCAGGAAAATATCCAGGGTGTGGGCGATGACCGGTCGGCCGGCCAGCGGCAGGTATTGCTTGGGGATGGTCGAACCCATGCGTTTGCCGGCACCGGCGGCGGGTATCAACACCCAATGCCGGGGAGCGGCCGGAGAGAATGGGGGCTTGGGAGGTTCGCTCAATGCCGTCGCCCGGCGGAGGGTTTGTCGGCGGCGGGTGGAGTGGATGGGGTCGGAGTCGCTTCCGGCGGCTGTTCGAGCAGGCGATAGAACGTTTCGTCCTTGCGAATCATGCCCATGTCGGAGCGAGCCCGTTCCTCGATGGCCATCAAGCCACGCTTCAGATCCTCGACTTCGGCCGCCAGCGCGCTGTTGCGCTCGGCCAGCGCCGCATTGTCCTCCTGTTGTGCCTGGACGGCGATTTGCAGGGCATGGGTTTGCCGGACGCCGTCTTCGGCGATCCATAGCAGGTATTGTAGAAAGACCAGCACGGCGATGAGCGCCGCCACCAGGATCTGCATGATTCGGGGATCGGAAAAGGGGGAATTGGGCCTTGCGGTGCCGCCGGTGAGGGCCGACGCTTCCGCGCGCCCTCGGACCCCGGTGGGGCGAGGAGGCGCGGAAGCCGCGATTTCGGTTCGAGGGGAAAGCACCGAAACCGTCATTTGCGTTCCGTTAGTCGCGGAACACGTTGAACGCGGCCTTGCCCGGATAGGTGGCGGCGGAACCCAGCTCTTCCTCGATCACCAGCAGCCGGTTGTACTTGGCGACCCGGTCGGAGCGGCTGAGCGAGCCGGTCTTGATCTGGCTGGCGGCGGTGGCCACGGCCAGGTCGGCGATGGTGCTGTCCTCGGTTTCGCCGGAGCGGTGTGAGGAGATTGAAGTGTAGCCGGCATCGGCCGCCATCTTGATCGCGTTCAGCGTCTCGGTCAGGGTGCCGATCTGGTTGACCTTGATCAGGATCGAGTTGGCGATGCCCTGCTCGATGCCGCGCTTGAGGATCGAAGTGTTGGTCACGAACAGGTCGTCACCGACCAGTTGGGTCTTCTTGCCCAGCACCTTGGTCAGATAGGCCCAGCCGTCCCAGTCGCTCTCGTCCATGCCGTCCTCAATGGACACGATCGGATAGCGGTTGACCCAGTCGGCCAGCTTGTCGGCCATTTCGTTGGATGTGAAGGACTTACCTTCCGCTTCCAGAACGTACTTGCCGTCCTTGTAGAACTCGGAGCTGGCGCAGTCCAGCGCGATGTACAGATCCTTGCCCGGGGTGTAGCCGGCTTGGCGAATGGCTTCCATCACCACGTCCAACGCGGCTTCGTTGGACGGCAGGTTGGGCGCGAAACCGCCCTCGTCGCCGACCGCCGTGTTCATGCCTTGCTTCTTCAGCACCGCCTTCAGCGCATGGAACACTTCCGCGCCCCAACGCAGGGCTTCGCGGAAGCTGGGGGCGCCGACCGGCATGATCATGAATTCCTGCATGTCCACGCTGTTGTCGGCGTGAGCGCCGCCGTTGAGGATGTTCATCATCGGTACCGGCAGATGGTAGGGGCCGGTGGGATTCAGATACTTGTACAGCGGGATGCCTTTCTCGGCGGCGACGGCGTGGGCGGTCGCCATCGACACGCCCAGCAGGGCGTTGGCGCCCAGGCGGCTCTTGGTGGGGGTGCCGTCCAGGTCGATCATCTTCTGATCGACGGCGGCCTGATTGTCGGCCGCTTCCATGCCGACCAGGGCCGCGCTCAGTTCGCTGTTGACGTTGGCGACCGCCTTGAGCACGCCCTTGCCCAGATAGCGGCTCTTGTCGCCGTCGCGCAGTTCCAGCGCCTCGCGGCTACCGGTGGAGGCGCCGGAGGGGACACCGGCCGTGCCCTTGGCGCCGGATTCCAGCACCACGTCGACGGCCACGGTCGGATTGCCACGCGAATCGAGAATCTCGCGTCCGTGAATCGACTTGATTTTCGACATTGCTAAAACTCCTCTGGTTGTGTGTGCGTTGAAGACGAAGGGTTAAAAGCTCAGTTCGGTTTCCAGGAAACCGTGCCGTTTGACCAGCGCGTCCAGGGCTTGCAGCACGGTCAATAAAGGTTCCATCCGGTTCAGCGGCCAGGCGTTGGGGCCGTCGCTCAGCGCCCGGTCCGGGTCGGGATGGGTTTCCATGAACAATCCGGCGATGCCGGCCGCCACCGCCGCCCGCGCCAGCGCCGGCACGAATTCGCGCTGACCGCCGGAAACGTTGCCTTGGCCACCCGGTAACTGCACCGAGTGGGTGGCGTCGAACACCACCGGGCAGCCGGTGGCGCGCATCACCGTCAGGGCGCGCATGTCGGACACCAGGTTATTGTAGCCAAAGGAAGCGCCGCGTTCGCAGACCATGATGTGGTCGTTGCCGGCGATGCGCGCCTTGGCGACCACGTTGCGCATGTCCCAGGGGGCGAGAAACTGGCCCTTTTTGATGTTGACCGGCCTGCCCTGGCGGGCGACGTTCTGGATGAAATCGGTTTGTCGGCACAAGAAGGCCGGCGTTTGCAGCACGTCCGCCACGGCCGCGACTTCCGCCAGCGGGGTGTATTCGTGCACGTCGGTCAGCACCGGCACGCCGATTTGGCGCTTGACCGTATCCAGGATCTTCAGCCCTTCCTCCAAGCCGGGGCCGCGAGGGCTTTGGTGCGAGGAGCGGTTGGCCTTGTCGAACGAAGATTTGTAGATGAACGGAATGCCCAGCCGCCCGGCGATTTCCTTCAGTAGGCCGGCGGTGTCCAGGGCCAGTTGTTCGGACTCGATCACGCAGGGGCCGGCGATCAGGAACAGCGGCCGGTCCAGGCCGACCTCGAAACCGCAGAGTTTCATCATGAGCGGTTCGTCTCCTGGCGGTGCTGGCATTGCCGGAGCGCGGCCTCGATAAACCCCTGGAACAGCGGGTGGCCGGTGCGCGGGGTGGAGGTGAATTCCGGGTGGAACTGGCAGCCGAGAAACCAGGGATGGCCGGGCAGTTCGATCATTTCCACCAGCCGTTCGTCCAGCGAATGACCGCAGAAGGCCAAGCCGGCGGCATGCAGCGGTTCGCGGTAGTGGTTGTTGAATTCGTAGCGGTGGCGGTGGCGCTCGGTGATCACGTCCTTACCGTACAGGGCGCGGGCCAGCGAGTGGGGCGCCAACCGGCAGGGCTGCGCGCCCAGGCGCATGCTGCCGCCCAGATCGTCGTTTTCCCGGCGCTGCTGGATGGTGCCGTCTTCATCGGTCCATTCGGTGATCAGGGCGATGACCGGATGCGGGGTGTCCTTGCGGAATTCGGTGCTGTGCGCATCCGTCAGTCCAGCGACATGACGGGCGAACTCGATCACCGCCACCTGCATGCCCAAGCAGATGCCCAGATAGGGAATCCGCTGCTCGCGGGCGTGGCGTACTGCGGCGATCTTGCCTTCGATGCCGCGCTCGCCGAAACCGCCCGGTACCAGGATGGCATCCATGCCAGCCAGACAGGCCAGGCCGTCCCGCTCGATCTGCTCGGAGTCGATATAGTGAATGTTGACCTGGGTGTGGGTGTGGATGCCGGCGTGCAGCAAGGCTTCGTTCAGCGACTTGTAGGCATCGGTCAGATCCACGTACTTGCCGACCATGGCGACGTTCACCGTGGCGGTCGGGTTCTCGATCGCTTGCACCACCCGTTCCCAGTCGGTCAGTCGGGCGGGCGGCAGATCGTTCAGGTGCAGCTTGCGGGCGACGATATCGTCCACGCCCTGGGCGTGCAGCAACAGCGGAATCCGGTAGATGGTATCGGCGTCGGGGACGTTGATGACCGCCTTGGGTTCGACGTTGGTGAACAGTGCGATCTTGCGGCGCTCCCCGGCCGGCACTTCCCGATCCGAACGGCACAACAGGATGTCCGGCTGGATGCCGATGGAGCGCAGTTCCTTGACCGAGTGCTGGGTCGGCTTGGTCTTGAGTTCGCCGGAGGATTTGATGTAGGGCACCAGGGTCAGATGGATGAACAGCGAGCGCTCGCGACCCAGTTCCACCCCCATCTGGCGGATGGCCTCCAGAAAGGGCAGCGATTCGATGTCGCCCACCGTGCCACCGATTTCGATCAGGGCGATGTCGGCCTCGCCGGCGCCCAGGCGGATACAGCGCTTGATTTCGTCGGTGATGTGCGGGATCACCTGCACTGTGCCGCCAAGGTAGTCGCCGCGCCGCTCCTTGCGGATCACGTTTTCGTAGATGCGCCCGGTGGTGAAGTTGTTGCGCCGGGTGGCGGTCATGCAGGCGAAGCGTTCGTAATGACCCAGATCGAGATCGGTTTCGGCGCCGTCGCTGGTCACGAACACCTCGCCGTGCTGGAACGGGCTCATGGTGCCGGGATCGACATTGATGTAGGGGTCGAGCTTGATCAGGGTGACCTTGAGTCCCCGGGCTTCCAGCACGGCCGCCAGCGAGGCGGCGGCAATGCCCTTGCCCAGGGAGGACACCACGCCGCCGGTGATGAAGATGAATCGGGTCATGCGGGGATGGGGGGTGGTGAGAGACGCTACAAGATACCAAAGCCTGTCGCCGATGGCGACTGCAAAACGGGCAGGAAGCCGGGCTCGCCAGATCCGGCGGCGACTTCGGCGGCAATACCCAGCCCGACGACCGCCAACAGACCCTGGTTTTCTCCGCCTTCGTGGGGCAAGGTGGGCGTGGAGGGGAGATAGATCAGCGGCAAGCGATCCCGCTTCCACGGTGGAATACCAGCTTCCTGCAACAGTTTCTTCAATTCCTGACTGTGATGACGCCCGACCGGTCGGAACCGCTCGCCACCCTGCCGGAACCGGATGGTGAGCGCTGCCCCGGCCAGTGTCTCGGCACGCAGTCCCTCGCCGAAGGTTGCCAGCAGCCGCAGCGTTCCCAATCCAGGTAGATCCAGCGGTGGATAAGCGTTGGTTTCGTGCCGCCAGATGAAGGTTTGTCGCGCATCGTGCGTGACCAGCGGTGGCAAGGCATACAGCGTGTCCCGGTAGCGTCTGACTTCGCCGCCGGGCCAGCGGATGCACGGTTGCCGGTCGCGGGCGGCGGTCAAGGCGTCGTGGAGAATGTGCCGCAGTTGCTGGGCATCGGGAACTGGCAAGCCGAGTCGTCGCAGCCAGCGCCGCAGCGCGTTGCGTTGACGCGGTTCGCTCAGTTCCCGCAATGCCGGGATGTGCAAGGTGTCGGGACGCTGGGCGGCAACGCGGGCGAGGTCGGCGTCGGCGTCGGCGTCCAGCCAATCGGCGGTTTCGGCGCACCACTGGGCGGAACGGGCCAGATTGCGTCCGACCGCCGGCCAGCGTTCCCGCAGCAGCGGCAGGATGCGGTGGCGGAGATAGTTGCGATCGAAGTCGGTATCGGCGTTACTGACATCCTCGATCCAGCGCAAGCCGTGTTCGAGGGCGTAGTCCAGCAACTCGGAACGATCCACCTCCAGCAGCGGGCGCAGCAGCCAGCCGGGACCGAGGCGGCTGGTGGTCGGCATTGCCGCCAAGCCGTGCGGACCCGCGCCGCGCAGTAGTTGCAGCAACAGAGTTTCGGCCTGATCGTCGCGATGGTGGGCGGTCAGCAGGGCTGCATCCGGTTCTAGTTCGGCGGCGAGGGCGGCGTAGCGGGCGCGGCGGGCGGCGGCTTCGGGGCTTTCTCCCGGCAAGGGCCGGGCGTCGATCCGCAGCGCCCGGAAGGAGATATCCAGTCCATGGCAGATATGGGCGCAATGTTCGCCCCAGCTAGCCGAGGCTGTTTGCAGGCCGTGATCCACATACACCGCCGCCAGCGTCCGCCCTGGCCAACAGGCGCGATTGGTCGCCAGCAGATGTAGCAAGACATGGGAATCCAAGCCGCCACTGTAGCCGACGATCAAATGGCGGATGTGGGGATGGTTATCGAGTAGTGCGGCGAGGCCATCCAGCAGGCAGGCAGGGCTGGGACCGGCATCGTTCATTGGGTGGCGCGACGCAATGGGGCGATTGGTGAATGAAGATCCGGGATTATCCTTCCCCGCTCTTGTCCTTCCCCAGCAGAGCAGCCACGCTGCTTTGCCAGGTCGATTGCAGCGAGAGGGCCGGCGCGGCTTCCTTGAACACTCCGTAGGCCATCAACCGCTGGTAACGTTGCTCCAGCAGCTCGTCCATGGAGAGCGACTCTAGCTGCAACAAGTTCGCCCGCAGCGCGACGCGTACGTTTTCCGCCATTTGCGCCATGTCGCGGTGAGCGCCGCCAGGTGGCTCGGGAATGATGGCGTCGATCAGGTCGAGCTTGCGCAGCTTGTCGGCGGTCAGTCCCATGGCTTCAGCCGCATCGGGGGCCTTGTCGGCGCTTTTCCACAGGATCGCCGCGCAGCCTTCCGGCGAGATCACCGAGTAGGTGCTGTATTGCAGCATCAGTACCCGGTCGCCGACGCCGACCGCCAGCGCGCCACCGGAGCCGCCCTCGCCGATCACCACGCAGATCACCGGCACCCGCAGCCGGCTCATCTCGAACAGGTTGCGGGCGATGGCCTCGCTCTGTCCACGTTCCTCGGCGCCGATGCCGGGATAGGCCCCCGGCGTGTCGATGAAGGTCAATACCGGCAGCCGGAAGCGCTCGGCCAGCTTCATCAGTCGCAACGCCTTGCGATAGCCTTCCGGGCGCGGCATGCCGAAGTTGCGGTAAATCTTCTCCTTGGTGTCGCGCCCTTTCTGATGGCCGATCACCAGTACCGGCTGACCGTCCAGCCGCGCCAATCCGCCGACGATGGCATGGTCGTCGGCGAAGGCGCGGTCGCCGTGCAATTCCTGAAAATCGGTGAACAGTCGTTCCACGTAGTCCAGGGTGTAAGGCCGCAGCGGATGGCGGGCGATTTGCGAGATCTGCCACGGCGTCAGGGTGGCGAAGACGGAATCGGTAAGTGCCTTGCTCTTGGCCTCCAGCCGCGCGATCTCGTCGTGAATATTGAGATCCTGCTCGGCGCTGAGATGCCGCAGCTCCTTGAGCATCGCCTCCAGTTCGGCGATGGGTCGTTCGAAATCCAGACAATTGTTCGGGTTCATCGGCGTCCTTTCGAGGATCAGCCCTGCTCGGGCGTGCGTATGGCCAGATACAGCGATTCGTTGTCCCGCCGCACCAGGACCGGCACCGCCTTGCCCTTGGGCAGCTCCTTGACCAGTTCCACGAACTGGCTGGCGCTTTTTACCGGCGTGTAATTGACTTCTAGGATGATATCGTCCGGATACAGGCCGGCGTTCGCGGCCGGACCTTCGTCGAGCGTGGTGACCAGTACTCCGCGCTCGTCCGCGCCAAGGGCGCGGCGCTGTTCGTTGCTCAGATCGGCAACGGTGATTTGCAGCAGCGGATCGCTGTATTCATCCATGGTGGAAACGGTTTCCTCGGTCGCTTCCAACCGGGCGATGGTGGCCTTGATTTCCAGCGGCTCACCGTTGCGCAGGATCGACATGGGCACGGTTTTGCCGACCGGGGTCACGCCGATCATTCGCGGCAGTTGCGAGGAGTCCTCCACCGGTTCGCCGCCGTAGCGCAGAATGATGTCGCCCTGCTTGAAGCCGGCGCTGGCGGCCGGACTGTCCGGCAGGATTTGCGCGACCAGCGCCCCGCGCGGCCGATCCAGCTTGAACGCATCGGCCAGATCGTTGTTGACCGCTTGTAGCAGTACACCTAGCCAGCCGCGAGTGACCTCGCCGGTGGATTTGATCTGTTCGACCACCTGCATCGCCAGCTTGATGGGGATGGCGAACGACAGACCCATGTAGCCGCCGGTGCTGCTGTAAATCTGCGAATTGATCCCGACCACCTCGCCGCGCAGGTTGAATAGCGGGCCGCCGGAACTGCCGGGGTTGACCGCGACGTCGCTTTGAATGAACGGCACATAGGTGCCGCTGGGCAGGTTGCGGCCGACCGCGCTGACGATGCCCTGGGTGGCGGTGTGCTCCAGGCCGAAGGGCGAACCGATGGCCAGCACCCATTCGCCGACTTCCAGTGCGTCGGAATCACCGATTTTCACGGCCGGTAGATCCTCGCCATCGATTTTCAGCAAGGCGACGTCGGTCATTTCGTCCACGCCGATCAGTTTGGCCGGTCGCTCCCGCTGGTCGCTGAGCCGGACGATGATCTTGTCGGCGTCCTGGGCAACGTGGGCATTGGTCAGGATATAGCCGTCGGGCGAGAGGATGAACCCCGAGCCCAGCGAGTTGGTCTGGTGTTCGCTGGGCAATTCCGGGCGATCCTGAAAGAAGCGCTTGAAAAATTCCAGATAGGGGTTGTCGGCACCCGGCTGCCCCGGTAGGCCGGGGATGCGGGTGGGGCTCTTTCGGTTGGGGGGTCTGGGTGGTGCTGATATTGACGACGGTCGGTTCGTTCTGTTTGACCAGCTTGCGAAAGTCCGGCGGAGGGACTTCGGTGGCGGTGCGGGCCGGCGCGATAGTCACCCAGCACAGGGACAGTGCAAGCAGCGCGAATTGGAGCAGTTGGCGAGGATGGGTCATGGTGGCGATCATTTCCTGGAGTCGATGGAGTGCGGCTGCGCGTCGTGGGGGGGAGTGTGGCGCGCGGGGGGCGGTCAAGCCGGATTTCGGTGCGGTTTGCGTGGTATGGAATAGTTGGCGATACTCGGAATGTGGGGTGATGCGGGCGGATGGTGCCGTGGACCGGGTGGCCGAAGCGAACATCGCCTCTGGATACGGCTTGCCGTGATGCGCTTGAATCAGCGACGGGAGATGGAAGATGGGACAGGGTTCGGAGCAGATGGTGGACGATCATGAGAAGGCGACTCAATACCTTTACGAGTTGGCGCTTAAATTACTGGAGTTGGGGGGATCGGATATCTTCATCACCGCCGGCAGCCCACCGGCGCTTAAGGTCAACCAGTTGGTGCGTCGGCTCGGCGACCAGAGACTGAGGCCGCAGCAAACCATGCTGCTGGTGCGTTCGATCATGAACGACCGGCAGGTGCGGGAGTTCGACCAGCATCGCGAAGTCAATTTTTCCTTGAATTTTCCCGACGTCGCGCGCTTTCGGGTCAGCGCCTTCACCCAGCGCGGTAGCGCTGGCATGGTGCTGCGCTTGATCCAGCAGCGGATCCCGACCATCGAGGAGCTCCACCTGCCGCCGATCCTCCAGGACGTTGCCATGACCCAGCGCGGTCTGGTGATTTTCCTCGGCGGTACCGGTTGCGGCAAGACCACGTCCATGGCGGCCATGGTGGATTATCGCAATGGCCAATGCCAGGAGCACATTATTACCATTGAGGATCCCATCGAGTTTTTCCATCGACACAAGCAATGTTTGGTGGACCAGCGTGAAGTCGGCACGGATACCGAGTCCTACGAGGTGGCCCTGAAGAACACGCTGCGTCAAGCGCCCAACGTGATTTTGATCGGCGAGGTGCGGGATCGGGAGACCATGCAGGCCGCGATCAATTTCGCCGAAACCGGCCATCTATGCTTGACTACCCTGCATGCCAACAATACCGATCAGGCCTTCGATCGCATCATTAATTTTTTCCCCGAGGAGAAACGGGCGCAGGTGCTGATGGATCTGTCCTTCAACGTAAAGGCGTTCATTTCGCAGCGCCTGCTGCCGCGCGAGGACCAGCCGGGGCTGGTTCCGGCGGTGGAGATCCTGCTCAACACCCCGCTGATGGCCGAGCTGATCTTTCAGGGGCGGGTCAAGGAGCTCAAGAGCGTGATGGCCCGTTCCAGCGAACAAGGCATCGTGACTTTCGATGATGCCTTGTTCGATCTGTACGAATCCAGCCGGATCAGCTACGAAACCGCGATCCGCCACGCCGATTCCGCCAACAACCTGCGACTGCGGATCAAGCTGGAAAGCCGGTGGCCGCCGCCGCGAGCCGCTGGCGAGGGTCATTTGCAGATCCAGGAAGATCGCAAACGCTGAACGATCCACCCGGTGGCCAGCGGCGATCGCATCCGATTTTCGCGGTCCATCCACCGTGTCCCGTTTGATCCATCGGGTATGCGTCGCCGTCGCCGGGTTTTATCCGTGGCCGTCGTGATGGCCAGTGGTCAATTGCGACAAGGAGGTGGTCGGTTACCTTCTCCCTCCACGGCATCTTGTGGTGTCGGCAAGTGATCGTGACCCCGAATGAGGTCCGGGCGATGCAGACTTCAGGTCAGGCATCGTTGTTTCCCAGCACCACCTGCTTGCGCTGCTTGGCGAATTCCAACAAGCGGCGAATGGGCCGAACCGCCCGTTCGCGCACCGCCTCGTCGATGACGATCTCGTTCCGACCGGTTTCCAGTACCCGCGCCAGGTTGCGCAGACCATTCATCGCCATCCACGGACAATGGGCGCAACTGACGCAGGTTGCACCTTTGCCGCCGGTGGGTGCTTCCAGGAAAATTTTGTCCGGCGCCGCCTGCTTCATTTTATGGAACAGACCATTGTCGGTGGCGACGATGAACTTTTTTCGTTGGCAGCTTGCGCGCCGCTTCGACCAGCGCCGTGGTCGAGCCGACCACATCGGCCTGGGCAATGACATCCAACGGCGATTCGGGGTGGACCAGCACCTTGGCGTCGGGATGTCGGGCGCGCAGCTTGCGCAGCCCGTCGGCCTTGAATGCCTCGTGCACCACGCAGGAGCCGCTCCACAACAGCATGTCGACGCCGGTCTCCCGCTGCACGTAAGCGCCCAGATGCCGGTCGGGCGCCCAAATCAGTTTTTCGCCCCGTTCGGCCAGATGGCGTATCAGGTCCAGGGCGATACCCGAGGTGACCACCCAGTCGGAACGGGCTTTCACCGCCGCGCTGGTGTTGGCGTAGACCACCACCGTCCGTTCGGGATGCTGGTCGCAAAAGGCGGCGAACTCCTCGGGAGGGCAACCCAGATCCAGCGAGCACTCGGCATGCAGGTCCGGCATCAGTACCCGTTTTTCCGGATTGAGGATCTTGGCGGTTTCGCCCATGAAGCGCACGCCCGCCACCACCAAGGTGCTGGCTTGGCACTCGGTGCCGAAACGAGCCATGTCCAGCGAATCCGATACATAGCCACCGGTGGCCTCGGCCAGTTCCTGCAATTCGGGCGAGGTGTAGTAATGAGCGACCAGAGTGGCGTCCCGTTCCACCAGCAAGCGTTTGATCCTCGCCACCAACGCCGCTTTTTCGGCGACGTCCAGCGTCTCGATCACGGTGGGCGGCACCTGCACCGGCAACAGGCGATGGTCCTTGGTGAAAATTTCGGCAGTGACTGCGCTCATTCGTGGTTCTCCGGCGACCGTGTCGATCGCATTACTTGATCAGCTCAACCTGGCCAGGGTGCAGGGCTCGATACAAGCGGGCCGGCCGTCGGCCGCCGTGCCGCGCCAGCTCGCCGGTGGCTTCGATGCGATCCATCGCCAGTACGCGCTTGCGGAAATTGCGCTTGTCCAACGGTTCGCCCAGGATGATTTCGTGGACCGCCTGCAATTCGCTCAAGGTGAAGCGCTCCGGCATGAGTTGCAGGGCGATGGTGGAATACAGCAGTTTGGCCGCCAACCGGCGGCGGGCCACCGCGACGATCTCGCCGTGATCCAGGACCAACGGCGGCGGTTCGTCCACCGCTGCCCAGCGCGCGGCATCGCCCGCGGCCGGCACGCCGGCCGACCCGCTGGCGATGGGAATCAGCGCGAAGTAGGCCACCGCCACCATCCGCCGCGCCGGATTACGGTCCGGTCGGCCGAAGGTGTACAACTGCTCCAGATACACATCGGACAGGCCGGTCTGTTCGGCCAACTGGCGGCGAGCGGCGGCGTCCAGGTCTTCGTCCACGCCGACCGGACCGCCGGGTAGCCCCCAGCCGGTGGTCTGTCGCGCCAGCAACACCTCCAGCCGTTCGCCGCGAATGGCGAACGGCACGATGTCGGTGGTCAGGGTCGGCAGGCTGGCGGTCGGCGAGTTCATCGGTGTTTTCATGTTGGTGTACAAACTACACCTTTATATTAGTGTCATTTGAACACTATTACAAGTAGATGACGGCGATTTTGCGGATTGGTGAAAACGGACGCCGGCGGATTTCGCTAGAATGCACCCCTACCAAAATACTAATGCGGGAGAATCGATCATGGGGGTCCAGCGGGAAACGGTGGTGCTGGTGCATGGTTTGTACGTGCACGGCTTGTGGATGCGACTGCTTGAGTACTGGCTGGAGGAGGCTGGCTACCACACGGTGAATTATTCCTACCCGAGCATCACCCGCTCGCCGGCGGAAAATGCCGATGACTTGCACGCTTTGTTGAAGCCGCTGGATACGCCGATCATTCATTTCCTGGGCCACAGCATGGGTGGCCTGGTGGTGCGCTATTTATTCCACTATTACCCAGAACAGCGGCCTGGCCACATCGTGACCCTGGGCACGCCCCATCAGGGCAGCTACGCCGCTCGCATCATGCACGACAGTGGCTTGGGCCTGTTCGTGGGTCGGGGTTTGGAGGGTGGACTGATGGGCGATGCGCCAGCCTGGGTTGCGCCCAACCCAATCGGTTCGATCGCCGGCACTCTGAACATCGGCCTGGGCCTGCTGTTTCCCGGCATGCCGGCGCCGTCCGACGGCATGATCGCGGTGGTCGAAACGCAGTTTCCCGGCATGACCGATCATATTTGCCTGCCGGTTTCGCACATGCAGATGCTGGTGGATCCAACGACGATCGCTCAGTCTTGCGCGTTTTTTTGCCACCGGCCGGTTTCGCCATGTCCGCTCTGCGCGACCGGAAGAGGGGATGCTAAACTGACTCTGATTTTTCAGGCACTGACGCCTAATTGACGCAAGAGGCTTCGCATGGCTGGACATAGCAAGTGGGCGAATATCCAACATCGGAAAAACACCCAGGACGCCAAACGCGGCAAGTTGTTCACCCGGCTGATCCGCGAGATCACTGTGGCGGCCCGCATGAGCGGCGGCGATCCCAATGCCAACCCGCGATTGCGGCTGGCGGTGGATAAGGCGCTGGCCGCCAACATGCCCAAGGACACCGTCGACCGGGCCATCAAGCGCGGCATCGGTGGGCTGGAGGGCGTGGAGTACGAGGAAATCCGCTACGAGGGCTATGGGCCGGGCGGAGTGGCGGTGATGGTGGACGCCGTGACCGACAACCGCAATCGCACGGTGGCGGAAGTCCGCCATGCTTCGGCAAATGCGGCGGCAATCTCGGCACCAGTGGTTCGGTGGCGTTCCAGTTCGTCGAGCAGGGGGTGCTGAGCTATCCGGCTGGTAGCGACGAGGATCGCCTCATGGAAGTCGCCATCGAGGCCGGTGCCGACGACGTGGTGAGCTACGAGGACGGCTCGGTGGACGTGCTGACCAGCCCGGCGGCCTTTCAGGAGGTCAAGCAGGCCATGACCGCCGCCGGATTGGAACCGGAGGCGGCGGAGGTGACCCAGCGCGCTGGGTCCAGCACCACCCTCGGTTTCGAGGATGCCCAGAAGATGGTCAAATTGCTGGAGATGCTGGAGGATCTGGACGACACCCAAAACGTCTACTCCAACGCCGACATTTCCGACGATATCCTGGCGAAACTCTGAGTGTGGCGACGGTTCGGTTGATGGGCATCGATCCCGGCTCACGGAAGACCGGCTACGGCATCGTCGACATGGACGGACCGCGCAGCCGTCATATCGCCAGCGGTTGCATCCAGACCGCCAGCGACCGGCCGCTGCCGGAGCGCCTGAAAACCATCTTCGAAGGATTGACCGCCGTGATTCAATCCTGGCGGCCGGCGGAAGTCGCGGTCGAGCAGGTGTTCATGCACCGCAATCCCGATTCGGCGCTCAAGCTCGGGCAGGCCCGGGGCGCGGCGCTGTGCGCCGTGGTGCTGGCGGGCGTGCCGATCAGCGAATACGCGCCGCGCGCCATCAAGCAGGCCGTGGTGGGTAGCGGAGCTGCCGATAAGTCGCAGGTGCAGCGAATGATCACCCTGCTACTGAGCTTGTCGGAGCCGCCGCAAGCCGATGCCGCCGACGCGCTGGCGGTGGCGATCTGTCATGGCCATACCCGGCAAACCTTGCGGCGCTTCGGTTCCGCCGCCGTGCTAGCCGGGAGACGGCGATGATCGGCCGCTTGCGCGGGCTGCTGATCTGGAAGCAGCCGCCGGGCCTGATGATTGATGCCCATGGCGTCGGTTACGAGCTGGAAGCGTCGATGAACACCTTTCAGAGCCTGCCGGAATTGGGTGCGGAGGTCGTTTTGTTTACCCATCTGGCGGTGCGCGAGGACGCTCATGCCCTGTACGGTTTCGCCAGCACCGCCGAGCGTGGTCTGTTCCGCAATCTGGTCCGGGTGAGCGGGGTGGGGCCGCGGCTGGCGCTGCTGATTCTGTCCGGCATGAGCGTGGAGGCGTTCGGCCGCTGCGTGCGCGAGAGCGACGCCACCGCATTGACCCGATTGCCGGGCATCGGCAAGAAGACCGCCGAGCGTTTGATCATCGAAATGCGCGATCGGATCGGCGAACTGGGTCCGTATCCGGCGACCGTCACCCCGTCAGGCGAGCGCCCAGTGATGGCGGACGCCACGCCGCGAGACGACGCCATCAGCGCCTTGGTGGCGCTGGGCTACAAGCTGCCCGAAGCCTCGCGCATGGTGCAGAGCCTCGACACCGAAGGTCTCGCCAGCGAAGCGATCATCCGGTTGGCGCTACAATCCAGCGTTCGCCGCTGATGCCGCCGTAGTCGTTGGCGAACTGGCGCGTTTGTTCGCGTTTAGTCTTAAACTTCTATCGATACACTCCCGATAGCGTGCGCCAGTTTCGCCACCTCACCAATTCCACCGCCCATGAATCCTTCCGATCGCCTGATTTCCCCGGCCACCAGCGGCGATGACGCCACTCAGGACCGGGCCGTCCGCCCTCGGCGGCTGGACGAGTACATCGGCCAGCAGGCCATGCGCGAGCAGTTGGAGATTTTCGTCCAGGCCGCCCGTGCCCGCGCCGAGGCGTTGGATCATGTGCTGCTGTTCGGTCCGCCTGGTTTGGGTAAAACCACGTTGGCGCATATCGTCGCGGTCGAGATGGGCGTCAATCTGCGCCAGACCTCCGGGCCGGTGCTGGAGCGGCCGGGCGACATCGCCGCGTTGCTGACCAACCTGGAACCGCGCGACGTGTTGTTCATCGACGAAATTCACCGTTTGAGCCCGGTGGTGGAGGAAGTTCTGTATCCGGCGATGGAGGATTATCAGATCGACATCATGATCGGCGAGGGACCGGCGGCGCGCTCGATCAAGCTGGATTTGCCGCCGTTCACTCTGGTCGGCGCCACCACCCGCGCCGGCTTGCTGACCTCGCCGTTGCGGGACCGCTTCGGCATCGTTCACCGGCTGGAGTTTTACACGCCGGAGGAACTGACCGAGATCGTGGCTCGCTCGGCGCGCATTCTCGGGATCGAGACCGATGATACCGAGGGCGCGATGGAAATCGGTCGGCGCTCGCGCGGCACGCCCCGCATTGCCAATCGACTGTTGCGGCGGGTGCGCGATTTCGCCCAGGTAAAAGCGGACGGGCGGATCACCGTCGAGGTGGCTCGGCGGGCACTCGATCTGCTGAAAGTGGACGAACACGGCTTCGATGAGTTGGATCGGCGGTTGTTGTGGCTGATGATCGATAAATTCGGCGGCGGGCCGGTGGGACTGGACACCTTGGCGGCCGCGCTGGGCGAGGAGCGCGGCACCATCGAAGACGTGTTGGAGCCGTATCTGATCCAGCAGGGGTTTCTGATGCGCACGCCACGCGGCCGACTGGCGACCGCGCATGCCTACCGCCATTTCGGTTTGGCCACCGGCCCGGCGAGCGGCGGCGATCTGTTCGGCGCCGCGCCTTAGTGGATCAGGGCTTGGCTGGAGTAGACGGCATCTGGGGTTGCGTGCCTCGGGGGTGGAGGTCGGGGTTGGAGGCGTTGTGGGCATCGCCGCCTCGCCATTATCCGGGACGGTCGGTTCGGCGACTGGCGGCAGTTTTGCCACGGCGATGTCGTATTCGTCCACGCTGAGGGTGCCGTCGGCGTCGGCGTCGGCGGCGTCGAAGTCCAGTCCCTCGACGCTGGCGGCTTCATCGGCGCTGATCAAGCCATCGCCATCGGTGTCGACCTCTTCGAAGGTCAACGGAGTCGCCGCGAAAACAGGCAGGGCAACCAGCAGCAGGACCAGTACAATAAGGGCGCGCATGATGAGGGATCTCCACGGACTCGCGCGGCTCTGGAGGAGCGGCGGCATTGTTGGGATAGGCAAAATCGATTTTAGTGGAAACGGAAAATGTTTGTCTGGCCAGTACGGGTTTACCATGAGGATACCGATGGCGGTGGGGTGGTGTATTACGCCAACTATCTGAAATTCATGGAGCGCGCCCGCACCGAGTGGTTGCGCGCCCGCGGTTTCGAGCAGGACGTCCTGCTGCGCGACCGGCGAGTGTTATTCGCGGTGCGGACGCTGAACATGGACTACCATCGGCCGGCCCGGTTCAACGATCTGTTGGAGGTCGTCAGCCGGATCGCGGAAGTAGGCGGTGCCAGCCTCACTTTCGCCCAGAGCATCCGTCGGGCCGATTCCACCGAAGTGTTATGCGACGCGCGAGTCAAGGTCGCATGTATTGATGCGGAGAATTTCCGGGCACGCCGGTTGCCCCGGCAGTTGATGAGGGAGATTGTCGGTGACCCATGATTTGTCGTTCTGGAGCCTGATCACTAACGCCAGCCTGATCGTGCAACTGGTCCTGTTGGGATTGGTGCTGATTTCGCTGAGTTCGTGGTGGGTGATCGGTAAGAAGGGCATGGTGTTGACTTCCGCGCGGCGGGCGGCGAACCAGTTCGAGGACGATTTTTGGTCGGGAATCGATCTGGCCTCGTTGTATGCGCGCATCAACCGCCAAAAGGAAGTGGTTTGGGGGATGGAGGCGATATTCCTGGCGGGCTTTCAGGAGTTCCTGCGCTTGCGTTCTCAACCGACCATGGACCCGGAGTCGGTGGTCAGCGGCGCGCAACGGGCGATGCGAGCGGCCGGTTCGCGCGAGTTGGACGATCTGGAGGTCTATCTGTCGCTGCTGGCGACGACGGGTTCCACCAGCCCATACATCGGCCTGTTCGGCACGGTCTGGGGCATCATGAATGCGTTCCGGGCGTTGGGCCTGGCGCAGCAGGCTACACTGGCGCAGGTGGCGCCGGGTATCGCCGAGGCGCTGGTCGCGACCGCGATGGGCCTGTTCGCGGCCATCCCCGCGGTTATTTTCTACAATCGCTACGCGCATGAAGTCGATCGGCTGGCCAATCGCTACGAGACGTTTATGGAAGAGTTTTCCAATATTCTGCAACGGCAGTCCTACCACTTGCGCAAAAGCTACGCCGAGGCCGCCCGTGCCCCGGTCGCACAGGGTTGACCCAACATGGCGCGACGCAGCTCGCATGGCCGCCTGAAAGCGGAAATCAACATTGTGCCCTACATCGACGTGATGTTGGTGTTGCTGGTCATTTTCATGGTCACCGCGCCGCTGCTCAATCAGGGGGTGGAGGTGGATTTGCCCAAGGCGCCGGCGGAATCGTTGAACGACCGGGATCAAGCGTCCGAAGTGGTGGTGCTATCGGTGCAGAAGGATGGTGCCTGTTATCTGGGGATTGGCGCGGAGAAAGCACAAACAGTGGATTGCGACACTCTGGAACCGCGACTGCAAGGTGTCGTGGAACTGATGGCGCATAAACCGCAACCACCGGTCCTGGTGCGCGCCGACCGGGAAGTCAAATACGATCAGGTCATCAAGGGCATGACCGCTCTGCGCAACGCCGGCGCGATCAAGGTCGGTTTGTCCACGGCGCCTCCGGACGGATCGGCGAGCCAGCGGTAATCGCGGTTGATGCAACTCGGGCGTGGGGAAAAGTACCAAGACCTCGTGGCGACGGCGGTCACGATTGCCGTCCATGCTTTGGTCGGCCTATTTTTATTGCTGAATCTGAATATCACGGATGCGCTGCATCCCGAGCAGACTGAGATCGAAGCGATTCCGGCCGAGGTGGTGGACGAAGTCGCGATCCGCGATGCATTGGAGCGTTTGGCTGAGGAAGAGCGTCGCCAGCAACGCGCGGAAGCCGAGCGCCAGGCCGAACTGGCGCGAGCGGCGCGGGAGGTGGAAGAGCGGCGACAGGCGGAACTTCGCCGTCAGCGCGAGGAAGAGAAGCGCGAGGCTGAGGAACGGCGTCAGGAAGAAGAAGCCAAACACAAAGCCGAAGAGCAACGCGAAGCGACGGCGGAGGCGAAACGCAAAGCAGCCGAGGCAGCCAAACAGCAAGCAGAGGAGCAACGTCAAGCAGCTCTGGAAGCCAAGCGGCAGGCGGCGGCGGAAGCCAAGCGACAGGCAGCGCAGGAAGCCGAGCAGGAAGCCAAGCGGCAGGCAGCGGCGGAAGCCAAGCAGGA
>NZ_SPMZ01000064.1 GCF_012939995.1 Candidatus Competibacter phosphatis | reverse complement strand
ATGTAGGCGTCCATGGCGTCGACCAGTTTGAGGATCGAGGGTTCGCCGATGTCGCTTTGGTCGCCTTCCAGGGCCTTGAGCGCGCTGCCGGTGACGATGGGGACGTCGTCGCCGGGGAAGTCGTAGCTGCTGAGCAGTTCCCGCACTTCCATTTCTACCAGTTCGAGCAGTTCGGCGTCGTCGACCATGTCGGCTTTGTTGAGGTAGACCACGATGCACGGGACCCCGACCTGACGCGCCAGTAGAATGTGCTCGCGGGTTTGCGGCATCGGGCCGTCGGCGGCCGAGACCACCAGTACGGCACCGTCCATCTGCGCGGCGCCGGTGATCATGTTCTTGATGTAGTCGGCGTGCCCGGGGCAGTCGACGTGGGCGTAGTGCCGCTTGGGCGATTGGTATTCCACATGCGCCGTGGCGATGGTGATGCCGCGCGCCTTTTCTTCCGGCGCGGAGTCGATCTGGTCGTAGGCTTTGAATTCGCCACCGAATTGCGTCGCCATCACCTTCGTGATCGCCGCCGTCAGCGTGGTCTTGCCGTGGTCTACGTGGCCAATCGTCCCCACGTTGACGTGCGGCTTGCTGCGCTCAAACTTTTCTTTGGACACCGTACTCACTCCATCCGATTCAAATCTTCAACAACCGTCTTCAGCAAAACGCTTCAGGAGGCTTTCTTGATCACCGCCTCCGCGATATTGGCGGGGGCTTCGTTGTACTTGGCGAATTCCATGGAATAGGTTGCGCGGCCCTGAGTGGCCGAGCGCAGATCGGTGGCATAACCGAACATCTCGGCCAACGGCACTTCGGCGCGGATCACCTTGCCCGACGGCGAATCGTCCATGCCCTGGAGGATGCCGCGACGACGGTTGAGGTCGCCCATCACGTCACCCATGTAATCCTCGGGGGTCACCACTTCGACCTTCATGATCGGCTCCAGCAGCACCGCGCCGGCCTTGAGGGCGCCCTCCTTGAAACCCATCGATCCGGCGATCTTGAAAGCCATTTCGCTGGAATCGACTTCGTGGTAGGAACCGTCGAAGATGGTGACCTTGACATCCACCACGGGATAGCCGGCCAACACGCCCTTCTCCATTTGCTCCTGCACGCCCTTATCCACCGCCGGGACGTATTCGCGAGGTACCACGCCGCCGACGATGGCGTTGACGAACTCGTAGCCCTCACCGGGCTCGCGCGGTTCCAGTCGCAGCCAGACATGGCCATACTGACCGCGCCCGCCGGACTGGCGCACGAACTTGCCTTCCTGCTCCACCGTCTTGCGGATGGTTTCGCGGTAGGCGACGCGCGGCTTGCCGACGTTGGCGTCCACCTTGAACTCGCGCTTGAGACGGTCGACGATGATCTCCAGGTGCAATTCGCCCATGCCGGAAATGATGGTCTGCCCCGATTCGGGATCGGTGTGAACCCGGAACGAGGGATCTTCCTGCGCCAGCTTGCTCAGGGCGATGCCCATCTTTTCCTGATCAGCCTTGGTCTTGGGCTCGACCGCCACCGCGATCACCGGCTCGGGGAATTCCATCCGCTCCAGGGTGATGACTTTATCGGCATCGCACAGGGTATCGCCGGTGGTCACGTCCTTCAGACCGACACAGGCGGCAATGTCGCCGGCGCGAATTTCCTTGATTTCCTCACGGCTGTTGGCATGCATCTGCACCAGACGACCGATACGCTCGCGCCGACTCTTGACCGGGTTGTAAACCGAGTCCCCGGAATTGATCACGCCGGAGTAGCAGCGGATGAAGGTCAGGGTACCGACGAAAGGATCGGTGGCGATCTTGAAGGCCAGGGCCGCGAACGGCGCACCGTCGTCGGCCGGCCGTTCACCCTCGCTTTCGGCGGCATCGTCCAGCACGCCCTTGACCGGCGGCTTGTCGATCGGCGACGGCAAGTAACGCACCGCCGCGTCCAGCATCGCCTGCACGCCTTTGTTCTTGAAAGCCGAGCCGCACAAGGCCGGCACGATCTCGCCCTTGACGGTGCGGGCACGCAAGCCGGCGTGGATCTCGTCCTCGCTCAGCGGCTCGCCTTCCAGATACTTTTCCATCATCTCGTCGGAGGCTTCGGCGGCGGCCTCGACCATCTTTTCGCGCCAAGCCTCACAAGCGGCTTGCATCTCGGCGGGAATGTCGCCGTACTCGAATTTCATGCCAAGGCTGTCTTCATCCCACCAGACCGCCTGCATCTTGATCAGATCGACCACGCCCTTGAATTTATCCTCGGCACCGATCGGGAGCTGCAGCGGCACCGGATAGGCGCCCAGGCGATCCTGGAGTTGCTGCACCACCCGCAGAAAATCGGCGCCGGCGCGGTCCATCTTGTTGACGAACGCCAGTCGCGGCACGCCGTATTTATTGGCCTGCCGCCAAACGGTTTCGGATTGCGGCTCTACTCCGCCCACCGCGCAGAACACCGCGCAAGCGCCATCCAGCACCCGCAGCGAGCGCTCGACCTCGATGGTGAAGTCGACGTGGCCGGGCGTATCGATGATATTGACGCGATGTTCCTCGAACTGGCCGGCCATGCCATGCCAGAAACAGGTGGTCGCGGCGGAGGTGATGGTGATGCCGCGTTCCTGTTCCTGCACCATCCAGTCCATGGTGGCGGCGCCATCGTGCACCTCGCCCAGCTTGTGAGAGACGCCTGTGTAGAACAGGATGCGCTCGGTCACGGTCGTCTTACCGGCATCGATATGGGCCATGATGCCGAGGTTGCGATAGCGCTCGATGGGGGTTTTGCGGGCCACAACTCAATCCTCGCGACTTACCAGCGATAATGGGCGAAAGCCTTGTTGGCTTCCGCCATGCGGTGTACGTCTTCCCGCTTCTTGACGGCGGTGCCGCGACTCTCGGCGGCATCCAGCAGCTCGCCGGCCAGGCGGCGGGCCATGGATTTCTCGCCGCGCTTGCGGGAAGCGTCGATGAGCCAGCGCATGGCCAAGGCAGTCCGTCGCACCGAGCGCACTTCCACCGGGACTTGGTAGGTGGCGCCGCCGACCCGGCGGGACTTGACCTCGACCACCGGGCGAACGTTGTCCAGCGCCTGCTCCAGCAAGCCCATCGGATCGTCCTTGCCCTTTTCGGCTATGGCATCGAGCGCGCCGTAGACGATCTTCTCGGCCACGGACTTCTTGCCGCGCTCCATCATCATGTTGACGAACTTGGCCAGCATCTCGCTCCCGTGCTTGGGATCGGGGAGGATGACGCGCTTGGGAACTTCTCTTCTTCTCGGCATAACCGCCTCAATCGCAATCTGCTAAAGCGAAACTCAGGACTTGGGTCGCTTGGCACCGTACTTAGAGCGCCCTTGGCGTCGCTTGGTGACACCCGAGGTGTCCAAGCTGCCACGCACGACGTGGTAGCGCACGCCGGGCAGGTCCTTGACGCGACCGCCGCGGATCAGCACCACCGAGTGCTCCTGCAGGTTGTGGCCTTCGCCACCGATGTAACTGGTCACTTCCTGACTGTTGGTCAGACGCACACGCGCCACCTTACGCAGCGCGGAATTCGGCTTCTTCGGCGTCGTCGTGTAGACACGCGTGCAAACCCCGCGCTTCTGCGGGCAGCCTTCGAGCGCCGGGACCGTGCTCTTGGTTTTGTCCCTGACGCGTGGCTTGCTTACCAACTGGTTAATTGTGGCCATTGCCCCTTACTCCAGATAAGGCTTTGAAATTCACTCAATCTAGCGGCGGACCCGCGCCGGTCGAACGCCCAGGCCCGCAAAGAGGCGGAACTATAGGCAGGAAGGCTACTTATGTCAAGTTCGGCATGGCCGCGCATGAATCCGAGCCAAGCCAATGCCTCGGCCACTGACGAAGCGCTAGCATGCCACTATTCTGTATCATTGTTTAATTTCTCCAACGCGCGAAACCCCATGCAATCTCCCGCTGAAGCCTACTTCGCCGCTCTGAACGAGATCCGCGCCACCGGCGGCGGCGTCAAGGAAACCTCCTACTACCCGGCGCTGATCAACCTGCTGAACGCGGTCGGGGAGACGCTGAAACCGCGCGTGCTGGCGGTGTCGCAGTTGAAAAATACCGGAGCCGGCAGCCCGGACGCCGGTTTGTTCATCGCCGGTCAACTCCCCAAGGGCGCGAGCGAGCCGTTGCCGGGCCAGTTGCCGGAACGCGGCGTGGTCGAGATCAAGAGCGTGGCGGAAGATGGCTGGCTGACCGCTGGCGGCGCGCAGGTGGGCAAATATTGGGAGAAATACCGGCTGGTGCTGGTCACCAACCACCGGGATTTTCTGCTGGTCGGCGCGGACCACGCGGGTCAGCCGGCGGTGCTGGAAACATTCCGGCTGGCGGATTCGGCGGAGGATTTCTGGTGCCGACTGCGACAGCCGCGCGCTTTCGCCAGGACTCACGGCGAACGGCTGCTGGAATTTCTCCAGCGGGCATTGTTGTGCGCCGCGCCGCTGAACAATCCTCGCGACATCGCCTGGTTCCTCGCCTCGTATGCCCGCGACGCGCGGACCCGGCTGGCGGACAAGCCGGATTTGCCGGCGCTGGCGACGCTGCGCGGGGCGCTGGAAAACGCGCTGGGCCTGCGGTTCGAGGCCGATGACGGCGAGCATTTCTTCCGATCCACGCTGATCCAGACCTTATTCTATGGCGTGTTCTCGGCCTGGGTGCTGTGGCATGGGGAAAATCCCGAGCGACGCGATGCCTTCAACTGGAAGCTGGCGAGTTGGACGCTGCGGGTGCCGATGATCCACGCCCTGTTCGAGCAATTGTCGCAACCGTCGCGGTTGTTGCCGCTGGGCCTGGCCGAGGTGCTGGATCGGGTCAACGGGGTGTTGAACCGAGTGGATCGCGCGGCGTTCTTCGGCCAGTTCGCGGCCGCCGGCGCGGTGCAGTATTTCTACGAGCCGTTCCTGCACGCCTTCGACCCGGAACTGCGCAAGCAACTGGGCGTGTGGTACACGCCGCCGGAAATCGTCCGCTACATGGTGGCGCGGGTGGACACGGTGCTGCGCGAGGAACTGGATATCGCCGACGGATTGGCCGATCCGAATGTGCTCGTGCTCGATCCCTGTTGCGGGACCGGCGCGTATTTGACCGAAGTGTTGCGGCACATCAAGGCGCGGCTGGACGAACAGGGCTTGGGCGATGCGGCCGGGGCCAGGCTGAAACAGGCGGCGCTGGCGCGGGTATTCGGCTTCGAGCTGTTGCCGGCGCCGTACGTGGTGGCGCATTTGCAATTGGGTTTGCTGCTGCACCAGTGGGACGCGGCGCTGGATTTGGATGAGGCGACCGGCCAGACGGAGCGACTGGGTGTGTATCTGACCAATGCGCTGACCGGCTGGCAACCGCCGGACGAGGACGGCAAGAAGCGCATGGCGCAACTGGCGTTGAATTTTCCGGAATTGATGGCCGAGAACAACGCGGCGCGGGCGGTGAAGCAGGAGCGGCGGATTCTGGTGATTCTGGGCAATCCGCCGTACAACGGCTTCGCCGGGGTAGCGATCGACGAGGAACAGGAGTTGACCCGCGCCTACCGCCAGACCCGCCGCGCGCCACCACCGCAGGGCCAGGGCTTGAACGATCTGTACGTGCGATTTTATCGGATGGCGGAACGGCACATCGTCGAACACAGCGGGCGCGGGGTGATCTGCTTCATCTCCAATTATTCCTGGTTGGATGGGCTGTCGTTCACCGGAATGCGGGAACGGTATTTGGAGAAGTTCGACCGGATTTGGATCGATTGCCTGAACGGCGATAAGTACAAAACCGGCAAGCTCACACCCGAAGGCTTGCCCGATCCCAGCGTGTTTTCCACCGATTTCAACCCGGAAGGCATCCAGGTCGGAACCGCGATTGCCTTGCTGGCGAGGAACCCGAAAAACAGCAGTCCCCTCCTCCATTTTCGTCACTGCTGGGGGAAATCCAAGCGCGAGGATTTGCTGAAAAGTCTCGACCCGCCAACAGAGCTGCATTACCAATCGTTGCAACCGCCGCTGGAATTGGGCCTGCCGTTCATGCCGATGCAGGTGCAAGCCCATTATCTCAGTTGGCCGCTTTTGCCGGATTTGCTTCCGGCCTCCTTCCCCGGCGTAAAAACCAGCCGCGACGACGCCTTGGTGGACATCGACCGCGCGGTGTTGGAACAGCGGATGCAGCAGTATTTCGATCCGAAGGTTAGCGATGAGGAAATGCGCCTAATTGCACCGAGCTTGATGAAAATCACCGCGCGGTTCGATCCCAAGCAAACACGCGCAATCCTGCAAAAAACGCAAATTCCGCTCCGAGAATATCGTCAGATACGCTTACCGGCCTTTCGATATTCGTTGGCTTTATTGGGAGCCGGAAACAAAATTACTTGATGAAAAACGTAGCGAGTATTTCCCCCATATTTTTGATGATAATGTTTTTTTTATTCACTACCGGCAGGACTAGAAAACCAATAATTGAACCTGGAATACCAATAAGAGTTCTTAGTGACTTAAACTTTATGGATAGCGGAGCCAGAGGATTTCCATTATACCTGAAGCCTACGCTGCTTGATTCTTCTCACAATCATGAGAAAAATGCCAAACATAAGCAAAATAGCCAGTCAATATTTAGAAAAATCCTCTTGTAACGAGCAAGATTTATTTTTCCATTGCCTGAGTATTCTGCATTCTTTTGATTACCGTTGTGAAAATACTGATGCCATGCGCCAGGACTGGCCGCGCATCCCGCTACCCACCACAAAGGAACGACTGCTGACCTCCGCCGAACTGGGCCGGCAAATCGCCGCCCTGCTCAACACCGAAACCCCACTGCCCGGCGTCAACAAGGCAAGCCGCGCCCGGAACTGGCCAAGATCGCCCTGCTGACCGTTGCCGACTCCACCCCGCTCACCCCGACACATCTCAAACTCACCGCCGGTTGGGGCCATGCCGGCAAGGGCGGCGTCACCATGCCTGGTAAAGGCAAAACCGAAAGCCGCCCGTTCACGGCAATGGAACAACCCGCTCTGGGCGAGGAAACGCTGGATGTGTATTTGAACGCGGGTTGCTACTGGAAGAACGTGCCGCGCCCGGCATGGGAATTCACGCTGGGCGGCTATCAAGTATTGAAAAAATGGCTGTCGTATCGAGAATTGGAATTACTGGGTCGGCCGCTGTCCGCCGATGAAGCATTGGAATTCAGCGGCATGGCTCGCCGAATTGCGGCGCTCGTCCTGCTGCGCCCGAAGCTGGACGAAAATTACCGGGCCTGCGCCGATCAACATATCGAACAGCCGCCCGGTTAATTCCGAATTCAGTCGCTTCAACCCATTCCTAAACGCCGGCTGGACTGGGATGCGGCGGGAAAGCTAATGGAGGCCCCGGAACTCCAACGCTAAATGTTGCCGCTCCAGCATGATAGTAAATATAACATGGCAAGGTTCCTAATCCTGTGATCAGCTTCTCTTTCACATAACTGTTGCCATCAAAGGTATTATCTGCGGTTACCTTAATAATGATATTATCTTTTTTCAAGAAATATTGATGGCACTTATCGAAACAGGGAAAAGCATCCTGGACAATCAAATAGGGACCGGATTTGTTGCCAAATCCTTTATATGCCTCGCGTTCGGCATGAGATTCGGCACTTTTCGACTGAGATTTTACATCGGCGCTTGATTGTTGTTTCCAACTGGTACCATTTTGCACGATATATCCGGCTGAACTACAGGGCATGGTTTTATCTCCTCAAAATTTTCAGTTGTCTTGGATTCAATGATCCATCCAAATAATCCGAGCATTCCAACACTCTCGAAGGCTAAGATCGGGATGACCTGATTCACACCCTGAATTACGGAACCCAATAGGATTTGGATGCAAGACTCGAAAATTTTATTGCCACCATCCCAGTCCGTTAAAATTCTTCCTCACCGAACGTCGATGTATCCCGTCACTTCGCTTCGTCGATCCCGCCGCTCACCGATCCCTCCTCGTTCTCGGCTCCACCCACAAGCGATCCCGCAGGCCCGACGAGCGCCGCAACCGCCGCCCAACCGCCGCCGCGAACACCTCGGGCACACCGTAAAACATCGCCTCCCGCTTCGCCCGCGTCAAAGCCGTGTACAGCAGCTCGCGGCTCAACACCGGCGACGGCTCGCTCGGGGTCACCACCAGCACCTGCTCGAACTCCGAGCCCTGGCTCTTATGCACCGTCATCGCGTACACGGTCTCGTGCTCCGGCAGCCGGGCCGGCGCGAAACTCCGCAGCGCCCCGTCGTTGCCCAGAAAAAACACCTTCACCCGCTCCGGCGCGTCCGGGTCCGGTAGGGTCATGCCGATATCGCCGTTGAACAGTCGCAGGTTGTAGTCATTGCGGACCACCATCACCGGCCGACCCGCGTACCAGATCGAGTGGGTATCGATCAGCCCTTGGGCGAACAGCGCCGCCTCGCACAGACGATTCAGCGCCTCCACTCCAAACGGCCCACCGCGCAGCGCCGCCAACACCCGGAACCGGTTGAACTGCTCGAACACCGCCGCCGGTCCGGCCCCTTCCCGCACCGCCCGCAGATAGGGCGCGAACCCCGCCGTCACCGGTTCCGCCAACCATTCCGGCAAATCGGCGGGATCGGCCAGTTCCTGCCAAACGATATCCTCGTGCGGCGCACCGACCAGCAAGTCCAGCGCCTCGGTCGATTTTCCTCTGTTCACCGCTCGCGCCAGCGCGCCGATACCGCTGTCCGCGCCGAAGCGATAACTGTGGCGCAACAACACGATGGCATCGACCAGCGGCGACGAGGACTCCCGGCCACGCGGCAGCGGTTCGCCGGTCAGTGTCGCCAACTGCATTTGGAACTCCGGCGAGAAACGGCCGGCCCCGGCGCACAGATCGCCCAGCACCGCCCCCGCCTCCACCGAAGCCAACTGATCCTTGTCGCCCAGCAGAATCAGCCGCGCCTCGGCCGGCAGCGCCGTCACGGTCTTGGCCAGCAGCGCCAAACCCACCATCGACACCTCGTCCACCACCAGCACGTCCAGCGGCAACGGGTCATCGCGGTTGTAGCGGAAATAGACCGAATCCGGCCGGGCACCGAGCAGACGGTGCAAGGTGGACGCTTCTTCGGGAATCTGCGCCAACTGCTCCGCTTCCAGATCCAGCAACGGCTTGGCGGCGCGGATCGACTCCTGCAAGCGAGCCGCCGCCTTGCCGGTCGGCGCGGCCAGGGCGATACGCAACGGCCGTTCGACCGCCTGCCCGGCCAACAACGCCAGGATGCGCAACACCGTGCTGGTCTTGCCGGTACCGGGTCCACCGGAAATCACGCAGACCTGCTTCAGGGCCGCCACCGCCGCCGCCACCTTTTGCCAGTCCGGGCCGCTCAGTTGCGGATGATGCGGAAACAAACGGTCCAGATCGGCGCGCAACCGTGCCTCGTCCACACTCGGCGACGCCGCCTGGGATCGTCGCAGCAGATCGTCCGCCAAGCACTGTTCATATTCCCAATAGCGGTACAGGTACAGCCGGCCGCGCCGATCGAGCACCAGCGGCTGGCGCTCCCCCGGACGGCCCACCACCGAACTGGCTCGCAAGCTCGCCAACCAATCGCCGACCGGCGGCGGCGCGACCGGCGACGGTTCGGCCGATTCCGTCTCGGCACCCCATGACCGCCGCCGCGCCCACTGGCGCAGGTTGATGCAGATATCGCCCTGCCCACTGGCGTGGCTGGCCAGCGCCGCCGCCAGTGCCAGATCCGGCGAGCCCCCGTCCGCCAGCCGATTCATGAAGCGAGCGAAATGCACATCCAGATCGCTCAACAAACCCTGCTCGTACAGAACCGACAGGACCGGGTCCGCGTTCGCGGCCGGCAAGGCATTCTTTGAACTGGCGTTTTCGCTCATTGCGGCTATCCTGGTCATGGCAAGACCCCGATGATCGTTGCCAAGGCTCCGATCCCCGGATTTTTCATCTCCCAACCCCTTTTCAGCGGAGCGCGGGAACCCCCAAGCCGGTATGCTGTTCGGCAACATTCCCGTTTGCGACATCCAACATGCAGCGCCTGGACCCGCTTTACACCCCGCTGGCCGGCTTCAACCTGATCGAGGCCAGCGCCGGCACCGGCAAAACCTACACCATCACCGCGCTGTACGCGCGCTTGGTGGTCGAGGCCGGCATTCCGGTCAGCCGCATCCTGGTGGTGACCTACACCAACGCCGCCACCAAGGAACTGCGTGACCGCATCCGCGCCCGGCTGAGCGATATTCGCGCCGCCTTCCTGCGCGGTCGCGCCGCCGAGCACGACGAACTCGCCACCCGCCTGCTTGATCTATCGCCGGACCGGGAAATCGCCATCCGCCGGCTGAGCAACGCCGTGCGCGGTTTCGACGAAGCCGCGATCTTCACCATTCACGGCTTCTGCAAGCGGGCGCTCGGCGACAATGCCTTCGAAAGCGGTCTGTCTTTCGAGACCGAACTGATGGCCGATACCGGCGACCTGCTGCAAGAAATCGTCGAGGATTTCTGGCGGCGGGAGTTCTACGCCGGCTCGCCGCTGGTGGTGCAATATTTTCTGGACGAACGCTATAGCCCGGACAAGCTGCTTGGTCAGATCGAACGCCATCTGGGCAAGCCCTATCTACAGGTGGTCACGCCCAACGCGGAGGCGGACGGCCCGACGCTCGAACATGCCTTCGTCGCCGCGTTCCGGCAGGCTCGCGCCCTCTGGTTGCAAGATCGCGCCGCCATCACCAAACTGCTACTCGAATCATCCAGCCTCAACCGGCAGAAATATGGCTTGAAACACATCCCCGGCTGGCTGGAAGCGATGGACGCCTATCTGGCGGCGGAAACCCCCAAGCTCGTCCTGTTCGACAAGTTCGCGCAATTCACCGCCACCAAACTGCAAGCCTCGACCAACAAGGGCAAGGCCACCCCCCAACATCCGTTTTTCGACGCCTGCGCAACGCTGCAAACCGCCTGCGAGGCGCTGGTGGATTACTGTCGGCATCAGATTCCGGTCAAATTGCTGGCCTACTGTAATACCGAACTGGCCGTCCGCAAGCGCCGACAACAACTGCAATCCTACGACGACCTGCTGCTCGATCTGCACGCGGCGCTACGCCATCCCCGACAGGCGCGGCGCTGGTGGAAACCCTACGCCACCGCTACGCCGCCGCCCTGATCGACGAATTTCAGGACACCGACCCGGTGCAATACGCGATTTTCCGCGATATCTACACCGACGCCGGCAAGCCGGTGTTCCTGGTCGGCGATCCCAAACAGGCCATCTACAGCTTTCGCGGCGCGGACATCTTCGCCTACCTGACCGCTCGGAACGACACGCCTGACGCCAACCGCCACACTCTCGACGTGAACTGGCGGTCCGATCCACGCCTGCTGACCGCCCTGAACGCCGTATTCGGCGCGGTCGGGAACCAGCCGTTCCTGTTCGACGGCATCCCCTTCCATCCCGCGATCCCGGCCGACGGCAAGCAGCGGGAACCGCTCTGGATTCAGGGGCAACGGGAACCGCCGTTGCAGGTCTGGCTGCTGGAACCGGATGGCGACAAACCGCTAGACAAGGGCGACGCCAGCCGCCAAGCGGCGCGGGCCACCGCCGCCGAAATCGCCCGCCTGCTGAATCTGGGCGCGCGCGATCAAGCCCGCATCGGCGACCGGCCGTTGACCGGCGGCGACATCGCCGTGCTGGTGCGCAGCCACTGGCAGGGACGTCTGATTCGCGGGGAATTGCTGCGACTGGGCGTGCCCAGCGTCCAGCACGCCGACGACAACGTATTCGTCTCCGACGAAGCGCTGCAACTGGAATGGCTGCTGGCGGCGGTGGCGGAACCGGGCGACGAGGGCCGGGTACGAACGACGCTGGCCTCCGATCTATTCGGCCTGAGCGGCGAGGATCTGCATCGCTTGCGCGAGGCGGAACAATCCTGGACGGCATGGCTGGAAAAGTTTCAGGACTACCGGCTGTTGTGGCGCGAGCACGGTTTCATGCGCTTCTTTCGCGCTTGGCTGACCGGCGAGGAAGTCCCACAACGACTGCTGGCTTTCCGTGACGGCGAGCGGCGTTTGACCAATTTGCTGCACCTGGCCGAACTGCTGCAGGTCGCCGGCCGAACCCATCCCGGCATGGTGGGCCTGCTCAAGTGGCTTGGCGACCGCCGCCGCGTCCCGACCAACCGGGACGAGGAACAGCAGTTGCGGCTGGAAAGCGATGAAAACCTGGTGCGGATCGTCACCGTCCACAAGAGCAAGGGGCTGGAATACGACGTGGTGTTCTGCCCGTTCCTGTGGGATGGCCGTCTGCGCGCCGACGGGAAAGGCGGCACGGCCTTGCTGTACCACGATCCCGCCGACGCCGGCCGAGCCATCCTCGCCGTCGGCGCGGATGAAGAGCACCCCGCCCGACAACACGCCCGCCGCGAGGAACTGGCCGAGAACCTACGACTGTTCTACGTTGCCCTGACCCGCGCCAAACAACGCTGCACGCTGGTCTGGGGCAAGATCAAGGAGGCCGAAACCGCGCCGCCGGCCTGGCTGCTGCACCACCCGCCGGTCATCGGGCCATCCCAGGACCCGCTGAAGGTGACTCGACAGCGCTTCAAGGACCTGACGACATCGGCGCTGCGCGGCGACTTGCAAACCGTCTTTGCCGCGGCGGGCGAGACGATCGCCATCACGCCGCTACCGATGGCATCCGGCCAGCGCTATCGGCCGCCGGCCCTCGCGGAGACGGCGTTGCAAGCACGCGAGTTTACCGGACCGCTGCCGGAGTTCTGGCGGGTCGGCAGCTTTACCGCGCTGACCGCCGGTCATTCGGTCGAAGCGCCCGATTACGACATGACCGCCACGATTCCCGAAGCGGCGGAAGCAACCGCCGTTGCCGCACCCAGCAAGGGCATCTTCGAATTTCCGCGCGGTGCCCGGGCCGGGGTCTGCCTGCACACCCTGTTCGAGCGACTGGATTTCACACAAGGTGAAGACGAGCGGCTGGAAACGCTGGTTGGCCGAACACTGACGGGCCACGGACTGGATGCGGCCGAATGGACGCCGGTGGTGGCTGATCTGGCGCGACGCGTGCTGGCGACACCCCTGAACTCCGCCGGACTGCGGCTGGCGACCGTGACGACGGATCGGCGTTTGAACGAGATGGAATTCACCTACCCGCTCGCCAAGCTGCGCGCCGATGCCTTGCGGCGCGTGCTGGAGCGGCACGGTTACGCCACCGGCCCGTTCCGGGACATGATCGAAACCCTGGAATTCAACCCCCTGCGCGGCTACATGAAAGGCTTCATCGATCTAGTATTCGAGGCTGACGGCCAGTTCTGGCTGGTGGATTACAAATCCAACTGGCTCGGCGCGGAACCGGCGGCCTACCGGCGCGAGCGCCTGGACGAGGCCATGGCCCGCGAAGCCTACCTGCTGCAATACCTGATCTATACCGTGGCATTGCACCGTTACTTGCGATTGCGGCTGCCGGACTACGACTATGAGCGGCATTTCGGCGGCGTGTTCTACCTGTTCCTGCGCGGCATGGACCCGGCTCTGGGACCCGATTGCGGCGTGTTCCACGACCGGCCGGCACCAGGGCTGGTGACGGCACTGGACGAACTGATGGCCACCGGAAACGCCGGGGCCGACGGCGTCGCGCTGGATACCGGTTGACGCCTGCCCGGCCGATGCGCATCGCGGACCGCCGCCGACCAATCGGATGTCACAATGATTGGAAATTGACGTAGAATTTTCCAGACACTCGGCGGTCTTTCCTGATGGCTCCGACCCCGTTCCCAGCTTTGTGGAGTTCCCTCATGCCCGACTATCGTTCCCGCACCACCACCCACGGCCGCAATATGGCGGGCGCCCGCGCCCTGTGGCGGGCCACCGGCGTCAAGGACGGCGACTTCGGCAAACCGATCGTCGCCATCGCCAACTCCTTCACTCAGTTCGTGCCCGGCCACGTCCACCTCAAGGATCTGGGCCAACTGGTGGCGGGCGAGATCGAAGCGGCCGGCGGCATCGCCAAGGAGTTCAACACCATCGCGGTCGACGACGGCATCGCCATGGGCCACGGCGGGATGTTGTACTCGCTGCCCTCGCGCGAGCTGATCGCCGATTCGGTGGAATACATGGTCAATGCCCACTGCGCCGACGCCCTGGTCTGCATCTCCAACTGCGACAAGATCACGCCCGGCATGCTGATGGCGGCGCTACGACTCAACATCCCGGCCATTTTCGTTTCCGGCGGACCGATGGAAGCGGGCAAGACCCGGCTGGCGGCGCATAAGCTGGATCTGGTGGACGCCATGGTCAGCGCCGCCGACGATCGCATCGACGATGCCACGGTGGCGGAAATGGAACGCTCGGCCTGTCCGACCTGCGGCTCCTGCTCGGGCATGTTCACCGCCAATTCCATGAACTGCCTGACCGAGGCGCTGGGCCTGAGCCTGCCCGGCAACGGTTCGCTGCTGGCCACCCACGCCGACCGCCGGGAACTGTTCCTGGAAGCCGGCCGGCGCATCGTCGAGCTGACCAAGCGCTATTACGAGCAAGGCGACGCCTCGGTGCTGCCGCGCGGCATCGCCACCTTCGACGCCTTCGAAAACGCCATCAGCCTCGACATCGCCATGGGCGGTTCCACCAACACCGTGCTGCACCTGCTGGCGGCGGCGCGGGAAGGCGGGGTGGATTTCAGCATGCGCGATATCGATCGGATGTCGCGGCAAGTGCCGAATCTGTGCAAGGTCGCGCCCGCCACCCAGAAATACCACATGGAAGACGTGCATCGGGCCGGCGGCGTGATCGCCATTCTCGGCGAGCTGGACCGTGCCGGACTGCTGCATCGCGACGCGCGCACCGTCCACGGCGAAACGCTGGCCGAGGCGCTGGACCGCTGGGATATCGCCCGCCCGACCTCCTGGGACGAAGCGCGGCTCCGCTACTCCGCCGGTCCGGCCGGTATCCCCACCCAGGAGGCCTTCAGTCAGGACACTCGCTGGCCCAGCCTGGACCTGGACCGGCAAAGCGGCTGCATCCGCGACCAGGCGCATGCCTATTCGCAAGACGGCGGCCTGGCGGTGTTGTACGGCAACCTGGCCGAGGACGGCTGCATCGTCAAAACCGCCGGGGTGGACGAGAACAGCCTGGCATTCCAGGGACCGGCACGGGTGGTGGAAAGCCAGGAAGACGCGGTGGCGGCGATTCTGGGCGGGCGGATTCAGGCGGGCGACGTGGTGCTGATCCGCTACGAAGGCCCACGCGGCGGCCCCGGCATGCAGGAAATGCTCTACCCGACCAGTTATCTCAAATCCAAGGGTCTGGGCAAGGTCTGCGCGCTGATCACCGACGGCCGCTTTTCCGGTGGCACCTCGGGGCTGTCCATCGGCCATGTCTCTCCCGAGGCGGCCGAAGGGGGGACGATCGCCCTGGTGGAAGAAGGAGACCTGATCGAGATCGACATCCCCAACCGCCGCATCCATCTGGCGGTCAGCGACGGGGAACTGGAGCGGCGACGGGCCACGATGCTGGCGCGCGGCGCGGCGGCCTGGAAGCCGACCGCCCGCCAGCGGCCGGTATCCGCCGCGTTGCGGGCCTACGCCGCCATGACCACCAGCGCCGCTCGCGGCGCGGTGCGGGACGTCACTCAGGTCGAACGTTGACGAGACTCGTGGTGCCGGCGGCGTAAGGTAAAACCGGCCGCCGCCAGCGCGCCAGGGAAGGCCAGCGTCCCGAAAACAACACCTCGAACGATTTGGCTCGGAATACTTTTTGGAAGTAGGGAGATTCGCCATGAATCAGGCTAAAGATCAGGACAGCCAACGCCTTCAGTTAGCTAATCACCTGAAACTGACCGAGGATTTGTGGCAAAAGCTGTACTACGTCAAATGGAATCCCAAGTCGTTCGCGATGCTGGCGCGGCTGGCGCAGGAAATGCTCAAGAGCGCGCAGATCCTCGGGGACGATCGCCTGATCAACCTGACCGCGCAACTGGAGCACCATGTCAAAATCTGCATCACTGCCGGCACGCCTCCCCACGAGGCGGAGCGACAGCGGCTGACGGCGTTGCTCGATGCCCTGCGTTACCTACTGGCGACGGATCATGCCGTCGGCGCGGCCGAGGACTTGCGCACCCGCCCTCTGCTGGCGCCGCAACCGGAAATCTTCCTGATCGCCCCGGATGAAAAACCGTATTTGGTGGCCAAACTGGAGGACTCCGCCTACCGGGTGCGGAAAATAAACAGTCTGGCCGAAGCCGAGCAACGCTTGCGGGAGCGGATACCCGGCGCCGCCATCGTGGATGTGGACTTTCCCGAAGGACCGGAGGCGGCAGTCGGACTGATCACGACGCTACGCGAGCAAATCCGGTTGCGGATGCCGATTTTGTTTCTGGCCGAGCGCAACGACATGGCCGCGCGACTGGATGCGGTGCAAGCAGGCAGCGCCGCGTATTTCAACAAACCCTACGACAGCGACGAAGTGCTCGGGGTACTGCGGGAACTGTTGCTGCCCCAAACCGCGCAAGGTTATTACCGGGTTCTGATCGTCAACGATCGACCAGCCGAAGCCTGGGAAATAGCGGGCGCGCTTGAGGAACAAGGCATCACGCCACTGGTCGTGATCCAACCCCTGCAAGTGCTGCGGGAAATCCACCAGTTCCGACCGGATCTATTGATCATCGATTTGGATATCAAGGAAATCAGCGGGTCCGAACTGGCACGGGTGATTGCCCAACACCGTGAGTTCGACATTCTGCCGATGATCCTGCTGTGCTTTCCGGCGGACACGGCGCATTACCTCATCACTCTGGACGCTCCGGGCGCCAGCCTGTTGGCCAAACCGGCGCCCATCAGCTATCTGTGCTGGGAAGTCCGGCAGCGCTTGTACCGAGCACGCGCCACCCGCGTCAAGCTAAACCTGTTGACCGAGAACGATTCGGTCAGCGGCCTGTTCAACCGCCAGCGGTTCCTGACCCTGCTGGAGCGGGCGATCGAGACCCTGGGCCTGCGGACCCAATCGCTGGCGTTGGTGTTCGTGATGATGGACAACCTGCGCGCCATCCGCGATTCCGCCGGGGTGGCGACCGCCGACGAAGTGGTGGGACAAGCAGCCAGCCGATTGCGACAACTGCTGACCTACGAGCAGCAGGCAGCGCGCTTCAGCGACGCCATCTTCGCGGTGCTGGTGCCCAATCTGCTCGGCGAACCGCTGCTCAGGCTGATCCGGCGCATCCGCGACACGCTGGAAACCGGATTCTACAAGGTCGGCGAGCATGCCCTCTTGCTGCGAACCAGCATCGGCGTGGCGACGGCCACCGATCGCGGCCAGGACCCCTTGCTGTTGATCCAGCGCGCCGATTCGGCCTGCGGTCTGGCGCGGGAGGTCAAGGGCGAGCGTCTCTACGTACAGCAGGACCCCAACGCGGCCAAGCACGATCACGAAGCATCGTCGCGGGCACGGATGCTCCAGCAGGTCGAGGAAATCATCGAGCACGAGCGACTCTGGCTGTTGTTTCAACCCATCGCCAGCATGCGCGGCGACGCCAACGAGCGCTACGAAGCACTGCTGCGCCTGCGCGACAGCGAGGGCCAGGAAATCGTGCCGGGGAGCGTGTTCGGCGTGGTGTACAACCATCAATTGGGTCAAACGCTGGATCGCTGGGTCATCGATCACGCCCTGGAAATACTGCGACAGCGACGGCAAACGACCACGCTGTTCATCAAAATCCTTCCCATTACGATGCAGGATCGGACCTTCAGTGGCTGGTTGCGGGAACGGCTGGAACAAACCGGAGTCGAGGCGCAACACCTCGTCTTCGCGGTGGCCGAAGCAACCGCCGAGCGCAGCCTGCGCGACATGTTCGCCTTTCTGGGCGGCATCAAGCTGCTGGGGTGCGGGTTTTGCCTGGATCGTTTTGGCCGAGGGACGGATTCGCTGGGCTTGCTCAAGAACCTGGGCGCCGACTACGTCAAGCTGGACATGTACTTTGTCAACAACCTGGCCAAGGACACCAAGAAACAAGCGCAACTTCGGATCTTGGTGGAGGGCTTGGAAACGCTGGGAGCGGCCACCGTGGTCGGCGGGGTGGAAGAAGTGAAGACTATGCCGATCCTGTGGTCGCTGGGCGTCGATCTGATCCAGGGCTTTTTCCTGCAACGCCCTTACCGTGAGATGAGCTACGATTTCTCCGGCGCGGCGTTCTGATGCGCTCCATCGACCGGCGCGCGCAGTAGGGCGGCGTAACCATCCCGGTAGCTCGGATAGCGAAACTGGAACCCGCTGCCCCGTAGCCGGGCGTTGCGGCAGCGCTTGCTGGCACGCTGGCGCGACGCGAGGCTGGGCCGATTGTCGGACCCCGGCTTCAATGCGGGACTGGCCACCACCGACGGTTCCGGCACGCCAAGTTGGATCGCCAACCAGTTCAGCACCTCGGCCAACGGGGCGGGATCGTCGTCGACAGCCAGGTACAACGGCGCCGGGTCCGGCAGGAACAGCAGGTGTTCCAGCACCCGGGCGCAATCGTCGCGATGGATGCGATTGGTGAACATCGGTGGCCCGGCGGGACGGGTGGCGGAACCGTCACGGACGCTGTCGATCAGGCGAGTGCGGCCGGGACCGTAGATCCCGCCGAAACGGACCACCACCGCCGGCCAACCGCTATCCCACAGCACTTGTTCGCCAGCACGAATGCAACGGCCCGAGAAGCTTGCGGCGGCGGCTGGCGAATCCTCGTCCACCCATTCTCCCTGATGTTGGGCGTAGACCGAGGTGCTGGAGGTCAACAGCAAGCGTTTGGGCTGTTGCCCGGCCTGACGCAAGGCGTTCAGCAGATTGCGGACCCCGGCAACGTAGGCAGCCTCGTACAGGGCTTCGCTGAAACCGGCGGCGGCGGCACTGTAGACGATGTAATCCAGGGCTGGCGGCAATACGGTCAGGGTCGCCGGATCGGCGAGATCGGCGGCCAATGGTTCAAGCGCCGACGGCAAATCGTCAGGGCGGCGTTTCAAACCCCAGACCCGATGGCCGGCGGCGTGCAGACTCAGGCCCAGCGTCGTGCCGATATCGCCGCAACCAGCGATCAGAATGCATGCCATGGTCGAAATCCTCGTTGGCGATAGCAAAGGTGAATGATGAATTCCGCCGAATTTGGCCGGCGCGTGCTCGAATGGTTCGATGCGCACGGCCGCAAGCAGTTGCCCTGGCAAGAAGATCCCACACCGTACCGGGTTTGGGTGTCGGAAATCATGCTGCAACAGACCCAAGTGGCGACGGTGATCCCCTATTACCAACGTTTCATGGCGCGCTTCCCCGATATCAGGACGCTAGCCGCCGCTGAACCGGATGAGGTATTGCGGTTCTGGGCTGGACTGGGGTACTACGCCCGTGCCCGCCACCTGCACCAAACGGCGCGAATCCTGTGCGACCGGCATGATGGGGAATTACCGCTGGACAGCGCGACCTTACAGGAACTGCCGGGCATCGGTCGATCGACGGCGGGGGCGATTCTGGCTCTGGCGGCCGGGCAGCGCCAAGCCATTCTGGACGGCAACGTCAAGCGCCTGCTGGCGCGATTCGCGGCGATCGAAGGTTGGCCGAGTCAATCGCGCGTTCTGGCGACGCTGTGGGATCTAGCCGAGCGCCATACCCCCACCGAGCGAGTGGCCGACTATACCCAAGCGATGATGGATCTTGGTGCGACGGTCTGCACGCCGCGCCAGCCGCGCTGCGAAACGTGTCCGCTGGCGGAAGCCTGCGCCGCGCGCCAACAAGGACGCGTGGCAGAGCTTCCGGCCTCCAGGCCGCGACGGGACTTGCCGGTACGAACCACTCGGATGCTGTTGCTACGCACGATGGATGGCGAAGTGCTGCTGGAACGCCGGCCACCGGCGGGAATTTGGGGCGGGTTGTGGAGCTTTCCCGAATGTACTTTGGAGAGTGATATCGTGGACTGGTGCCGGGACCGCTTGGGGCTGACGGTGATCGTCGAACGACCGTGGACCGTGGTGCGACACAGTTTCAGCCACTTTCATCTCGATATCACGCCAACACCGGCGCAAGTGACCGGCCAAGGCGGGCTGGTGATGGAAGGGGAACGCTTTGTCTGGTATAACACCCGCCATCCTGACGGCCGCGGGGTGGCCACGCCGGTACGGCGGCTACTGGCGGCATTGGCAAGCGAACTACGAAACGACGGGAATCAACGATGGCTCGAATGGTGAAATGCGTCAAACTCGGTATCGAAACCGAGGGTCTAGACCGCCCGCCCTACCCCGGGGAGATGGGCAAGCGGCTTTTCGAACAGGTTTCGAAAGCGGCTTGGCAGCAATGGCTGCGTCATCAAACCATGCTGATCAACGAGTACCGGCTGACCCCGTTCGAGCCCAAGGCCCGCCAGTTTCTGGAAGAACAGATGGAGCAGTTTTTCTTCGGCGAAGGCACCGCGCCACCCGAGGGCTACGTTCCGCCGCAGGCGTAACGATCTTGACGCTCTCATGACAAGCTGCTTAAATACGCGCCTCCTTCGCACCGCGCACCCATGGCCAGGTAGCTCAGTTGGTAGAGCAGCGGACTGAAAATCCGCGTGTCGATGGTTCGATTCCGTCCCTGGCCACCAATAAAACAAAGGCTTGCATGATTCTAAAGCTGCAAGCCTTTTTGTTTTGTGTAATTCCTGTGTAATCGCGCCAAAAATTCCGTGGAAGCAGCCCACCATCAAGCGAGCTTGAGGCGGCTTTGCAGCCTATCCATTGCCCCCTCGATATGCGCCCCGTTCTGGTGGGCATAGCGTTCAACCATCGCCAAGGTTTTGTGCCCACTGATCCGCTTCACTGTGGGTAGGTCGACGCCGGCCTGAACCAAGTGCGTGATGGCCGTATGCCGAAGGGTATGCCGGACTACCTGATCCGGGTCTAGGCCAGCGGCCTCGACTACTCGCCGAAACGGCTTGCGAATGTCCATCGCGTGCCCCGACTTTGCCCCCGGCGAGAGAAATAACCATGGGCTTCCCGGCGGTAGGGCAGCAATGTAGCTGGCAAGGAAATCGGCAAGGTGTTTCGTGATGGGCTGTTCCCGCGCCCCGGCCTTCGCCTTCGGGATGAAGATGGTGCGGCGCTGCAAGTCGACATGCTCCCGGCGGATGGAAAGAATCTCCATCTTCCGCATGGACGTTTCCACGCCAATGACGATGAACGGGGTAAATGATGGGGTTGGCATCCGCCTTGGCGCATTCCACTAGGCGGGCGACCTGATCCGCCGTCAGGTAGGTGATGCGCCCCTGCCCTTCCTGGAAGCGGTTGAGCTTGGCCGGGCGGCGATCCAGCCATCCCCATTCGATAGCCTTGTTGAACAAGTGCGACAGCACGGCCAATTCCCGGTTAATCGTGCCCGGTTTGGCTGCCGTGATTTTCTCCGGGGCGCGTTCAATGACCTTGCCCCTGGGGCTGACGATGACGGGTTCCTGCTGGCGCTGGCGCTTGTAACGTTCCACATCGAAGGCGCTGATCTTGGATAAGGGCATGTCGCCAAAGAAGGGGACAAGATGATGATTCAGGCGCGCGGCCTTCATCTTCAAATCCTTTCCACCTGACTCGCCAAGCCGTTCAAGGTACTTGCCGGCAGCTTCCCGAAACGACAAAGCGACCTTGCGCCCCTTGGGCAAGGCCAGTCGATCATGTTTGGCATCATTGCGAACCTTGGCGATGAATTCTTCCGCCTGGGTGCGGGTGGTTCCTTCCGATTCGCGACCGATGACGCGATGAATGCGCTGGCCGTCGACCATGATGTTGACGGTGAAAACCCCGTCGCTGCTGGCTTGGCGTTCAAAGGTAATGCCGTGTTCGCTGATCTTCCCGTTTGGCGAGAGCTTCCGCATGGCGGGGCGGGTAAGCTTGTCGAAGGTCTTGGCCATGATACCCACCCGTTAGAACGGAATGTCGGAATCGTCGAATTCCGGCTCTTGCTTGGCGTGGACGGCAAACCCCGGATACACCTTACCCGCTACTACTTGCTCTTGGGTACGCTGCACCCATTGCCGGCAAGCTGCCGTGCCCTCGCTGTAGGACATCATCAAGTCGGGCCAGTAGCGGCGCAATGTCGGGAAAACCTGATCCTCTAAGATGGGCCAGTCCCATGAGAGTTGCCCGGTGTACCGATCGCGTAACTTGGCCGGCAAGAGCAAATAGCAATCATTGAGCAGCTTCCATATTTCTTGATCTTGGTGAGTAAGCAAGTCGGGGTAGGTGATGGCAAGACGGGCAAAGCGTTCTGCTTCATCAACATCCCAAAGCTTGCCTGCTTCATCGGCGAACGAAATGGATTCGTCGTTGTTGTAACCCGTACCCTGATAGAGCATGACTTGGCGCAAGCTGTCTTCAACCGCCCATTCGATGAAGCTGGACAAAGTGCGGCGCTGCTTGCGGGCCGCCAGTTCCGCCAAATAGCGCAACTTCGGGTCAAGCCGCACCGTGACGGTTTCCGACCGGGTGAGCTTGCCACCCCCACCTTTCCGCTTTTCCTGTTCCGTCATCGCATATCCTCCTATCCTAAAGTTCCGGGAAGTTCCATGCCATTCTATGAATACGTGTGTTCTATTGCAACACGTAAATTTCGAAATTATTCTTGTGGTGTCTTTCAACATGCATGGAGATATCGCAATGACTGGAACCCTTCGCCCACTGGACGTGGTGATGCTTCCCGATGGCCGCATGGACGCCAAGAATGCGGCGACCTACTGCGGCTTGAGCGTGAAAACTCTGGCGATGAAGCGGTGCGACGGCAACGGCCCAAAGTTTGTGAAGCTAGGCCGGGTATTCTACTTCCGCGATGACTTGGATGAATGGCTGAGGGGTAACCGCGCGACCAGTACGGCACAGGTGCGGCAAATGACCTGACAGGTACAGGTCATGCCCAGAAAAGACAAGAGCCGCACCGTGGCAACCCCAAAGACTTCTGATAGCCGAAGTCCTATCCCGATTCATTCCGGCATCAAAGCCGCAATTGTGCGCCTTGCCGCATGGAGCGTGATCCCTGCTAGCTCCGCAATATGGCTAATTCAACGTGTGGGGCTGACAGATGCGTAATGATCTTGACCGCATCCGCGATGCCTTGCGATTCATTCCCGTCGGCGGACATGATGAACGGGTGCGCGTGGCCTTCATGCTCAAGTCGGAATTAGGCGAAGCGGGCCGCGATCTGTGGAACGAATGGCGGGACAGTCGCGGCGACGATGAGGCGGCATCAGTCTGGAAGAGCGCCAGCGAAACCGGGCTGCTAAAAATCGGGACGCTGTTCCATGAAGCCAAGGCGAGCGGCTGGCGTGACGACGGCATTTACCGCGTGGCGACCCGCGAAGAGATAGCCGAGCGCAAGCGCATCGTGGAGGCACGGGCCGCGAGAGAGGAAGCCGAGATAGCCCGCGAACGTGCCGACACGGTGGCGAAAGCGACGGCGATCCTTAAGGCGTCGACCGAAGCGAAAGCTGATCATCCCTATCTGACACGAAAGGGTGTTTCCCCGGTTTCGACACTGCGAGAGATTGAGGCGGGGGCGGCGGCGACGATCCTTGGCTATGCGCCGAAGTCGGACAGCGACCTGCTGACCGGGCGCTTGCTAGTGGTTCCAGTGAAGCAAGTCAATGGCATATCGACACTAGAACTGATTGACGGCGACAAGCGCAAGGCAGCACTGGCCGGACGTGGCAGCAAGGCGGGCGGGTATTGGGCAACGGAGCGCCTGCCCGATGGCAACGGGAACGGCTTGACCCTGCTCATTGGCGAAGGCGTTGCGACCATGCTATCTGCATCGGCGGCAACCGCATATCCGGGCATTGCTGCGCTATCGTCGGGCAATCTGTCAGCGGTAGCAAAAGCGATGCGCGAATGCTACCCGGCAGCGGTGCTGGTGATCCTGGCCGATCTAGTGAAGACAACTGGCGAACCTGATCGACATGCTATCGAAGCGGCGCGATCTGTCGGTGGCAAGCTCGCAATCCCCGACTTCGGCAGTGACCGCGATCGCGCGATGACTGACTTCAATGATATGGCCGTGGCATTCGGCGCTAAGGCTGTAGCAAGCACCATAGCGAACGCGAACGAGCCAGCAAGTGTTAAACATCAACCTAGCAATGATTCTGACGGCTGGCCGGAACCACAACCGCTAGCCGTCAAAGTGGAACCGGAACTCTACCCATTTGATGCCTTGCCTGACACCATCCGGTTGGCGGTGGAAGAGGTACAAGCTTTCACCAAAGCGCCGATTGCGCTGGTGGCATCGTCGGCACTGGCGGCGCTGTCGTTGGCGATCCAAGCTCATGCGGACGCGAAGCGAGCAGAAAAGCTAACCGGACCGGTGGGGCTGTTTCTGCTGACCATCGCTGATTCTGGCGAGCGAAAATCAACGTGCGATGGCTTCTTTACGGCGGCGATTCGGGAATATGAAGCACAGCAAGGAGAGGCGGCAAAACCGGACATCAGGGATCACAAAGCCGACCTTGACGCCTGGAGCGCGAAGCGGGCCGGTCTAATTGAGAAGATTCGTCAGAATTCCAAAGCCGATAAACCGACCGGCGAGCTTGAGGCCAACCTGCGCCGCCTCGAACACGACAAGCCGGAATCTCCGAGAGTACCGAAACTGCTGCGTGGTGACGAAACCCCGGAAAACTTGGCTTGGGTATTAGCGCGGGAATGGCCGTCCGGCGGTGTATTGTCGTCCGAGGCTGGGGTCGTATTCGGGGCGCATGGTATGGGCAAGGATTCCATCATGCGAAACCTGGCCTTGCTCAATATCCTTTGGGACGGTGGAACGCTATCCATCGGGCGGCGCACTTCGGAATCCTTCACCGTGCGCGGGGCGCGGCTGACGGTGGCGTTGCAAGTGCAAGAAATGACCTTGCGAAGTTTCTTTGACCGATCCGGCGGGTTGGCGCGGGGCACCGGGTTTCTTGCCCGGTTCATGGTGGCGTGGCCAGAATCGACACAAGGTTTTCGCCTCTTCACCGAGCCGCCGGCAAGCTGGCCGGCATTGGCGGCTTTCAACCGACGCATTGCCGCGATCCTGGATCAACCCACCCCAATTGATGACGAGGGCGTACTATCTCCACCCCTGCTGTCGCTGTCACCAGACGCGAAAGTTGCGTGGATAGCCTTCCATGACGCCATCGAGCGGGAGCTTGCGAATGGTGGCGAGCTTTACGATGTGCGCGATGTGGCGAGTAAATCTGCCGACAACGCGGCAAGACTGGCGGCGCTTTTCCAGATATTCGAGCAGGGCACTGGAGCCGTATCACTGGAAGTCTTCGAGGGAGCGAGCCGGATAGCCGCATGGCATTTGAACGAAGCCCGGCGCTTTTTCGGCGAGCTTGCCCTACCGGCCGAGGTGGCGAACGCGGCGCGGCTGGATCGCTGGCTGATCGAATATTGCCGCCGGGAGCGGACACGCATTGTTCCCCGGCGCGAGGTGCAGCGCTGTGGGCCAAACGGGCTTCGCGATAAGGTGGCGTTGGAAGGAGCCCTACAAGAATTGGTCGAGGCCGGGCGAGTGCGAGTGGTGCGCGATGGTCGAAACCGAAACGTCGAGGTGAATCCGATCCTGACCGAAGGGGATACGATATGAGCCTGTCCGCGCTGATCCAAAAGGGTGGGCTTGGCCAGTTTGCGACCGCGACAACCGCGACACTTGCGACGCCAACCAACGAAAAAGCGCGAACTGTCGCAAGAGTCGCAACCGTCGCAGTCGCAAGCTTTACAAGACCAGTGATTGAACCCTCGTGGGTATCCATCAGCTACATCCGAGGTTGGGCGGTTACGGATGCGGAATTGAAGTGCTACATGGAGCGGTTGGCAAGGCTGGAATATGAGACTGGACCAGACCGTGATGACGTGGAACGCCGGGTGCTGGCAGAAATCCTTGCGGCCCGTCCGGGCGATGATCGGGTGACGTGTGGTAACTGCCAACATTTCCAACCGGACGCCATCGGCGACGGAACGGGTATCGGCGGTTGCACGGCTGGTGTAATGACGGGACCGCTGAAATATCCACCGGTTAAGCGGTATTGTGAACAGTGGAGTATGCGAGCATGACCACGCAACCACTGATAGCCCTTCAGCCGTGATTCCTTGCCCGGTGGCGGATACCGAGAAGCCGCCAAAGGTCAGATACAAGATGACCCGTTTCAACACTCTAAAGCACGAGATTTTGTTGCGGTTGTTACTGGAAGTTCGGTGCGCCGTGGCGATGCTGGTGAAGTTGAAGGAATTTCGGTGAAACTTGAATACGTCGCGTGCTTCTACTGAATGGGATTGCCACCGTACATGTCGTGAAGGATTTCCTGTGCCAAGACACGAGCGGCAGAGAAGTGGAGGGGGATATTTTGCGAGACCACCCCAGCGGCCACTTCTTCGGGCCGAAAACGCTTGGCTCCGACATTCTGCTTTACAGCTTCGATGTGTTCCCGCGATGCGTAACGGCCCAACACGCCGATGATCTGCTGTTGCCACTCCACATCATCGGGGCGTTCCGGCCAGCTTTCGGTTTCGACGAGATCGAAGCCATTTCGGGCAAAGACGGCGAGGATGAACGTGGCACACGTCAATCCACGACCGAGAGGCTGGACGATATAATGCCCCTGGTCATCGAAGTAGGTGCCGTCGTAGTCGATACCGTAGGGTACATCGCCCACATTCTGATTGAGCAATGCAACATAGGCGGCCATAAATATCTTGTTTACCGGATCAAGGCCAGATGGTCCACAAAAGTAGTCTGCGGGCAACGGTTCATCCCTGAGCATAAAATGCCACGCAAGATGGCAGAAACGCGGGCCGGAATTGTCAATCCAGTAGATCAGGCCAACATGACGTTGCCACTTATTGTCGGGATTTGGAATCCCGATGGCGACCCCAAGCATTTCATCGGGCGCGAAGGGATGGGCACTTTGTCGGCTTACCGCCATCGTTAGATCAGACCACGAAGTATTCTTTCACCGTCGAGGTGTCGGTCGGCAAACTCGGCGCGTACATCTCTCAACAATTTCAGCCAATGACGGAGTAGCTTATGGCGTGCGGGATATGTAGTCCGCAGCAGCGCCACCAGCATTTCTGGAGCGGCATCGCTGACCTTGACCGACTTGAGCAAGCGGTCGATTTCCGCAAAGTAATTTGCCTTCAGCAGGTTCGTGAGACCAGCGATCACCGGCATGAGGTCGGCGGGTTTTAGCGGCCCGCTGGCAGGTTCCATCAAGCGATTGAACCACGAAATATCAACCGGTGGACGGACTTGCGCATTCGACTCTGTATCATCCTGAAGTTGTTCATCTGTGGGATAAATCCACACCTTCAGTACCGGGCTGAAGGCGTCGTCCCCGGCCATGGTCTTTAACGGGGTGGTCGGCCACTCCTTACGAGGAGATCGGCTGTGGATCGAGCGCATCATGGAGGCGCTCTTGTATGCAACCTCGGAATACTGCGCCTGCGTTGGCATGGAATCTGTCCAAGTGGCGTTTGATAGCATCAAGATCAAATCTCGCTATTTGATTATCGAGGTAGAAATCCGCGTCGATCTGGTACGCTGATGAGTCGCCGTTCTGCTCTTTCCTGACGATGCCATGGCGCAGCCCCAGCACGCAATCCTCCAACTGGAAACTGACGTAGGATTGCGCCGCGAGCACATCAGTTTCAGGAATGGAGTCGTCTTCGATCAAAGGGTCGGCGATGGTGGCACCCAGCAAGAAAGGCGCGAGGAGTTCCCGCCACGACACATTGGTCAGCCCAATGTTTTCGCGGTTGATGAGATCGCGATAACGCAAACCCAAGCGGGTCCAGTAGATGATTGGATACAGCTTCGCCACGGTTTCGAGGCCAACCATCATCCGAGGTCGGAAATCTTCCCATTTCTCATAGTTGGTGCAGGTTAACGCAAGGAACTCGCTGGCAAGGGAAATTCGCCATACCCGATCCGGCGCGATGAAATGGTAGACCGTAGTGCGCCTAGGGAGATCGTCGGCCATCATCTTGTTGGGGCCTTGCCCGATCATGACCGCAAGGGTTTCTTCTTGAACCTCAAGGAGCGGATAATCCTGACGTAGCGCCCGCTGGAAATCCGAGGGAAGTTGGTCGTCGATCTCAAGAACGCGAGGGAAACGCACCTGCGCCACAACCTCGACCAAGGGGTTCTTGGTGTAGCGCACGCGATCCCATTGTTTTAGCCTCATAGTTTCACACCGATAAAACGACCGCCTATCCTTCCGTATGGATTCGAGCAGCAGCGGCGCCGTCGAATCCTGGAAACAGGATTATCATTAATAATCAATTGCTTGATGAATTATGCTTCGCTTCATAATTGTTGGTAGTATAGCCGATGCGGTTGACTGCTGCCTTGTAGGCACGGCCAACGCCGATGACACCACCCGGCAACAGAAACGCCTGATCCGCGATCAACGCGCCGCGTTGCATTGTTCATGACCAAGGACTTCACCATGCCGGAGCTTGATTTCAAAGGTAAGGAATTCGTTTACAACCATCATCTTGCTATCCCACATCGCCCGTTGATTCCGCACCCGGACCAATCCATCGGCGCACCGCGACTGGACGGCAACTTGATCATTCACGGCGACAACCTGCATGCCTTGAAATCGCTGTTACCGATGTACGCCGGCAAGGTAGATTGCATTTTCATCGATCCCCCCTACAACACCGGTAATGAAGGCTGGTGCTACAACGACAACGTCAACAGTCCGATGTTGCGGGATTGGCTGAACAGCAATCCGGTCAGTATTGAAGATGGACTGCGCCACGATAAATGGTTGTGCATGATGTGGCCCCGGTTGCGATTGCTGCATGAATTGCTGGCCGAAGACGGTAGCCTTTGGATGACATTGGATGATAATGAGGCTCATAGAGCGACTGCTATATTAACTGAGGTTTTTTGGGTGGCAAAACCATGAAGCTACAATTGCGTGGGAGAAGCGTTACACAAGAAGTAATAATGCGACGCGGTTTTCGTCTTCAAAAGATTATCTGATCGTTTATCGTAAGAGCGAGCATTTTTCATCCAGAAAAAAGAAAACGCGCTCACAAGAATCTGAAGAGTCTTATGCCAATCCAGACAATGACCAAAATGGATCATGGATTACCGTTTCATATGTTAATCCTGCGTTGAAGGTAGATCGCCCGAACTTGGTATATAAAATCCGAAACCCATTTACAGGTGAGTTGGTAGAACATGAAACTAATGCATGGAAATACAAGGAAGAAACCCACAATAAGTTTGAGAGTGAGAGACGTCTGTGGTGGGGCAAAAATGGGGAATTCCGGTATCCACGGCTTAAAGTTTACTTAAAAGATGGCATTGTCCCCATTGATCTTTGGTCCCACGAATTTGCTGGAACAACCGATCAAGCGTTTAAGGAAGTTGAGGCTATTATAGGCCGTGGCGTGTTTGAAACCCCAAAGCCCGTGAAGCTAATTCAGCGAGTAATTGAAATCGGTGCCAAATCAAATTCGATTATACTTGATTCCTTCGCTGGTTCCGGCACCACCGCCCACGCCGTTTTAGCCGCCAATGCCAAAGACGGCGGTAACCGCAAATTCATTCTCGTGGAATGCGAAGCTACGCCGACCGCCTGACCGCCGAACGAATCCGCCGCGTCATCAACGGCTACGCCTTTTCCGGCACTCAACGGGAAGAATTGCACCGCGAAAAGCTCACCTTCACCAGCCTGAAAAAAGCTGACAAGCTGCTGGATCACATCGAATCCATCAAGAATCTGGACGGTCATCGCTTCGACAACATCAAGGCGGAAGTCAAAGACGGTGAATTGATCGTTACCGGCGAAAAAAGCCATCACGGAGCGCGTCGCGGGATTGGGCGGCAGCTTCACCTTCTGCACCCTGGGCGACGCTATTGAAATGGACAAGCTGCTGACCGGCGAAGCGTTGCCGACCTTTGAGCAATTGGGCGCGTTGCTGTTTCATACCGCCACTAACGAAGTCGCGCCGAACCCGCTACCCACTGAAAACGTGGAAGGCTGCGGCTATCTGGGGGAATCGACGGACTGCCATGTCTGGCTGATCTACCGGCCTGATTTGGAATTCCTCAAATCCCGCGAGGCGGCGCTGACCCTGATCCGTGCCAAGGCCCTCGTGAAAGCAAAGCCGGGCAAAGTACATCGAGTGTTCGCGCCGGCCAAATTCGTTTCGCAAAAACTACTGAAAGACGCTGATTTGCCCGTCGAATTTGTCCCCCTGCCGTTTGCCTTGTACCGCATCGAACGCGATTGAGGCGATACCGTGAATCTGCGCGATCTGGACTATCAGGCGCGGGTGCTGACCGCGTTCGACGGTTATCTGACCGAACTATCCACCCAGAAGAAACGGGCGGATGGCATCGCCGCACTGGCGCGGCAACAACCAGACCTTGAACTGGAAGTTCCCGATTTTCCCGCTAAGACATGGGAAACACTCCACAAAACGGGTCAACTGCCCCCCTCACGCTTCAACATTCCCTATTCGCCACGCCGGGATGGCATCGGTCGGCCTGTGCCCAATGCCGTATTCAAAAGTCCCCACCGGCGGCGGCAAAACCTATCTGGCGGTTTCGGCGCTGTCTCGCCTCTTTGGACGCTATCTGGGCAAGAATACCGGCTTCGTGCTGTGGATCGTGCCCAATGAAGCCATTTACAGCCAGACCAAGCGGCAACTGAACGACCGCCAGCACCCGTACCGGCAGATGCTCGACCGCGCCGCCGCTGGACGGGTTCGGCTGCTGGAAAAGAATGACCAACTGGACGCCCGCGACGTCGAATCGCACCTCTGTGTCATGTTGCTGATGTTGCCGTCCGCCAATCGCCAAACCCGCGAATCGCTGCGCATGTTCCGAGATCGCGGCGACGTACACGGTTTTTTTCCACCCGAAGGCGATATGGAAGCGCACCAGCGGACGCTTGAGCAGACGCCCAATCTCGACGCCTACAGCCAATCAGCCGAAGCCGGGGCATTCTGGCCACAGGTCAAGGATTCGTTGGGCAACGCCCTACGCCTGATCCGGCCCATGGTGGTCATGGACGAAGGCCACAAGGCGATTTCCGAACTGGCTTTCGCCACCCTTTACGGCTTCAATCCCTGTTTCGTGCTGGAACTCACCGCCACGCCAAAAGACGTCGCGGCCAGGGGTGGCGCAAACCCCAGACCGGCCCGCCACGCCAACATTCTGGTCGAAGTGCTGGGGGTCGAACTGGATCGCGAGGGCATGATCAAGATGCCCCTGAACCTTGACCCCCGCCAAGGCACCGACTGGCGCAACACTCTACGCGCCGCGCTCGACCGCTTGAACGTGCTGGATACCGAAGCGCGCCGTCTACATGGCGAACGGGGGCGCTACATCCGCCCGATTCTGCTGGTGCAGGTGGAACGCACCGGCAAGGAACAGCGCGAAAGCGGCCACATTCACGCCCTCGACGCCAAGGATTGGCTGCTGACAGCCGGGCTGGACGAGGCCGAAATTGCCATCAAGACCGCCGACACCAACGAACTGGCCAACCCCGAGAATCTGGACTTGCTCTCGCCGACCAACCGGGTACGGGTCATCATCACCAAGCAAGCGCTGCAAGAGGGTTGGGATTGCCCGTTCGCCTACGTGCTTTGCGCCTTGGCCGCCAGCGCCAATCTATCGGCCATGACCCAACTGGTCGGCCGCATCCTGCGCCAGCCGCACGCCGAAAAGACCGGCGTTCCCTTGCTCGACGAGTGCTACGTCATCACCCACCACGCCGATACGGCGCGAGTGGTGGACGCCATCAAAACCGGACTGGAAGAAGACGGGCTGGGCGACTTGGTTAAGGAAATCAGGATCGGCGACGATGGCGGCGACCGGGTACCCGGCATCCGCAAGGTTCCCCGGCGCGACCGGTTCGCCAAGACTGAAATCTACCTACCGCAAGTGCTCTCTGTGGAAGGCGGTACGGTTCGGCCCTTCGACTACGAGCATGACATCCTGTTCGAATTGGACTGGTCGGCGGTCGATCCCGCGCCGCTGGTGGCGATGATTCCCGACAATGCCCAGAGCGCCGAACGGCAAATGCGCCGCATCCGGCTAGCGGATTCGGGTCAGGAACGCATCGTGGCCGAAGTCGCCGGACAAAGTGGAGAAACGCTGCGCTTCGATCCCGCCTACGCGGTGCGGATGGTGTCCGACATCGTGCCGAATCCCTGGATCGCCCGCGAAATCGTCGGCCGTGTGTTGGCGGGACTGACGGTGCGCGGGTTCGATGCCGACAAGCTGGGCACCTTGGCCGGGCTGGTCATCGAGCAACTTCGCCAATGGCTGGACCGCGAACGTGACCGCATGGCTGAGGCCGTATTTCGGGCAGCGGTTGCCGCTGGACGGATTCAGTTTCGATTGCGAACAGATGAGAAAAACTGGCGGATGCCGTTCGAGGCCGAAACCTATGAACCCGAAGATGCTGAACAACTGATTGGCAAAACCGGTAAACCGCTGGAAAGGAGTTTGTTCGCCCCGATCTACAAAGGCGATTTTTCCAGCCAAGACGAGCGCAACATCGCGGTCTATCTGGATGGTGAAGCCGCGTTGACCTGGTGGCACCGCAACGTCGCCCGCCGACAGTACGCCATTCAGGGGTGGCGGCGGAGCCGAATTTATCCCGATTTCATCTTTGCCCTGCAACGCGATGGGAGCGTGGAGCGGCTGGTGGTGTTGGAAATGAAAGGCCCGCAGTTGGCCGGTAACCTGGATACCGAATACAAGCAAGCTGTTTTGCGACTCCTATCTGACCATTACGCCATCGACCATTCCCCGCATGTGGGTGGGTTCGAGCTGGTGGTTCCTGATGGAACTACGGTGCAATGCGACCTGGTTTTGATGCAGGACTGGAAAGTCAGATTACCTAATGAATTTATTAGAAAATAATCTGATTAAAGTGTTGTCGGAAAGGAAAATTCGCTAATGATTTCGGTAAAATTTTGAGGTAGGGCATGGGTGGCAGCGGCAGCGGGCGGTACTGGCATTTCGGCGCCAAGGACACGACAGACGATTACCAGATACTGGACGTGCGGCGCTGGCAACGGGATGGATATCTGGAGCCGGGCCGCTGGTTCGGTTGGCAATGGATGCGCAACGGCGAAACGGTGGCATCCATCCAAGTTCGTGCGGAACAAGACCGGGTGATTCTCAACTACCGGCACCAGCAGCGCGGCGGCGGGGAGTGGAAGAGCGAGGAATATCCGGTCTACCTCGACCGAACGCCCTGCACCTACGGTGGCACACGGGCTTGGTTTCGCTGCCCGGCGCGGGGCTGCGGGCGACGAGTGGCGATCCTGTACGGCGGCGCAATCTTCGCTTGTCGGCACTGCCATCGGTTGGCCTATCCCAGCCAGCGGGACACACCCCATGATCGAGCGGCACGGCGGGCCAACAAAATCCGGGCGCGACTGGATTGGGAGCCGGGTATTTTCAATGGCCCCGGCTGGCGCAAGCCCAAGGGAATGCATCAGCGCACCTACGAGCGGCTTTCCGCCGAAGCTGAAAAATGGACGGCGGTATCGCTGGACGGGATGATGCGGCGGCTCAAGCTGAATACCCTTGACCTGGAGTGAGCCTCGTGCGCGCATTTTGCGCCGTGTGCGGTTTGTGTAATTCCTGTGTAACCGTGCCCGGAATATTACACAAAATCCGGGAATCCGGCGGAACTCTAGTTCCGGTAATTCGACTTTAACAAGTTGACTTATAGAATTTTTCAGAACATTCCAGAATCGTGCGGAATGTATCCATCAAGTCCTGAAAATCCGCGTGTCGATGGTTCGATTCCGTCCCTGGCCACCAAATAAAAAAGGCTTACCGGGTTGATCTCGGTAAGCCTTTTCCGTTGTAAGCACAGTGTAAGCAGCAGGCGCGAAATCAACGATGATTCAATCCCGTGGGTATCGGATCGCCCACCGCGATCCACCCTGCAATACGCGGTCTACTCCCGCAAGGTCGCAGCCGGGTGATCACGCACCTGCGTTCGCCGTCGGTCCAGGTTCGGCTTCCGCTGGCGTGGAACACCCCGCTGCCGGGCCGCAAATCTTTTCGAGCCCGCCATCCCGTACACACCACAGGCTGACGTCAAACCGCCGGGTCGCTTCCGCCGGGTCTCCGCCATAGTGAACAAAAACCACTCCTGTCTTTCGAAGATCAACACCGTGGACCAGGCGTCGATGAATCATCCCGTCCTGAAATAAGTTATGGGAATCGTTGCCCATTACTATAATACGATTGCCCTGGAGGGTGGCGCATGGCACCGAGGTGAGTCGACGCAGCGAGCCCGTTGGCTCAAAGCATGGAGGATTGCTGGATGCGCGGAGCCAACAGGTCCCTGACTACTTCGAAATGGCCTTTCAAATAAGGATAAATTTTTTGCCAATACTTGCTTGATTTTGGATCATCAAGTAATGGATCGACCTCTTTTCTCATCAATTCATAGGCGTCCGTGGCAAATTTGATCTGAAATTCTTCATTTGATTGGAATGCTATCCTGTCAACCAGCGCACCATAAGCTTTCAGCGCGGGGGCCATAAATATATTTTGACGACTCTGGTCGAAGATTGGTTTTTTTTAGTGTGCCATTGACTTTTTTTTATCAGATCAACTGCGGAAATTTTATTGCTACCGTTCGCAATATAGAAATAGAGTTTTGCTTTGGTTTTATTAGTGCGAATCCACTCACTCCAAGTGCTAGCGGGGCCGTAGATACAATCAAAACCCCAACACTCTTTCAGATTTTGTTTAAGGCCACCGAGAGCTCCAATAACATCCCTCATCATCAATCCACCCGCCGAATGACCAGCGATGACGAGAGTGTTGATTTGAAGATTTTTGACGCCATGAAAATCACTGAGTGCGCTTAGGACTTCTTCAAGATAGAGTTGACATCCTTTGCCTTCACCCAGCTTACCCAAACCGATGCTGCCGCTGCTAAGATCGCGGTAGCCTAGCCAAGGCGCGACGAGGACGACATCCTTTTTTCGAAGCGAGCACGCTTTGCCGAAGCGTTGTTTCATAAGCAGAACTGGGATTGAGGAGGTTTCTGATACCTTTAACGTAATACCCGTGTAGCCAAAGGATAACATTCAGCTTACCGGATTTATCTTGATGGTTTGGCGGGAGATAAACGCCAGTTTCCTTGGTACAGGCGTGCTTCCCTTCAGCGAAGAGGGTCATCCCCTGAACTGTGGCTTTATCGTCCACCATGAACTGGCATTGACTCATGAGGGCGCCCTCGGGTTAACGGGTCGGGACAGCATTCCGTACAAGGTGGCTTTCGATGCTTACTTGGAAAACCGTCAATTTCGACGAGAAATCCAGATGGCTCCTCATGACAGCCTCGCTCTACATTGGGCCTGATAGGTTTGGAAATGGCGCAATCATGGCCCTGGAAGCGCGCATCCAACCGGATATTGCACCGCCCCCAGAAGCGCGCATCCATCGAGATAGTCCGTCGGATTGATCAAATCCGAGCGGCGCTGGTAAGGCGAATTGGAGCGGACTGTCAATGAACCGGTTCCAGACCCATTGTACAACTCGAAGTGCAGCATCGAATCGACGTACATTTTGCCAACATAGGCAATCAAGGTTCCTTCAGTCAAAGTGGAACCTACGGCGATTCCTGAAGCAACTTTTTCAATCTCGCAATAGCGTACCACTTTTCCCGAATCCAGCCTGAATTCGATAGCGTAGGTGCCACGATAAAACAGATAGGGTCCGTAGGTAACCTTGCCGTTTTCCACGGCGTAGATTTCGGTTCCTTTCGGCGCGATGAGATCACACGCAGCGTGTTTTCTTTTTCCACCATCCCGATTGGCACCGAAGCGGCGACCGCCCGTTTTATAACTGAGCGTGGGTATAAAAGGTAATGGAAAAGTAGCCATTGTCTTCTCCTCTAATCGTTTTGTGGGATTTTCTGACCTTGCAGGACTTTCTTAACGATCTGGCGAAAAGATCGTGCGTCAAACGGTCCGCCATAAAACTCGACGATGAGTTGACCGTTTTTGAGATAGGCCGTTGGCTCCGTGGCGCCGGCGCTCATCTCGAAAATAACTTGCTTTGCCTTGGCCTTGAAAAGCTTGAGAGCGGATTTATCCTGCTTGCAAACCGCATCCAGTTCGATTCGCAATGTACCTACCGCTTTATGAAACGCTTGAATATCTTCGGCGGTCGCCACTTCCATGGGTAGGACGCTACCGATTTCGGTGAGGGTGCCAGAACAAACGGTGGAACTCCCATCGGAAGATGGTTGAACGGCAACGGCCACTTGGCCTGACAGGAGGGCTAGCACCGTCATGAAGACCAGTCGCCACGCCGGTCTTGTAACCCATCGTGTTGTCATCGAAATTCCTCGGTCGCAATAGAAAAGCTGGAATAAAAGTTCGGGGAACTAAATTGCGGGCGAGGTACACCGTTTCGACATTTGTTTGATCGACATGGCGCGACCTCCTCGGCACCTGTCCATTACACAGATCTCTATCCGGCTGAGGGAGCAAGGAGCTCGGAAGCCAACTGCATCCCCCCAAGCGAGATCACGGGCGCGCTGCAAACCGATCCAGAGCGCTTGAGGGCCGGGAGGGCCGTCGCACTTGCGGCCCAAATGGCCGCCCAGGCGCGCGATCCAAGCGAGCAAGATCGGGAGTGCGGGCGGCGTTTCCGGCGGGGATTTGCGGTGGATGGCAACGTAGACCGCCCGCCATTCGGCGGGGTCCAACACGGCATCACCGGGCAACTCGGGAATGGCTCGACCGAGCACAGTGAGGTAGTGCAGACGCCAAGCGATGATGAGAT
>NZ_SPMZ01000063.1 GCF_012939995.1 Candidatus Competibacter phosphatis | reverse complement strand
GGCAAAAAACCTGACGAGAAGGTCTTGGATGCCGCCGAGGCGGTTGGCATTGCCGAGTGAGCGGCGATGATCGTTCTCAACGGTACTGTCGCAGATACCACCACTCGTAGAAGCGCTTGGCCTGGTGACCGAACCAGGACGGCGGCAGAGTGAACAGCCGCTCCGGCGTGCGCCAGACCAGCATCCCGCGATCCAGCATGTCCACGATGCAGATCAATTCGGTCTTGAAGGTCGCGGTCGCCGACTTGCCGTCCAATTCGGCCAGCAAGTTGGCGGCGGCGGCTCGCGCTTGCAGGTCGGCGATGTGGGCCTGCTTGGGCATCCAATCCGGCCCCGGAAAACTGCCGGAGTCGCCAGCCACGTAAACCCGTTCCCAGCCCGGCACCCGGCATTGCGCGTCGACCTGAATCAGCCCGCCCGGCGATTTCGGCAAATCGGTATCGTCCAGCCAGGCCGGACCGGTCATGCCGGGCATGAACAGGATCAAGTCGGCATCGAAGGCCCCTCCTTCCGTCACCACCTGATTGGCCTCGAAGCGAATCATTTTATGACCGAGCCGGGTTTCGATATCTAGCTCGCTCATCATCCGCAACAGACGATCGACCGCCGGCGGCCCCATCCGTTGCCCCGGACGATCGGACGGACTGAAAAACACCAACTCGATGCGATCGCGCCGGCCCTGACGCCGCAGCAGCTTGTCGATGCCAAACAGGAATTCGAACATCGGGCCACCGCGCATGGCCGACGGCTCCTTGGGATTGCTGGCAAAACCGATGGCAATCGTTCCGCCGTCCAGCGCGTTCAAGCGATCGCGGATCGTTTCGGCCACTTCGATGCTGGCGCAAGGAATCAGCGCGTGTTCGATGCCCGGCAAACGCCGCAGGAAACGGCCCCCGGAACCAATGATCAATCCATCATTATCGATCGATCCGGTATCGGTCAGCACCCGCCGGCCGCCATCGGCCAATCCGGTGACGACACCCTGATGGAAATTGAGCTTGTGGCGCGCCAGAAAGGCGTGTAGGTCGAGGCGTAAATCCGCGCCTTTCCGCAGTCCGCTCGGAATCCAGATCAGGCTGGGATAGAACACGAATTCCGGATGCGGTGCGACCAGGGTGATATCGGCGGTGGGGACCAGCGCGCGGATTCGCTGGGCGGCGGTCAGGGCGGCGAAGCCGGCGCCGATGATGGCAATACGGTGCATGGGGATTCTCTGGCGATGGGGCAACAACCCATTATCCTACTTTGGTTGGTCTCGCCCCATGACAAATCGCAGCTTCAAACGTCAGCGTTTTCAGCGGGCGCGTCGGGGTCGGGCAGGGATTTGGCGAGTTCGATGTCCGCGTAGGCTTGTTCCCGATCTTCGAGGTCCCCCACGATCTTGGCGATGCGGTCGTAGCGCAGGGCCACCCAGAAACGCAGTGCCGGCCAGTTTCGCAATCCGACCGCGACCCGGATTTCCCGATAACCGGTTCGGGCGGCCCGCCGTTCGAGTTCCTCGACGATCTCTCGGCCCACGCCTCGCCGTTGCCAGCGTGGACGTAGGAACAAATGGTCGACGCAGAGCGTTTCGGGATGGCCGCGATGAACGCTCAGCAGCCCCTGCAGCTCGTCGTCGCTCCGGTGTCGGACCAAGAAGCTGCGTTCATGCGCCGAATGACCGTTGGGCGGCAGCGTGTCGTGGCGCAGCACGCTCAAGGCCCGATGCTCCAGGTCTCGTTCCGGCCCCAGCAGCCGGAACACCGCCTGGTTCTCGGCCAGGATGGAGGCCACCGCCGGCAAGTCGTGTTCGCGGGCTTCCACGAACCGGCAATGGTTCGTTTCCCAAATCGAGGCGAGGAGGTTCATGAGATTGAGGCAACTCCTGAGTGGGTCGACCGATCCGTTGGGCGCGGATCGTCAACAGTGAAGGGAGCCCATGGGGGAGTCGCCGCTCATAACTCGCGGATCACCCGGCAGGGGTTACCGACCGCCACCACCCGCGCCGGCAGGTCGCGCGTCACCACGCTGCCCGCGCCGACGACGGTATCGGCGCCGATCTCGATGCCTGGCCCGATGATGACGCCGCCGCCGATCCAGGCGTTTTCACCGATCCGAATCGGCGCGGCCATTTCCAGACCGCTGGCGCGCTCCGTGGGATCAAGCGGATGATAGGCGGTGTAGATTTGCACTCCGGGGCCGAACTTGCAATTCGCGCCCACCTCGACCCGATTGCAGTCCAGAATCACGCAGTTGAAATTGAGATAAACGCCCCGCCCCAGATGGATGTTGGCACCGTAGTCGCATTGGAACGGCGGCTCGATCCACACCCCCGTGCCCACTCCGCCGAGCAATTCCCGGAGGATGGCGTGGCGTTGCTCGGGGTCGAGCGGCGAGCTGGCGTTGAAGCGCGCGGTCAGCAGTCGCGCCCGTTGTCGAGCCTGGACCAGTTCCGGGTCCGAGGAACGATAGGGTTGGTCGGCCAGCATTTTTTCGCGTTCGGACGGCGGCATGAGGTCTCCGTGGGCAGAGTTGTCGGGTCGGGCGCGATATCATGGCGAGCGATATTCACACCTTATTTTTTGGCTTGGACCCAAGCGATTTGCCGGTCGGGTCCGCGCGGTAATCGCATCTCACGGGAATCCATCCTATTTTGATCGCAAGGGTTCGCCGACCAAAGCATTTCATGCACCACCCGCCAGCTTGAGTCCGACTTGGACGGCGGATAGAGTGTCGTTCCCGTGGCGCGTGGGGAGTTTTCCGTGTCCGGTGCCTGTCGAAGAGGCTTCACCTCCAGAGGAGAGATCTTTCACCATGCCGACGCTTGCGGCTCATCCGAACGCCCAGAACGAACCGGTCCTGCTGGCGTGCGGACTCGTCAAACAGTTTGCCAATCGCCGCGTGGTCGATGGGGTGGACTTGCGCTGTCGGGCCGGTCAGGTGCTGGGCCTGCTGGGCGCCAATGGGGCCGGCAAAACCACGACTCTGCGGCTGTGCTACGGGTTCCTTCAACCCGATGCCGGCACGATCCGCGTGGCGGGGGTCGACCGACACACCGATCCCGAGGCGGCCGCCCGGTGGGTGGGGGTCTGCACTCAGGACGACACCTTCGACACCGATTTCACGGTGCGCGGCAACTTGGAGCAAATGAGCCGCTACTTCCGCCCTCGCCCGCCCGCCGTGAAAGCGCGGGTTACCGCCTTGCTTGAGCGTTTCGGGCTGGACCGCTATGCGAATGCCAAACCCGACATCCTCTCGGGCGGCTACCGGCGCCGACTCATGCTGGCCCGCGCCCTGGTCCATGAACCTCGGCTGTTGTTCCTGGACGAACCCACCACGGGGCTGGACCCGCAAGCGCGCCTGGAGGTCTGGGAATTGATCGACACCCTCCGGCGTGAAGGGTTGGGTATCGTCCTGACCACCCATTACATGGACGAAGCTGAGCGCCTGTCCGACGAATTGCTGATTTTGCGCGAGGGCCGTGTCGTGGCGGCCGGGCACTCCCGAGCGGTGCTGGGCAACCTGATCGGTGAGCACATGCTGGTGCTGGACGCCCGCGATCCAGCGGTGTCGGTGGTCCGCGACTGGGTACGGCAGGCGGGCCTGCCGGAACCCACCCGGGTACTTTCCAGCTTGCACCTCGCTCTGGATGGGCCGGGTCTGGCCCAATTCAGCACCCGGTTTGGCGATCTGCGCTTCGAGGTCCGCCCCCCTACCCTGGACGACCTGTTCCTGAAACTGGCCGAACCATCATGATCCCCTCCTACCGCGCCGCTTTTCAGTGGCAGAGCCGCGCCGTTCTGGGTCGACACCTGACCGTGTACCGGCGCAACTGGCATACGGCCGCGCTGCCGCCCCTGCTGGAACCGATCATTCTGTTGCTGGCGTTCGGGGTGGGATTGGGTGGTTTCATCCCGGAGTTCGCCTGGCGCGGCCGGCCCGTCTCCTATCTGGCCTATCTGGCGCCCGGCATGTTGGCCTATACCGCGTTCATGACGGCGTTCTTTCAGGCCCTGTTCGCGGCCTACATCCGCATGCATTACCAGAAAACCTGGGAAGGGCAGCTCGTCACCCAGCTGCGTTTGGAACACGTCGTCTGGGGCGAAGTGTTGTGGGCCGCCACCCTGGGAACGGTCTACGCCCTGATCGTGACCTTGGTACTGGCGGGGTTCTCCGTGACCGGTTGGTTGCAACTGCACTGGGCCAGCGCCTTCCTGGTTCTTCCCCTACTGTTTCTCGCTGCCCTGGCTTTCGCCACGCTGGGGCTATTGTTCACGGCGCTCGTGCCCAGCATCGACCACATGAATATTCCCTTTTTCCTGGTGATCATGCCGCTGGGGTTCACCAGCAGTACCTACTTCCCGCTGGAGGGCGACTCCCCCTGGACGCAGGCTTGGCTGGTCCTGAATCCCTTGCACCACTTGGCGGAAGGGATTCGCCTCTTGCTGCTGGCCGGCGAACCGAACCACCACTTGGTGGCCGCCTGTGGTCTGTTTTTGTTGATGATTCTGATCCTGATACCCGTCGACGAGCGGCTGTTGCGACGCCGGGTGTTGGGAGAAGGTTGAGGTTTCAGCGTTGCCATTACCGGTCGGCCGACAGCGAACTGTCCTGTCCGATCCGCCGGTAGACCGTTCCGGTGAAGAGCGCCAGCAGCGTCGATCCGCTGCGTACCTCGACCCGATAGACCGCCGTGCGTCGTCCCAGGTGAGCCTCGGTGGCCAGCGCCTCGACTTCCGCCCCGGCTTGACTGGCTTGCAGATACTCCATGTGGGCGGCGAGCGCCACCGCCAGGGTTCCGTGCGAATTGGACGCCAGGGCGAAGGCGGCATCGGCGACGGCGTACAGAAAGCCGCCGTGCGCCGAGCCCCAACTGTTGAGAAACTCCGGCCGGATGGTGCCCCACACCCGCGCCTGTCCGGGCCTGGGCACCTCGCCTTGCAGGCCGAGCGTGATCATGAAGGGGTCCAGCATACGATTTTACCCTTGCGCAACGTTCGAAAAAGCGGGCGTCCGACGGCTGCGTTACGCTTGCCATCGAGAGCTTGTAATGACCTGTGTCAAACTGAATCTTCCGACCCGGAACCATGTTACCGAAGAGTTCGAAGGGCGATAAGTCCGAGCACCTCGATTTCAACCCGTTGGTGAGGACTATCATCTATCATCGGGCGAGGATTGATTCAGCCTTCAAGGAACGCCCGATGCAAGGCCATGCCCCGCCATGCCTCACCCAACTCCGGGAATCCACTTTCGCTCAACACCTGGTCGTCAACGGCTCGCGCCCGTCGGCGGATGCGGTGTGGCGACTCCGGCCGTGCCCGGACGATAAACCACCGAATTCGTTGCGGGAGACGGCCTGCCGCGCTTTCCGAAGCGGTCGGGTTCTCCGGGAGCGCTGATGGCGGGGCTGCGCCTGGACGGCTTATCCACCGCGCTGCTGCGGGAGGTCGATCTGACCCTGGTGGCGGGCGAGAGACTCTTTCTGTCCGGCGCATCGGGCTCGGGCAAGAGCCTGTTGCTGCGCGCCGTCGCCGATCTGGACCCGCATCGCGGCGAGGTCTGGCTCGATGAGCTGCCCCGCTCTCGCTTGACGCCGCCGGAATGGCGCCGCCGGGTGGGTTTGTTGCCCGCAGAGAGCCATTGGTGGGCGGAAACCGTCGGCGAGCATTGGCGGGCGCCGACCGCCGGTTCTCCCATCGAAGCCTTGCTTGTCGCCCTGGGCTTCGATGTCGACGTGAGCAATTGGGCCATTACTCGGCTGTCCACCGGCGAACGCCAGCGTCTGGCGCTGGCGCGTCTGCTGCTGAACCAGCCTCAAGCCCTATTGCTGGACGAAGCCACCGCCAACCTGGACTCGGTCAACCGGGAGCGGGTGGAGACGATGCTGGAGGATTATCGCGCCGCTCACGCCACCGCGATGCTGTGGGTGAGCCACGATCCCGAGCAACGGGTTCGCCTGGGTGGACGGCGGCTGGTCATTCGCGAGAACCGGCTGGAGCCCGAGCCATGAACCTGATCGCCTTGAGTGTCTGGGACCTGATCCTGGCCGCCGGTCTGGTGGTGGTGTTGGCCGCTCTGTCCTGGCGGCTGTGCCTGGGTGTCGAGCGGCGGATACTGGTCGCCGCGCTGCGCGGTACGGTGCAATTGATGCTCGTCGGTCTGGTCTTGAAGCAACTGTTTGCCCAGGCTAACCCGGTGCTGATCGGGCTCATCGTCCTGGTCATGTGGTCGGCGGCGGGTTGGGAAGTGCAAAGTCGGCAGAAACGCCGCTACACCGGACCTTGGGGCTATGGTATCGGCACCTTCTCCCTGTTTCTGTCGTCCTTCAGCGTCACTTTGCTGGCGCTGCTGGTGATTATCCAGGTTGAGCCCTGGTATCAGCCGCGGTACCTGATCCCCCTGCTGGGTATGCTGCTGGGCAACACCATGAGTGGAGTAGCCATCGCCCTGGACCAACTGACCCGCCAAGCCTGGGATGCTCGGGGTTGCATCGAAGCCCGCTTGCTGCTGGGGGCGACCTGGGAGGAAGCCATCGCCGATCTGCGCCGCGAGGCGTTGCGTTCCGGGCTCATTCCCATCGTCAACGCCATGGCCGCAGCCGGCCTGGTGAGTTTGCCTGGAATGATGACCGGTCAGATCCTGGCCGGCAGCCCTCCCCTGGAAGCGGCCAAATACCAACTTCTCATCCTGTTTTTGATCTCCGCCGGTACCGGACTGGGAGCGATGGCGGCGGTCTGGATCGGTTCGCGACGCCTGTTCGACGATCGTCAGCGCCTACGTCTGGATCGGCTAACCGCGGCTCGTCGATAAGCGGGCCGGCGACAAGGTTGCCCAATGCCCGCCGCGTCGCCCCGTGGATTCGTCGAAGTGCAGCGGGCCGGACAAGGCGAACGGGCGGAAGATCCGGCAAAGCGTCCATGGGCTCCCGCAACCATTCCAGGTAGTATTGCGCCCGGGTCGCCGGGTGCTTGCCAAGCAGGATTGGCCGCGCAACATCCTTGCAAACCGCCGCTCTCCCTGCCCCGGCGTCACTCGCGGCGGTTTTGAGTGCGGTCAGGCCGCTTCAACTCACCAGAACGGGTTGGGGCAATACGATGCTTTTCCAATGCGCGACCTGAGCGCGGGTTTTCCGGACAACGCCCCGGTCGGACGGATCTAATGAAGGGATGACGAACAACAACAATCCCATCGGGATGTTCGATTCCGGGGTGGGCGGGCTGTCAGTGCTTCAGCACATCCGCGCCGTTTTGCCACGGGAATCGTTATTGTACGTAGCGGACTCGGGCCATGCGCCCTATGGTGGCAAGCCGGTCGATTTCATCGTGCGTCGGTCGCTCGCCATCACCGAATTCCTGCTGGAACAGCAGGCCAAGGCGGTGGTGGTGGCCTGCAACACCGCCACGGCGGCGGCCATCGCTCGGCTGCGCGCCTGTTTTTCCATTCCGATCGTTGGCATCGAACCCGCGCTCAAGCCGGCCGTGGCCGCGACCCGATCTGGCGTGGTCGGCATTCTGGCCACCGGCAACACCGTCCGCAGCGACAAGTTCGCCGCTCTGCTCGACCAGCACGGCCAGCGGGCGCGAGTGATCGTGCAGCCCTGTCCAGGGCTGGCCGATTGCGTGGAACGAGGCGACCTGCACGGTCCGCGTTGCCAGATGCTGCTGGCGCGTTACCTGCAACCGCTGCTGGCCGAGGGCGTCGATACCCTGGTGCTGGGTTGCACCCATTACCCGTTCCTGATCCCGGCGATCCAGCGGCTGGCCGGCCCGACGGTCGCCATTCTCGACCCCAGTCCGGCGGTGGCTCGGCAATTGCGCCGCCGGCTGGAAACCGGAAGCCTGTTGACCGGAGAGCCCGCGACCGGCGGCGTGCGATACTTCACCAGCGGTCCGCCCGAACCGACCGCCGCGTTGATGGCCCGCTTGCTGGAACATCCGGTCAAGCTCGAAACGCTGCCCGAGCAGGTGCGCCACGACACCTTGGAACGCTTAAGACCTGAAATTTGAGACTTTTCGAAGGAGCCTTCCGCCATGCAGCAGGAATCCGGCCTTCCCCTGGCCGACAGCAACTCGGATCCTCGGCGCTTTCCATGCACGCAGTGCGGCGCGTCGCTCGAATACGCCCCCGGCACCGAGGTGCAGCGCTGCACCTACTGCGGCCATGAAAATCGCATCGCCGTTGCCCCCGCGACCATCGAGGAACAGGATTTTCGGCAAACGCTGCGCGATCTGGCCAATACCACGACCGTTCGAGAAAGCGTTTCCGTCCACTGCGATTCCTGCGGAGCCTCCTACAGTTTCGATGCCGCCGTGCACGCCGGGGAATGCCCGTTTTGCGACGCGCCGGTGGTGGCGAAAACTGGGCGACATCGCGAGTTGCAGATCCAGGCGCTGTTGCCGTTCAAGATCGGGCGCGATCAGGCCCGCGCCGCATTTCGTCAATGGCTCAAAGGTCTATGGTTCGCGCCCGGCAAGCTCAAGGATTACGCCCGCAGCGATGCCCGCCTGACCGGCATGTACGTGCCCTACTGGACCTATGACACCGACACCACCACCCGCTACCAGGGCGAGCGCGGCGACAACTATCAGGTTCAGGAGAGCTACCGCGCCATAGAGAACGGCCAGGAGGTCGTGCGTACGCGCCTGGTGACCAAGGTCCGCTGGAGCCCGGCGGCGGGCGTGGTCTCCCGGTTTTTCGACGACGTGCTGGTGCTGGCCAGCCGCTCGTTGCCGCGCGTAGTCACCGAACGTTTGGAGCCCTGGGATCTGGCCCAACTGTTACCCTACCGGGAGGAGTATCTCAGCGGGTTTCGCAGCGAGATGTATCAGGTGGAGCTGGACCAGGGTTTCGAACGTGCGCGCGAGATCATGGCGCCCACCATCCAGCGCGACATCCAACGTGACATTGGCGGCGACCATCAGCGCATCCACGCCGCCGATACCCGCTACGGCGAGATTCGCTTCAAGCACATCCTGCTGCCGGTGTGGATGTCGGCCTTCCGTTTTCGCGACCGGGTCTACCGCTTCGTGGTCAACGGTCGCAGCGGCGAGGTGCAGGGCGAGCGGCCCTACAGTCCCTGGAAGATCGCCTTCGCCGTCTTGTTGGGGTTGCTGCTGCTCGGCGGCGGCATCGCGGTCTGGCAACATTACGAGGAAGGCGCTCGGAGTCGACCACAATTCGACTATCGGCCACGATTCGGCGCCAGTCCGCGCGAGTGCGGCGGGAACGCCGTCGACGCGGTTTGCGGGTCGCCGGTGGCGCTGGTGGGACGACCGCCTGTCGCTCGACCGGTCGGGTGAGGGTTTTGCGGGAAACACCGTCGGCATGGGGCGCCGCGTTCGCCGCCCCACCTCGACCGCTCAGGGAATCCCCAGCACCTTATGGGTTTGCAGGCTCAACCGCCACTGCGGATGGGCCAGGCAATAGGCGATGGCGGCTTGGGTATGAGCGTTCCGGTCGGGACCATCTAGCGGTTGCAGGAAGAAATACCGGAACGCCAAATCCACGAAACACGCCGGTTGCGCTTCGGGTTCGGACTGGGGATACACTAATTTCAATTCATCGCCCTGAACGAGTCTCAAGGCTGCATCGGCTTTGGGGCTGACGCAGATCCAGTCCAGGCTGGACGGGGCCGTCAAGGTGCCGTTGGTCTCCACCGCCACCTCGAAGCCTCGGGCGTGCAGGGCGGCAATCAGCGGTTCGTCCAATTGCAGCAGCGGCTCGCCGCCGGTGCAGACCACGTAAGGCCGGGCTCGCGGCGCCTCGGCGGGCCAACGAGCGGCGACGGCGGCGGCCAGCGCGTCTGGCGTGGCGAATTTTCCCCCACCCGGCCCGTCGGTGCCGATGAAATCGGTGTCGCAGAACCGGCAAACGGCCTTCGCCCGATCCGCTTCCCGGCCACTCCACAAGTTGCAGCCGGTAAACCGACAGAACACCGCTGGCCGGCCGCTGTGGGCGCCTTCACCCTGCAAGGTGTAGAACAACTCCTTGACCGTGTAGGCCATGCGCGGACGGTCAGACCGGCAATGCCGGTCCCTCCTCTCCCCAGCACAGCAGCGCGCCGCAGCCGGGGGTTTGCTCCAGGTCGATGCGATCCAGGGGTAGCCCGCAATCGGCCAGCACGGCTTTGATCCACCGCAGCAGGCCGGCCGGATCGGCATCGTCCAGTCCCGGTAATTCATCCAGCCGGTGATGGTCGAGTGCTCGGTAAATCGGCTCGAACCGGGCTTTCACTTCGCCGTAATCGACCGTCCAACCCCGGACCTCGTCCAGCGGCGCGGTCAGGTGCAAGCGGATCCGATAGCTGTGTCCGTGCAACCGGCGGCGCGGATCGTCCGCCGGCGCCCGCCGCAGGCGCAGAGCGCTATCGAAGGTTCGCTCCTTCCAGATACGGTAATGCCGACCGTCGTAATGGCAACCGGCGGTGGCGGTTTCATAGACCGTAACCCAGGACAACGGCGGGAGTTGTGGTCGCAGGCGCTCCCACAGCCAGCCAGCCAGCCGTTCGCTGGTCGGGTTGTCCAGGCCGGGCAGTTCGTTGAGACAGGCATGGTGCAGTTCGGCGTACAGCGGCGCCCACAGCGCGTCGATCCGGTCGTAGTCCACCCCAAGATCGCGGTCGCCCAGATCCTGATCGGCGTGCAGGATGACCTCGAAACCGTGACCGTGCATTCGCCCGCAAGGATGGCCGGGCGGAACGTGGGGCAACTGGTGGGCGGCCTCGAAGCGGAAGCGCCGCCAGAGGTGGGCGTGGTCGCGATCGTCCAGATCGACGCCGCGATCGCGGGTGCTGTGGATGCCGACGCTGGCGAGGCCGGGCAGGTCCAGTCGCGCCCGCAGCCAGCGGACCAGATTTTCGTCGGTCGGCGTCGGCAGATGCTCGTTGAGGAGGGCGTAATCCAGCGGCGCCACCGCCGCTCGCAGCCGCTCGGCCAGCACATCGCTTTCGGCCCCTGGAAACGACGCCACCGCCGGGGGGAATTCAGCCCGGACCCGCGCCAGGAAGCTGTGTCCGTGCAGGCGGCGGGCGCGGTGGCCCGCCGGCAGGATATCGACCTGCCTGGCCGCTTCGAAGGGGGCGGCCGCCGTGAAGTACAGCCGGGCGTTCACGGTGCCGGTTCCCGGAACCGTTCCAGCAGGGGATCGGGAATACCGGCCTCGGCGAACCCCTTGGCGCGCAGTTGACAGGCCGGACAGACCCCGCAGGGGGGTTGCAGGCCATTGTAACAAGTGTGGCTGTCGGCCAGTGCCGGCAAGACGCCGAGGTCGCGGGCCATCCACACCGTTTCCGCCTTGGATTTGAACATCAGTGGAGTGTGGATGGTGATCTCGTATTCCATCCCCAGCCGGATGGCCTGCTCTAACACCTGGAGCGTGGTCTGCCGGCAGTCGGGATAGCCGCTGTAGTCGGTTTGGGCCACGCCAGTGACCAGATCGTGAATCCCGCGTGGATAGGCGAAAGCGGCGGCAAAGGTCAGGAAGATCAGATTGCGCCCCGGCACGAAGGTGGCGGGCAATTGGGTCTGGGCGTCCACGCCGGCTTGCACCGCGATGCCGGGATCGGTCAGAGCGCTGCCGCCCAGGGCGGCGAAGGTGTCGATCGGCAGCACGACGTGCGGGACGCCGGCCCGGGCGGCGATCCGTGCGGCGCAGTCCAGTTCGATCCGATGGCGCTGGCCATAGTCGAAGGTGATGGCCTCGACCTGACCGGCGCCGAATCGGTTCAATGCCCAGTACAGGCAGGTGGTGGAGTCCTGCCCGCCGGACAGGACGACGAGGGCGGGGTTCATGGACGGTATTTCTCCGCGCGAGGGTGCCCGGTCAAGGTTCAGGGTTGTCGGGATGTTGGCGCCGCGATCGGGCGGCAAGGACAGCGAGGCGGATAAACGCCGTTGCGATGGTGGTTGGGCTCAACTCAGGGAACTCTTGGCGTCTTTCTTGGATTTCTTTTCGGCTTTTTTCTCTTTCGGAGTTTTGGTCGGTTTCTTCTTGGTTTCTTTCTTGGCGTCGGTGCCTTTACTCATGACTTTTTCTCCTCGTGATCTTGCGTGAGTTTTGATTTCCCCAGCGTTCGGTTGGAGCGGGGTTCCATCGGTGCGGGGCTGGAAGTGGCAGCTCTGTTTTTCGCGTCTTGTAGACCACAGCTTACCTTGCTTTGGACGGCCCGCTCCCAAAAAAAGTCGGCGGTGATGAATCCAAATCGCGTCGTGCCGCGTAAGTAGGATTACAGCCGCTGACCATGCGGCCACTTTCAACCCAAACACCGCAAAGGAGCATCGACCATGAAAACTTTCATCGCCATCACCAGCTTTGCCCTGACCATCGGCCTGTCCGGGGTGGCTCACGCCGGTTTCAACGACCAGGGGCCGACGATTGACACCACCCCCGCCCGCGCGGCTTGGCAGGATCCGAGCCAAGTGCCGGTCGTCCACGGCTTCAACCAGCAGAGCCACCACGCCGTGGCGGTAACGCCCTCCTCTCGTAGCGGCGGCGATTCGATGGCATTGGGCACGAACTGCGAGCTGAACCCGCGCTTCGGTTTCCAGAACAGCAATTCGGGCGTGAGCTGCTGAGATTCACGGATCCGGTGGAGCCGCCCCGAATCGTCGCCACCCCCGCAAAGGGTCGTGGCGTCGGGACGGCAGTCACCCAACAAATTGATTAATATCTTGAAATATAAGGTATTCGGCTCCGGCCGCCATCCTGGCCATAGCTTGCGCGAGTCGGGTGAAGTCCACCCGTTGTTCTGGAGAACGCGCGATACGTCACACTTTTCGCACCGGACCGGGGTATTGAGCCACCCAGGCATCGGCGGTCAGCAAGGTGATGCCTTCAACCAGTGCTTGCGCGATCAGAAGGCGGTCGAAAGGATCTTTATGGAGGGAAGGCAAGCCATCGATGGCAACGGCATGTTCGCTGCCGACGGGCAACTCAAGATAGCCGTTATCCAATAGCCCTCGGCGCAGCAGGCGGGGATTCACCTGAAAATCCTTGCGGCCCAGCCCGCCCTTGATGGCGATTTCCCACACGCTGGCCGCGCTGAAAAACAACTCATTTTCCGGTGCACCGATCAAGGCATGCGCCTCCGCCGATAAGCGGTCCGGCGCTCCCGCCGCCCACAGCAGCAGATGCGTATCCAGCAGCAACTTCACGCCTCATCACCGAACAGCCGCTCGATCTCGGTGCTCCCCATCCGGTCGAAATCCTCGGGCACGGCGATTTGCCCGGCCATAAAGCCCAAACGCCGCTGTTGCCCGGCCTCGGGTGCATGCAACGCCATGACCTTGACCAGCGGCTTGCCGGCCTTCGCGATCACGAAGGGCTCGCCTCTGGCCGCCTGCTCGATGAGTCGAGACAAATGCGTCTTGGCTTCGTGGATGTTGACGGTCTGCATCGCGCGGACTCCAGTAGACTAGATCATCATAGTTTAGTCTTTACAGGAAAGCGCCGCCATTCGCTGGAAGGCTTGATCGCGTGGACACCTATGCTCCGACGATCTACCGGGGCGACATCCCGCAACTGCGCTACGCCCGCGCCTGGGAAGTGAAGCCATGGCAGGATTCTGAGCCAGATGCCCGTCGTCCACGGCTTCAACCAGCAGAGTCACCATGCCGTGGCGGTAACACCCGCCTCTCGTAGCGGCGGGACGGCGGGCACATCCAACAAATTGACTCATCTCGGGAAAATAGCACGATATTCGGCTCCGGCTGGAAAAGGGTGGAATCCACTCGCCGTTTCCGAGAACACGCCCTATTCATCTTTGCGTCAAGGTTGCACAGCTTTCGCTTGGGGAAAACCGTCGAATCCGAATGAAACGGGTTGCCCGTCGAATGGAGTCGGTCGAGTCAGCGTGACTTGACCTGAGCGGCGCATTTCGGACAGCATCCCACTACTTCCTCCTGACGAGCATCCATCCTCATGCGACCTCTTTCCCCCGCCGGCCAGCAGGCGATTCACGATCTGGCCCAACGGCACGGCTTCAGTCCAGCGGCCGTCCACTGCATGCTCGAAGCCGTGATCCACGGTAACGGCAGCATGGCGCAGTTCAACCACCCCGAATTCGGCGGCTCCGGCCAATGGATGTCGGGCGGCATGACCATGGTGTCGGATCTGTTCAACCATGCTCTGAAAAGCCGAGTCGATGGTTTGTGCAGCGAACTCTCCAACCTGATTGCCCAGCAGCCTGGCCTGATACAGAGCGGCAGCTTCCAGTCGCAAAGTCAAAGCGGCGGCCCTGGCCAGCAGCAAGCCAGTTATGGTGGTAGCCAACAGCAAAACAGCGGCGGTGGCCAGCAACAACAGAACGGCGCCGGACCGGTCGGGCCGGTCAGCCTGTTCGTGCCCCCCCGCCGCCGACGCGGCCGGCGACTGGTGGGGTAGCAGTCTGCGTTGGCCGAACAGCACCGGTGCCCAGAATGGAGTGCGCTACGCCTATTTTGCTCAGGCACGACGGTTAGCCATTGAAGTCGGCGGCCGAGTGACGATCTACGATACGCTGGATCATCAGATCGGCGGGTTCTCGCAGCAGCAGGGCTACGGCGGATCGCTGACCTTCTCCAGCCAGTACGGGCTGGTGGAGGTCGCGAGCCTGCCAGTCGTATCGGTCGATGGCTCTCCTCCACCGGAAGCTCCAGCCGAATGGGCGCCGCCGCCCGCGCCGTCCGACAACAACCCGGTGCTGCCGAGCCGAGGCCAGGACGATCTCTTTGCTCTCATCGAACGTCTCGCCGAGCTGCGCGCCAAGGGGATTCTCAGCGACGAGGAGTTCGCGGCCAAGAAGACGGAGCTACTTAGCCGGCTCTGATACAGCTCTGCATCCGGCGCGGTCAACCCTCCCGAGACGGGCCATTCGTCAGCGGCGGGAATTCGGGATGGGCGGACTCTTGGCGGCGCACGGCGGGGTTGTAGCGCAGGCAGTTGGGCACGCAATCGCACTCGAAGGCGATCTTCATCGGCGCGATCCGGCCCTCGTTCTTGAGTTGGAACAAGCGCGGCACCACTCGATCGCGCAGGGTTTCCGGGTCGATGGTGTTGACGTAGATCTTGGTGCCGCCCTCGAAACCGGCCGGGGTCGATACCCGCCACTTGATCAGCACCCGCCACGGCATGGGCACATCCACGTCGGGCGGCTTGTAATACCACTCCTCGTTGCAGGG
>NZ_SPMZ01000062.1 GCF_012939995.1 Candidatus Competibacter phosphatis | reverse complement strand
GCTACCCGCCATTGGTGGGGGCCGCGCTGCCATCATTGCTGTTTCTCGGTGCCGGGTTTTACGCGCTGCATCGGCTGCGTTAGCCGTTGCCGCCTTTGGGCAACACCACCAGTTCCGTTTCCGAAAAACGTCCGGCAAACGCAACGCCAGCAGCAGCAGCAGGCACGCAAAACCGGCTCCCAGGCTGAGACCGATGCCGAGCTTGAAGACCTGGTGCAGGTAAGCCACCGGCGCCAACCACAGACTGGCGATCAAGAACCGCAGCAGGGCTTGCCACCAGCCGATGCCTCGACCATCGTGCCGCCGCACCCGTACCCGCCAGGCGCGCATCCCCAGGGTCTGGCCGCCGTGGACCCAGAACCCACCGTAGAAAAAGAAACACACCAGCAACAGGTAACTGCGAAAGAACGGGTTGCCCACCAATGGGTTGTGTTCTTCGAACGCCGCGCTGCCGACCAGAATCACGGCCAGGCCCAGCGCCAGCGCGGCCGCGACGAACAGCACCCCGGTCAGCAACAACCCGTCATAGCCAATAGCCGCCAGCCGGCGCGGCAATTGCGCCAATGGGAAAGTCAGATTCGATGGCGGCGATTCGACTGCGCGCATCGTCGGTCGGTCATGCGGTCATCGTGGGAATGCAACCGGACCCGTTCGAGTCACTTGCCAGTGGATTTGGTGGCGGTATTCTTGCCGTGCGTCTTGCCTTTGCCGGCGTCGGGTTTGGCGGGTTCTCCGGGCACTGGCACGACGGGCATGCCATTCGTCGCCACGGGTCCGCCCAACCAACCGTTGATCTCCACCATATCTTCTTCCGACAACTGGCCGGCGGCTTGCTTGAGCACCAGGAAATTGGCGATGTAGGAATAGCGGGCGGCGGCATACTCCCGCTCGGCCAAGTAAACGTTACGTTCGGCGTTCAACACATCCACGATGGTGCGGGTGCCGACTTCGTAACCGGCCTGGGTGGCTTCCAACGCACTACGGGTGGACACTCGAGTCTGATCCAAGGCCTTGATCTGGCTGATGGAGGTTTCCTGGCCTCGGTAAGCGTTGCGAACGGTACGGACCGCATCGCGCTGCAGGTTCTCCAGATTCTGGCGGGAGGCTTCGTAGTTGTAGGCCGCCTGGCGAGAGCGGGAGGACACCGCGCCGCCACTGTACAAGGGAATGGTCAATTGCAGGTTGACTTGGCTGCTGATGGTGCGAGTGAACGCGGTGTCCACATCGGCACGGTTGGCATTCAGGTCCAGGGACGGATAATGGCCGGCCTTCTGCAACTGGATATTTTCCCGGGCTTGCTCAACCCCGAAGCCGGCGCTACGCAGCGTCAGATTGTTGTCCAACGCCATGCGCACCCACTGCTCGGGATCGTTGGGATTGGGCAGCGCCAGCGGCATCCGCTCGCTGAGCAGATTGAGTTGCGCATAGTCCTGGCCGGTCAACTGCCGCAAGAGTTCGCGGGCATTGGCCAACTTGTTGATGGCGTCGATCTCCGAGGAAACGGCGCCATCGAATCGGGCCTGGGCATCGTAAACGTCAGTGATGGTGGCTAACCCGACCTCGAACCGCCGGTTGGCCTGTTCGAGCTGGCGGGCGAAGGCGTTTTTCTCCGCCGTGGCGAAAGTCAGATTGTCGATCGCCGCCAGCACGCCGAAGTAGCCCTGTGCCACCCGCAGGATCAGATCGTTCTGCGCGTTGTTGAAGTCGGTATCGGCTTGTTTGATCGTCTCCTCCGCCAATCGCTGCTGTACTTGGCTGGCGCGATTGTAGACGGGCTGCGTCAAACCGATCGCGTAGCTGTGCGTGTTGCCGCCATCACTGCCGGTCGACACGCCCACCACCCCAAAGGTACTGCCACGCGAGGCCGTAACGCCCACGCTCGGCAACAACAGGGCTCGAGCCTGCGGTTTGGCTTCCTGGGAGGCTTGCCGGCTGGCGGCGGCGGCCTTGAGCGCGGGATCGCTCTCCATGGACCGACGGTACACTTGCAGCAGATCTTCCGCCCCTACCGGCTGGCCGAACAGCGCGGCGACCATTCCGGCCAATAGCAAACGGTGCGCTCTAGGCATGGTTGACGGACTCCCTTGGATAACAAGTATTTTAACGATCGCTAATATAGCAAACGGATCATCGCGGCGAAAACCCCGTGCCTGATCAGGAAAAACTGGGACACGAAATTAATAGGTGGGTACGGTGGGATCGACTTCGCGCGACCAGGCATCGATTCCGCCATCCAGATTGGCGACCCGCTCGAAGCCGGCGCGCTTGAGGAACAGAACCACTTGAGCGCTACGGAATCCATGGTGACAAATCACGACCGTCTCCCGCGCCGGATCGAGCTGACGCCAACCGTTCACGACGCGACCCATCGGCAGATTGAACGCACCCTCGATCCAGGCAACCGCCACTTCCCAGGGCTCCCGGACATCCAGCAACAAGGGCGGATCTCGATCCGACGCCAACATTCGTTGGAGTTCGAGGGGCGTCAATTGCCACATGAGGCTCAGAATTCGAAGGCTTTGTGGGGTTCGGCGTTGCGCAACGGCGGCAGTGCGGTGTCGAACAGACTTTCCTCGATCCATTCCCGCTCGCCGGTTCGAGTGACCAGCAACGCCTCCATCACCGGCGGCTGACCCACCACGATAAACAGTCGACCGCCCAGACTCAGGCTTTGCCGCCAGCAGTCGGCGAGCATGGCCACCGAGCCGGTGACGGCGATGACGCCGTAGCGGTGCTCGCCCCAAGCGCGGCTGGCATCTCCGACATGCAGCGTCACGTTACCGATGCCATGCGCCTTGAGCTTGGGCCGGGCGGCTTCGATGAACTCAGGGATGATGTCCACACTGGTCACCCCAGCGGCCAAGCGCGCCAGACAGGCGGTCAGATAAGCGCTGCCGGTGCCGACTTCCAACACCTGATCGACCGGCCGCAGCGCCAGCGCCTGCAGGATGCGGCCCTCGATGGGGGGCTTCAACATGACCTCGCCGTGGCCGAGAGGGATGGCGACATCGCTGAAAGCCAGATTACGGTAGCGCTCCGGCACGAAATCCTCGCGCGGCATACTGGCGAGCGTGTCCAAAACTCGCTGATCCAGCACTTCCCAGGGCCGGATCTGCTGCTCGATCATGTTGAAGCGTGCCTGCTCGAAATTGAATGCGGTCATGTGCGGGGTCCTGTCAACGCCTGGCGGTTTTGGAATGTTGGTGGGGGCCACTCCCCCGGCCGGGATTCGGGGCACACCCATTCTAGCATAAGGCTTTTTCGCACGGCGCGGGCTTACAGAAAGGTCGCCGTCACCGCGAATAGCCGTTCGACTTCGGGCACCCGCTTCTTGTCGACCAGAAACAGGATGACGTGATCATCCGCCTCGATCATGGTGTCGTGATGACAGATGATGACCTCGTCGCCGCGGGCAACGGCGCCGATGGTGGTGCCCGGCGGCAGTTTGATCTCGTCCAGGCGCCGCCCCACGACCTTCGAGGTTTTGTAGTCGCCGTGGGCCACCGCCTCGATCGCTTCAGCGGCGCCCCGACGCAGGGAATGAACCTTGACCACGTCGCCGCGACGCACATGGGTCAGCAGGCTACCGATGGTGGCCTGCTGCGGCGAGATGGCGACATCGATGATGCCGGAGGATTCCACCAGGTCCACGTAGGACACTCGGTTGATCAGCGCCATGACCTTGCGGGCGCCCATGCGCTTGGCCAGCATCGCCGACAGGATATTGGCCTCGTCGTCGTTGGTTACGGCACAGAACACGTCCATGTTTTCGATGTTTTCCTGTCGCAACAGATTTTCGTCGGCGGCATCGCCCTGCAGCACGATCGCCCGGCTCAACTGCTCCGACAACCGTCGGCTGGTGGCGACGTTGCGCTCAATGACCTTGACCTTGAAGCGCTCTTCCAGCGCCTGGGCCAGTCGCGCCCCGATATGGCCGCCGCCAGCGATGATCAGGCGCTTGACCATCTTGTCCAGCTTGCGCAATTCGCTGACGATGGCGCGGGTATTCTTGCGGGCGGCGATGAAAAAAACCTCGTCGTCGGCCGTAATGATGGTGTTGCCTTCCGGAATGATCGGCCTGCCTTGGCGGAAGATGGCGGCCACCCGGGCATCGATACCCGGCATGTGCTCCGGCAGGGTGCGCAACGCCTGGCCCACCAGCGTGCTGCCTTCGTAGGCCTTGACGCCCATCAGCCGGACCTGATCATCGGCGAAATCCAGCACCTGCAAGGAACCGGGATGCTCGATGATGTGGCGGATGTAGTCCGTCACCAGTTGCTCGGGGCTGATCAGCACATCGATCGGCAGCGCCTGATCGCTGAACAGGCGATCCTGATAGGTGATATAGCCCCCCGCCCGAACCCGCGCGATCTTGGTCGGGGTGTTGAACAGGGTGTGCGCCACCTGACAGGCGATCATGTTGACTTCGTCATTGTCGGTCAACGCGATCAGCATGTCGGCGTCGGCGACGCCCGCCTGCTCCAACACACCCGGATAGGCGGCGTGACCGCAGACGGTACGGATATCCAGTCGATCCTGCAGCGCCTGCAAGCGTTCGGCGTTGGCGTCGACCACGGTGACGTCGTTGGCCTCGCTCGCCAGAATGTGCGCGACCGAACCACCCACCTGCCCGGCACCGAGCATCACGATCTTCATAAACCGCCCTCACTCATCCAGCGCCTTCTTGGGATCGATACCCAAGGCGCGCAGCTTGCGGTAGAGGTTGGTGCGCTCCATGCCGACCCGCTCGGCCAACCGCGCCACATTGCCCTCGCATTCCCGGAACTGCTGCATCAGATAGGTTCGCTCGAACTGTTCCCGCGCTTCGCGCAACGGCAGGTTCAGGGGAATGCTGCCAACATCCTGGGATTTGGCGGTGGTGATGCCGCGCACGGCGGCATCCACTTCCTCCAGGGTGATTTCCTCCTCGCCGCCCAGAATCAGTAGGCGCTGCACCAAGTTCTTCAGTTCGCGGATGTTGCCGGGCCAGTTGTAGTTGCGCAGCCGGTTCTGGGCCGCCAGGGTGAAATGGCGGTAGGTCAACCCTTCCTGATCGACGAAATAGCCGATGTAGTAGTTCAGCAGTTCCGGCACGTCCTCGATGTGATCGCGCAACGGCGGCAACTTGATCGGCACCACGTTCAATTGATAATACAGATCCTCGCGGAACCGCCCGATCGCCACCTCCTGCTCCAGATCGCGGTGGGTGGCGGCCGCCACTCGCACGTTGACCCGCACCGGCTCCTTGCCGCCGATGCGCAGGAAGGAGCCGTTTTCCAGGGCACTGGCCAGCTTGGCCTGGGCTTCGAGGTCCATGTCGGCCAGTTCGTCGAGAAACAGGGTGCCGCCACTAGCCTGCTCCAGACGGCCATAGTGAATCCGCTCGCCCTGCTCGGAACCGAACAGTTCCAGACTGGCGTTTTCGCGGGCGATCGAACCGACCCCCACATCCACGAACGGGCCGTTGCGGCGCGGGCTGTGCGCGTGCAGGAAGCGGGCATAAACCTCCTTGCCGGTCCCCGGTTCGCCGAACACCAGCACCGGCGCATCGTGTTGGGCGATCTTGAGCACCTGGGCGCGCAAGCGCTGCACCACCTCGCTGCGGCCGACCGGCTCGGTCACGATCCGCTGCTGGCGGCGCAGGTTCTGGTTTTCCCGCGCCAACCGATCCGCGTCCAGCGCCCGCTCCACGGTCAGCAGCAACTTGGCCATCGACAGCGGCTTCTCGATGAAATCGTAGGCGCCCAGCCGGGTCGCCTCGACCGCAGTCTCGACCGTGCCGTGCCCGGACATCATGATCACCGGACAAGGCAGATGGTCGCCCTCGCTCCATTCCTTCAGCAGGGTGATGCCATCGGTGTCCGGCATCCAGATATCGAGCAGGATCAGATCGGGCCGCTGGGCGCGGCGGGCCTCGCGGGCTGCGGCGGCATTCTCCGCGATGGCGACGCCATAGCCCTCGTCTTCCAGGATTTCCTTCACCAGATCGCGAATGTCCGGCTCATCATCGACCACCAGAATATAAGATGCGCTCATCCGGCCTCCTTATCGGCATTTAACGGCACGGCGGGACCGGCAGGCAGGACCGGGGACCCGGCGGCGCCGCGCAGCGGCAACCGGACCACGATCCGGGCGCCGCCATCCGCCGGCGATTCCAACTGGATCCATCCCCCGTGTTCTTCAACGATTTTCTTGACGATGGCCAATCCTAGTCCGGTTCCCTTGGGTTTGGTAGTCACATAGGGCTCGAAGGCGCTGTTCAGGATGTTGTCGGGAAAACCGGGACCGTCGTCGCGCAAACTCAGTTGGGCGCAATCGGCGCCGGTCACATGTTCGCGAGCGGTACCAATCCACAAGGTCGAACCGTGACCGTCGCCGATGGCCTCGATCGAGTTCTTGACCAGATTGTGCAGCAACTGGCGTAGCCGACCCTTGTCGGCGTTGATCGGCAGCGACTCATCGGCCAGATCCAGCTTAATCTCCACGCCGGCTGGATAATCGCGGTACAGATAGAGCACTTCGGCAACGAATTCGTTCAATTCCACCGGTTCCAGGCGCAGACGCGGCGGGCGCGCGTATTCGTTGAAAGCGTCCACCATCTCCTTCATCGCCTGCACCTGTTGGATGATGGTGTGGGTACCGCGATCCAGCACCCGGCCTTGCTCCGCATCGAATTGCTTGAGGTACTTGTGACGAATGCGCTCGGTGGCTAATTGAATCGGCGTCAGCGGATTCTTGATTTCGTGCGCCAGGCGGCGCGCCACCTCGGCCCAGGCGGCGTCGCGTTCGGCCTGCATCAGATGGGTGATGTCGTCGAAAACCACGACGTGACCACCGCGCAGGCCGACCGTGTCCGGCAGCGAACTGCCGCGACACATCAGAATGCGTCGGCCAGAGCCACTGAACCAGCTAATCTCCTGCCGCCAGTCGCCGGTCTCGACGAACCGAGGCGCGATCGCCTCCAGAAAATCCTGCAACACCGGCTGTTCGATCGCGATGATCTGGCTGTGGGTGCCGACGAACGCCTTTAAGTCCACGCCCAGGATTTGGCTGGCCGCCTCGTTGCAGGTTTGCAGACGGCCAGCCTGATCGATGGTCAGGACCCCGGACGACAATCGCGCCAGCATCGCCTCCAGATAAGCGCGCTGACTTTCGACCAGTTCCTGGCTGCGCTGCGCGGCGTCGCGCGCTTGCGCCAGGTTACGGGTCATCTGGTTGAAGGACTGCACCAGGAACCCCAACTCGTCGGTACCGGCGCGGGTCATCAGTTGTTTGTCGAACTGGCCGGCGGCGACCGCTTGGGTGCCATCGGCCAGCTCGCGCAACGGCCGCACCAAGCGGTGCGCGGTGTAGAACGCGGCCCAGAACGCCGCCAGTACCGCCAGCAATAGCGCCAGCGACAGAATCAGGGTGAAACTGGCTTTCAACGGTGCTCGCAGGAAGATCAATTCCTTATAGCTGTCGAAGGCCGCCTGCACCGCGTCGGCCAATAGGCTGAGCCGGTCGGTCACCGGAAACAGCGCTTGCAGCAACCGCTCCTCGTTGCCGAAGCTGGTGACCCGCACCACCACGCGGATATGGAACCCCGTGTCGCGGACCGGCTCCAGGCCGACGTAATCGCGACCCTGCCGCACCTGCAGCACCACCACATCCGGCGGCGGTTCCGGCAACACCGACGATGGATAGGCGGTGGCGGTGGCGATGATGCGGCCACCGCGCCCGAATAGAGTCAGCTCGGAAGCCTCGCCGAAATCGAGCAGGTCGTCCAGGCGCCGGGCCACCTGCTCTCCGTCGCTTTCGGCGACGCTGTCGGCGATCCGCGTGGTCTGCTTGAGTAACTCGCGCATCCGCAGATCCAATGCGGTGCGGCTGAGCTCCAGGGCGTCCTCCAGGCCGCGGTCCACCTGCACGTTGAACCAGCTATCGATGCCCCGTTGCAGGAAATTCAGCGAGAAGCCGTAAACCAGCGCCACCGGCGTGATGGCCAGCACGGCGAAGATCCCCACCAACCGCAAGATCAACCGTGCGCCGGGCACCTGACGGCGGTACAAACCGAGCAAACTGATCAGATTGTAAAGAATCAGCGCCGCCAATACCGCCAGCCCGACGGCGCTGGCCAACAACAGCCAGGCATACACCTGTTCGAAATGGGTCGAGTTGGTGGTGGCGCCCGCCACCACCACCAACATGACCAACAGCAAGCCCAGTAGCACCAGCACGGGAAACAACCCTTGGCCACGGGCGAGCCGGCGGATCAAAGCGGCCACGTATACCACTCGCTGGTCAGTTGCCAATCCTCGGAGAGATAGGCGAACAAGCGCAACGGTGTCGGCAAGGTATCGAGTGCGAGTTGCGCCCGCAAAGCCCCTTCATACCGCCGGTCGGGCGCCAGCAGGCTGCGATCGAGCAGGGGGAATTCGTGAATCCGGCCCATGAACCGCAGCGCGGCCGGGCGGGTGGAGAAGTTGCGGCGCTCACCGCTGTTGAGGTTGTGAACCAGATATTGCCGGCTCAGCGCATGGTATTCGAGACGGAAGCGTTGCACCAACGAATAGACTGTTTCATCCCACACCCACGAGCGCCGCCGCCGCACTTCCATCAGCAGTTCGATGGTCAGCGGCACTCCGTTTTGCAGGGCGTCCAGCGCTGGCTCGCTAAAGCTGTATTCGATTTGGGCGTTCAGACGGTAAACGCCGTCGCCCAGGCGGGTGCTAGCCTCGATCACATCAAACCCGGCCGCTTGGACGTCAGTGACCCTCAACAGCACCAGCAACGCCAACAACACCAGCAGTCTGGCGCGGAGCCGGATCTGCATCAGGGCACCGGCCGGCATGATGCCTCCGAGGTCGCGGCCTGCTTGCCAAGCACAGCGTAATAAAAGCCATCCATGCCACTTTCGCCCGGCAGAATCTGACGGCCATGCGATAAGACGCGCCCCCAACCCGCCACGATCGGCTGCTCGTGGGCATCCGGATGGGTGGCGAGAAAGGCCGCCACCACCCGCTCGTTCTCCGCGCGCAGCACCGAACAGGTCACATACAGAAGCCGGCCACCCGGCCGCAGCAGCGGCCACAATCCGGTCAGCAACGCCTGTTGCCGTTCGGCCAGCGCGGCGATATCGCTCTCGCGGCGCAGCAGCTTGATATCGGGATGGCGGCGGATCACCCCGGTCGCCGAACAAGGGGCGTCCAGCAGAATGCGGTCATAAAGCGCGCCGTCCCACCAGTCCGCCGGCCGCCGGGCGTCACCCGCGAGCAATCGGGCATTCAGCCGCAATCGGGTCAAGGTGTCGCGCACCCGCTCCAATCGACCGGCGTCGCAATCCAGCGCGGTCAGATCAAGGTCCGGCACGCATTCCAGCAAATGCCCGGTCTTACCGCCGGGCGCGGCGCAGGCGTCCAGCACCCGTTGCCCCGGTCGAACCGCCAGCAGCGATGCCGCCAGTTGCGCGCCGGTATCCTGAACCGACACCCAACCCTCGGCGAAACCCGGCAATATCGCCGGATCGGTGGGAGTGGACAGGGTCAATGCGGTTTCGACCGCCGCCGGCCCGGCGTCGTAACCCGCCGTCGCCAGTCGTTGCCGGTACGCCTCCCGATCGAGCCGAAGACGATTGATCCGCAGCGTGAAAGGCGGCCGGACATTGTTGGCGGCGACGATGGCCGGCCAATCGTCCGGCCAATCCCGCCGCAGCCAGTCCAACAACCAGCGCGGATGGGCGGCACGGGCTTCCGCGTCCGCCTCGATCAGCGCCTCCAGTTCCGCGCGGCGGCGCAGCGCGCTTCGCAGCACCGCGTTGACCAGACCCGCCGCCCAGGGTTTGCGCAAGGGGCGGACGGCGGCGACGGTTTCGGCCACCGCAGCGTGTTCGGGAACGCGCAAATGCCATAACTGGTAGAGACCCGCCAGCAGCAAACCCCGAAGCACCTGCTCGCCGGGCTCCAGTGGTCTGGCCAGCAATCGATCGAGCAAAAACCGCAATTGCGGCTGCCAGCGACAGACGCCGTAACACAGCTCCTGCAGCAAACCGCGTTCACCCGGATCGGCGTGTGCCAGCGCCGACGGCAGCACCGTGGCCAGCGACTCCCCCTCGCCCAATACCCGACCCAGCGCCTGAGCCGCGATAACGCGGGCGTTCATGCCGCGCCCAACCGCTGGCCAGCCAGTCGGTGGGCGTTCAGAAACGCCGCAGCCGGCAATGGCCGGCCGCCGGGCAGTTGCACTTCGGTCAACCACAGCACCCCGGAACCGGCCGCAACCACGATACCCGCCGAGTCTTCGCGCAGGACCGTGCCGGGCGCGGCGGTCACCGACTCCCGCTCAGCCCGAGCCCGCCAGACGCGCAGCGGTTGACCGTCCAACCAGGTTCGGGCGATGGGGTAAGGGTTGAACGCCAGTACCCGCCGCTCCAATTCCGACGCCGGCCGGGTCCAGTCCAGGTCGGCCTCGGCCTTGTCCAGCTTGGGCGCGTAGGTGGCGAGGGCGTCGTTCTGCGCTTCGGCGATCAGTCGTCCGGCCAACAGATCCGGCAACGCCGCCCGCAGCGTGTCGGCGCCCAGCGCGGCCAATCGATCGTGCAACTCGCCACCCGTCGTCCCCCGATGAATCGGGCAGGCGGCCCGCGCCAGCACCGGCCCGGTATCCAGGCCGGCTTCCATGCGCATGAGGCAGATGCCGGTCTCGTCGTCGCCGGCCAGCAGCGCCCGCTGAATCGGCGCGGCGCCGCGCCAGCGCGGCAACAACGAGGCATGGATGTTGACGCAGCCCAGTCGCGGGATCGCCAGCACCGCCAGCGGCAGGATCAGGCCATAGGCGGCCACCACCAACAGATCCGGCGCCGTGGCCGTCAGTTCGGCCCAAACGGCGGGATCACGCAAACTGACCGGCTGGTGGACCGGAATGCCGGCGGCCCGCGCGCAAACCTTGACCGGACTGGCGCGCAACTGTCGGCCGCGCCCGGCCGGCCGATCCGGTTGGGTATAGACGGCGACGGGTGCACGGCCGGCATCGATCAGGGCTTGCAGGGCGGGCACCGCGAAATCGGGAGTACCCGCGAAGATCAGACGTAACGAAGCAACGGTCATGCGGCAGGCGGTTTGGCGGAGGCGTCACCCGTTTTCCGGAAACGGGTGACGCCATTTGGCGGAGCGGGCACGGCGCCGGACGCATCCATGCTCAGGACGCGTGCGATTCCAGTCGGGTCTGTTTTTCCAGTTTCTTGCGGATGCGGTCGCGCTTCAGCGCCGACAGATAATCCACGAACAGCTTGCCGTCCAGATGATCGATCTCGTGCTGGATGCAGACCGCCAACAGGCCGCTGGCGTCGAGCTCGAACGGTTCGCCGTCGCGGTCCAGCGCGCTGACTCGGACCCGCTCGGCGCGGCGGACGGTTTCGTAAAAGCCCGGCACCGACAAACAACCCTCCTCCATCTCGCCTTCGCCTTCCCGCTCCAGCAAGGTCGGATTGATGAACACCAGCGGCTGGTTTTTTTTCCTCGGAAACATCCATCACCACGATACGTTTCCGAACGTTGACCTGAGTCGCGGCCAAACCGATGCCCGGCGCCGCGTACATAGTCTCCAGCATGTCGGCCACCAGCACGCGCACGCCGTCGTCGACGATTTCCACCGGCAGCGCCGGTTTGCGCAGCCGGGAATCGGGATAATGCAGTATGGTCAATCGGGCCATGGTAGCTCCACGAATGCTTCGTTCAGTCGACTAAACTAGCTTTTGCATATGGAAATCATACGAGAAACCCCGGCATGAGGGCTATACTTTAGCGCGATGGGGGTGATTCGCTACACTCCCGCCCGTTTCTTCGGAGGATGAGCAAGGACCATGAACATCTCGCGTTCCTCAAAACAGCTTGGGACTACCCTGTCGCTGGCGGCGGCGGTCCTGCTCGGGGCGTGCGCCCAAATGCCTTCCCAGCCCGAATCCGGCCCCGCCGCCACCGAACCACCGCTGCTTTCGGGAGCGGCGGCGGGAACCGCCGGCGCAACACCGGCGCCAGCACCGGTCGTGCTGCGGCAGGACCATCCCCAAACCTACACCGTGGCCCCCGGCGACACACTGTGGAGCATCGCCGGACGGTTTCTGCAAGACCCCTGGCGGTGGCGGGAGATCTGGCGGCAAAACCCGCAGCTTCGCAACCCCAACCGGATCTACCCCGGCGACGTGCTCCAGTTCAGCCACGACGCCGACGGTCAGCCCCAGTTGGCGGTCGCCGAACGCGACGAGGTTCCGCTGCTCAAACTGTCGCCCAAGGTTCGAATCGAGGAATTGAGCCAACCGATCCCGCCGGTGCCGCGCGATGCGGTCGAATCGTTCCTGACCCGCGCCGTGATCCTGAGCGACGCCCAGTGGAAAGGGACGCCCTACATCGTGGCCGACGACGACGACCAGGTCGTCTACGCCGCCCGCGACCGGGTATACGCGCGCGGCTCTCTCTTCGACCAGCCACGCTATCAAGTGTTCCGCCCCGGCGAAGCGCTGCGCGAGCCGGGTTCCGACCGCTACCTGGGCACCCCCGGCGTCTATCTGGGCGAAGCGATCCTGGACCAGGATGGCGATCCGGCCACGTTCACGCTGGCCAACACCATCGCCCCGATCCGGGCCGGCGACCGGCTGCTGCCGATCGAAGCCGAACGCGAGCTGTACAGCTTCGAGCCGCATCCGGTCCCACCGGACACGGAAGGCTCCATCATCGCCAAACTCGACACCGATGTTACCCAGATCACCCAGTACAGCAGTCTCATCGTCAATCTGGGCGCTCAGGAAGGCATCGAGCCCGGCCATGTGCTCGCCATCTACGGCAGGGGACGGACAGTCGAGGATCCGGTCTCCGGTGGCAGCGTCAAGCTGCCGGGCGAACGAGCCGGCCTGTTGATGATTTACAAGGTTCACGATCTGGTCAGCTACGGCTTGGTGATGCAGGCCGAGCGCGCCATCCGCTTGCAGGATCGGGTAACCACCCCCTGAACCGTAACGCCACGCCTCCGGCCACCGAACCGGCCTGGCTGCTGGCGCTGTTGCGGGCACCGGGCATCGGGCCGACCCGTTTTGCCCGGCTGCTGACGCACTACGGTTCGGCGGCGGCGGTTTTCGCCGCCGACCACGCCGAGCTACGGCAACTGGATCTGCCGGCCACCGCGCTCGACGCGTTGCGCCAACCCGACTGGCGGCGGGTGGAACAGGATTTGGCCTGGCTGGAACGACCCGACAACCACCTGCTGCAACTGGACGACCCCCGCTACCCACCGCTGTTGCGGCAGATCACCTATCCGCCACCGCTGCTGTTCGTCCACGGCGACCCCGAGTGTTTGCGGGCGCCGCAACTCGCCATCGTCGGCACCCGCAACCCGACCCCGCTCGGCCGGGAAACCGCCCACCATTTCGCCGCCCATCTGGCCGGCGCCGGCCTGGTCATCACCAGCGGCTTGGCGCTCGGCATCGACGCCGCCGCTCATCAGGGCGCGCTGGCCGGCGGCGGCCCAACCATCGCGGTGATGGGCACCAGCCTGGACCGAGTCTATCCCGCCAGGCACCGGGATCTGGCCCACGCCATCGCCGAGCGCGGCGCGCTGCTATCGGAACTGCCCATCGGCACGCCGCCGATCGCCGAGAACTTCCCCCGGCGCAATCGCCTGATCAGCGGGCTGGCCCTGGGCGTGCTGGTGGTGGAAGCCGCTCTGCGGAGCGGTTCGCTGATCACCGCCCGCCAGGCCCTCGACCAGGGCCGGGAAGTGTTCGCGATCCCCGGCTCGATTCACAACCCGCTGGTCAAGGGTTGCCATGCATTGATCCGGCAGGGCGCGAAACTGGTGGAGACGGCCGCCGACGTTCTGGAAGAGCTGGGTGCTCTCGCGGCGTTCGTTGGCGACGGCGCCGAAACCCCGACCGCCGCGCCGCCGGCTTCGGAAGCACTGGATGAAGACTACCAGCAACTGCTGGCGGCGATGAACGACGGACCGCTGGCGGTCGATTCGCTGGTGGAACGCTGCGGATTGACGGCGGAAGTGGTTTCCTCCATGCTGTTGATTTTGGAATTGGAAGGTTATGTGGCAGCCGTCCCCGGCGGTCTGTACTGCCGCCTGAAAGCCTGAAAGCCGGCCGCCCAAACCGGCGGTCGCCCGCGCCCACGCCGGACGGCGGGGGTTTTTATCCTTCCCAGATGAGCGCTGGAATGAAAGAAAACGTGTTGGACGTGCTGATGTACCTGTTTCAGAACTACATGGGCGATGATGAGGACACCGACCCCGACCGCGAATCCATCCAGACCGAACTGCTCGCCGCCGGCTTTCCCTCGCGGGAGATCCAACAAGCGTTCGAATGGTTGGACAGCTTGGTCGACCGTCAGGCGATCGCCCTGCCGGTCAACCCCAGTTCCTGCCGCATTTACGTGGCGCCGGAACTGGCGAAGCTGGATGTGGAATGCCAAGGCTTCCTGCTGTTCCTGGAACAAAGCGGCATTCTCAATTCGGAAACCCGCGAACTGGTCATCGATCGAGTCATGGCGCTGGAAGCCGACGATATCGGCCTGCACCAACTCAAGTGGATCGTTCTGATGCTGCTATTCAACCAACCCGGTCAGGAAGAAGCCTGCGCCTGGCTGGAAGATCTGGTGCTCGATAGCCCGCCCGGCTACCTTCATTAAGCGCCAAAGCGCCAAGCGTTCGTCAGATCTTTCCGTCGTGTGCTTGAATTCTCGCCGCGCCGATCGGTCGTGGCGGGAGCATCGCCTTCTCGGGCCGGAGTCCAAACCGGCGCCACCTTTACATCAGTCACCCACAGTGATTTGTCATGAGCAAGAACTTGGTCATCGTGGAGTCGCCGGCCAAGGCGAAAACGATCAAGAAATACCTGGGCAAGGACTTCGAAGTATTGGCCTCCTACGGTCATGTGCGTGACCTGGTCCCCAAGGAGGGCGCGGTCGATCCGGAACACGACTTTGCCATGAAGTATCAGCCGATCGAGAAAAACCTGCGCCATGTCGAAGCCATCGCCAAGGCGGTCGCCAAAGCCGATGCCCTGTATCTGGCCACCGACCCGGACCGCGAGGGCGAAGCCATTTCCTGGCATCTGCACGAAATCCTCCGGCAGCGCGACCTGCTGAGCGACAAACCGGCACAGCGGGTGGTGTTCCACGAAATCACCCAGCGGGCGATTCTGGATGCCATCAACCACCCCCGTCAGCTATCGCTGGACCTGGTCAACGCCCAACAGGCCCGCCGCGCGCTGGACTACCTGGTCGGCTTCAACCTGTCGCCACTGCTGTGGAAGAAAATCCGGCCCGGCTTGTCGGCCGGCCGGGTGCAGTCGCCGGCGCTGCGGATGATCGTCGAGCGCGAGGAGGAAATCGAGCGGTTCCAGACCCGGGAATACTGGAGCCTGGAAGCCGACGCCGCCAAAACCGGCCAGCCGTTCACCGCCCGCCTGCTGGAGTATGCCGGCGAGAAACTAACTCAGTTCAGTATCGCCGACAGTGCTCGGGCGCTGATCCTGGAACAAACCCTGCTGGCCGCGGCGCGCGCGCAACTGGCCGAGTCCGGGGAACCGGCGGCCGATCCCGCCGCCATCGGCCGGTTGCGGGTCGCCAAGGTGGAACGCAAGCAGCGCAAGCGCCATCCCGCCGCGCCGTTCACCACCTCGACCCTGCAGCAGGAAGCTTCGCGCAAGATGGGTTTCTCCACCCAGCGCACCATGCGGGTCGCCCAGCAGTTGTACGAGGGCATCGACACCGGTGGCGGCGCGGTCGGCCTGATCACCTACATGCGCACCGATTCGGTCAACCTCGCTCAGGACGCGCTCGTCGAGATCCGCGCGCTGATCCTCCAGCGCTACGGCGCGCACAACGTGCCGGCCAGCCCCCGGCTGTTCAAGACCAAGGCCAAGAACGCCCAGGAAGCGCACGAAGCGATCCGTCCGACCTCGGTCGCGGTCGCGCCGGAAACCATCCGCGCCCACCTCAACGCCGATCAGTACGCGTTGTACGAGTTGATCTGGAAGCGCACCGTCGCCTGCCAGATGATCCCGGCCACCCTGGACACGGTCGCGGCGGATCTGGCCTGCGGCGCCGGCAACAGCTTCCGCGCCACCGGTTCGGTCGTCGCCGACCCCGGCTTCATGGCGATCTACCGCGAAGGCGTGGACGACCAGGCCGACGACATCGAAGGGCGGATGCTGCCGCCGTTGCGGACGGGCGAATGGGTTGATCTGCTGGCGCTGCGGCCGGAGCAGCACTTCACCGAACCGCCGCCGCGCTTTTCCGAGGCCAGCCTGGTCAAGACCCTGGAAGAATACGGTATCGGCCGACCTTCGACCTATGCGGCGATCATCTCGACGCTGCTGGCCCGCGAATACGCGGTGCTGGACAACCGCCGCTTCAAACCCACCGATATCGGCCGCATCGTCAACCGCTTCTTGACCCAGCATTTCACCCAATATGTGGATTACGACTTCACGGCCCGGTTGGAGGACAACCTGGACGCGGTGTCTCGCGGCGAGGAGGACTGGCTGCCGCTGATGCGGGGTTTCTGGGACCCGTTCAAGCAGCGGGTCGCGGAGAAGACGGAAAACGTCTCGCGCCAGGACGTGGTGCAAAGCCGCGAATTGGGCAACGACCCCAAGACCGGCAAACTGGTTTCGGTGCGGATGGGCCGATTCGGCCCCTACGCGCAGATCGGCGTCAAGGAGGATGCCGACAAACCGCGCTTCGCCAGCCTGCGGCCGGAGCAGCGGATGAATACCCTCACCCTGGATGAGGCTCTGGCGCTGTTTCAATTACCGCGCGATCTCGGCGCCACCGCCGACGGTGAGCCGATCCAGGCCAACATCGGCCGGTTCGGACCCTACGTTCGCTATGGCAAGAGCTACGTTTCGCTGAAACAGGAAGATCCCTACACCGTCAGCCGCGAGCGGGCGCTGGAACTGATCGCCGCGCACCGGCAGGCGGTGGCCAACAAGGTTCTGCGCGAGTTCCCCGATTCTTCCATCCGCATCCTGAACGGCCGCTTCGGTCCCTACATCACCGACGGCAAGAAAAAACGTCCGTCTGCCCAAGGACCGCGATCCAGCCAGCCTGGCGCTGGCCGAGTGCGAAACGCTGGTACGCGACGCGCCCGACAAGAAGCCCGCCACCCGCCGCCGCGCCACCAAATCGTCCTGACCTGGAGTGTCCGCTATCAACCCGCTACGTTTGCGCGCCGTCGCTCGCGCGGTTTGCTCTGGCGGCCTGATCGCCTACCCCACCGAGGCGGTGTACGGGCTCGGCTGCGATCCCCGCAACGAACGAGCGGTGCGGCGCTTGCTCGCGCTCAAGCGCCGGTTGGCGCATAAGGGCCTGATCCTGATCGCGGCCGATTTCGCCCAACTCGCCCCTTTTCTGCGCCCCCTGACCCCGGCCGAGCTGGGGCGGCTGCACGCCAGTTGGCCGGGACCTCACACCTGGCTGGTTCCCGCCCGGCGCGGAACCCCGCGCTGGCTACGGGGCCGACACGACACCCTGGCGGTGCGGGTGACCGCCCATCCGCTGGCGGCGGCGCTGTGCCGAGCTTGCGGCCATCCACTGGTATCCACCAGCGCCAACCTCAGCGGCCGTCCACCAGCTCGCAGCGCGCTGGCGACACGCCGGCAACTGGGGCGGCATCTCGATGCCCTGCTGCCCGGCCCGACCGGCGGCGCGGCCCGACCGACCGCCATCCGCAACTTACGGACCGGCCGGACCATTCGCGGCGGGTGAGGTCAGAGCGGTACCAGGGTCGGGATGACTTGCGCCAGCAGCGCCTTGACCTTATCCATGCTACCGGCCAGATTGCTCTCGATCTCGGCCATGCTGATCGTGCCGGCGACCTTACCCGCCGCCCAGTTGGCCACCACCGCGCACGCGGCATAGCGCATGCCCAGCTCGCGAGCCAGGGCGGCTTCCGGCATTCCGGTCATGCCGACGATGTCGCAGCCGTCCCGCTCCAGCCGGCGGATTTCCGCCGCCGTCTCCAGCCGTGGTCCCGGCATCGCCGCGTAAGTGCATGACTCGCGCGCCTCAAGGCCCAGCTCGCGAGCCGCCTGGATCAGCCGTTCTCGCAGTTCCAGGCAGTAGGGCTCGGTAAAATCGATATGGGTAACGTGGCTCAGGTTGTCCTCGAAGAAGGTGCAGTGCCGGCCCCAAGTGTAATCCACGATCTGATCGGGAAACGCCAGTACCCCTGGTGCCATATCGGCGCGAATGCCGCCCACCGCCGCCACCGCGACGACCTGCTCGACGCCAAGCCGGTGTAGCGCCCAGAGGTTGGCTCGGTAGTTGATCTTGTGCGGCGGCAAGGTGTGATGCTGGCCATGGCGAGCCAGGAAAACCACGGCCCGTCCCCCCAGTTCACCGTGAATTGCGGGGCTGGACGGCTCGCCGTAGGGCGTGGACAGCGTTTCCCGATGTGCGGTCCGCAGGGTGTCCAGGGTAGTGAGGCCGGTGCCTCCGATGATGGCGACGGTGGGTGTCATAACGGTAACCTCGCGGTCGGAAACAACAATCAGGGAGAGGTAACGAGCCGGGCCGGCAACCGCTCAATCGCGAGCGGCGTAGATGGCGGGCAACTGGCGCCAATATTCCTTGTAGTCCATGCCGCAGCCGAACACATAGCGATCCGGCACCTCCAGCCCGATGAAGTCCACATGCAATCCTGGTGTCTTGCGGTCATGTCGCTTGTTTGCCAATACCGCGCTGTGAACCGCCGCCGCACCCTGCCGGCGCACTTCCTCCAGGATCGCCTTGAGGGTGTCGCCTTCGTCGAAGATATCGTCGACCACCAACACGGTTCGGCCGGCGACCGCCGGCCGCGGCGGCGCGATCCAGTCGATGGTGCCGCCGCAGATACCGCCGCGATAACGGGTGGCATGCAAGTAACCGACTTGCAGAGGAAAGTGCAAGCGGGACAATAGCAGCGCGCCGGGAATAAAGGCACCGTTCATGACCACCAGCACCAGCGGATTGCAATCTCCCAACCGGACGGTTACGGCGGCCGCCAAGCGGTCCAGTGCGATCTCAACCTGCTCCGGCGCACAGAGCAATTCGGCCTCGCGCAATACGACAGAAGCCTGTTCGGCGGTAATCGAGGACATGGCGAACTTCGGTTTAGGTGAAAAAAAACGCTCCCAGCGGTTTCAGATATCCATATCCAGCAGCGGGAACGCATCGTAGTCGTGCACCAAGCGGACCGCCCGCTGCCAGACCGGGCCACGGCGCAGGCGTTCCAGGGTGGGATGGCCACGCCCGTGCAGGCGGATCAGTCGCAACTGGCTGACCGGTTCCGCCACATGGCGCAGGTTCTCCAAAATAGCGCTGGCGGCGCGACGGTCGTTGCAGGCCAGCACCATGTCGCAACCGGCCGTCAGCGCCGCCTCGGCCCGCTCGGGCGCCGCGCCGGCCTCGCCCGCGCCGGCCATGTCCAGATCGTCGCTGAAGATCGTCCCCTGGAATTCCAGACGTCGCCGCAGGATGTCTCGCAGCCAGCGCGCCGAAAAACCGGCCGGCCGGTCGTCCACCTGAGGATAGAGCACATGCGCGGGCATGATGGCGGCCAACCCGTAATGAATCATGCGCTCGAAGGCCAACAGATCGGCATGTTCCAGATCGGCGTAGGCGCGCGGATCCACCGGCAACTCCAGATGCGAGTCGGCGGCGATGCCGCCATGCCCTGGAAAATGCTTGCCGACCGCCTCCATGCCCGCCTTCTGCATGCCACTGACATAGGCGTGGGCCAAATCCGCCACCGCTTCGGGATCGC
>NZ_SPMZ01000061.1 GCF_012939995.1 Candidatus Competibacter phosphatis | reverse complement strand
AACCCGAAACACGCCCACCATCTCGGCAACTATGCGAATTTCCTGGCTTGGCGATGTGGTGACCTGGATGGCGCGGAGGTTTATTACCGGCGGGCGCTAGAGGCCGACCCGAAACACGCCAACCATCTTGGCAACTATGGACAGTTTCTCGTGGGGATGGCCCGATTATCGGAGGGAAAACAGTTACTTGTTTCTGCCTTTGAGTATTCCGATCAATATGATCGATCTAATGTGGGGAATATAGCTGAGATTTGTTATTCGCTCTGGCTCGTTGCGCGGATGCAGGGGCACTCTACGGAACGCTGGGAAGGGTATTTCAAGTTCTTTATTCAAAAAGGTTTCAATCGGCATCCATGGAGTTTTGAGCGAATGCTCGACCAAGCGAAGAAGATCTTATCGCCAGAAGAGTTTGATTACGCTGAAGCCTTGGCGCGTGCCTTTCTCGACGAAAGTCAAGTCTCCAATCTTGATCGTTATGAACGGTGGCGCACAGTGGAACCACTAGACCCAATGGAAGCAGGTAACAAGTATTCCGAGCGCACCTCCACTTCAATACCCTCAGCCTCTTCATGACATTACACCTCACATGGACTTGCAAGATTTACAGTCTGGTCAGGTTGTCCATTCCAGATCCAACTCGATTGAGCAGCCACTAAATCCATGGATATTTTGATTGACGTTATTCTGCGCGCTGGCCGCTCGGCGGTGGAGTTGTCGCTGTTCGTGCTGTTGCCGGTAATGATTGTGATGTTGTCGCTGATGCGCCTATTGGAAGCGCGTGGCGTGCTCGATTGGATCGTGCATCGCCTTGCGCCGCTGCTCAAACCAATTGGTTTAACCGGATTGGGCGTGTTCGCCGCGTTGCAAATCAGTTTCGTGAGTTTCGCCGCGCCGGTCGCGACGCTGACGATGATGGAACAGCGCGGTGCCTCGGATCGTCACATTGCCGCCACACTGGCGATGGTGATGGCGATGGCCCAGGCCAATGTCATGATCCCGATGACGGCGATGGGACTGGATTTCGGCACGACGCTCGGGTTGTCGCTGCTCGGTGGTCTGTTGGCGGCCGCCGCGACTTACTACCTGTTCGGTCGGAATCTATCCGCCGAGGAAGGCGTGTTGGACGAAACCTTGCACCACGCGGTGGTGAACAGCGGGAAGGGTGTGCTAGACGTGATCAATCGGGCCGGCGCGGAAGCCTTCAAGATCGCGGTGGGATCGATCCCGATGCTGGTGCTCGCCCTGGTGATCGTGATGGCGCTCCGCTCGACCGGTGCGATCGATGCGCTCACCCGTGGCTTGGCTCCGTTCATGGCGATGCTGCATTGGGACCCGGCGATGATCCTGCCCACGCTGACCAAGTACATTGCCGGCGGCACGGCGATGATGGGGGTGATGGACGAGATGTTGCGTAATGGCGCCGTGACGGTGGCAACCCTCAACCACGGAGCCGGTTTCTTGATCCATCCGCTCGATCTGGCGGGTGTCGCGGTGCTCGTTTCGGCGGGCCGGCGCGTTGCCGGGGTCTGGCGGCCGGCGGTGCTGGGCGCGGCGGTGGGCATCGCGGTGCGTACCGTCGGCCACGCGCTGTTTACTTGATGGCATGTGGCTGTTGGCCTCACCCGGCGGATAATCGCACTCTCTCCACGGTGGCGGAAGCCCTCTGGTTTTTTTGCGTGCGAAAGGCTCTTGAGGAAACTTGTGTTCCGCGTATTATCTAAATGTCAGCCAACGCCAACGAGCGGAACGACACGCCGGCTTGCGGCGTTGCCGGACGCAAGATGCTTCTTTACCTCAGATCCAACACGCATGCCATGAGCAAGGAATATTCATCGACTCCCGATCAAGACCGCGGTCTGGTGGTGGAGCCGGCAAAGCCCGAACTCAAGCAGCCACCGCTGTATAAGGTGATCCTGCTGAACGATGACTATACTCCCATGGAGTTCGTGGTACGGATCCTGGAACGTTTTTTCGGGATGAATCAGGAGAAGGCGACCCAGGTGATGTTGCACGTTCATACCCGGGGCCAGGGGGTATGCGGCGTCTTCACTCACGAGATTGCGGAAACCAAGGTGGTGCAGGTCAACGAATTTTCCCGCCGGCACCAGCATCCGTTGTTGTGCACCATGGAAGAAGCCTAAGTTCGAAATCACCCAGCGCGATTCGAGGTGTGAGTTATGTTGAGCAAGGATCTGGAGTTTTCCATCAATCTTGCTTTCCGCGAGGCACGGGACCGGCGCCATGAGTTCATGACCGTGGAGCACCTGCTGCTGGCCTTGCTGGACAATCCCGCTGCGGCGGAAGTGTTGCGGGCCTGCGGCGCCCATGTGGATAAGCTGAAACGGGACTTGCAAGCGTTCATTCGCGATCATACCCCCTTGCTGGGGACCGATGACCCGCGCGAGACGCAGCCGACCCTGGGTTTCCAGCGGGTGCTGCAACGGGCGGTGCTGCATGTCCAGTCCTCCGGCAACAAGGAGGTCACCGGCGCTAACGTGCTGGTGGCTATTTTCGGCGAGCAGGAATCGCAGGCGGTCTATTTTCTCAAACAGCAGGAAATCAGCCGGCTAGACGTGGTGAATTTCATCTCGCACGGGATTTCCAAGGTATCCGACGAGCAGGACGCCACCCCTCCGCAGAGCGAGGAGAGCCCCGAAAACCAGAACGCCAAGCCGTTGGAAAATTTCGCCAGCAACCTGAACGAACTGGCGCGGCAGGGGCGTATCGACCCGCTGATCGGCCGGCGCGATGAGATCGAACGCACCATTCAGATCCTGTGCCGGCGACGCAAGAACAATCCCCTGTTCGTCGGTGAAGCCGGGGTCGGCAAGACCGCCATCGCCGAAGGATTGGCGAAGATGATCGTCGACGGCGAGGTGCCGGAGGTGTTGCGCAACGCCACCATCTACGCGCTGGATCTGGGCTCGGTGGTGGCCGGCACCAAGTATCGCGGCGATTTCGAGAAGCGTTTGAAGTCGGTCCTGGCGCAACTGCGCAAGGAGCGACACGCGATCCTGTTCATCGACGAGATCCACACCATCATCGGCGCCGGCGCGGCTTCCGGGGGGGGTGATGGACGCCTCGAACCTGATCAAGCCGATGCTGGCTTCCGGGGAGATGAAGTGCATCGGTTCGACGACCTATCAGGAGTATCGCGGTATTTTCGAGAAGGATCGGGCGCTGGCGCGACGCTTCCAGAAGATCGACGTCACCGAGCCGTCGGTCGAGGAGACCTACCAGATCCTGCGCGGATTGAAGACCCGGTTCGAGGAGCACCACGACGTCAAATACGCCGATAAGGCGCTGCGCGCGGCGGTGGATCTGTCGGCGCGTTACATCAACGATCGCCACCTGCCGGACAAGGCCATCGACGTGATCGACGAGGCCGGCGCCAGCCAGCGGCTGTTACCGGCCGCCAAGCGCAGGAAGGTGATCAATGTCGGCGATATCGAAACGATCATCGCCAAGATCGCTCGCATCCCGCCCAAGACCGTATCTTCCTCGGATAAGGACGTGTTGCGCAACCTGGAGCGGGATCTGAAGCTGGTGGTATTCGGTCAGGACGAAGCCATCGACATGCTGGCCAACGCCATCAAAATGGCGCGCGCCGGCTTGGGCAACGAACAGAAACCCATCGGCAACTTCCTGTTCGCCGGCCCGACTGGTGTCGGCAAGACCGAGGTCACCCGGCAACTCGCTCGGGTCATGGGTATCGAACTGATCCGCTTCGACATGACCGAGTACATGGAGCGGCACACGGTATCGCGCTTGATCGGCGCGCCGCCGGGCTATGTCGGCTTCGATCAGGGCGGCTTGTTGACCGACGCCATCCTCAAGCACCCGCATGCGGTTCTGCTGTTGGACGAGGTCGAGAAGGCCCATCCGGACGTGTTCAACCTGCTGCTGCAAGTGATGGACCACGGCACGCTGACCGACAATAACGGCCGCAAGGCCGATTTCCGCAACGTGATCATCGTGATGACCACCAATGCCGGCGCTGAGATGATGGACCGGCCCTCGATTGGTTTTACCATGCAGGACCACAGCAGCGACGGCATGGAGGCCATCAAACGGCTGTTTTCGCCGGAGTTCCGCAATCGCTTGGATGCCATCGTCCAGTTCAAGGGCTTGACGCCGGTCACCATCGCCCAGGTGGTGGACAAGTTCCTGATCGAACTGGAAGCGCAGTTGGAATCGAAGAAGGTGACCGTGGAAGTGGATGAGGCGGGGCGGACTTGGTTGGCCGAGCGCGGTTACGATCCCAAGATGGGCGCGCGGCCCATGGCGCGGATCATTCAGGAGAACATCAAGCGCCGCTTGGCCGAGGAGTTACTGTTCGGCCGGCTGGTCAACGGCGGGCATGTAATGGTCACCGTGCGCGACGACGATTTACAGGTGGAGATCGCCGAGGAGGAGGCGGTACCCTAGGTAGGATGCGGCGGTCGCGGGTTGCCGGGTTCCGCAATGACGATGCGGTATCGTGCGAAGTCAGCGCCCGCGGTAAACGATGCGCCCCTTGCTCAAGTCGTAGGGGGTCAGCTCCACTTTCACCTTGTCGCCGGTCAGGATGCGGATGTAATGCTTGCGCATCCGGCCGGAGATATGCGCCGTGACGACGTGACCGTTTTCCAGTTGCACCCTGAACATGGTGTTGGGCAGGGTGTCGATCACGGTGCCTTCCATTTCGATGTGGTCTTCTTTCGACATAATTCCTCTCGTTGCTACCGTATTATCCGCACTGAAAAAGACGCGCAACCATAGCGGAAATCCCATGGCGCGGCAAGTAGATGACTGAAAGCCCTGCCATGAATGCCGTTGTTCGCCATCTGCTGATCGTCTACCACTCGCAAACTGGCCACACCCGAACGATGGCGCGGGCGGTGGCGCGCGGCGCGCGGCGGGTGACGGACGTGGAAATCCGGTTGAAGATGGCATTACGTGCCGGCTTGGACGATCTGCTATGGGCGCATGGCTTGCTGCTGGGTACGCCGGAAAATTTCGGCTACATGTCCGGCGCGATGAAAAATTTCCTGGATCGCACCTATTATCCCGCGCAAGGTAAGATCGGCGGCCTGCCTTACGCGGTCTTCATCAGTGCCGGCAACGACGGTAGCGGGGCGCTGACCAGCATCGAGCGCATCGCTCGCGGTTATCCGCTCAAGCCGGTTTGCGACCCGATCGTCGCGCGCGGCGAACTGACCGCCGAAGTGCTGCGACAATGCGAGGAATTGGGCGAAACCATGGCTTCGGGGGGTGGCGTGGGGGGATTTTCTGAAGAAATGGTTGCGCGGGTGGGCCACCCGCTGCAAGCCGTCTACCCAGCCGCCGAAACGCGGCCTGCTGGCTCGAATCGGGAGAGGGATCTGGAGGGTGGCATGGGGTTTCGTCTTGATCTCACTGGCATTAGTATTGCTGCTGCGCTGGATGCCACCGCCAATTTCCAGCATCATGGCTCAAGATTGGTTGCGAGCGGTCTGGAGCGATGGCGCGACGATCCGTCACCAGTGGATGCCGTATGAAAAAATCTCGCCCTATGCGGCGCTGGCGGTGATCGCCGGAGAAGACCAGCGCTTTCCCGAGCATTACGGCTTCGATTGGATCGAGATCCGGCAGGTGCTGGACGATCTGGAGGCAGGCAAGTCGGCGCGTGGGGCCAGCACCCTCAGCCAGCAGGTGGCGAAGAATCTGTTCCTGTGGTCGGGGCGCGACTGGATCCGCAAGGGGCTGGAAGCGTGGTTTACGGTATTGCTGGAGTTGCTCTGGTCCAAGCAACGGATTCTGGAAGTCTATTTGAATATCGCCGAGTTCGGCGAATATACCTTCGGGGCGGAGGCCGCCAGCCGGCGATTTTTCGACAAATCCGCCGCCCAACTGACCGCCCGGGAAGCCGCGCGGTTGGCGGCGGTGCTACCCAATCCCCGGCGCTACCGGGTGGATCGGCCCTCGGTCTATGTGCTCAAGCGTCAGCGCTGGATCGAACGGCAGATGCGGCAGTTGGGCGGTACCGCTTATCTCGACCGATTGTGAGTGGACGGGCATGGAACAAAAACCACGAGTCAGCATCACTTATTGCACGCAATGTCGCTGGTTGCTGCGGGCCGCCTGGTTGGCGCAGGAGTTGTTGACCACGTTCGAGCAGGAATTGGGCGAGGTGGCGCTGCGGCCTGGTACCGGCGGGGTGTTCGAAATCCAGGTCGGCGATGAATTGATTTGGTCGCGCAAGCAGGAAGGACGGTTTCCCGAGGCCAAGGAGGTCAAACAGAGAGTGCGCGACCGGATCGCGCCGGAGCGGAATCTGGGTCATTCGGATCGGTGAGCCAGTCCGACTCGTCTTCAACAGCAAACAAAAATAGTGTGTTGGATGTGCCATGCAAGATATGCAAGTAATCAGCGCTAACACGCCGGATCGGCGCGGATGGCTGTTTTCCCGCCGGATGTTGAATGGGCTGGGTTTTTTGATTTGCGCCGGTGGCCTGGGTTTTGCCTATTACGTCCAGCACTATCTGGGGTTTGAGCCATGTCCGCTGTGCATTTTCCAGCGCCTGGCCCTGCTGGCGCTTGGGTTAGTGTTTTTGGTGGCGACCCTGCACGGTCCACGCGATTGGGGTGCGAAAGTCTATGGTGTGCTGGTGGGGTTGGCTGCCGGTATTGGGGCCGGGATCGCCGCCCGACACGTCTGGTTGCAGCATCTGCCGCCGGAGGAGGCGCCGCGCTGCGGGCCGAGCCTGGAGTACATGCTGCAAGCGTTTCCGTTGAACGAAACCATCCGCGAGGTGCTGACCGGTTCCGGCGAGTGCGCCAAGGTGGATTGGGGTTTGCTCGGCTTCAGCATGCCGGAGTGGACGCTGCTGCTGTTCGTCGTGCTGGGCGTGGCGGGTGTGATCGGCAACTGGCGGTTGCGAAGCTGAGCGGGTGCTCAGCCGTCGCGGTCGGTATTCCGACGAGGGTCCGGGTCACGAAGGAGGGACTCCAGCCGGGAGAGTCAACCGGGATGGAGCGATTCGCTGGGGTCGGGGAACGTGACCCGGTCATAGACTTCGGCCAGATGCAGGGTGCAGGCGATGGTCGGGATTTCGATCCGAGCCTCCAGCCCGTCGGCGGCGGAATAGAGCCACTGCCCGTCCGTCTGCCGGCGGTAATGCTCGATGCGCGGTTTGTCCTGGGCGACCAGCAGGTAGTCGCTCAGGGATTCCAATGTGCGGTAATGGGCGAACTTGTCGCCTCGGTCATAAGCTGCCGTGCTGTCCGACAGCACTTCGATGATGACCGTGGGATTGAGCAGGGTGTCAACGTGCTGATCTTCGAAGCGCGGTTCGCCGCAGGCGACCACAACGTCGGGGTAGGTGTACAAGCCGGTGGGGCTGACCTTGACTCGCATGTCGCTGGAGAAGGGCTCGCACGGTGTATGCTTGAGTTGGGAATGTAGGGACGCGGTCAGATTGACGGTGATACGATTATGGCCGCGACTGGCGCCGCCCATGGCGTAAATACAGCCATTCAGGTACTCGTTCCTGGTTTCGACTTGGCGTTCCCGTGCCAGATAATCGGCGGCGGTGACGAACAGTTCGGCCGGTCGTGACATGGCGGACCCTCCTCATCAAATCCGGGCGAACACCCGCCGGGCGGCGACGGCGGTGGCGTCGAGATCCGCCTCGGTATGCGCCGATGACATGAATCCCGCCTCGAACGCGGACGGCGCGAAATATATCCCCTCGGCCAGCATCCCATGGAAAAACGTCTTGAACCGCTCGACATCGCAGGCGATGGCTTGAGCGTAATTCGTGACATTCTCCGCGGTAAAGAACAACCCGAACATGCCGCCGACATAATTGGCCGTCAGTAACACGCCGGCCTCGCAGGCGGCGGTCACCAGTTCATCGCACAGTTTCTGAGTCTTGGCGACGAGGTCGGCATGGAAGCGGGGGCTGGCGATGAGGTCCAGCGTCGCTAGTCCGGCCGCCAGTGCCACCGGGTTGCCCGACAGCGTGCCGGCCTGGTAGACCGGCCCCAGCGGCGCCAGTTGTTCCATGATCGCCCGCTTGCCGCCGAAGGCGCCGACCGGCATGCCGCCGCCGATGATTTTGCCCAGCGTGGTCAGGTCGGGAGTGACGCCGTAGAGCTCCTGTGCTCCGCCCCGTGCCACTCGGAAGCCGGTCATCACCTCGTCGAAGATCAGCACGCTACCGTAGCGGGTGCACAGTTCGCGCAGTCCCGCCAGGAAACCGGGGGCGGGCGGGATGCAGTTCATATTGCCGGCGACCGGTTCGACGATGACCCCGGCGATTTCCTCGCCGAGCTTCGAAAACGCTTGCCGGGCTTCCAGAAGATCGTTGTAGGTCAGCGTTACGGTGTACGCCGCCAGCGCCGCCGGCACGCCGGGCGAGGTCGGGACACCCAGTGTGAGCGCTCCGGAGCCGGCCTTGATCAGCAACGAATCAGAGTGACCGTGGTAACAGCCCTCGAATTTGACGATGATGTTGCGGCCGGTAAAGCCGCGCGCCAGACGGATAGCACTCATGGTCGCCTCGGTGCCGGAATTGCACATGCGCACCAATTCCATCGACGGGACCAGTTCCCGAATTCGCCGAGCCATGATCGTTTCCATCTCAGTGGGGGCGCCGAAGCTCAGACCGTTGGCGGCGGCATCCTGTACGGCTTGAACCACGGCCGGGTGGGCATGGCCGACGATCATCGGTCCCCAGGAGCCGACGTAATCGATGTAGCGGCGGCCGTCCTCGTCGTACAGATTAGCGCCCTCACCGCGCTTGAAGAAGATCGGTGTGCCGCCGACGCCGCGAAAGGCGCGGACTGGCGAGTTGACGCCGCCGGGAATATAATTTTGCGCTTCGGTGAACAGCTTTTCGGAACGGGTGGCCATGATGGCTCTCCTCAGGCGAACAGGGTGGCGTAGCGACGGGCGGCGGCCTGGATGTCGGGTTGACCGAACACGCCGCTGACCACCGCCAGCATGTCGGCGCCGGCTGCCAGCAGTAGGGGCGCGTTGTCCGGCGTGATGCCGCCGATGGCGACGACCGGTATGTGCAACGCCGCCCGCGCCGCTCGCAGCAACTCGATGGGCGCGCGGATCTCGGTGGGCTTGGTCGGGGAGGGGAAGAAAGCGCCGAAAGCCACGTAATCGGCGCCTTCATCGGCGGCGGCCAGCGCTAAATCCAGGCGATCGTAACAGGATACGCCAATCAGGGCATCTGCACCCAAGCGAGCACGAGCGTGGGCAAAGGCGGGATCGTCCTGGCCGACATGGACACCCGCCGCGCCGGCTTGCGCCGCCAGCTTCACATCGTCGTTGACGATCAACGGGACTTCATGGCGGCGGCACATCGCGTTCAAAGCCCGGACCTGGGCCAGCCGCCGGGTCGGGTCGGTGTTCTTGTCCCGGTACTGAATCAGGCGGGCGCCGCCGAGAATCGCCTGCTCGACCACGTCGACCAGTCGGTCGTCGGGGATCAGCAAGGCGTCGGTGATCGCGTACAGACCGCGACAACGGCTTGGAGTTTTCATACCGAACCTCGATGGGTGCTGGCCCAGAACAGCCGGTTGGGTAGCAGTTGGCCACCGCCAAGCCGGTGGCTGGCTTGCAGCGCATGCCAAGTGTAATCCTGGGCGCGGCGCACGACGGAACTGAGCGCCGCCCATTCCAATTCCTGGCCTTGGGCGAGCAGGGCGGCGATGGCGGCGGCCAGGGTGCAACCGGAGCCGTGATGATGGCCGGGCAACCGCGCCCAGCGATAACTTTCCAATAAGCGGTTGTTGCCGTGGCAGGTGTTGATCACTTCTCCGGTCGATTCGTGCCCGCCAGTGATCAGCACATAGCGGCAGCCGTACTCCAGCAGCGCCATGGCGCAGGCTTCCAGCGTATCGGCTTCCGGCGCCAGCCGGCGCGCTTCGACGCTGTTGGGGGTCAGGATCGTGACCAGCGGCAGCAGCAAAGTTCGCAGGGTATCGAGCAATTTGGGACTGGCCAGTTCGGTCCCACCGCCCGCCGCCAAGATCGGGTCGAGCACCACCGGAATATCGGGATAGGTAGCCAACAGCGTGTGCAGCGCGCCGGCGTTCTCGGCGCTGCCGATGAGGCCGATCTTGATTGCCGCCACCGGCATGTCGTCCAGCACGGCCCGCGCCTGAGCCAGTAATTGAGCGGGTTCGACCGGCAGCAGCGCGTGGACGTTGTGGGTATCCTGCACGGTCAAGGCGGTGACGACGGGTGCGGGGTGGCAACCCAGACTGACGATCGTCGTGATATCGGCCACCAGTCCGGCTCCGCCGCTGGGATCGTTGCCGCCCAGGGTCATGACCACGGGAGGAGGTGAGGAGGCGAGATCGGTCAAGTGGGCTGCTCCGAATTGGGAAGGATGGATCGCGATTTGGGGTCGGTCGGCGCACGATCAGTGGGAACCACAAGAATTCTAACAAACGCCGCGGGTTTTTCGGGATGCGCCAGCGTGGGAGAATAACGGCCCCGAAAACGCGGCATCAAGGAAAATAAAACCCGATGAAGAAGTACATGTGTCTGATTTGTGGATGGATCTATGATGAAGAGAAGGGTTGGCCCGATGATGGCATCCCGCCGGGCACCCGCTGGGAAGACGTGCCGTTAACCTGGACTTGCCCCGAGTGCGGTGCCGTCAAGGACGATTTCGAGATGGTGGAGATTTAGAGGTTCGGGGCAGCGGAATTTAGGGCGACTGTTCAGCGATGGCGGGGACGGACGCCAACGCCATCCCCGCGTCGCGCAATGCCGCCTTGCCTCGCACGGTCAAATCGGTGACGAAGGCGAACTGCTGACGCGGGTCGAGTGGATAGGCCTTGATTCGGTAATGGGTGCCGAACGGCTTTTCCCGTACGATCACATTGATCGACCGGTCGATTTGCAGCAGTGGGCTGGTTAGCGCGACATCGTGCAATATCCGGTGGACCTGAGCAGCGTCGTGATGAGGATGAAGGTAGAAATCGGCCTCGCATTGCAGGTATTGACTTCCGTCGTTGGCATTGAGGATGGCTTGGTTCCACAGTTTGAGATGCGGGATATGCGCAACGGTGTCTTCCGGGGTGACGATTTCCACCGTGCGCATGCCGATGGTGCGTACCTCGCCATAGATTCCGTCCACTTCGATCCAGTCACCGGGCCGATAGGGGAGCTCGTACAGGGCCACGATACCCGCGATCAGGCTGCTGGCGTAATCCTTGGCGGCGAAGCCCAGCGCCAAGCCCAGCGCGCCCAGTACCCCCACCAGATTCTCGAAGGTGGGTTCGACGATGCGCTGCAAGATCAGCAGGAAAGCGGCAGCGATCGCCAACAGCCGCAGGACGGGTACCAAGGCCAGCGCGTGCAGGCGGTGGCGGCCGGAAAGGCGGCTGGCCAGCGCCGGAACCAAGCGCTGGATCAAGCTGATCAGCAGCCAGACCGTCACCGCGATTAGTAGCATTTGCACAAGAGCGGTCTGGCCGAGATGGCTTAGATTCATTGCTAGCCTGTGGATGCTGTCGTCGTTCATGCCTCGCTCCTAGAATCCGTCGATTAGGTAACCGTCATCGCGTAGGAAGCGCCGGACGATGGGATAGCCCATGGGCGATATCCGCCACTCGTTTTCATGCCGGATGACCAGATCGGCATCTTCCAAACGGGCGAGTGCCGCCTCGGCTGAGGAAAGAGCCAACGGTAACAGCGGGGCCAGCGTCGCGCGGGTCAGGCCAGCGTGCAATAGCAGGGTGTGCAACAAGGTGGCTTGTTCGCGCAGCAGTGCGGAGGTGGGCGTGGGTTGTCTGATCTGATGCCACGGTGTCACCCAGACGGTGCTGCACTGGTTGGCGCTATCCTCGTTCGCCGCCGTGTCGGAGAGCGTTTCGTCCGGCGTGGTCCGTAGGCTGGCCCGCCAGATCGCATGAGCGATGCCGGGAATCCCCCGGACATGGGCGGCTAGAATCGGCAGGAACTCACTGGTTTTGATCGATTTATCTTCGATCATGTCCGCTGGCGGCGGGAGCACGTAGGCGCCGCTATCCGCCTGACGAAAGACTAGCCGATCCATTTCCGAGCCAGCGATGGAGTCTTGAAACCAGCGTGCCAGGCATTGCTGGTCGAAGCCTTGTGCAGCCAATGCCGGTGGTTCCGGGCCGTTCCAGGCCTTTCGAAGAAAGGCCCATGCCCAACTGTCGCAGCCGATGATGCCGCGTCCCAGCGAACCGGTGTGGCTTCGGTCGAGCAAATGGCGCACGAGCTCAAGTCCACTGGCATGACGCAAATAACAGCGTTCCAGGTTAGGCAGCACCCAAGGAGATGGGTGTCGAACCTGTTCTTCCAGCCAGGTAAGGTCCTGAGTCAGGATTTGTTCCAGCTTGGGCGGATTCACGATTCGCCAGTCGTGGTGCCTGGCCCAAGCGGTCAACATATCGCCATGGCCCCCATGTGGAGGGGCGATGACGAACACACAAGCGTGGGAGGGGTTGGAGAGGTGTTCGATAACCAACCATTCGGTGAGTGTGTCGTCCAGCGCCGCCACCGCCGGTTGCCAATCGGGCGTGGGTACGATCCGTTCGATTTGCGCCTCGGGCATGGCCCGCAATTCCTCTTCGGTTTTGAGAGGAGGAGTCGGAAGCGGATTGGATTTGGGCCGGAATTGTCGCCAGATGGAACTAAATTCTCTTTTGACCGTATGTTCGACGGTCGCGGCGGGGACTCGGTAGTCCGCGATGGGGACGTACCGCCAGAGAGGGGGCGCTTCCTTATCATCGGTTCGGGAAGGGGCAGCCATATGGGGTTTGAGTCGCTACTGCGTCTTCGGTGAGTACGAGGGCGGCGAGGGCAGCTAAATCGGACTATAAGATTCGGATGCCAGGGTGTCTTGTATAAATTTCGTTTGGAGAGTCCGACATGAGTGCGAATCCAGGCCGAATCCAGCTTGTCTCGAACGATATTACTCAATTACCGGTCGATGCCATCGTCAATGCCGCCAACCGTTCCCTGTTGGGCGGCGGTGGAGTGGATGGAGCCATCCATCGCGCTGCTGGACTGGAACTACTGGCGGAGTGCCGGACTCTGGGGGGGTGCGAAACGGGCCAGGCCAAGCTGACGCGCGGGTATCGCCTGCCGGCTCGTTATGTGATCCACACGGTGGGGCCGGTCTGGCAGGGTGGGGACCAGGGCGAGCCGGACTTACTGGCGAGTTGCTACCGCAATAGTTTGAAATTGGCGGTGGAGCACGGTGTCCGCACCATTGCTTTTCCCGCGATCAGTTGTGGGGTGTACGGTTATCCGCTGGATGAGGCGGCGCGGGTCACGGTGCGCGAAGTCGAGCATTTTCTGACGGCTGACGATCGGATCGAAGCGGTTTATCTGGTTTGTTTCGGCGAAGAGGTACGGCAAGCTTACCAACAAGCGTTGCAAGGGGGGTTGAGCGGCGGAACGGTGGGGCGGGCGGAGATACCGCCCGTCGTGTGGTTCACAGTTTGATCAGCGTGCCACCATTGGCCGGCGTCAGGCGAGTGACCGACTGCTCCTGGGAGGACGAGTCCAACTCGAAGCGATACATCAGGGTTTGCCCCTGGGTTTGCCGTTCGATCTGGACCTGACGCAGAGCGTCGAGCAGCAGGGCCGCGAACATGGCGTCGGCGTGGGCACGCCAACGTTCTTCCATCGCCCTTGCCGGATGGTCGGTCTGGACGGTGGGAATGACGGCGGATGTGGGGTAATACAACAGGGCCAACAACAGGGCGCCGGCGATCGCGAGCAGGGAGACAGGTACCAGGTAAATATTGCGGCTCCGGATACTGCGGAATAGATGGCGCATGCTTCACCTCCGGCAACGCCGGTTTATGAAAAGTTTTGTATAAGGAATGAGTTAAATTCCGTACAAAATTTATGATATGAGTAGGATTTTATTATACAAATTTTATAACCGAGGATAACAGAAGGTTTTTTGCGGCGCAAGCGGGAGGTCCACTTCCGACTGGCGCCGCGCGGATTTAGCTTTCTTGTTTCTCCTTCTGATAGAGGGCTTGCAGTTTCTGCTGGATATCGGTCGGCACGGGATCGTAATGGCTCAGTTCGATGTTGTACGAACCATGGCCACCCGTCATGGATTTCAACTGCGATTCGTAACCGTCCAGTTCCGCCAACGGCACCTGCGCATTAATGACGCTCATGCCGCGTGGCCCGGCGTCGGTGCCGGCGATGCGCCCACGCCGGCTGGACAGATCGCCGGTGATGGCGCCAACGCAGTCGGCCGGCGCCCGCACTTCCAGGTTGACGATGGGCTCCAGCACGATCGGCTTGGCCTTGCTGACCGCGTCGAGAAAGGCTTCGCGACCGGCGGTGACGAAAGCGATTTCCTTGGAATCGACCGGGTGATACTTGCCGTCGTAAGCGATGGCGCGCACGTCCTGCATCGGGTAACCGGCGACCGCGCCTTCCTGCAAGGCCTCGCGCACGCCTTTTTCCACCGCTGGCAGGAGCGAGGTTGGAATGGTGCCGCCCACCACCGCGCTGACGAATTCGAAACCGGCGTCGCGTGGCAGCGGTTCGATGCGCATGAACACCTCGCCGAACTGGCCGGCGCCGCCGGTCTGCTTCTTGTGGCGGTGATGGCCTTCGGCGTTTTGGCCGATGGTTTCCTTGTAGGCGATCTTGGGAGGTTTGGTTTCGACGTGCAGGTTGTAGCGCTGCTGCATCTTTTCCAGGGTAATGCGCAGATGCAAGTCGCTCAGCCCGCGCAGTACGGTCTCCTTGGTATGCGTGTTGTGTTCCAGCGCCAGACAGGGATCTTCCTCCAGCAGCTTATGCAGGGTGTCGGACAGCTTCTGTTCGTCGCCGCGAGTGGCGGCGCGGATGGCCAGCCCAAACAGCGGCGTGGGAAAGCGCAGCGGTTGCAGGTGAATCTTATCCTCGTCGTGGGAGTCGTGCAGCACCACGTCGCGATGGATATCGTCGATCTTGGCCACCGCGCAAATATCGCCAGGAATGCCGGTGGCGATTTCGGGATGTTCTTTGCCGTGGAGCTGGAACAGGTGGCTGACCTTGAACGGCTTGCGGCCGTCGCCGATGAAGAGCTGGCTGTCCTTGGTGATCGTGCCCTGGTGGATGCGGAAAATGCCGAGCTTGCCGATGAAGGGGTCGATCAATACCTTGAAGACATGGGCCACGACGTGTTGCTGAGGGTCGGGGATGGCGTGGAGTTCCTCGACCGATTCGCCATCACCCTTGAGGAGCGGTTCGGGATTGCCTTCGGTCGGATTGGGCAGCAGCCGCGTGAACGTGTCCAGCAGATCCTCCAGGCCGGCGCCGGTGCGGGCCGAAACGAAGCAGATCGGAATCAGGTGGCCTTCGCGCAGCGCCTTCTCGAAAGGTTCGTGCAACTGTTCCGGTTGCAGATCCTCGCCCTGCTCCAGGTACAGCGTCATCAGGTCCTCGTCCACTTCGACCACCTGATCGATCAGGGCGGAGTGGGCGGCGGCCACGCTGGAAAAATCGCTGTCTCCGCTCGGGTTGAAGAAACAGTCCACCACCGTGGCGCCTTGCTTGGCCGGCAAGTTGATCGGTAGGCATTCCTTGCCGAAAGTTTCCTGAATCTGATCGAGCAAGCCCGGTAAGTCGACGTTTTCGGCGTCGATCTTGTTGACGACGATCATTCGGCACAGCCGCCGCACGGCGGCGCGTTCCATCATCCGCTGAGTGACCGCCTCAATGCCGGTTTGAGCGTTGATGACCACCGCCACCGTTTCCACCGCCGGCAACACGGCGATGGCCTGACCGATAAAATCCGGGAAGCCGGGCGTGTCGATCAGATTGATATGCGTATCCTGGTAATCAAGATTCACCAACGCGGTGTCCAGGGAGTGCTGGTGAGTTTTTTCCTGTGGGTCGAAATCGCAGACCGTGTTGCCTTTTTCCACCGTGCCCGGAGCGGAAAGCTTGCCAGCATGGTGCAAGATAGCTTCCACCAGCGTGGTTTTTCCGGCTGTGGCATGCCCGACCAGGGCGATGTTGCGGATGGATTCGGTGGTATAACTGACCATCATGGCCTCCTTTTGGATTTGGTGCGGACAAGCAAGCTCTTGTTGTGACGAAGCGATCCTCAATGGATAGAGCGATCGTGATAAAAATAAAAAAGTCTACAGGAACAGGTGGGGTTTCTCAGCCGACCCCGTCATTATTTTGTCATGATCGGCGGAGCGTCGGCGTTGCAAACCCACTTCCCGACACGCCCGATGCGAAGCGGCGAACAAGCTGGTTTTCTGGCGAGCAGGAGCAAAACTGCTTAACTAATGGTCAAACGGCGGAAAATCATGCCCCCATACAGGAAGATGACTTGATGAAGTTACGGCGATATCCAGGTTTCTGGGTGCTGGGACTCTGCGCCGCCAGCGCATGCGGGGCCGAGGGGAACCCGGATTGGATCAAACTCGTCAGGGAAACCCCGGCCGTGCAAACGGAATGGGCGGCGCGCTATGAGCACGGAGAGGGTGTAATCCAGGACTTCGCGCGGGCGATGCGGTTGTACTGCGCGGCCGCCCGTCGCGGACATGTCGCGGCTCAGTATCAATTGGGCTGGATGTATGCCAACGGTCGCGGGGTGACGCGGGACGATGCTCAGGCCGCCGCCTGGTTCCGATTGGCGGCGGCGCGAGGCGACGTGCCGGCCCAGCGGATGCTGGATTTGACGAACGATCCGACCAAGACCGTGCGCGCGAGTTGCCAGGAGCCGGTGGACCCGACTCGCCAACCGGCGCCGGCCCGTTGGGTCCGATCGGGACCGCCCGCGCCGGAGCAGGCCAAGATCGAGGCGCTGGTGCGGCGGATGGCGCCGGATTATGGCTTGCAGCCCGCGCTGGTGCTGGCGGTGATCGAGGCGGAATCGAATTTCGACAGCCAGGCTCTGTCGCCGAAAAACGCCCAGGGATTGATGCAACTGATTCCTGGGACCGCCGAACGCTTCGGCGTGCGGGATCCCTACGACCCGGTGCAGAATCTGCGTGGCGGCATGGCCTACCTACGCTGGTTGCTGGCCTATTTCCAGGGTGACGTGCGGCTGACCCTGGCGGGCTACAACGCCGGCGAAGGCACGGTGGTTCGTTACGGCGACGTGCCGCCTTATGCGGAAACGCGAGCCTACGTCGACCGGATCACCCGCGCTTACGGCCAACTGAAGCATCCTCCGGTGGCGCCAGTGACCCCGCCCGCCCCGCTGAAGCGGCCACCGGCCGATTCCGCCTCGGTCCCGGCGGCGCTGCTGGTGGCGACCCGCCCACGGCGGTAGAGAACCGCCAACCTTATCCGAATGTTTCGAACCTCCGGCTGGAGCAGTCGAGTGCCTGATTGTCACTTGACTGTCAAGCAGCTTTAAAGCGGTTGCAATTCGACTGACCTATTGTCGCTAGAACCTGCTTTATGCCGTCTTGTTTTCGGAGGTCGTCTTGAACGCTCAACCGCAGCTTTACGCATCCGTCAGCCCGCCACCGTCGAAGGGGGCGTTGCAAGTCGATTTTGCCGGATCGGCGGAGGAAGTACGCGCGGCGCAGCGCTTGCGCCATGAGATCTTCGCCGGGGAAATGGGCGCGCGGTTGCACAACCGCATTCCCGGCCTGGACCACGATCATCTGGACGCGTGCTGCCGCCATTTGCTGGTGCGGGATCCGCTGACCACGCGGTTGATCGGCTGCACCCGCATTCTGATCGAGGACGACGCCCGTCAGGCGGGAGGCTTCTACTCGCAGGGCGAGTTCGAAATCGGAGCGGTGTTGGCCTTGCCGGGCCGCTTCGCCGAGATCGGCCGAACCTGCGTCCACCGCGATTACCGCAACGGCGCCACCATCACCGCGCTCTGGTCGGGGATCGCGAATTTCGTGGTGGAAAACCGGATCGATTATCTGATTGGTTGCGCCAGCATTCCGCTGGGTGAAAACGGGACGATGGCCCAGGCGATTTTCTCCGAACTGGCGCCGCGCTATCTGACGCCCGAGGAGTTGCGGGTGCGGCCGTTGCTGCCCTTGCCTCGGAGCGACATGCTGGATCGCGGTGACTATCCGCTGCCGCCGCTGTTGAAAGCCTATCTGCGCATCGGCGCGCGGATTTGCGGCGAGCCGTTTCTGGACGAGGATTTCCAGGTGGCCGATGTATTCATTCTATTGTCCACCCAGCAACTGGCGCGGCGCTATGCCCGCCATTTTCTGGAGCGGGCGGCGTGAACGGCGACGGCGCATGGTCCCGGACGGGGCGCCGATTGCGACGGGTGCCGTTGGTGGCGCTGCATGTGCTGGCCGGGATCGTGGTGGCCGCGCTGTTGTGGCCGGGGCGCAACGGCATGGTGTCCGACCGACCCCTGATAATGTGGAGTCGGGTGCTGTGCTGGATCATGGGAGTGCGGGCGACCGTGACTGGAACCCCGGCCGGTGGCGCGGTGCTGTTCGTCGCCAATCATATTTCCTGGTTGGACATCTTCTGCATCGCCGGCGTGTGTCCGACGCATTTTCTGGCCAAGCGCGAGGTGGCGGACTGGCCGTTGTTCGGTTGGCTGAGTCGCCGGGCCGGCACCGCCTTCATTCGCCGCGGCGGCGACAACGGCGCCGGCGAGGCCGCCGAACAGTTGACTTGGCGGCTTCGCAACGGTGGGCGGGTGCTGGTTTTTCCCGAGGGCACCTCGACCGGAGGCGAAACCGTGCGGCGCTTTTTTCCGCGCCTGTTTCAGGCCGCCATTCTGGCGCGCTGCCCGGTACAGGCGATCGCACTGCGCTATCCCCATCGTGACGGCGTGCATCCGGCCGTGCCTTTCGTCGGCGATGCGTCCCTCTTGCCGCATCTCTGGCGGTTGCTGGGTGAGCGCCGCATCGAGGTCACATTGCGGTTCTGCGAGCCGCTGTCGGCGTTGGGGCGGACCCGCAACGAGTTGGCCGAGCACGCCCGGGCACAGATCGATGGCGTATTGTCCGGCGCCGGGACCGCGCGACCGCCGGCTAGCACGGCGCTGGTGGGTCAAGCTTGATCCGGTAGAGGTCGAAGCGAGTATTGGGCGCGACGATCCGCGCCGTGGGTGGCGGACCGCTCAGGGACGGCGCCAGCCGTGGCCGTTTTACCACCACTCGATGACCGGCGCAGGCCAGCGCCACGGCCAGCAGGGCCGGCGCATCCGCATCGTCGCCGGCCAATTGTCGCAACAAGCGCATTTCCTTCCCGACCCACGCCGATTTTTGCCGGTGCGGGTACATCGGATCCAGGTAAACCACGTCCGGCCGTTGTTGGTTTGCCGTTAGTCGAGGCAGACATTCTCGCCCGTCACCGCTATGAAAATGCAGTCGTTCGCGCACCATTTGCCCAATTTCCGCGTCGTGGGCGGCACGCCGCAAGCCGTCCCGCAGTAGAGCGGCGACGATCGGTGAACGCTCGATCAGCCAGACGGTGCAGCCCAGGCAGGCGAGCACGAAAGCGTCGCGGCCCAACCCGGCGGTGACGTCCGCCACGGTCGGGGCCGCGCCGCCCTTCAATCCAATCGCTCGGGCCAGTGGTTGATTGCGCCCACCGCCAAACCGCCGCCGGTGGGCCACCGCTCCCGAGGTGAAATCGACATAGACCGGCCCTGGGGCGTTGGAATCCAGCGTCCGCAGTTCCAGCCGCGTCGGGGTGACCACCAATAGATGCGTGAAAGTGTCGGTGAGCGGGATGGTGACCAGAGGCAAATGCAACTCGGCCGCCAATTCGGCCGCCACGCTCAGATTCGCGGGATGTTCCGCAGCAACCGCCAGCTCGGGGCCGGCGCTGAAATCCACGGCCGTCAAAGCGGGAAACGCCACCACCGCGCTGAACGCGGCGGTGGCCGATCGGAACCAGTCCGGGATTCAGGCCGCCTTGTGCAGCACATCTTCCAGTGTCGTCTTGGTCAAACCGTCCATTTCGGTCTTGAAGCGCGTGGCCAAGTCGGACATCGCCTTGGCATCGTGCAGCATCTTCTGCTGGACCGTCTGCGCAATGTCGGTCTGGCGCTTGTAGAAACTCTGCAAGCTTTTGACGTCGTTGATCTCGGCGGCGGCTCTCATCTGGTTGATGCCGATGTCCAGGTAAGCTTTAAGCGAGTTCATCTGGAACAGCATCATCTTTTCGATGTTCTCAACCATCAGTTTGTTTACTTTGACCAGGGGTTCCGGCAGGGATTGCGGAGTTTCCAGTGCCTTGCTGAATAGATCGATGACCATGGCGTATTCCTCGTCAGACATGAGTAAGTTTGTTGCGGTGCAATATAGCGGGATTTGTGTTGCGTTGCAACATGTGGGAATGCGCTTTTTTCGGTGGAAAGTCACCGACACTCGGGGCGATGGATTGGCGGAATTCGTCACGCGAAATCGGCAAGGTGAACTATGCTTAATAATATAAAGCCGCAAAGCTGTTTTTCGATTGGAGCGACAGTGCGTAAGCGAGGTAAGACCTTGAGCGATAATGCGGTTTCCAGTTTGTCCGCACGGCTGTGGCGGAAAGGCTTGCTGCCTCACCACGACATCGGCCCACGCGAGCGAGCGCCGAAGCTGGCCTTGGTGGCCGATCCTCGGGAAGCCGAATTGAACGGCATGTTCGTGCTGTCGCGATTGGCGACGTTTCTGCGCGGCATCGAGACGGGCGAGCGGCGCGGTCTGCGCTTGCGCGAGCGGGTGGTGATCGTCCCTGCGGTCGAAAGTCCGGTGGGAGCCGGTGGCGGTCGCGGGCAACGGCACTACCCACAGGTGTCGCGAGCCGCGGCCGAGGCGATGGTGGAGCTGACCCAAGCCGCCTATTATCGGGTGAGCATCCGCCCGGCCAGCCCCGAAGTCGAGGATATGCCGCAGGTGTGTCTTTACGCGCCCAACGACGACGAGCGCGCCAGCGCCTGTCTGTTCGGGTTGCCGGCGGTCATCGAGCGGCCGGTCGAGGACACCGCTCCTTCCGATCTGATGCGCGCTTGGCGACCCTGCCGTGGCGAGAATTTCGTGATTCACGCCGGCCAGGCCGGCGGCTTGCAGACGGGGCATTGCGAGACCTTGTTTCGGGCGTTGGTGGCGTTTCTCGACCGTACCGGGATCGTCGGTGGTCTGCGGCCTTCCAACGAAGATGAGGACCTGCATTATTTTGGCCTGGAACAGATCTGCGTCGTGCTGGCCGAGCAATCCGGGATATTCGCCTCCAATCTGAGTGTCGGCCGCTGGGTCCGCGCGGGGGAGGCGCTGGGCCATATCTACGATGGCGTCAGCGGTAATATACAGGCGCGGGTGGTGACGCCGGTGGCCGGCCTGCTGGCGAGTGTGCGTCGGCAGCCGTTGCTGTGCGCGGGTGGTTTGGTGGCCCAGGTGTTGACGTCGGACAGCATGACCCAGCGGGGCTTGGCGCGACGTCGGCTGGGAGAGCGACATGAACGACAGGCCCGTCGAGGATTATGAAAGCGAGCACCGGCGCTTGCTGGAGCAGGTGATCGCGGAAACCCGGGGAACGGCCGATCTGACCGGTTGTGCCAAACTGAGCGAACCGGTGTTGCGCGCGCTGGCGGCGGTGCCCCGACACCGATTCGTGCCACCAGCCCAACTCGCATGGGCCTACGCCGACAGCCCGCTGCCGATCGGTTGCGGTCAGACGATTTCCCAACCCTTCATCGTCGCTTTGATGACCGAGTTGCTGGCGCTCGATGCCCGGTCCGTGGTGTTGGAAGTCGGCACCGGTTCGGGCTATCAGACAGCGATGCTGGCCAGTTTGGCGCGGCGGGTATACTCGGTGGAGCGGGTTCCCGCGCTGGCCGAAGCCGCCGAACGGCGCTTGCGCGAACTCGGTATCGCCAACGTGGAAATTCGCATCGCCGACGGTTATTGGGGTTGGGAAGAGAAGGCCCCCTTTGACGCCATTATAGTCACGGCGGCGGCGGCCGAAGTGCCGCCGGCGCTGGTGCGGCAGCTCAAGCCGGGTGGCCGGCTGGCGATTCCCGTGGGGCCGCAGCACCGGAGTCAGGATCTGCGTGTGATTTGCAAGGACGAATCGGGGGTATCGCACAGTCGCAGCGTGTTGCCGGTGGTCTTCGTGCCGCTGGTGCGGGACTACGAAGACTGAGGTCGCTATCGAGGCGGCGATCGCCGACAGGGCTCAGCCGGTCGGCAGCGAAATCCCGGTGAGCTTTTTGAACAGCGCCACCGCGTAGGAATCGGTCATGCCGGAGACGAAGTCAGTGATGGCCAGCACGCGGCGGTAGAGGTCGGGGTCGGGGTTGCGTCCCGGTCCGGCGAAGGATTCCGGGATCAAATGGATCAGCATCCGGCTCTTGGGCGAAGCGGCCGGACCATGGGCGGCGAGGTCGTTGACGGTGGTGACGAAGGCTTCCAGCAAGCCGCCCAATACCTCGAAGCCGGCCGCTTCCACTTCGATCACCGGTTTGGAGACATACACCTGGGTCTCCCCGCATTCCTTCAACGCGCGCATCGCCTCGGCGGCGGGGATCGCGTCCAGCAGTTCGGCGGCGAAACCGCCGGCCAGGATCGCCGCCTCGTTGTCCATGAAGCACTGATGGACCTGATCGATGATGGTGCCGATGGCCTTGGCGCGTAGGTATTCGATTTTTTCCTTGGACCGGGTGATGTGGCGCATCTTGCGCTGGGCGCGGTCCGGCTCGCCGGTCAGCGGCAGCAGCAGGTCACGCACCTCGTCGAAGCCCAGTAGTTGCAGCCGAAAGGCATCCTCCACATCGATGATCCGGTAGCAGATATCGTCGGCCGCCTCGACCAGATAGGCCAGCGGATGGCGGCTCCAGGCCCCCGGCAGCACCGGTTCCAGTCCCAGCTCTCCGGCGATTTCCGCGAACAGGTCCGCGTCGTCCCGATAGAAGCCGAATTTCTTGAAGGCGATGCCGGGCGGAGGGGTGGCCGGCAGCGACGCGGCGCACGGGTATTTGGTGAAGGTGCCCAAGGTGGCGCAGGTCAATTGCATGCCGCCTGGATTGTCGGGGCTTTGCAGCCGGGTGATGATGCGAAACCCTTGGGCGTTGCCTTCGAAACGCAGGAAATCCTGCTGTTGCGCGTCGTCCAACTGTTCCAGCACCGTCCGGCCGGTGGTGGAGGCGGTGAACCACAGCCGGATGGCGTCTTCGCCGGCGTGGCCGAACGGTGGATTGCCAATGTCGTGCGCCAGACAGGCGGCGGCGACCACAGCGCCGAAATCCTGCGGATAGACCCTTTGTAATTGATGACGACGAATCACGCTGTCGCCGACCATGGTGCCCAGCGAGCGGCCGACGCTGGACACTTCCAAACTGTGGGTCAGGCGGGTGCGGACGTAGTCGCTTTGGGAAAGCGGGAAGACCTGGGTTTTGTCTTGCAGGCGGCGAAAGGCCGAGGAGAAGACCAGGCGGTCGAAGTCGCGTTGGAAGTCGGTGCGCGCTTCGCTGTCGGGGTGTTGGCGGGAAACCCCCAGGCGGGCGCGGGAGAGCAGGCGGTTCCAGTCCATGCGCGGTGGCCGGTGGCGGACGATGGGCAAAGCATAGCCGACCGCCGCCGGCCGCGCCGGGGTTTCCGATTCAACGAACGTGGAGCGTGATCGGGGTGGCGTTGAGGAGGTTTTCGGAAACCGGGCAGCGCCGATCGACCTCGTGCAGGAACTCTTCCTTTTCTTCCCGCGTCATGTCGGCGTCGATGTCCACCGTCAAGGTCAGTCCCTGGAAGCCGGTGCGATTGGCTGTGCTTTTACCCATCAGCACTTCGCCGTCCAGCTCGCCTTCGACGGTGATTTCCATGCCGCGCACGTTCAGTTTGCGCTGCGTGGCAACAATGCGGCCGATGCTGCCGATGCAACCGGCAAGTGCAACGAACAGATATTCCAGCGGAGTTGGACCTTTATCGGCGCCGCCGGGCGTGGGTTGATCGACATAGACGACATGATCGCGAATGCGACTTTCGATGGTGAACTTGGGACCGAGTTTGGAGGTGACCTGAAGTTTTTTCAGCGATGCCATGATGAAGCCTCTACCTGTACTGAGAAAAATGCCGCCCATCCGGGCCAGCGGAATCGTGGAAGGAGGGCGATCATAGCGGCTCGATATTCATGCTGCAACGCGCAATTTGCTGGACAGGGCGTGGATTATGTGTCTGGCGATTTGGGTTGCTGAGAGGCGATCCGACTACCCGGTGGGGCGTGTTCGTCGCAGCAGGCGAGCAATCGGCGACGGTGATAGCGCAATTGTCCCGGTGCGCCGCAGCATTCGCAGACGGTACAGGATTGACGTTCCGCCGCTGCGCACAGGGCGTAAAGATGCTCGTCCGCCTGATCCAGCCTGAAGCGCAGCGTGCCGAGTTCCTGTTTGACTTGCACCGCCAGTGGGTTGAGTCCGACTTGCGCGGCGTGGGTGGTGATATCGGCGGCGAGTTGGCGGATCAGATCGTACCAGCCATCCTCGCATTCGAAACCGAAGCCCATCAGGTTTTGGGTGACCGGCAGGTGGCGGCCCCGGAACAGTTCGGGAAATTCGGTGAACAGCCGTTCGGTCAGTTCGGGGTTCATGATAAATATTCAATATTTTTATATTGTTAGAAATAAATGTGACATTTTTTTCTTTGACTCTGAAAGATACTTCAATCTATCACAATAGGAATTTGTGAGCGGTTTTGATAGTGGCGGCTGATTTGTTTGTCACGTCTTGTCACGTTACAGACTTTCGCTTATGATGCTTTTCAATCTCGCAGATTGAGGAGAGCGCCGCCATGTCACTGCTCGACGACAAGCCTTCTTGGCAAGTTCTGGAAGAGTTGTTCCCCAAACTGAAACCAGCACAGCGCGCCTTGGCGCAATCCTTTGTTGAGCAAGCCCGACGGAACGAAGCTGGCCGCGTCCCGCTTGCTGAATTACTGCAAAGCCATTTTGGCGATACGACCCAGCGCGCTTCGACGGGATTACGTCAGACCAAAAAGCGTTTGAATGAAGAATTGACGGCGCTTGGCGCGGGCATTGAGTTGGCAGTAGACGAGAGCGGCAAGCTGGAAACGCGCGCCTGTTACTTGCAAGCGCCCGCCGACAAAAAAAAGTGGAGAAGTCGAAGGGCTTGCGGATGTCCTTAACTATGACCGGGATCGAGGAAAGCACGTTCCGCCCAAAGCTCGACCGCTCAACGAGCCTGCCACGATTGAAATTCCCATTTCCTACAGCCATGTAAACAAGAAACTGGTGCGCGAATTACATGCGCGTCTGCAAGTCGTACTCGACGCCCGAAATTTGGAGATGAAGTATCTTCTGCGCCGCGATGAACGCGATACCGAACTCTCGGATACGCTCGACCCACAGATTGCCGCGCTTTTCAAGGATGGAACCATCGCCTTGTTCATGTTGAGCGTTGATTTTTTCAAAAGCGACTACTGCCAGAAAAAGGAAGTTCCAAAATTCATTACCCCGAACGGTAACAATAGGAAAGAAAAGAAAGCTATCTGTGTTCCCGTGGCGCTCGAACACGACCATCTTGCGCATGTGCCGAAAAAAATTTAAGCAACGCGTCATTGCTTTCCATGAGAGCGTAGATGAACGCCAAAAATCTTGGCGGCAGTTGTGCGAAGCAGGCCATGAATCTGAAAAAGAAGCGTTTCTCCATCGCATCGCCGATGAAATCATCAAAGCGGTGGACGATCTAGCGGGACCAGACGACACGCCGCCTGACGGCCATCCACCTTCAGGCAAACGCGACAAGAAGCCCTGCACAGAAGATGTACTTCATGCGTTTGCTGGAGAGCTTCCGAGAGACATCGACCCAAAGCATTACACTCAACTACGCGCTCGGTATTTGGGCACGCTCGACCGCAAGGATGAAGACGGTTTGACCGTCCGCGCCGGTGAAACCGGCGTGGATTTGATCCCGGCATTGATCGAATGGGCGAAGGATCACAGCGCGCTGCCTTTCTGTTCGCTGCTTGGCGAGTACGGCACCGGCAAAACGGTGAGTTGCCAGATGCTTGCCGATCAGATCAACGCGGAACGCAAGACGCTGAAACCAGGGGAGTTGCCGCTGGCACTCTATTTCGATTTGCGCCGCGTGGATGCTCAGCAGTTGAGCGATTTCGCCGTCGAGCCGATCATCGAACAGTTACTCAGAAGCGCCGACTACGCGCACAAGCTCAAGGCGCGAGAGTTGATCGACTGGGTGCGCGCCCATCCGGCTTTGGTCATTTTCGATGGTCTGGACGAGGTGTTGGTGCATCTCAACCCCAAGCGCGGTCAGGACTTCACCCGCGCGCTGTGGAGCATTTATCTGCCGTCCTATTGGCAGCCGCGCACCGATGGTCAAAAGTCCTCTCCCGGCGCGGCCAGCAAGCTGCTGATTTCCTGCCGCAGCCATTATTTCCGCACGATTGCCGATGAGCGGGCGCTGCTCGTCGGGCAGGATCGCGAGTCGGTTCGGGCCAGCGATTACCGCGCCTATCTGATGCTGCCGTTCAACGATGACCAGATCGTCGATTATCTGAAGCGCAATTTCCCCCAGCGCGACCCGGCGCAGACGCTGGAACTCATTGCCGCTGTGTACAACCTCAAAGAACTGGCTCAACGCCCCATCTTACTGCGCCATATCAGCGGTGAGGTGGCCGAACTGGAACAGTGCAAGATCGCCGGGCGCGCCGTCAACGCAGCGGTGCTGTATGGGCTGTTCGTCGAACGCTGGCTGCGCCGCGATGACGCCAAGCATCAACTGAGTCTGCCGCACAAGCAGATTTTGATGGAACATCTGGCGGCGGAGTTGACGCGGTGCGGCGTGCGCGAACTGGCCTACGACCGCGTGGAGGAGTGGCTGGATCGTTTCATCGCCGCCCGCCCGGATTGGGAAAGCATCTATCGCGGCAAGGATCGGGAAATCCTCAAGGAAGATTTACGCACGGCCACCTTTATCATGCGCCCCGACAAAAAGAAATTCCGTTTCGCCCACACTTCGCTGCAAGAGTATTTCCTGGCCGGTTATCTGCTGGATGCGCTGATGGCAGGTGCAGCGGAAAGCTGTTGCTTGCCGCTGCCATCGCCAGAAACCTTCACATTTTTCGCCGAACGCTGGCACGCGGCGCAAGCCGACCGCGACGATCGCTTGCCGACTGCCGGGCGCACCTTGGCGGCGTTGCTGGAGCAGGCCGCGCCGGGCCGCAGCGAAACCGCTTTTGCCGCCTGGTTGGCGCTGCATCGCTTGGGATTGTCGCTGCTGCGTCCGGCCCGCTTCGATCTGCGCGGTTGCGATTTGAGCCAGTGGACGATTGACGGCGGCGAAAACGGTTTGATGCTGGGGGCTGTCGATTTGCGCAACGCCAACTTGTGGCAAAGCCGCTGGCGGCGCGTGCAACTGCCGGGTGCACAGCTCGATCACGCCAACGCCTCGGACAGCGAATGGGACGAAGCCAATCTGGACAACGCCACCGCGCACGGCGCGGATATCGACGGGGCGATCTTTCGGCATACGCGCCTGGTCAATGCCAATTTCAGTGGCATCGACCACGCCGGAGCGCGTTATCTGTTCTGCGAACGAACCGGCGCGCAACTGCCGCCCACTCCCGCCTATCGCGTGGCACCCGCCACCGATGGCGCGGCATTGGCGGTGCTGGGGCCGCAATGGCTGGCGGGTCACGGGGATAGAGTTTGGGCCTGCGGGTTCTCGCCGGACGGGCGCTGGCTGGCGACGGGGGGGAGGGACGTGACGGGACGGTCGGCTGTGGGACGTGGCGGGGCGGACCGAAGCGCACCGGTTCGAGGGC
>NZ_SPMZ01000060.1 GCF_012939995.1 Candidatus Competibacter phosphatis | reverse complement strand
TGTATGAACGCAAAAAATCCTCATGAACCCCAACCCGATGACGCTGCGCCCGTCCGATACGGTCGCTACCGCCGCCGACCGCATTCTCAAACACCATCTACGCCACCTGCCCGTGGTGGACGAACAGGGCTGCTATTTGGGCACGTTCAGCATTTATTCGCTGCTGAAACTGACCCTGCCCAAGGCGGTGCTGGACAAACACGGACTCGATAACGTGTCCTTCATCACCGAGAATCTCGTGGATCTGGCGCAGCGCCTGGGCGGACGTCGCGAGGAGCCGGTGCGGAACTGGCTGAACATTCATGAGGTCGCGCATCCCGACACACCCGCCATGGAAGTGATGTTGCTGATGTTGCACGGGCGCACCACCAGCGTGCCGGTGGTGGATAAGACGAACAATCGCTTGGAGGGCATCATTTCCTTCTGGGACGTATTGGAAAAACTGATGGGGGAGAGCGCCTGAATGCACGGATCGGAAGCAGGTGCGACATCAGTGCTATTTGGCCTGAACCCGATGTGGGTCGCGGCCATTCTGTTTGCGATCACCTACGTGGTGGTCATGACCGAAAAGGTCAACCGGGCCATCGTCTCCCTGTTGGCGGCGGGCTTGATGATCGTGCTCGGCGTTCTTAATCAGGAAGCCGCCATTCGCGGCATCGACTTCAATACCATCGGCCTGTTGATCGGCATGATGGTGATCGTCGCCATCACTCGCCAATCCGGGGTATTCCAGTTCATGGCGATTTGGGCGGCCAAGAAGGTCGATGCCCGACCCTGGGGCATTCTGGTGATGATTGCGCTGGTCACGGCGGTAACCTCGGCGCTTTTGGATAATGTGACCACCGTGCTACTGGTGGCGCCGGTCACTTTGCTGATCACCGAAGAACTCAAGGTCAGCCCGTATCCCTATCTGTTCGCGATGATCTTCTCGTCCAACATCGGCGGCACGTCCACTCTGATCGGCGATCCGCCCAACATCATGATCGGCTCGGCCACCGGGCTGACCTTCAACGATTTCGCCTATAACCTGCTGCCGGTCATCGTCGTCATCATGGCGGCGACCCTGATTCCCATCTACTTCATCTGGGGTCGGCATCTCAAGGCCGCCCCGGAAGATCGTCAACGGGTGATGCAATTCAACGAACGCGAGGCCATCACCGACCCGCGCCTGCTCAAGCAGTGCCTGAGCGTCATCGGGCTGGTGATCGGCGGTTTCGTCTTTGCCAAGGCGCTGCATCTGGAAGCCGCCACCGTCGCCATGACCGGCGCCGCGCTGTTGCTGCTGCTGGCCAATCTCGGCCGCGACGCCGAACACCAGAGCAAGCATGTCCTGGATGCCTTCAACGAAGTGGAATGGATCACCATTTTCTTCTTTGTCGGTCTGTTCATCGTGGTGCATGGCGTGGATAGCACCGGCCTGCTCAAGCTGCTGGCCGACAAGATGCTGGCCTTGACCGGCGGCAACCTGACCGCAACCTCCATGATCATTCTGTGGTCCTCGGCCATTCTGTCGGCAATCATCGACAACATTCCCTTCGTCGCCACCATGATTCCGCTGATCAAGGCCATGGCCCCGACCTTCGGCGGGCCGGAAGGTTTGATGCCACTGTGGTGGGCGTTGTCGCTGGGCGCCTGTCTGGGCGGCAACGGCACCCTGATCGGGGCCAGCGCCAACCTGGTGGTTGCCGGCTTCGCCGAACGGGCCGGCCAGCCGATCCGCTTCATGCAATACACCCTGATGGCCTTCCCGATCATGCTCATGTCCATCGCCATCAGCATGGTCTATCTGTATTGGCGGTATCTCTGAGCCTTGATCCGCCACCATGAGCACGAAGCCCAGCTCCGCGAGTCACGGCGGTCAGCTCGCCACCATCACGATCGCGGCGATCGGCGTGGTGTATGGCGACATCGGCACCAGTCCACTGTATGCCATGCGCGAGTGTTTCAGTGGCAGCTATGCCGTCTCACCCACCCGCGACAATGTACTGGGCATTCTTTCCCTGATCTTTTGGTCGTTGATCATTGTGATTTCGATCAAATACATCATTTTCGTCATGCGCGCCGATAACCGGGGCGAAGGGGGTATTCTGGCGCTGATGGCGTTGGTCCTTCATCATTTTGGAGGCACCGATCGACAACGCCATCGGCTGATCATGATGGGGCTTTTTGGAGCTACCTTGTTCTACGGAGATGGCGTGATCACACCGGCGATTTCGGTGCTCAGCGCGGTCGAGGGTCTGCACCTCGCCACGCCGGTGCTGACGCCCTATGTGATTCCCATCACAGTGCTGATCCTGGTCGGTCTGTTCGCGCTACAAAGCCACGGTACCGCCAGGGTCGGCGCCTTTTTTGGGCCGGTCATGCTGCTTTGGTTCGCGATCCTGGCCTTGTTGGGTCTGATCAACATGATGAAGGCCCCCCAGGTGCTGGCGGCGTTCGATCCCGAGTATGCCATGCGTTTTTTTCGCGACTAACCGGGGACACGGTTTTCTGGTGTTGGGCGCGGTGTTCCTGGTGATGACCGGCGGCGAGGCGTTGTACGCCGACATGGGGCATTTCGGCAAGTTGCCGATTCGGCTTGCCTGGTTCACCCTGGTTCTGCCCGCCATTTTGCTCAATTACCTGGGACAAGGCGCGTTGCTGTTGAGCAACCCGGATGCGATCGCCAACCCTTTTTATCTGTTGGCGCCATCCTGGGCGCTGTATCCGCTGGTGGCGCTGGCCACGATCGCGACGGTCATCGCCTCGCAAGCGGTGATTTCCGGGGTGTTTTCCATGACCCGACAGGCGGTGCAACTCGGTTTCTGTCCGCACATCGAGATCCGGCATACCTCCGCAAGCGAAATCGGCCAGATTTACCTTCCCGGCGCCAACTGGGGCTTGCTGATCGGGGTGCTGGTGTTGGTGCTGGGTTTCGAATCCTCGTCCAATCTGGCGGCCGCCTATGGTATCGCGGTGACGATCACCATGGTGATCACCACGCTGTTGGTGCTGGTGCTGGCGCGGCGGGCCTGGGGCTGGAACGGCTTCAAGCTGGGCTTGGGTATCGTGTTCTTTCTCCTGGTGGATCTGGCGTTCTTCTCCGCCAACGCGCTCAAGATCGGGCATGGCGGTTGGATCGCCCTGCTGATCGGAGCGATCATTTTCACCCTGATGGTCACCTGGAAGGACGGGCGCGCATTGCTGAATCAGCGGCTACGTGAGAACGCCATGCCGCTGGATTTATTCCTGCAAAGCCTGACGCGGGGATCCACCCTGCGCGTGCCGGGCACGGCGGTGTTTCTGACCAGCACCCCCGACGGCGTACCGAACGCCCTGCTACACAACCTGAAGCATAACAAGGTCGTGCATGAACGCCTGGTGTTGCTGACCGTGGTGACGGAGGAGATTCCGCGCGTGGAAGATCGAGATCGGGTGACCGTGCATTGTTTGGGGTCCAACACCTATCGGATCATCATTCGCTACGGCTTCACCGAAGATCCCGACCTGCCACACGCCCTGGCGCTTTGCGAGCCCTATGGACTCAGCTTCGAGATGATGGACACCACCTTCTTCCTGGGACGTGCGACGCTCATTCCCACGGACCGCGCCGGGATGGCGCTGTGGCGCGAAAGACTGTTCGCCAACATGTTTCGCACCGCCACTCGTCCGATGGATTTCTTTCGCATCCCGTACAACCGGGTGGTGGAATTGGGCACTCAAGTCGAGTTATAGCCGGGTTTACCGGCGCCATCGGCTGGGGTATTCGTACTTGCGATATCGGTAATTGCCTCCAGATAAATTGCACTGGTATTTCATCATGCTGGACGGAAGACCCCTACTCCTGCATCACCCCGGCGTCCTGGCGGCGCTGGGAGCGGCGCTGTTGTTCGGCGCGGGCACGCCGCTTGCCAAAAGCTTGCTGGCCAGCGCCGATCCGTGGCTGCTGGCCGGATTGCTCTATCTCGGCTCGGGTTTGGGGCGTGAGCGGCTACCGTTGGCTGCGCCGTGCGCCCAAGCCTACCTTGTCGCCAAGCGAATGGCTGTGGTTGACCGGCGCGATGACCGCCGGCGGGGTCGTGGGACCGGTACTATTGATGTTCGGTCTGACCGGGATGCCGGCAACGGGTGCGTCGTTGTTGCTCAACGCCGAAGGGGTGTTCACCACGCTGCTGGCCTGGTTCGCGTTCCGGGAAAATTTCGATCGCCGCATCGTGCTGGGCATGGCCGCCATCGTCGCTGGCGCGGTGGTGTTGAGCTGGCCGGGCGATGCCAGCTTCTCCGGGGTATGGCCGGCCTTGGCCGTGCTCGGCGCCTGCCTGGCTTGGGGCATCGATAACAACCTGACCCGCAAGGTTTCGTTGACCGACGCGACCTGGATCGCCGCGATCAAGGGACTGACGGCGGGCGGCGTCAACCTGACGATGGCGGTCCTGCTCGGCGCGAACTGGCCGTCGTTGCCGACGGTTGCCGGCGCCTTGGCGGTGGGGTTTTTCGCCTACGGCGTCAGCCTGGTGTTGTTCGTCATCGGCCTGCGTCAGCTCGGTGTCGCCCGCACCGGCGCGTACTTCTCGGTGGCGCCGTTCCTCGGCGCGGTGCTGGCTATCCCGTTGCTGCATGAATCGGTCGGCATCCAATCATGGATCGCTGGAACGTTGATGGCCATCGGCATCTGGCTGCATCTGACCGAACGGCACAGCCACCCGCATCGCCATGAAGCGCTCGAACACGAGCACGAGCACACCCACGATGAGCATCATCGGCACGCGCACGACGAATCCTGGTCACCGGCCGGTCGTCACTGTCACCGCCATCGACACGAACCCATCACCCATACCCACCCACACTTTCCCGATGCGCACCATCGGCATGGTCATTGAAGTCGGCGGCGCTATCCCGAATGCCCGCGGGCCAGAAGGGGATGGGACTGGGCGGAACGCCGGCCGCGATGGGGAGAGCGACGCGGACCGGCGCTGCGCTCATCTCGCTCCAGTATCGCCGCCCAGCACGATGGTCTCGTCGCTCAGCGCGGCTTCCACCTGCTCCAGGGTGTGCCGCCAGACTTGCTCGTCGTCGGCGAATCGCGCCGCGATGGTTCGGAACTGCTCGGCGCATTCCAGAAAGGCATCGACGATGTCCGGGTCGAAATGCTGGTCCCGGCCCTCCCGGATCATCGCCACCGCCTGTTCGTGCGGCAGGGCCGGTTTGTAGATCCGCCGGCTGATCAAGGCGTCGTACACGTCGGCCACCGCCATCAACCGCGCCGACAGCGGAATCTGTTCGCCCCATAATCCTTCGGGATAGCCGCTGCCGTCCCATTTTTCCTGATGGGAATAGGCGATTTCCCGAGCGAAGCGCAGGAAGGAATCGGGGGTGTCGAGATACCGCTCGGCGGCCGCGATGGCATCGCGCCCCAACGCGGCATGGGTCTTCATGATCTCGAATTCGTCCGGGGTCAATCGGCCCGGCTTGAGCAGGATTCGATCGGGAATCCCCACCTTGCCGATATCGTGCAACGGCGCCGACTTGAACAGCAGTTCGATGGTTTCGTCGTTCAGGGCGGCGGTGAAGCGGGGGTGATGGCGAAGATGCTGGGCCAGCACTCGGACATAGTGCTGGGTGCGGCGGATGTGGTTGCCGGTGGCGTTATCGCGGGTTTCCGCCAGCGAAGCCATCGCCATGATGGTGACTTCCTGAATCGCCATCACCTCGCGACTGCGGCGCCACACCTCCGCCTCCAGATAAGCGTTGCGGTCTTGCAGGAATTGCCGGGCGCGTTTCAGTGTCAGATGCGTTTCGACCCGGGCTAACACGATCGGCGGGCTGATCGGTTTGGTGATGTAGTCCACCGCGCCCAGATGCAGGCCGAATTCCTCGTCTTCCACTTGGACCTTGGCGGTAAGGAAGATCACCGGAATGTCGGCGGTGTGGGGATCGATCTTGAGCCGCTCGCAGACTTCGTAACCATCCATGCCTGGCATCATGATGTCCAGCAAGATCAGATCGGGCCGTGGCTGGCCGGCGGCGATGGCCAGGGCGCGTTCGCCGTTGTTGGCGGCCCGGACCTTGTAGCGATCCTTGAGCAGGGTGCTGAGCAGGGCGATGTTGTCCGGCGTGTCGTCCACCACCAGAATGGTTTGGCGTTCCGAGTAGAGGCTGTGGTCACTCATGGGGTCCTCGCGGGTCAAGCGGATGCTTCGAGCGACGCCATCATCGTCCGCAACTGGGTCAGCGCCTCGTCGAAGGCATAGTTGAGGATGGCCTGTTCCATGGCCCGGAACGACGCCGGCGGCAGGCAGGCTCGCAGCCGTGCCCGGTGCTCGTGCAGGTACTCCACCGCCTCGGCGTCATCGTCGCGCAGCAGAGTTTCCAGGCCGGCAAGTAGCGTCCGGGCTTGATCGTGGTCCCGTGGCATCGCGGTCGCCGCCGCCCGAGTGTCCGGCCCGGCCGTGGGATGCGCCAGCGCGGTCCGCAGCGGTTCCAGCAGGGCGGCCATGCTCCCTTCGGTTTGTCGTAGCAATGTTTCAACTTCTCGCGGCGCGACATCGTTCCGAATCGCCTGCTCCAGCACGGCGACCGGTGCTTGCACCGCCTCCGCGCCGATGGTGCCGGACACGCCCTTGAGCGTGTGCGCCAGCCGCTCCGCCGTCTCCCGGTCGCCGGCCGCCAGCGCCGCGCGAATCCGGGCCGGCGCATCGCCCTGACCGTCCAGGTACTTGCCGAGCAGTTCGCGGTATAGCCGGGAGTTACCGCCCGACCGCCGCAGTCCGCTGACGGTATCCAGCCCGGCCACCACCGGCAGCGCGGTTTCCTCCCCGACGGTCCCTGCGGCGGTCGTTGCGAGCACGGGATTTTCCGCGGCCGACACCTTGCGCCCGACCCAACGCAGCAGGGTGCGAAACATCGCCTCCGGCTCGATCGGTTTGGCGATGTGGTCGTTCATGCCGGCATCCAGACAACGCTGCCGCTCCTCGATCAACGCGTGGGCGGTCATGGCGATGATCGGCAACTGGTGGAAACGGTCGTCGGCGCGCAGATGGCGGGTGGCCTGATAACCGTCCATCCGAGGCATCTGCAAATCCATCAGGATCAGATCGTAAGGCTGCTCGTCGTCCAGGCTGGCCAGCGCCTGTTCCACCGCCTCCCGACCATCGTTGGCCACCGTGACCCGGGCACCGGCGCCGTACAGCAGCTCGACGGCGATCTGCCGGTTGAGGTCGTTGTCCTCGACCAGCAGGATGCGGGCGCCATCCAAGCGGAAGCGCCGCTCGTCCGACTCCTCGCGCGGGGGCGAACCATCCGACGAGGGCGCGAACAGCGCCAGCAGGGTCTCCAGCAATAGCGAGATATTCAGCGGCTTGACCAGAAAATCGTCCGCGCCCGCCGCCTCGGCCTGGACCCGCAGTTCCTCGCGCCCGAAGGCGGTCAGCATCACCACTCGCGGCGGATGCGTCAGGACGGAGTCGCACTTGATCCGCCGGATGGTCTCGATGCCGTCCATTTCCGGCATTTTCCAGTCCACGAAGACCAGTCGGTAGGGATCGTCGGCGTCGGCCTGCCGTAACGCGGCGATGGCTTCGCCGCCGCTCGCCAGGGTCTCCACCCGCAAAGAGGCGCCGCGCAGCGCCTCGCCCAGAATTTCCCGAGCCGCCGCGTTGTCGTCCACCACCAGGGTCCGCATGCCGTCGAAGACCGCCGGCAACGCGCGCCGCGCGCTCCAGGCGGTCTCGCCGAGGCCGAAGCGCGCCGTGAAGGTGAAAATGCTACCGGCGCCCGGCGTCGATTCCACCCCGATGGCGCCACCCATCAATTCCACCAACCGCTTGCAGATGGTCAGACCCAGACCGGTGCCACCGTATTTGCGGGTGATCGAACCGTCGGCCTGGGTGAAGGCTTGGAAGAGTCGGGCGCTCTGCTCGGGATTCATGCCGATGCCGGTATCGCGCACCTCGAAGCGCAGCCGGACCCGGTGGCCGACCTGCTCCAGCAGTCGGACCGTCACGCCGATCTGGCCGTGCTCGGTGAACTTGATGGCGTTGTTGAGCAGATTGATCAGAATCTGCCCCAGCCGCAAGGGATCGCCCCTCAAGCGCTGCGGGATGCCGCCAGGCACATGGAACAGCAACTCCAAGCCCTTGTCGTGGGCCTTGGGAGCCACCATGGTCGAGACCGCGCCGAGCACCTCGTCGAGGGTAAAACCGATGCGTTCCAGCGCCAACTTACCGGCTTCGATCTTGGAGAAATCGAGGATGTCGTTGATGATACCCAGCAGCGAGAGGCTGGCATTGTGGATTTTTTGCACGTAATCGCGTTGCTTGGCACTCAGCTCGGTTCGCAGGCAAAGATGCGCCATGCCGATGATGGCGTTCATCGGCGTGCGGATCTCATGGGACATGTTGGCCAGAAACATGCTCTTGGTCTGGGTGGCCGCCTCGGCCTGCTCCTTGGCCTTGAGCAATGCCGCCTCAGCCTGCTTGAGCGGGCTGATGTCCACGATCACTCCCACCAGGCCACCCGGCGAACCGTCCGGATTGCGAAAGCCGCTGACCGCGTACAGGGTATGATGCGGCCGGCCGTCGGCGAAAACGATGACGGTTTCCCGCATGATCCGCCCCACCTCGCGGATCACTGCTTCGTCTTCCCGCTGGTAGAGTCGGCGGTCTTCGTCCGCAAGGGATTTGAGATCCAGCACCCGGCGGCCAACCAGGGACTGGCGCGGAGTGGCGAACGCGGCTTCGTAGGCGTGATTGCAACCCAGGAAACGGCTGTCCGGCCCCTTATAGAAGATCGGGTTGGGAATATTGTCCACCAGCGCTTCCAGCAGGGCGATCTGGTCGGCCAGCTCGCGGGTCCGTACCGCCACCTTGCCTTCCAGATCACGGCGGCTGGCCAGCAGCATCTGCCGCATCTCTTCCTGCGCCCCGAACAGCGCGTCGATTTCCCGCCAGGAAGGCTCGAACGCCACCGGTCGATCCAGATCCAGGCGGCCGATGCGCGTGCTGGCGCCCATCAGCATCTCGACCGGTCGCGCCACCCGCCGAGCGACGTGGCGCGACAACAGAAACGCCACCAGCAACAGAGCGACGAACAAAGCCGCCAGCGCCAGCGCGTCGGCGGCGCCGATCGGCACGAAATCGCGGCGCGGCGCGACGGTGACCACCAGCAGTTGCCGATTACCGAAGCGGACCGGCAGGAAGAAGCCGAGCCACCGCGCGCCGGCGGCGACGAAGAACAGCACGTTCTCCGTCGGCTGGCCATCAGCCCGCCACTGCTCGAATGCCTCGGCCAGATGCGGCAGGTCGTTCTCGGCGGCGGTTTTCAGGACGCTGGCGCGGATTTGTTCGTCGTTCTCGAAACGGGGATGCCGCGGCAGGCCGAGTAGGTGGCTGTCGGGCGTCATGATCGCTACCTGGCCGTTGGCGCTGGTGTTGACTGACTGGGTGAAACGCGACAGGTCGAACAACTTCACGTCCAGGGCCAGCACCCGCAACTGGCCAGTATGGGGATCGTGCCAGTGGGTCGAGACGGTGATGCCCAGCTCGCGGGTGGTGAAAAACTGATAGGGCTCGGTCCAATGCAGCTCGCCATCCCGCGTCAGCACCAGCGCGCCCTGATACCAGGGACGGCGACGAGCGTCGTAATCGCGTTCCTGCCACTCGCCCTCGGTCAGCGGCGGCGGGCTGTCGCGCCAGGAAAAGATCCGCTGACGTTGGCCCCAGCGCTGTGGATCGCTGACCCGATTGCGCCATTCGCCGTTCGGCATTTTGAGCAGCAGGAATTCCCGGCCGCGCTCGTCGGCGAACAGCAGCGAGGTCACTCGGGGCTGGCTGGCGACGAACGGTTCGAACAGACCGTCGAAACCGTGCAGGTCGTCCAGGGTGAATTGTTCCCGCAAACCCCAACGGCGGGCGGTATCGATCATCCGCTCGATGTCTTCGAACAGCAGTTCGACGCGCTCGCCGGCGATCTCGGCGCCCTGGCGCAACTCGCTGGCCGCCAGCCGGTCGAACAACGGCGAGAGAATCAGGAAATACATGGCCAAGCCGAAGGCCAGCACGGTCAGACTGACCAGCAGCCAAGTTCGCCGAATCAGATCCTCACACAGGCTGGGCGAGGTTTTCACAATGAACGGCCCTGGACAGAAAGGAAGTCGGGCCAACCGATGGTGGACGCCAGCGCGGGCGCGGCCGGTCCTCGGGTCAAAGCATAACGCGGGGCCGGAATTGACGTCACCCGGACCGCAAACGCTCTAGAGATAGTAGAAAATCAGGCAGGCGCCCAACAACACGACCGCCCACAGCACCATGCTACCGGTCGGCCAAGTGGTGGCCAGCACGCCGTATTGGCCGTGATGGCGGGCCAATCCCGCGATCAACCTTTTCACGAGGTGTTCGACGGCGGTATTGAACGCTTCCCAACCTCGCGACACCGCTCCCCAGACACCAGTCGCGACAACGGGCATCAGCTTACGGTAGCCCCAATCGAAATCCAGGTTGACCGACCGTAGTTCCGGCGGATAAATACCAGTGCGCACCAGCACCGAAAACGCCAGCGCCGACCATGCGAGTAACTGAAGCTGGGTGACGACATGGGTGGTGGTGTACGGATCGAAGGCGATCGGATAGGGCAAAATGGCGTAGAGCGCCTCTGGAAAGACGCCGATTCCCACGCACAGCGCCGCCGCCAAGCCCATCGCAACCAGCATGTTGCGGGGCGCTTCCTCGCAGCGGATGCCACTGTCGTGGGCGAAGAAGGCGAAAAAGGGAATCTTGATGCCGGCATGATGGAACACGCCAGCCGAGGCAAACAGCAGAAACAGAAAGGAAACCCAGTGTCCTTCCCGCGCCGCCGCCTCCAGGATCAGCGATTTGGTGACGAAGGCGCTAAACAGCGGGAAGGCCGAGATCGACGCCGCGCCGACCATGCAAAGCCCGGCGGTGAGCGGCATGGATTTATACAGTCCGCCCAGTTCCGAACCGTTGACCGTGCCGGCGCGCAACAGCACCGCGCCCATGCTCATGAACAACAGCGCCTTGAACAAAATATCGGCGAAAGCGTGCGCCACCGCGCCGTCCAAACCCAGCGGCGTGCCGATGCCGACACCGACCACCATGAAGCCGAGCTGGTTGTTCATGCTGTAGGCCAACACCCGCCGCAGATCGTTTTCGATCACCGCATAGAAAATCGGGAACATCGCCATGAGCGTGCCGATGGTAATCAGGCTTTCGGTGCCGGCGAAGCCGCGTGCCAAGGCGTAAATCGCCATCTTGGTGGTGAAGGCCGACAGCAGCACGGTGCCGGTCACGGTGGCTTCCGGGTAGGCGTCCTGCAACCAATTGTGCAGCAGCGGGAACGCGGCCTTGATGCCGAAGGCGATGAAAATCAGCCAGCCGCCCGGACTGTCCAGCCCCAAGTGCTCGAAAGTGATCGAGCCGGTGGCCCGCAAGTGGACGATCACTCCGGCCAGCAACAGCACGCCGGAACCGATTTGCGCCAGCAGATAGCGCATGCCGGCGTGATAAGCCCGTTGGGTGCGCCGCGCCCAGATCAGAAACACCGAGGAAACGGCCGCCAATTCCCAGCAAATGAACAAGGTGACTAGATCGCCCGCCAGCACCGCGCCCACCGCCGCTCCCGGATACAACAAACCCGCGACCTGCTGCACCGGATCATCCAGCCGCCAGGCATAGATGATCGCCAATAGCGCGGCGATATGAAAAACCAGTGCAAAAGCAAAGCTCAAGCCATCCAGCCGCAGGGTCGTCAGGGTCAGGTCGAATAATTCGATCCTCGCATACTCGCCGTAAGGCAAACCCCATAATTGCAGCGCGCCGAGAACGGGCAGCGCCAGCATGAACAGATTGCGGGCACGGCCTTGCGGCGCGAGCAGCGCCAGCAAGGAGCCGCCAATCAGAATCAGCGCCGGGTTGAGGCCGTCAATCACCGTAATAATCCTCGTCCCGCTTCACGACCTTGCGCATCTGCTTGGCTAGCAGCACCAGGGCGACGCAGCAAATGAAGCCGTACCAGGCAAAGAAGCCGAACCAACTCTCGAAACTGAAGGTCGCGTGCTTGTGATACAGCAAATCGCCAAGCAGCAGCACGATGCAGATCCCGACTAAGCCGTAAAAGAACTGGTCCACATGACGCGGCTCATCCAGCCAATATTTTTTTTTCTGGGCGGTCGGCGTCGGGCGATGGAGCGGTCATGCAAACCTCTCAGCGAACGGTAATCGGCGCGAGCAGCGCGTACAGGGAATCGGCCTGGAAAAACAACCACAAACAGCCGAGGGCAGTCAGACACAAGGGCACCACGCAGGCCAGCGGCGCTTCGCGGATCGGGATTTGGGTCGCGCCGCCGGCCGGAGCCGCCGCGAAAAAGCCCCGCGCCGGAACCGGCAACAAATACGCCACGTTCAACAGCGAACTGAGCAACAACACCGCCATCAGCGCCCACTGCTCGGCGTCGGCCGCGCCCACCAGCAGATACCACTTGCTCCACGATCCGCCCAGCGGCGGCAGACCGATGATGCTGAGCGCGCCGATCAGGAAGGCGCCGAAGGTGAAGGGCATCGCCCGGCCCAGCCCGTCCAACTGGCTGACTTCGGTCTTATGCGCGGCGGTGTAGATCGCGCCGGCGCAAAAGAACAGGGTGATCTTGCCGAAAGCGTGCATGACGATCTGCATCGAACCGCCGATCACGCCCATCGAGGTCGCCAGCGCCGCGCCCAGCACCACGTAACCCAACTGACTGACGGTCGAATAGGCCAGCCGCGCCTTGAGATTATCCTTGGTTAAGGCCACGAAGGACGCCAGCAACACGGTCAGCGCCGCCACCCACATCAACCAGCTCGATGCGCCGGTATCCTTCAGAAAATCAATGCCGAAGACATAAACGATGACTTTCAGCACCGAGAATACCCCGGCCTTCACCACCGCCACCGCGTGCAGCAGCGCGCTGACCGGCGTCGGCGCGACCATCGCCGCCGGCAACCAGCGGTGAAACGGCATCAACGCCGCCTTACCGATCCCGAACATGTACAAGGCCAGCAGCACATTCACCAGCGGGCCATCGATCTTACCCGCCAAAATCCCGCCCGGCGCGAACTCCAAAGTACCGGCGACAACCCAGGTCCAGACGATGGCCAGCAGCAGAAAGCCGATCGAGGTACCGACCAAGATGCCGAGATACAGCCTGCCGGCTTGCTTGGCTTCCTCAGTGCCCTTGTGGGTGACCAACGGATAGGTCGAAAGGGTCAGCGCCTCGTAGAAGATGAACAGGGTCAGCAGATTGCCGGCGAAGGCGATGCCGATGGTACTGGCGATGGCGATGGCGAAACAGATATAAAACCGGGTCTGATGTTGTTCCTGGTTGCCGCGCATGTAACCGATGGAATAGAGCGAGTTCAGCGGCCACAGCAGGGCAGCCACACAGGCGAAGGTCATGCCCAGGGGCTCCACGCTCAGCCGCAGCGGCAGGCCAGGGGCGAATTCGAGCAAATCCACCGTGGGGCGGGCGCCGGTCGCCACCGCCGGCAGCAGGGAAAACACCACGCCCAGCAGCAGCAGCGACCCCAGCAGGGTCGCCCCCTCCCGCCAGTCGGGCCGGCCGTCGTTGAGGGCGATGAAGAATGCGCTCAGGAGCGGGATGAACAGCGCCAGCGGCAGGATGGTTTCGGAGTTCATGGCCCCACTCCCAGCAGCGCTTCCGCCGCGCGACGGGCCACCCCCGCGTTCAGCGAGGTATCAAGCCCGAAATAAAGGTTGGCCAGCGCCAAAGTCCAGGTCGGCACCAGCAGCGCCAGCGGAGCCTCGCCGGTCGTCGCGCGACCCTCCGGCGCGGGCTGAAAGTAGGCCGTCTCCACCACTCGCCAGATGTAGACCACCGCCAGCAGCGAGGTGAACAACACCAACAGCGCCACCGGCCACCAGCCTCGCTCCAACGCGCCAAGGATCAGGTACCACTTGCTGACGAAACCCGCCGTCATCGGCACCCCGATCAGACTCAGGCCGCCGATCACGAACGCGCCCATGGTCCAAGGCATGATCCGACCCACCCCGGCCATGCGATCGAGACTGACGGCGCCGATCCGAAACGACACACAGCCAAGCGCCATGAACAGCGTCCCCTTCATCAGGGCGTGGTTGAACAGGTGCGAAATGGCGGCGGTCAGGCCGGTAACCGACACCAGGCTGATGCCCAGGATCATATAGCCGATCTGGGCCACGCTGGAATAGGCCAGCATCCGCTTGACGTTGGTCTGGAAAATCGCCACCACGGAGGCGCTGAAAATCCCCGCCAGGGCCAGCGGCAGCAGGATGGCGTCCAGACGCATGGTCCCAAAAGAGAACTGGGCGCCGAAGATGGTGAAGAAAAACCGCAACAGCACATAAATCGCCACCTTGGTGGCCGTGGCGGCCAGGAACGCGGTAACCGCCGAGGGCGCGTAGGCGTAGGCGTTGGGCAACCACAAATGCAGCGGAAACAGCGCCAGCTTGAGGCTGATGCCGATGGTCAGAAAGGCGAAGGCGGCGCGCACGGTGCGGGTATCGGCCACCGCCGGCAGGCGCGCGGCCAGGTCGGCCATGTTGAGGGTGCCGGTCATCACGTACAAAAAGCCGATGCCGATCAGGATGAAGGTGGCGCCGATGGTGCCCATGATCAGGTACTGATAAGCGGCGGTCAACGCGCGACGATCACGACCGATGCTGATCAGCACGTAGCTGGACAGCGAGGAAATTTCCAGGAACACGAAGACATTGAAGGCGTCGCCGGTGACGATCATCCCCAGCAGGCCGGTCAGGCACAACAGATAGGTGGCATAGAACCAGGGCTGCTTGCTTGCCGGCAGGCGGATACGCTGTTCCACCACGGTCCGCGCGAACGCCATCACCACGGCGCCGATCGCCGCCACGATCAGCAACATGTAGGCGTTGGCGGCATCCACCCGGTATTCGATGCCCCAGGGCGCCGGCCAACCACCCATGGCGTAGGAAATCACGCCCTGCGCCAACACCCGGTCCAGCAGCAGCGCGGCGATCAGCAGACAGAGCGCGCAAGTCACCATGGCCAGCAACCAGACCGCCCGGCCGGGACGCAGCAGCGCGCACAGTGGCGCGGCGATCAGAGGAACGACGACCTGGAGTACGGGCAGATGTTCGGTCACAGGGCCTCGTCTTCGCTTTGGGCGTGGATCTCGTCTTCCTCGATGGTGCCGTAAGCCTCGTGGATGCGCACCACCAGCGCCAGACCCAGCGCCGTGGTGGCGATGCCCACCACGATGGCGGTCAGAATCAGCACATGAGGCACTGGATTGCTGTAGATCGTCGCCATCCCGGTCAGAATGGGGGCGGTGCCGCCGGCGATCTTACCCATGCTGATGTAGAGGATGAACACCGAGGTCTGAAAGATGTTCAGCCCGACCAGCTTCTTGACCAGATTGCCCCGCGAGATGACCACGTAGAAACCGCACATCATCAACACGATGAAAATCCAGTAATTGTACAGCCCGAGGATTTGCATTTTCTTTGTTGTCCTCAACCATCTTCGCAATGCGGCGGATCGCGGCGCCGGGACGCTTCAGCCGTCGCTCGGCATCGTCGAATCCTGGGTCCGAGCTTGCCCGCTAAACCCCGCATCCTGCAACTCCCGTCTCCGACCTCTCACCGACCTCGACCGGCAAAAGCGTAGAAAATGGAGATCATGACCGACGCCACCGTGATGCCGACACCCAGTTCCACCAGCAAAATCCCCAGATGCTGGCCATGCACCGGATCGTGCGAATCCAGCACTCCGTAATCCAGGAAGGCGCCGCCCAGCAACATGCCGGCCACCCCCACGCCCGCGTAAATCAGCACGCCCAGGGAAACCCCGACGCGCAGCAACCACGGCGGCATGATCCGTCGAGCGTTGTCCAGCCCGTATACCAGCGCGTACAGCACGAACCCGGCCGCGAAGATCACGCCGGCCTGAAACCCGCCGCCCGGCCCGAAATCACCGTGAAACTGCACGTACAGGGCGAACAGCAGAATCAGCGGCAGCAGCAGCTTGGTGATCAGGCGGGGCACCGAATACTGCTGCATCAGGCGTCTTCTTCTTCGCGATCGGGGCGGGGCGGCTCCTCGGAGCGGCGGCGGCGGCGCGCGCCGCCGATCAGCAGCAGCACGCCAATCGCGGCGGTGAACACCACGGTGGTCTCACCCAGCGTGTCGTAGCCGCGATAGCTAGCCAGCACCGAGGACACCACATTGGGAATACCGATCTCCTCGGCGGAATCCTCAAGATAGCGCGGCGCCACATGCTGGTGGATCGGATTGCCGGGATCGCCGTAATGGGGGATGTCGGAAGTACCGTAGATCAGAGCCGCGCCGGTGACCAACACCACCAGCAGCGGTAACAGCGGCTTGTGCGCGCCGGGGGTCTTCTCGCGACTGGTGGTCAGCGCCAGCGTGCCCAGCATGAACACGGTGGCGACCCCGGCGCCGACCGAGGCTTCGGTGAACGCCACATCCACGGCGTCCAGCACCACGAACAGGCTGGCCGACAGCAGGCTGTAAATACCGAAAAGCATCACCACGGCGAACAGATCCCGCAATCGGATCACCGCCAGCGCAGTGACCACCAGCAGGCTCAGCAACACAATGTCGACTAGGATTTCGATGGCGGCGCATCCTCGTGCAAGAGCGGTCGGGGATTCTGGGGATCGGACAGCGCGGCCTTGACCAGAGCGTGGGTGGCGGTAGGGCTGGTGAACCACAAGAACAACAGGATCAACAGCAACTTGGCGCTAACCAAGGTCCAACCGCCCTGCAACATCAAACCCAGCAGGATCAGGCCGGCACCCATCGTATCGGTAATGCCGGCGGCGTGCAGGCGGGTGTAGAAATCCGGCAGGCGCAGTAGGCCGACGCCACCGACGATCACGAAAAACACGCCACCGAGCAGCGCCAGCCAGCTCAGTCCATCGATCAGCCCAGCCATCTAGAGATCGTCCGGTTCGTCGGGGACATTGCGTGGCCAACCCATGTCCCCGTAGCGGATGAATTTGAGCACGGCGATGGTGCCGATGAAGTTGATCAGGGCATAGACTAGCGCGATGTCCATGAAGTCGGGACGCCCGCTCATGAATCCCAGCACGGCGATGATCAGCACGGTCTTGGTGCCGAAGGCGTTGACCGCCATGATGCGATCGTAGACGGTCGGTCCCATCAACGCGCGTGCCATGGCCAAGACCATGCACGCCAGGATACCGCATGCCGTGGCGGCAAACATCAGGGGGTTCCCCGTTCCAACCCGGCAACCCGCCGATCCATATCACCCGCCAACAGGTCATCGGCCCCCTCGCGGGTCAGTGCGTGGACTTCCAGGCTGTCGCCGCTCAGCGAGGTGGTCACCGTGCCCGGCGTCAGGGTGATGGAGTTGGCGTAAATTACCCGGCCCAGATCGCTGCGCTGACTGGGTTTGAGGGTGATCAGCATGGGAGCGATCGGCAGTTTGGGGTCGAGGATGCGTTTGACGACATCGACGTTGGCCAACACAACCTGCCACAGCAGCCAAGGCCAATACCAGAGGAGTTGTGGGCCGAGCCGCGGACGCAGCGGTTGCTCCTCGGGATCGATCGTCTCGACCCGCCACGCCACGAACACCACCAAGGCGCAGGACAGCGCGCCGAAGCTCAACAGTAGGGAATTATCGAAGAAGCCTGACAGCAACAACCACAGGCCAAAGCAAATCAACCATAAGCTTAGCGCGTGCAGCATGTTCGCCCTCCGGTTCCTCGGTATGGTTTTCGGGCTCGTCGGTGCGTTTCATCGCTATCGCGAGCGGTCCGTTCCTCTTCCTGGTTCTTCGCCCAGAAGGAAGAAAATCAGGCAACCCCCTATTTTTCAAGGCCATTTCCCTAACTATCCAGGGATCAGGCGGGGGCGGAGGGCCAAGCCGTTTATTAATCTATAGCTTGCATCCCGACGGATGCAAGCCGATCGCGGCACGAGGTGCGCCGTCCGGGCCGAAATTCGAGGCCGTCCGCAAGAGGCCGATGGCCCACGCGGTCAGTTCAGATCGGGATCCCGAAAATAGCGGGCACCCCAGTCGGCCTGAGCCGACACGCCCTTGATATCCAGCCGATAGACCGTGATGCCAGGATCGCTGGAGGTGTCGGCCGGCGATCCAGAGGCCATGAAGCGACCCAGCGTTTCGGGGTTGCCGAACATCAACACCTGTCGGTACGGTTTGAGCTCGGCGCCGGGACCGACATCGGTTCGAGCCAACAACATGTACGCGGCCCGGTTCTTTTTGTCCAGAACCACGCCGCGCCCGTGCGTTTCCGACAGCACGGCGTTCAAGCCGTTGATCTCGAACACGCCGTAACCGGCGGCCTGGTCGAATTCGGCCCTGGCCGATGGCTTCAGCTTGAAGAGTTGGTCCAGGGTCTGATCGCGGACCTTGAGGATGGCCCGTTGTTGTTCCCGCTTGGCTTTCTGACTCAGCGCGCCGGAGGATTGCAATGCGTCGTCGGATACCGGAGGGGCGTTTACCGGCGGAGTGCTGGCGCAACCGCCCAGCACGGCGACCAACGCCAAACCGACCAGCGCGTGGGCAATGTGCCTGTCGGGCATGGTTCTTGCTTCCTTTCGGAGCCCCGGCGGCGGTTCAGTCATCGTCGGCGGACTGCAGATAGACGGTCACGTCGTAGCGCTCGCGCGGATACAGCGCCCGCGCCCTGCGGTACGCTTCTTCTTCGTCGCTGGCAACCACCGCGTCTTCGATGACCGGTCCACCGGCCAGTGGGGTGGCGTAGACTAGATACAGCGTCGGGCGTTGTCGGGTGGGCGTCTGGTGTCGGTGCATGTTCAACCTCTATCGCGATTGGCGTCCGCTCCCGAACAGGAGCGGCTTGACGCCGCCCGCTAGTATGCACCGCGCGGCTTTCGGACCCAAACCGACGGGTTTGTCTCACTGTCGGCGGCATGCCTTGGCTACTTACCGCCACCGCGCTTCGGATCGGCCCGTCGGCCGTTCGGCTCGCGCCGCGGCGGTCGCGGCGGGCGGTTCTTGGCCTCGTTGCTGAAGCGGAAGCGGCCAGCCAGCACGCAGCCTTTCATGCCCGGATCGCACGGTCGTCCCTGGACGTGCCCGCAGATGTTGTCGATTTCGTGGGGACAACCCCAACCACCAGCCATGATTTCGCCTCCAGGAAACGCACCGCGCCCGCCCGACCGGCAAGCCGACTGGGCGGCGCGCGCGGGAGCAGGCGGCTAGTTCGCCCGATAGTCCCAATGGTCCCGACCCGGACCGCGCCACGCCAAAGTGCGGGCAGCGCCCGGACCCAAATAGCGGCGGGTCAGATCGAAACTCGGCTCGCCGTGCCGATTGTAGCAAACC
>NZ_SPMZ01000006.1 GCF_012939995.1 Candidatus Competibacter phosphatis | reverse complement strand
GTCAAAAAAAATCTGGGCGGATGGTGGTTATAGAGGTGAAAAGTTTGTTCAATGGGTCAAGGAACAGTTCGACTGCATTTTTGAAGTTGTTGAAAAAAAAGAAAACGGATAAGGGATTTCAGGTTTTACCTCGGCGATGGGTTGTAGAGCGAACCTTTGCTTGGCTCGGGCGATCTCGCCGCTTAAGCAAAGATTACGAACGGAAACCCACATCGAGTACGGGCCATGTTTATATGGCCTCAATTCGACTCATGCTGCGAAGAATTTGTAAAGAACGAGTATTATTACAAGGGACTGCTTTAGAGGTAGCTTAGGTAATTGAGTTTTTTTCACAGCTTCTCAACAAGTAAAGTGCTGGCCGTATATCCAGCAGATCTCGTTCCATTTTGTATAAGTGGATAGTTCTCAAACAGAATATCGTTATAAAGTGGTTTGAAGGTACTTACCAAGAAAGCCTCTGTTTCAGTAGTAAGAAGCTGTACAAAAAACTAACACATTGATATTATTGTATTATTTTTGATAAAATAAGCCAAAATCCAGCAATTATTTTAATTTCAGAGATTCTATTCGAGGTACTGTATGGCTTGGCCAAAAGAAATTCCTGGTAAGAGGTATCCCAGTGATTTGACAGATGAAGAATGGGAAATCTTGGAGCCGATTTTAAAAAAAGCCGATCCTTATACGACGGGTCGGCCGCGTAAAGTCGATCTCCGCGAAGTGATAAATGCCATTTTTTACCTGAATAAGACGGGTTGTCAATGGCGGTATTTACCTAAAGATTTTCCCCACTATACCTTAATAAGTTACTATTATCACAAATGGGTTGACAACAATACTATCGAGCAAATCAATACAGCGATTCATCAGCAACTCCGAAAAGAAATGGGTCGAAATGAGCATCCGAGTGCAGGGATTATCGATAGCCAAACCGTTAAGGGGACACCGGAATCAACCCGGGAATCCGGGTTCGACGGTGGTAAGTTGATTCAGGGCCGCAAGCGGCATATTATCGTAGATACAACGGGTTATCTCATTGTTGCTCTGGTTCATGCGGCAAATATCTACGATGGTCATGCGGCTCGCCAAGTCTTGACCACCTTGTTTTCAATCGTGGATAGCGTCAAAAAAAATCTGGGCGGATGGTGGTTATAGAGGTGAAGAGTTTATTCAATGGGTCAAGGAACAGTTTGACTGCATTTTTGAAGTTGTTGAAAAAAAAGAAAACGGATAAGGGATTTCAGGTTTTACCTCGGCGATGGGTTGTAGAGCGAACCTTTGCTTGGCTCGGTCGATCTCGCCGCTTAAGCAAAGATTACGAACGGAAACCCACATCGAGTACGGGTCATGTTTATATGGCCTCAATTCGACTCATGCTACGAAGAATTTGTAAAGAGCGGGTATTATTACAAGGAGCCGCTTTAGAGGCAGCTTAGGTAATTTGAGTTTTTTTCACAGCTTCTAAGCTCTTCCGATCTTGGAGAGAGATTTGGAGTATGGTAGTTTTCAAACAAGTCATTGTCATCTTCAAAAATCAAAGTGATGAACAATAGGTTCTATTCCTTTTGGTACGGCAAAATCGAACAATGGGAATATATTGGCCTCATCAAATCCATCTATGTCCAATAATAGGAGCGATATTTCAAACGGAGCTTTCAGTGCCCTGGTGTTGAGCGAGTCTTCCAAGGTCAGAATTTTTTTGCATCTTGTGATGACCTGTAAGCCTTTTCCAAATATCTTGCGAGAACGCTTTCCCGATATAGTGAACCGTGTAATCTAAGTAATCCTTGATGTTGCCGCTAATTTCAGCCTTTATGCTCCTCGAAAAGTATTCATACATGAACTTTTGAGGACTAAACCAAACCAAGAACTCTTCATTCACTGTGAATATTTTGAACCCAGCCATGTCATTAAATGGCTGAGACGAATCCGCTGTCTTTTTTATAAAACTGAGCATTGATTAGAAATTCTTCTTCAGGGTTACCAATTCCATTTTCTGATGGCACAAAACTACAATTTAGAGGTGGCGTATTACGATCATCGTTTACATTGAATTTAATAATTCCGTCTTTTGCAGTGAAGTTTTCAATGTAAATCAGCGGACGTTGCAGAATAAAGTAGATTGTGCATGGCTTTAACAGGGACTGAATCTCTTTTTCTGTTTTCAGGAACTCAAATTCATAAGCGGAAACAATCGGATACCTAGTAGTCGCATGTATCTGAATATTCTTTATTCCTTGGCTAGATTCATCTTCCATTCCTGCACCTCTTCTGCACCAATGACTATTTTTAGCGCATAACGGGACGGCGGATAAGCCGCGAGGCCGGAAAAGCCGAAGGCTTTGACGGCCGATGTTGGCTTGATCCGCGTGGTTGTGCGGCGCAGAGTGCCAATCAACCCTGCGGATTGCAATCCCCCGCCCCGCAGTGCGGGCGCGAAGCGTCCGCACTGCAAGTGATTATACGGTTTCTGCATATCTACCAGAATTTGTGATGATTGACAACAACTATTTGATCTAGCTAATCTTTATTAGCGGCATACCCATTCAGTGCTGACCTCGCCACCCTGAAAATCCCACCAGGCTTGCCGTTCTCCGGAACTTACCTATCACTACGAGGCACGGCGTGGTTGACACAACGAGTCTCCTGGCTAGACAGCGTCTGCCCTATCACTTCGTGGTGGCGCTATTAACGGGACTTCTGTCACAAGCATAACCTTACCTCGACAGTTTAGTTGCCGGCCAAGCTGCTGGCGGCGAAGGCGGCTGGTGCCGGGAGGCGCGCTCAAGCAGTGCGGCGGCAACATGGTCGGCGGATGAGCGGTAACGGACGGCGGCGGGCGATGCCGCCCAGCCGCGCCGGCATCCGTCAGCAACGGTGGCATGGCTGTCATGGGGCGAAGCGGTGTACGTGGTGTGTCCCGCATGGCGGGAAAGCGAACAGCGTGGCCTTGGCGGCGGGCGGCGGGTCACGAAGGGGTGGGCTGCCGAGGCAAGGCGAAGCCGGTCAGATAATGGTCCAACAGCGAGCCGGCCACCTCCTCGATCGAATGACCGCCGACGGCTTCCAGTTTCTGACCCAGGCCGAGAATGCAGATGCCGTGAATGCCGCTCCACAGCGCGCGGGAGGCCAGGATGCTGTCGTCCGGCGGTCGTTGGGGACATAGCAACATGAGTTGTTGCTGCACCAGCGCGAACATCCGTGCCACTTTCTCGCTGAAGGAATCCGGCACGGTTTCCCCCTCCGGCAAGCGGTGCTGGTAAATTGCCAGCCAGCGATTGGGTTCGTTCAGCGCGAAGGCAATGTAACCTTGAGCCAAGGCCCGAATGGCGACGGCCGGCGGTGGCTGTCCGGCAACGGCGGCGACCAGTCGCGTGTGCAGCGCATCCAGCGTTCGTTCGTTCATCTGCGCAATCAGGTCGTCGAGGTTGCGAAAGATCATGTACAGGCTGCCGACCGTATACCCGATGCGGGCGGCCACCTTGCGGGTACTCAAGCCGGACAGCCCCTGTGCGGCGACCAGTTCCTCGGCGGCCTCCAGGGCGATCTGTCGGAGTTCCTCGCGCGTGTGCTCGTTGCGTCTGCCCATCAGAACCTCTTCGCCACAATCGTCTAGCCGCCGTTGCGCCGCCAGAAAATGCCGAGATCGGGATAGAAAACCCGCAGGTCGGCCTGCGCCTGCGCTTCCCGCATCGCTTGGCGGATCAGAGCGATGTTGAGCTGGGCGCGCTGCTTGAGGATGTCTGCCTTGATTCTAGACAGTTCTTCGGGACCCGCCAGCAGTTCCCGTTCGATCTGTTGCCGTTGTTGGGCGTGTTGCTGGCGTAGGTTGGCGACGGCAGTCGGATTGGCGGCACCCTTGTCGGGATCGTAACGGAACTGGCGCTCCAGGGTCTGACGCCAAGCCAACAGCGCCGCATAGCGCTGCTGGCCCAAGTGTCGACCAAAACCGGGCACCGCCTGGATCGCGGCCGGGGTGACGTCGGCGGCGGTTTCGATGCCGTAGGATTCCAGCGCCATTCGGTCGGTGGCGCGCAATCCGGCAATCCGGGCCGCATCGACGAAGTGACCCTCCAGAAACGCTTGCAACTGAAGCTGGCGCTGGCCGGTTTCCAGTTGTCGCAGATCGCGTTGGTATTCGGCGTCCAGCTTGCGGTGGCGCTCGCGCAGTTCGCGCAGTGCTTGCAGCTTGTCGGCGAAGGGTTGTGCGGTGGCGTGCCGTTGCCAGGCCGCCCGCAGATCCATCAGCTCCCGGCGGGCGGCCAGCAGCGCCATGCGGCGGCGCTGCCGTTCCCGCCGCGCCGCGTTGTCTCGGGTCAGCGACCAAGCGACGGCCGCCAGCGGCAGCCACAGCCAGCTCAATTGCGGGTGGATCGACGTCACCACTAGGGCGATGCCGGCGATGGCTGCCGTCTTGAGCACGTTGCGATGGCGGATCAGGCGCAGCGGCTCCGGTAGCGGGGTGGGGGGTGATCGGCGTCAGTGGCGTCGAGGCCGGTGCCGGTGGCTCCTCATCCGTCGGTGGCTCCACCGCCAGGATGCGGTTCCAGATCGGTTCCAGATCGGTGTCGCCGAGGCCGGCGCCAGAGCCGCCAGCCGCCGATTGATGGGCCGGTGGCACGAAAAACAGGGTTCCGCTGGTCTGCTCCAACGTACACCATGGACAGGCCGGCGACCGTTGCGGGTATTTGTGCAAGGCGCTGTGCCGGCAGGTGCGCAACTCGCCACCGAGCTGTTCCAGCGCCAACAGCCACTCGCGGGCGGAAGGCCGCCGCTGGGCCGGGTTGGGGGGCGCGAAGGCGCGTTCGAACAGATGCGCGATCGGATGCGGCAGGGCGGTGAATGGCAGGGTGTGCGGCGGCGACTCCATCGAGCGGGCGGCGGCGTGCTGACCGAAGGCGAACCGGTATTCCTTGATGGCGCGCTCGATCGGCATGTCGCCCTTGCCCCGATAGCGGCCGGCGAAGGGGTGGCGCCCCATGAACAGCAGGTGAAAACACAGCAAGGCCAGACCGAAGGCGTCGTGGTCCGGGGTGCGCCGCAGTCCGTGAAACGGCCGGTCCTGCAATTCCGGCGCAGTGAACTGCGGTACGCCGACGTCGCAGGGGAACAGTCGGTTGCCGGTGTCGATCTGGAAGGAGTCGCAATCGATCAGTTTGACCAGCGCCTGGGCCGAGATCACCACGTTGCCGGGATTGACGTCGCCGATGACGTGGCCGCGAGCGTGGATGGTCTCGAACGCGCTGGCCAGATTGCGGGCGGCATGGACCAGAAAGGACCAGTCGGCTTGCGGGAAGGCCCGCTTGCGGTGCGCGGGACCGTACAGGCTGTGGATTTCCTGATAGCCGCTGACCTTGGGCATGACGAAGCCACAAATCGGGCCGGTCGGCTGGGCGCGCAGCACGTCCACCGGCCAGGCGGCGATTTCCAGCAGGCTGGGATGGGCTTGCCGGGCCATCCCTTCCAGTTTGAGCGCCTTGTCGGCGCCGACCGCCTGATGGTAGATCTTGGCGACGAAGCCCGGTCGGCCGACGATGTCATGGACCGCGCCTTCGCCACCACGCCCCAGTGCCTTGCCCGGTTCGACGAGGTGGCCAGCGCCGCTATACAGCCTCGTCACCGGATTCGTCCCGGAGCGCGGATTCGGGGGATGCTGCTTCGCCCCCGTCTTCCCCGGCGGTGGGGTAGAGCGTTCTTGCGGGGTCGCTGGCCGGTTCTCCCGTGCCGTTGGGGGCGGCGGCTGGAGGGAGAGGGTCGATGCCGGTATCGGTGGCGCCCTCGACGGACCGTGTCGCCGCTAGCCGGGTGGCCAGGATCAGGGTTTTGTCGTCGTGGGTGCGCTGGTTGATGGCTGGGCTGGCCAGCAGGCGTTCCAGCGCGGTCACCAGCACCGTCGGACAACCGGGTTCGGGGTGTTCGCGCAAGCGCTGGAACAAGGGACGGAAAAACGGTTGGTGGGCCTGACGGGTTTGATAGTGCAGCGCCAGCCGTTGCAGGCCGTCGGTCAGTAGCGCGATTTCAACGATGGGTTCGGTCAGGATCGCACATTCCAGATGGGCGGCGGCGTCGGTATCGGTGACGAAGTAAGTCTCGTTGGCATATTCGCCGCCCTGTGGCCAGAACACTGGCCGATAGTCCTCGTCCGGGGTGCCGACCACGATGGCGCCGTCACCGATTTGCAAAAACAGCGCGCGGCCGGTGGTCACCACCGCACCCAGCAGGGTGCAGGCGAATTCCCGGATCGGTTGCTCCATGTCCGTTGCGAGACGCTCCAGCGCGTTTCGAACCTGTTGGAACAGTTTTTCGGCCACGGTCGGCGTCCAATCCCCGTCGATGGGAGCCGCCGCCAGCCAGGCCGCGCATTCGACCAGCAGGGTCTGGCAGGCCAACTCGGCGCCGACGCCAGAGAGGCTGGCGCTGCCGGCGCCATCGGTGGCGGCCAGCACCAGCACGGGACCCGATTCCGGTCCGGGCAGTAGTTGGGCCGCGCAGGCATCCTGGCAGCCGATCCCTTCGGCGAGGTGCGCCACGCCCGCCACGCTGGCATGGACATAGCGCCAGCCGTCCGATTCGTTCACACCGAGGCCCAACCATCGGGCGCTGTGGGATTGCCCAGCGGTACTTCGGTGCCTGGCACCGAGCGCGACACCGAGCGCATCGAGTTGGACAGCCATTGGAACATTTCGCGGAATCGCAGTCCCTTCAAGCGCAGCGGCTGACGCGCGGAAATTTGCTGAAGGATATCCAGGTTGGCGCCCTCGACCCCGACCGCGAAGAAGGCGAAGGCGCGGTTTTCCTCGCCCTTGCGGACTTCCCGAGCGGCGGCCTTCCAGTCGTCGGTGGGGCTGCCGTCGGTGATCAGGAACACCCAGGGACGAAAGAAAGGGATACCGTGCTCGCGGTACAGCGCCTTGCGCTGATCCAGCAATTCCAGCCCTTGGATGATCGCCTGGCCCATGGGCGTATCCTTGCGCGCCGTCAGTTGCGGCGGCGTGAAGTGCTCGGCGGTCTGAAATTCGTTGACCACCTGGACCGGACCGAAGCTGACGATGGCGATTTCGACCCGCTTGGCCGCCAAGCTGTCGGCCAGCAGTTCGTCCTTGAAGGTGGCCAGTCCTTCGTTGAGTTCGGCGATCGGGTGGCCGCTCATGGACCAGGAGTTGTCCAGCAGCAGCACGCAGGGACAGCGCGGCTCCGGGTTGTCGGCGAATTCGGCGACGCTGAAATCCGCGCCGAACGGGGTTTGTCGGGACAGATCGAGTTCGTTCATCCTGGGGGTTCCTCTCGGGAAACACTGGTGAAACTGCGTGAAATATACCCTATCCGCAGTGGTTGCAAGCGAACGGGAATCACTATGGCTCGGTCGCTATAATGCTTGATTCATTCCAATGGAAAGCGATCGGGAAAATGACATGAAGTTGCTACGGATCTGGGTGTTGTCCGTCCTGAGCGGGATGCTGGCGGCAGGCTGCGCGACGCTGGAACCGGAACCGGAGCCGCCGGTGGGACAAGCCGTATTGGAGGCGAGGTTGACGGCGCTCGATACCCGGTTGGCGGCGCTGGAACGGCAGATCGTCGAACAGCGGCGAGAACAGTGGGTGACGCTCGATCAGTCGCTGGCCGAAGTCGGCCGCGACATCCAGGGCACACGGGAGAGTGTCGCCGCTCTGCGGCGCAAGGTGGAAAAGCCCGCTGTGGTGGCGAGGCCGGTGAGCGTGGTCGACGATGCGATCTGGAAGGCGTATCGATCGGTCGATGTGCCCTTGGGCGCGTTTCCCGAAGGGGTCGGCAAACAGGTCGTGTTCCCGATCCCCACCACCATTCCGGATTCGGCGCGCGAAATTCTGGTGTATGCGCAAGTCGCCACTGGCTACGTCGAGGGGGGACCCCATCGGTTTCGAGTGGCGGTGGCGCCGGATGGCGGCCGCGAGGTGTCGTTTTACCTGTACGCCACCGGCCAGTCGCAGGCAGGGTGGGGCTACAATTCCGACAACGTTTGGCTGCCGATGCCGCAAAACCGGCAACTGGTCCTGCAGGCGGAGGGCAAGCCGTTTTTCGGTGAGTGGAACAGCGAGACGCGCATCATCGGCTATCGCTGAGGCCGTGCTGCCTGAGGCATGGTTTTGCACGGCCGTTGGCCCGGCACGTTCGCGCCCAGGGAATTTAGCCGGTGGGGCGCTTTGGGGTATGATCGATGGCGAGAGTGGTTGGCGAGAGCCCGGGCGAACTGCCTGTCAGGCGAGTTCCGTGGAGGGTCGCGATGTCGGTATGGGCAAAGGTGTTCTTGATACTGGGCGGCTGTGGGATGCTGCTGGCGGTGATGATGGGCGCGTTCGGCGCGCACGCTCTGAAAAAGACGCTGGCGCCCGACCTCATGGCCATTTACGAAACCGCGGTGAACTATCATTTCTATCATGCCCTGGGATTGCTGGCGGTTGGGCTGCTGATGTCGCATGTGCCGCCGACGGCGCTGCTGCGTGGTTCGGGCATCCTAATGATTGTGGGCCTGTTGCTGTTTTCGGGCAGTTTGTATGCGCTTGCCCTCAGCGGTATCCGCTGGTTGGGCGCCATCACCCCGCTGGGCGGGACGAGCTTTCTGCTGGCTTGGTTGCTGTGGGTGATCGCGGTCGTACGGGCGGGTTAGGCCGGGCAGCGATTCGCGAGGAGCATATCCGGGGCGGACACGACGACGGCAAGCCCTTCAGACGAGGAAGATGGAGTTGAACGTGGAAAGAACCTACGCCTTGGGATTCGATGTCTACGGCACGTTGGTGGATCCGCTGGCCTTGGCCGAACCCCTGCAAGCGCTGGTCGGCGAACAGGCCGTCCGGTTTGCCGAACTGTGGCGGACCAAACAGTTGGAATACTCGTTCCGGCGCGGTCTGATGCAGCGCTACGTGGATTTCGACGCCTGTACCCGGCAGGCGCTGCTTTATACCCAGCAGGCGCTGCGCTGCGACTTGCCGGAATCCGATCAGGGCCGATTGCTGGAGACCTATCTTTACCTGCCGACCTTTCCTGAAGTCACTGCCGCCCTGACCGCGCTCAAGGCCCAAGACCATCGGTTGATGGCTTTTACCAACGGGGTGGAGGTCAGCATTCGCGCGTTGCTGAGCAACGCCGGGGTATTGCCGTATCTGGAGGATGTGGTCAGTGTGGACGATCTGCGCACGTTCAAGCCCGATCCGGCGGTCTATGCCTATCTGGCGCGGCGGGCCGGGCACGCGCCGGGCGACACCTGGCTGGTGTCCAGCAACGCCTGGGATGTGATCGGCGCCAAGGCCGCCGGTTTGCGGGCCGCCTGGGTCCGGCGGCAGCCCGAGGCGGTGTTCGATCCCTGGGATGTCGAACCGGATGTGGTGGTCAGCCGCCTGGACGAACTGGCGGACTGGTTCGCTGGCCAGCCGACGTAAGCCCCCTTACCGGAGATCCGGATTGCGGTGACCGGCCGGAGCAAAACCGCTCCGGCCGGTCACCGCGCTTCGATCCCGGACGGGCGCGGCGGTTCCGTTCTCCTCGCCTCAGGTGATGAAAGGCACCAGAATCAGCGAAACGATGGAAAGCAGCTTGACCAGGATGTTCATGGCCGGGCCGCTGGTGTCCTTGAAGGGGTCGCCCACGGTATCGCCGATCACCGCCGCCGCGTGCGCATCGCCGCCCTTGCGCGAGCCTTCCAGCTTGCCGGCCTCGATCGCTTTCTTGGCGTTGTCCCAGGCACCGCCAGCGTTGGACATCAGCAGCGCCATGGTCATGCCGGTCAGCAGGGCGCCCAGTAGCATGCCCCCCAGCGCCACCGGTCCGAAGAAGAAACCGACGATCACCGGCGCGATCACCGCCATGAGCCCCGGCGGGATCATTTCGCGCAGCGCGGCGTCGGTCGAGATCGTCACGCAGCGCGCCGTATCCGGCTTGGCGGTGCCCTGTAAAAGCCCCGGTATTTCGCGGAACTGGCGGCGGATCTCGGTGACCATCTCCATGGCCGCTCGACCCACCGAACTCATGGTCATGGCTGCGGCCAGCAGTACCACCACCCCGCCCAGGAAGACGCCGATCACCACCCGTGGTTCGGTGATGTCCATCGCCACGGGATGACCGACAGCCAGTTCGACCGCTTCCTTGTAGGCCACGAACAGCGCCAGCGCCGTCAACGCCGCCGAACCGATGGCAAAACCCTTGCCCGTGGCGGCGGTGGTATTGCCGATGGCGTCGAGTTCGTCGGTGATTGCGCGAACTTCGGGGGGTTGGTGCGACATTTCGGCGATACCGCCGGCGTTGTCGGAGATCGGGCCGGAAGCGTCGATGGTCATGGTCACGCCAGCGGTCGCCAGCATCCCGACCGCCGCGATGGCAATCCCATACTGGCCGGCGGTCTGGTAGGCGACGAAGATGGCCAGCACGATGATCAGGATCGGCAATGCGCAGCTTTCCATCCCCACCGCGAGACCATTGATGATATTGGTCGCCGGCCCGGTCTTCGATGCTTGGATGATGCGCATCACCGGCTTGGACGAGGTGTAGTACCAGGCGACGCGGCCAATGGCGACGCCGGCCAGGTTGCCGGCCAGAATGGCGAAGTACACTGGCCAGCCGTAGCCGAACAGCAGCATGACCAGCATCGTGAGGATCAGAAACAGCCCTGCGGAGCTGAACTCCGAAATCGCCAGCGCCTTTTCCGGCCCGTATTTCTTGAAGGCGCTCATTCCATAAATCCCGACCAGCGACGAGAGCAGGCCGATACCCGCCAGCACCAGTGGCAGGGCCAGCAGCATCGGCCGGCTGACGCCTGCCCCGAAATAGTGGGTCAATTCGGCAACGCTGGAGGTGGCGGCCAGAGTGATCGCCGCGACCATCGCGCCGACATACGATTCGTAGATGTCGGCGCCCATGCCGGCGATGTCGCCGACGTTATCGCCCACGTTGTCGGCGATTACGCCCGGATTGCGCGGATCGTCTTCGGGAATGCCGGCTTCGACCTTGCCGACCAGGTCGGACCCGACGTCGGCGGCTTTGGTGAAGATACCGCCGCCGACTCGGGCGAACAGGGCGATGGAGGACGCGCCCATCGAAAAGCCCCAGATGGTGGCGGCGGATTCCGGATTGATGGCGAACTGGTCCGACAACCCGGTGAAAAACAGGCCCAGGCCCAGCAGGCCGAAGCTGGCCACGGCCAAACCCATGACCGCGCCGCCGTTGAACCCGACCAGTAGCGCCTCGCCGGCACCGTGCTCCCGCGCCGCCGCAGTGACACGGACGTTGGCCTTGGTTGCCGCCCGCATTCCGATCAGGCCGGCCAGCGCCGAGGTCAGGGCACCGGTCAGGAATGCGATGCTGGTGCCGAAACCGTGCTGTTTGGAAACGGCCAGCAGGATGGCCACCACCAACGCGAAAATGCCAATTTTCACGTATTGGGCGCGCAGGTAAGTCATGGCCCCCAGTTGGATTTCGGCGGCGATCGAAGTCATCAACTCGTCACCGGTGGAGCGGCGGACAATGCCCCTGTAAAGCCATGCGGCAAAAATGAGCCCGCCCAAGCCCAACACCAGCGATAGAATTCCGACAATCATATAACTCCCTCCACAATGTACTTGTATTTGCGTGGTTCGCATGCGTGGCGGCTAAAGCTGGGTAATAATACCTGAATGCAGCGTTGCCAAGCCGACTAATGTAAGTTCAGATTCCAAACACGGTTTGGGGCGACGACCGAAGCCCGGTACCACCGGTCAAACCCAGCGGGAGAAATAAAATGAAGTGCAAACACTACATGATGTCCGCGCCCACTTACGTGTTCGACACCGCGCCGCTGTCGGAAGCGCTTGCAATCATGGAACGCAAGCACATGCAGGATCTGATGGTGGTCAACGACCAACTGCAATTTGTGGGTACCATCACCTCGTTCATGTTTTCCAAGATGTTGCTACCGCCGGAGCCGCAGTTGCCGGACGACGCCGAAATCGAGACCGCCGAGGATGTCGATAATCGTCTCATTCCGCATTTACACCGCAAGGTGGGCGATTTCGCTGTCGCCCATCCGGTGGTCGAGCCGGAAGCGCCGCTGTCCGATGCGCTTAAGCTGTTGGCGGAGGGCTATATCCGCCTGCCGGTGGTCGGGCCGGATCGCAAGCTGGTCGGCTCGTTGTCCTCGTTGACCATTCTCCGACGGTTCCGCTTTTAAACCGTATCGGGAAAGTGAGTGACGCTCCCCGGCAACGGGGAATGGCCGTGCCGCCGGGGATGTCGTCGCGCGATGATCGCCGTTTGACCTGATGGTGGAGGAAATCGACCATGCAACGTCGTCGTTTTCTCGCGGCCCTCGGCGTGGGGGCATGGACCGGCGCCGGTTTGGCGCTGGGTGGTTATGGCCGCCGGTCATACGCCGGTGAGTCGCTAGCCGGAACCCCCGATCTGGTGGCGATCAGAAACGGCGAACCGGAAGCGCTGTTCGACCATGGCATCGAGGCGCTGGGTGGCATGGGGCGCTTCGTCAAAAAAGGCCAGAAAGTGGTGGTCAAACCGAATATCGGTTGGAACGTGCCACCGGAGCGAGCCGCCAACACCAATCCGCGATTGGTCCGCCGCATCGTCGAGCACTGCCTGCAAGCCGGCGCCAAAGAGGTCTACGTCTTCGATCACACTTGTGATGCCTGGCGCGACAGTTACCGCGCCAGTGGCATCGAGCAGGCGGTGAAGGACGCTGGCGGCAAGCTGGCGCCGGGCAACAGCGAAAACTATTTCCAGACCGTCGCGATTCCAGGCGGGCGTCGGCTGCGTCGAACCCAGGAACACGAGTTGGTGCTGGGAGCCGACGTGTTCATCAACGTGCCGGTGCTGAAGAGTCACGGCGGTGCCCGGCTGAGTGTGGCGATGAAGAACCTGATGGGCGTGGTCTGGGATCGCGGCGAATGGCACTCCAACGACCTGCATCAGTGCATCGCCGACTTCGCCACTTATCGCAAACCCGATCTGAACGTGGTGGATGCTTGGAACGTGATGCTGCGCCATGGACCGCGCGGGGTCTCCACGGCCGATGTCATGAATATGCGATCGCAATTGTTGTCCACCGATCTGGTGACGGCGGACGCCGCCGCCGCGCGGTTGTTCGGCTTGAAACAGCCCGAAGAGGTTGGCTATATCCGCATCGCGGGCGAAATGGGCGCCGGCCGCATGGATCTGGAGAATCTCGCCATCCGGCGGATCGTGCTCTGAACCCGGTGGCGGGAAACTCCCGAACCAACCGGCGCGATTTTCCGCGAGAGAGCCGTCGATGAACCAGGCGTGGCTGAAGAAGATCCGGGTAGTGGTCTCGTTGGTTTTTCTGGCGCTGACCACCTTGCTGTTCGTCGATTTCGACCGCATCGGCGAAACGCCGACCGCGACGGCGGCGTTGTATCCGCAGTTCGTGCCCTCGCTGCTGAAATTCAGCCAGACCATTGCCTGGGGGGCGGCTGGTTTTCTGGCGGTGCTGGCGCTGACCCTGCTGTTCGGTCGGGTGTACTGCTCGACGATTTGTCCGCTCGGCACCTTGCAGGATATCGTGATCCGTGTTGCCGACTGGCTGCGTAAGCCCCGCAAGGTCAAATTCCGCTACCAGCGGTCGCACGATGTCCTTCGTTATGGAGTGCTGGCGCTGGCGGTTGGCCTGTTCCTGAGCGGTAGCACGCTGGCGCTCAGTCTGTTGGACCCGTTCAGCAATTTTGGCCGCATCGCCGGCGACTTGATCCGACCGTTCTATGTCGTTGTCCACAACGGGTTCGAACAGTTGCTGGAAAGCTTCGGGGTTTACGGGCCGTTTCCGCTGCACTGGAAGGCGCCGCCGCTGGCCGCCCTGATCTTTCCGGCGTTGTTTTTGCTCGGGCTGATCGGGCTGAGCGCCGCCAGAGGCCGACTGTTCTGCAATACCCTCTGTCCGGTGGGTGCGCTGCTGGGGCTGGTTTCCCGTTTCGCCCTGTTCAAGATCCGCATTCCCCAGGATGCCTGCGTGCTGTGCGCCCAGTGTTCCATTCATTGCAAGGCCGGCTGTATCCGGCTGAAAACCAAGGAAGTGGATTTCAGCCGCTGCGTGGCCTGTTTCAACTGCATGACCGTGTGCGAGACGCACGGCATCGGTTATGCGTGGTCGGGGCCGGTGCCATTGCGCCGTTCAAGCCCGGTTGCCTTGCCGCCGCGACCGTCGAATTCCCCCGACACCGTGCATCGCGCCGCCTTGTCCAGGGACGGGAAGGCACGACGGGCGTTGCTGCGCGCGGGCGCGACGGCGCTGGTCGGGTTGGCGAGTCTGCCTCGGTCGTCAAACGTCGAAGCCAAGCCGAGCAACCGTGTTCCCACGCGATTGGCCAATGCCAAGACCTGGCCGGTGGCGCCGCCCGGTGCTCGCGACATCGTCCGCTTCAACGATCTGTGCACCGCCTGTCATTTATGCGTAAGCGCCTGTCCTTATGGCGTGTTGCAGCCATCCTTGCTGGACTATGGGTGGTCCGGCCTGTTGCAACCGCGCCTGGATTTCGCGACCGGCTATTGCAGCTACGAGTGCAATCGCTGCGGCCAGGTCTGTCCGACCGGCGCGATTCTGCCGTTGGCATTGGTCGCCAAGCAGACCGTGCAGTTGGGCGTGGCTCATTTCGTTCACGACAACTGCATCGTTTATACCGATCACACCGCCTGTGGCGCTTGCGACGAGTACTGCCCCACCAAGGCGGTGCACATGATCCCGTACCGGGATGGCTTGAGCATCCCCGAGGTGCGACCGGCACTGTGCGTCGGTTGCGGGGCTTGCGAGAATGCCTGTCCGGCCCGGCCGTATCGGGCGATTTACGTGGACGGCCATCCAGTTCACCAACAGGCGCTTCGGCCATCGGCCAAGCCGCTTGAGCACCAGCCAGATAGTGGATTTCCGTTCTGACGGCTGTATTCGCCGCCACCGGAAGCTGTTTCCGAGAGCGGCCTGGATAAGTTGGGAATTTTCCCAGAGGCCGTTTTGTTTTTCCGGGCCGTTTTGCTCACCGACCACCGATTCGAGCGATGAACATCCTTTATTACGATTGTTTTGCCGGTATCAGCGGCGACATGCATCTGGCGGCGCTGCTCGATCTGGGGCTGGATTACGACGAGCTGGTGTTGGAACTGGCTAAGCTGGGGCTGGATGGTTACGGCGTTCAGGCCAGTCGCGCCACCCGCCGAGGAATCGCCGGTACTCAGGTGCGGGTGGTGGTCGATCCCAAGCAACCCGATCGCCGTAACCTGCGACAGATCGAGGCGTTGATCGGCGCCAGCTCGCTCAAGGACAGCGTGCGGGCACGGGCGGTGGCGGTATTCCGCCGTCTGGCCCAGGCCGAAGCTCGTATCCACGACACGTCACCGGACCAGATTCATTTTCACGAGGTGGGCGCCTGGATGCCATCGTCGATATCGTCGGCGGTGCTATCGCCCTGGAGCGATTGCATGTGGACCGGGTTTTGTGCTCGCCGATCGAACTGGGCAGCGGCGTGGCGCACTGCGCTCACGGGATGTTGCCGGTGCCGGCGCCAGCCACGCTGGAGCTGCTCAAGGGAGCGCCGGTCAAGCTGGGCGCGGTGCCGTTCGAGGCGACCACGCCGACCGGCGCGGCGCTGCTGGCGGCCTTCGTGGATGAATTTGTGGCCCGTCCCATGCTGCGGGTCCAGCGGGTCGGCTACGGTATCGGCCATCGCGACGGTCCGATTCCCAACGTGTTGCGGGTCTTGCTGGGCGAAGCCTCCGACGAGGAGGGCGAGCAGAATGAGCTATGCGTGCTGGAATGCAATATCGACGACATGAACCCGGAATGCTACGACCATGTACTGGAACGGCTGTTCGCGGCCGGCGCCCACGATGTCTGGCTGGTGCCGGTGCTGATGAAAAAGAACCGGCCGGGTATGTTGCTTGGCGTGTTGTGCGCCCCATGGCTGGCGCCGGTGCTGACCGACGTCTTGCTGATCGAGACCACTACGCTGGGCGTGCGTCGGCATGGAGTGGCACGGACTGCCCTGAAGCGGGAGGTTCAGCGGATCGCCACCCGTTACGGCGAAGTCGCGGTCAAGATCGCCTACCATCATGGCCGACCGCTGCGCGGCAAGCCGGAATACGAAGACTGCAAGCGGCTGGCGCTGGATAGCGGCGTGCCGATTCACCGGATTTACGAAGCGGCGCGGCAGGTGTTGGCGGAGCGGGACCTGTCGTTGGAACCGGTGGAATGGTTACCGTGACCGCCGAATCGCCTTCTCCCCTGGACGAGCCTGGTTACCGAGATCTGGTGGAATTGCTGCGTAGTCTGGGTTCGGTCGCGGTGGCCTGTTCCGGTGGGCTCGACAGCAGCCTGCTGCTGGCGGCCGCCCACGCGACCTTGGGCGAGCGGGCGCTGGCGCTGACCGCGATGACACCCTATATGGCGTCCTGGGAAATCGCCGAGGCTCGGGAGTTGGCCGCGATGCTTGGCGTGCGCCACCAGGTGCTGGAATTACCTCTCGCGGCGGAAATCGCCCACAATCCCCCGGACCGTTGTTATCGCTGCAAGCTGAAGCTGTTTTCCGAACTGAAAGCCGTTGCCACCGCCGAGGGTTGCGCCTGGTTGGCCGATGGGAGCAACCGGGACGATTTGCACGACTACCGGCCCGGAATGCGTGCCTTGCGCGAGTTGGAGATCCGCAGCCCGCTGCTGGAAGTCGAGTTGGGCAAGGCCGAGATCCGCCGCTATGCCCAGGCCTTGAACCTGCCAGTCTGGAACAAGCCGGCCTACGCCTGCTTGTTGACCCGCCTGCCGCACGATGCCGAAGTCCGGCCCGAACTGCTGCGGCGGGTGGAAGCAGCCGAACGGGCGTTGCTGGCGTTGGGTTTTGGCACGGTGCGGGTGCGTTGCCACGACGATCTGGCGCGGATCGAAGTGGATCGCGCCGGTCAAGCGCGCCTGCTGGACGAGACGGTGGCTGATCAGGTCGTGGCGGCGCTGACCGATTGCGGCTTCCGCCACGTCACCCTGGATATGCGGGGCTATCGCCGGGGAAGCTTCAACGTCGTGACCTGAACGGAGAGACCAGGCATTCTTCAATCACCATCGAGGATCGATGGGGGGTGGGGGCGCCGGCGCCGGGATGCAGGATTTGCTGTCGTAATGCTCCTGATCGCTGCAATCATTGTTCATATAGGAAGGTTCAACCTTGGGAGATGGTGAACCCAGGTTATTGGCGCAGCCTGACACGACAGATAGCGCCAAGCCGAGGAAGGCAAGCAGCAGAGTGGGTTTACGCATGGAATAGTATCGGACAAGGTAGCTTTGATGGAGCTGGACGCGGGCGCCCGGCAGGATTCTTCGAAATGTATATGAAGTGTTGTCAGCAACACAATGGGGCCGCGTTGGCCCATCGAGGGTGATGGTGAACGAAGCCTCCTTGCGCCTGCTGCTGGAACAAGTGCGCTCCGGTGAATTGGCGGTGGATGGCGCAATCGACCGATTGCGGGATCTGCCATTTCGCGATCTGGGCGAAGCGGTGCTCGACAATCACCGCGAACTGCGACGTGGCCAGCCCGAGGTGATCTACTGCGCGGGCAAGACTGTCGCGCAGGTCAAGACCATCGTGGCCGCCATGCTGGAGGGAGACAGCACCATTTTGGCCACGCGCGCCACGGCGGAAATGGCCGACGCGATCACGGAATTGTGTCCCGATGCCCGTTATAACGCCTTGGGGCGTACCGTCGTCGTGCAGCGTTCCTCCCCATCGTTGACCGATGGCTACATTGCAATCGTTACCGCCGGCACCTCCGATCTGGCGGTGGCGGAGGAGGCGGCCGAAACCGCGTTATCGTTCGGCAACCGCATCGAGCGCATCAACGATGTGGGTGTGGCCGGTTTGCATCGATTGTTGGCGCGACTGGAGTCGATTCGCGCCGCGCGGGTCGTAATCGTGGTCGCCGGCATGGAAGGAGCCTTAGCCAGCGTGGTGGCGGGCTTGGTGGCCCGTCCGGTCATCGCGGTGCCGACCAGCGTTGGTTATGGCGCTAGTTTCGACGGGCTGGCGGCGTTATTGGGCATGTTGACGTCCTGCGCCGGAGGCGTGGGGGTGGTCAATATCGACAACGGTTTCGGCGCCGCCTGTCTGGCCAGCATGATCAATCAGCCGTGATGACAGCGGAATCGGGTGGATGAGGGCGGTATGGCGATCAAGGTACATGTGGACATCGTCAGCGCGGAGAAGGAACTGTTTTCCGGGTTGGCCGAAATGGTGGTGGCGACGGCGGAGCTGGGCGAGGTGGGCATTCTGCCGGGGCACAGCCCGTTTTTGGCGCGCTTGAAACCCGGACAGGTGCGAGTACAACTGTCGTCGGAGGAAATGCAAGTGTTCTATATCTCCAGCGGTTTGCTGGAAGTCCAGCCGCAGATAGTCACGGTGTTGGCCGATTACGCCGAAAATGCCGCCAATCTCGACGAAGCCGCCGCCGTTCGCGCCCGCGAAGCGGCCCGATGCACGTTGCTGCAATGTTTGAGCGATATGGAGTGCGCGAGGACCTTGGCGGAAGCCACGGCGCAATTGCAGGCCATCGACCACTTACGGCGCCGAGGCCGACGGTCGATCAAATGATGGAGAACGAGTATCGATGACTGCATCCAATCCTTGCGTGCTGGTGGATGGTTCGTCCTGGCTGCACCGGGCTTTCAATGCGCTGCCGGCCCTGAGCACCAAAGGAGGCGAACCGACCGGCGCCTTGTACGGGGTGCTGAACATGCTGCGCCGCTTGTTGGCCGACTACCGCCCGGACTATCTGGCCGTGGTGTTCGACGCGCCCGGCAAGACGTTCCGTCACGAACAGTTCGCCGATTACAAGGCCCATCGGCCACCCATGGACCCGCTGCTGGTCCAACAGATCGAACCGTTGCATGCTTGCATTCGCGCCTTGGGATTGCCGTTGCTGCAAGTGGGGGGGGGTCGAAGCCGACGATGTGATCGGCACCTTGACCCAGCAAGCGACCGCCAAGGGCTTGCCGGTGTTGATCGTCAGCGGCGACAAGGATCTGACACAGTTGGTGGGCGAGCGGGTGCGCATGCTGGATACCATGAAGAATCTGGTGACCGACGTGGCCGGCGTGGAACAAAAATTCGGCGTGCCGCCGGCGCTGATCGTCGATTGGCTGGCCTTGGTCGGCGATACGTCCGACAATATTCCCGGCGTGCCGGGCGTCGGGCCAGTGAACGCCGCCAAGTGGCTACGTCAATACGGCTCGCTGGATGCGCTGATCGCCGATGCCGCCGCTATTACCGGCAAGATCGGCGAGAAACTGCGCGCCGGTTTGGAACAACTGCCATTGTCGCGGCAACTGGCGACCCTGGATTGTCAGGTCGCGCTGCCCGTCACGTTTGAGGAACTGCGGCCCGCGCCGCCCGATACCGCCGCGCTGCGGGCGCTGTACGAGCGCTTCGAATTCCGTTCCTGGTTACGGGATTTGTCGTCCGCCCCACTAGCCAATCCGGCGCCGACGCCGACTCAGCCGGCGCTCGATTTTCAGGAAACCGCCGCCGAACCGGTGACCTATCAACTTGTCCTGGATCAGCCAGCTTTCGAGGAATGGCTGACGCGATTACAGGCGGCGGATTTGTTCGCCTTCGATACCGAAACCACCAGCCTGAATTATCTGGACGCGCGAATTGTCGGCGTATCTTTCGCGGTGAATCCTTGCGAAGCTGCTTATGTGCCCTTGGCGCACGACTATCCCGGTGCCCCGGATCAATTGAGCCGTGAATGGGTGTTGGAGCGGTTGCGCCCATTGCTGGAGGACCCGGCGCGACCCAAGTTGGGTCAGCATCTCAAATACGATTCGCATGTGCTCGCCAATCATGGCATTACCTTGCGCGGCATCCGGCACGACACCCTGCTGGAGTCCTACGTGCTGGATTCCACCGCCCGCCACGATATGGATTCGCTGGCGGAGCGGCATCTGAAGCTGCGTACCATCCACTTTGAGGATGTGGCGGGGAAGGGTGCCAAACAATTGACCTTCAATCAGGTGGCGCTGGAACAGGCCGGACCCTATGCGGCCGAGGATGCCGACGTGACCCTGCGGTTGCATCGCTGCTTGTGGCCGCGCCTGGAACGGGAGCCGGGCTTGCGGCGGCTGTATGAGGAGCTGGAAATTCCGCTGATCGACGTGCTGGCGCGGATGGAGCGGATCGGGGTGCGGGTGGACGCGGCGGCATTGCGCCAGCAAAGTGGTGAACTCGCCAAACGCTTGTGGGAGCTGGAACAGCAAGCCCACGATTTGGCTGGCGGACGGTTCAATCTGGGTTCGCCCAAGCAGTTGCAGGCGATTTTGTTCGAGCGACTGGGATTGCCATCCGGCAAGAAAACCGCGACCGGTCAGGCATCCACCGCCGAGGACGTGTTGCAGGAACTGGCGCTGAACTATCCGTTACCGAAAGTGATTTTGGAGCACCGCTCGCTGAGCAAGTTGAAATCGACCTATACCGATCGGCTGCCCGAGCAGATTCATCCGCATACTGGCCGGGTCCATACCTCCTATCATCAGGCGGTGGCCAGCACCGGCCGCTTGTCGTCTTCCGATCCTAATTTGCAGAATATCCCAATCCGCACCTCGGAAGGGCGGCGCATCCGGCAAGCCTTCGTGCCGGAACCGGGTTGGGTGATGCTGGCGGCGGATTATTCGCAAATCGAACTGCGGATCATGGCCCATCTGTCCGGCGACGACGGCTTGCTGCGCGCTTTCGCCGCCGGCGTCGACGTGCATCGCGCCACCGCCGCCGAGGTGTTCGGCGTGGCGGTGGAGGATGTCGGCGCCGAGCAGCGACGTAGCGCCAAGGCCATCAATTTCGGGCTGATCTACGGTATGTCGGCGTTCGGATTGGCCCAGCAACTCGGCATCGAACGCGGTGCGGCGAAGGATTACGTGGATCGTTATTTCACCCGCTATCCCGGCGTCAAGGCGTATATGGAGAACACCCGACGCTCGGCCGCCGAGCGGGGTTACGTGGAGACGGTATTCGGTCGCCGGCTGTATTTGTCGGACATCCGCGCCCGCAACCCACAGCTTCGGCAAGCGGCGGAACGGGCCGCCATCAACGCGCCGATGCAGGGCACCGCCGCCGACATCATCAAACGGGCCATGCTGGCGGTGGATCGCTGGTTGCGGGAATCCGGTTTTCCGGCGCGGATGTTGATGCAGGTTCACGACGAGTTGGTGTTCGAAGTGGCCGAGGATGCGGTGACGGAAGCCGGGGAGCGCATCCGGGCGGCGATGATCACGGCGGCGGAGTTGCGCGTACCGTTGGAGGTGGATATCGGCGTGGGCGCGAATTGGGATGAGGCGCATTGAGCGGAGCGGCGCGAAATCGGGAGAACAAGCATGTCCGCGACCAACTTCAATACCAAGAACGATACCTACCGCAAGTTGATGGGTAACGGCCTGACCTATCGTATTCCCCGTTTTCAACGCGACTACAGTTGGGGGGAAGACGAATGGGATGACCTCTGGCAAGACATACTCGGCACTATCGTGGAAGGCGGCGAGCCCGCGCACTATATGGGTTACCTGGTCCTGCAATCGGCGGACGACCGGGTTTTCGACGTCATTGATGGCCAGCAGCGGCTCACCACCCTCAGCATCATCGTGTTGACGGCGCTCAAGAACCTGCAACGCCTGATCGACGAAAACAAGGAGCCCGAGCGCACGCGCCAGCGACTCGACCAACTTCGTCAAACCTATATCGGCTATCTCGACCCCGTCACCTTGGTGCCCCGGTCCAAACTAACCCTGAATCGAAATAACGACAACTACTACCAAACCTATCTCGTTCCTTTGGCCGAGAACCTGCCACAGCGCAGAATCCGTGCTTCGGAACACGGTCTGCGTAGGTCTTTTTGAATGGTTCGATCGGCGCATTCGCGATTATGTCAAGAGCAACCCCTCAGCGGATGTTGGCATGGTAATCGCCCAACTCATTGAGAATATGAGCGATCGATTGTTTTTTTACCGTCATCACCGTCACCGATGAACTCAACGCCTATAAGGTGTTCGAGACCCTCAACGCGCGTGGTGTCCGTCTTTCCGCCACCGATTTGCTGAAGAACTATTTGTTCTCGGTATTGCACCGGCAGCGGGAATACGAGTACGAACTCAAGAATCTGGAAGATCGTTGGGAAAACATGGTGGGACGATTGGGCAGCGAAAGTCTCCCAGATTTTCTGCGCATGCACTGGAATAGTCGCAACGCTTTCGTGCGTCAATCTGATCTGTTCAAGGTAATTCGCAGACAGGTGGCTACTCGCGAGCAAGTTTTCGAGTTACTGCGTGGCATGGATGAGGATGTGGATCTCTATCTCGCCTTGACCAGCCCGGAGGGGTCGCAGTGGCCGCCGGTATGGCGTGGCTATGCCAGCGAACTACGCATGTTCAGCGTGCGGCAGCCTTTTCCTTTACTGATGGCCGCCAAGCGCCGCCTGACGGACCCTGAATTCGAGATGCTGTTGCGTGCCTGCGTGATGATTGCTTTCCGTTATAATGTAATCGGTGGTTTGCATACCGGTGATCAGGAGCGGGTTTACCACGGTGTGGCGCAGCGCATCGCCAATGGCACGCTCACAACGTCGGCCAGCGTGCTAGAGGCGCTGAAAAGCATCTATCCGGCCGATGATGCTTTCCTCGACGCTTTTGCCGACAAATGCATCAAGACCACAGCGAGTCGAAACAAGAAAAATCGTACGCTACATCCTATGCGCGCTGGAGAAACAGGCTTCCGGTCAGGATGTTGAATTTGAGAGCGCCAGCTACAATCTGGAACATATCCTGCCGCAAAATCCCTCGGCCGGGTGGGAGGCGTTCAGCGATGAAGACCTGGATACATTTGTGTACCGTCTCGGCAATATGGCGCTGATGGAAACCGGACCGAACCGCGAGGTTGGGAACGCCGATTACGCCACCAAGCGAGCTGTCTACGCGGTCAGCATATTCTCGTTGACCCGCAAGGTGGCCGAAGAAAACGCGGACTGGACATCATCGCGCATCGAGGCCAGACAGCGGACACTAGCGAAGATGGCTACCAGCGTTTGGCGTGTGGCCCAATTGGCTTGAATGTTGGGTGCTGTTCGCACCCAAACTGGATCGGATACTGGCGCAGTATGGGTGGCTTTTTCCGAGCGTAGGACCTGGCCAGTCGCCAATATCCGAGTGATGCGCCATGCTCGTTGCCGCATTTCGTCGGTTGGCAACGGAATGCGGCAGTCGCCACATGCTCAGCTATTATTTTCGAATAGAGGTTCGGCGCATCCCTGGCTTCCACGACCGCGCCGCGCCGGTTTTCGAGGTGGCTGAAGTTGTTGAAAAGCAAGTGTCAGATGCGGTTTTATGAGGAGCTGAACGACTTTTTGCCGCTCGCGCGACGCAAGGTCCGTTTCATTCACGAATTCCAGCGGCGGGCCTCCATCAAGGATATGATCGAGGCGCTTGGCGTACCGCATACGGAAATCGATCTAATTTTGGTCAACGGCCAATCCGTGGATTTTAGCCATATCGTTCGGGATGGTGACCACATCAGTGTCTATCCCCTGTTCGAAGCGCTCGACATCCAGCCACTGGTTCGGGTTCGCCCGCACCCGCTGCGAGTCAGTCGCTTCGTGCTGGATGTGCATCTGGGCAAGCTGGCGCGTTATCTGCGTCTGCTGGGATTCGATACGTTGTACCGCAACGATTACGAGGATGCCGAACTGGCGCGGTTGGCCAGTACCGAGCGACGGATTCTGCTGACCCGCGACCGTGACTTGCTGAAGCGGGCGGTGGTGACGCACGGTTACTACGTGCGCGCGGTCGAGCCGCGTCGGCAGGTCGAGGAGGTGGTGGCCCGGCTGGATTTGTACCGCGCGATCCAACCGCTCCAGCGCTGCGCCCGCTGCAACGGCCTGCTGGCGGCGGCGCCCAAGCAACGCGTCTGGGAACGACTACCACCGGAAACCCGCCGCTACATCGAAACGTTCTGGGAATGCGGCGAATGCGGCCATTTATATTGGGAAGGCAGCCATATGCCGCACATCCGTCGCTTCATCGACGGCCTCCGGGCGCGCGCCGGAAACGACATGCCGAACACCGACTCGGTTGCCGAGCCCAACCCATGATGCGCACGGCTTCGACGTGCGAGTTGCACGGATTCGGACGGAGCCATCGGCGCATTCACTTACTCCACCATTCTTGAAAGGATCAACCATGCGCTCGCGCTTTATTTTTCCGTTGTTGCTGGTGTCGGGCCTGGTTTGGGCCCAGGACGCTTCACAGCCGCCCGCCGGTTTGGAACCCATTCCAGACGGCTCGCCGACCGGGAGCGCCGAGCAAAACGTCCCGGCGCCGGAAGTGACCATCCGCCGCCGCGGCAGTGAAGGTACGATCGAGGAATACCGGGCCGGCGGGGTGCTGTATATGGTCAAGGTCAATCCCGCCAAGGGGGCTTCCTACTATCTGGTGGATACCGACGGCGATGGGAGCCTGGAAACCCGCTTCAACGACCTGGCAAGCAATTTGGTGATCCCGGCCTGGGTGCTGTTGCGCTGGTAGCGGATTTGGCGGGGGCGAGGAAGGCCAAACCTTCAGTCACGCCACTGCCGCCACTCGCTGGCATCCCGCTTCAATTGGGAGCGGGTCTTGGCGCGTTCCGCCGTTTTCGATTTCAGGTGCGCGCCGCCCTTGCGCAGGATCGGCGCGGCGGCGACCGGGTTGCGGCGCTGCCGCTGGCGATTGTTTTCCATGAGGTATCCTCCATCCCTGTTGGTGGTCAGCCCTTGACGCACATGACTTGCTTGAGGGTATGCACCACCTCGACCAGGTCCGACTGGTTGGCCATTACGGCGTCGATGTCCTTGTAGGCACCCGGAATTTCATCCAGGACGCCGGCATCCTTGCGGCATTCCACCCCGGCGGTCTGGGCGATCAGGTCTTGCGGGTCGAACTTCTTTTTGGCCTGACCCCGGCTCATCCGCCGGCCGGCGCCGTGCGAGCAGGAGCAGAACGATTGCGGTTCGCCTTTGCCGCGCACGATGTAGGACTTGGCGCCCATGCTGCCGGGGATGATGCCTAAATCGCCCGCGCCGGCGCGGATGGCGCCCTTGCGGGTCACGAACAGCTCTTCCCCAAAATGATGCTCCACCGCCACGTAATTGTGGTGGCAGTTGATGGCCTCCTTGGTCGCGGTGAACGGCGGCAGTTGCCGGGCCAGCGCCTCCAGGATCAGCCGCATCATCTCGCGGCGGTTGGTCATGGCGTAATCCTGCGCCCAGTGCACGGCGTCCACGTAATCGTCGAAATGTTCGGCACCTTCCCGCAGATAGGCCAGGTCGCGATCCGGCAGGTTGGCCAGGTGCTTGCCCATGTCCTTGCGGGCCAGTTCGATGAAGTAGCGACCGATGATGTTGCCGATGCCGCGACTACCGGAATGCAGCATCACCCACACGTCCTGGTTTTCGTCCAGGCACAGTTCGATGAAGTGGTTGCCGCCGCCCAGGGTGCCGAGTTGCCGCATCCAGTTCCGCTCGACGTTCTTCTGCATTTTCAGAATACCAGGATGCCGCTTGACGATGCGGTCCAGCCCGCCGGACATGGCGCGCACGGTCGAGGCCAGCGCGCCATGTCCCTCGGAGTGCATGTCGAAGCCGACCGGCACCGCCGCTTCCACGACGTGGCGCAGGGGTCGCAGGTTGTCCGGCAACTGTCCGGCCTTGAGACTGAGGCGAACGGCATTCATGCCGCAGCCGATATCGACCCCGACCGCCGCCGGGATGATCGCGCCCTTGGTGGGAATGACCGCGCCCACGGTCGCGCCGATGCCGACATGGACATCGGGCATCGCCGCGACATGGCCGTGGACGAACGGTAGCTGGGCCATGTTGCTCAGTTGGACCAGTGCCTTGGGGTCTACGTCGTCGGTATAGATTTTGACCGGGACCTTGCCTCCGGTCAGGATTTGCTGGATCGGCATGATGGGTTCTCGACGGTGATACGCGGCCTGCTTCCCAAGCAAGAAACCCTGGACGATGGGAGTCATCCAGGGTTTTCCAAAGTCGCGGGGGGAAGCAGACTCGGAAGACCAGAAATGCCTTCCGAAGGTCGCTCGGAAGGCGTCACATGGGGATCTGTTCTTGTACGGGCATGTCGTTCGCCTTCCGCGCGTTGGGACGATATGGGGCGTCCCGTGAAAATCTATAGGCTTACCGTAAAAATTACATTTAAATTATGCGGATGTTCTGGGCGATTGTCAAAAGTCCACACTGGCGGCCAGCCGCGATGCCAACCGAAAGCCAGTCTCAATGCGCGGGATGCAATCCGGCTTGGGTCTGATAGAGTTATCCATGTCAGGACTGGCAATTTGTCCAGTATCCAGGACGTTGGAGCAGCATTGCATACCAATAACCATGTGGAGATAGTGATGGAGCGTCGCGATTTCATTAAAAAAACCGGCCTGGGTTTGGCCGCCGCCGCCGGTACGGCCGCCATCCCGGCGATGGCGCAGACAGCAGCAACTTTGCCCACCATCAAATGGCGGCTGGCGTCGAGTTTTCCGAAAAATCTGGACACCCTCTACGGCGCGAGTGAAGTGTTGGCCCAACATGTCGCCGCCATGACGGAGGGCAAGTTTGAAATCCGCGTCTTTGCCGGCGGCGAGATCGTGCCGCCGAATGGTGTGTTGGACGCTGTGCAGCAGAATACCGTGGAATGTGGCCACACCTGCGGTTATTACTATCACGGCAAGAACAAAGCCTTTTCCCTGGATACAACGGTTCCGTTTGGTCTGAACGCCCGCCAGATGAATGCTTGGTGCTATTACGGCGGTGGATTGGCCTTGTTGCGTGAATTCTTCGCCAAGTACAACGTCGTCAATTTCCCAGGTGGCAATACCGGCGTCCAGATGGGGGGATGGTTTCGCAAGGAAATCAAATCGCTGGATGATCTCAAAGGTTTGAAGATCCGCATTCCTGGGTTCGGCGCAGAGGTGTTCTTGGCGCTGGGCGCGGTGCCGCAACTGTTGCCGGGGCCGGAGATTTATCCAGCGTTGGAGCGGGGCGCGATCGACGCCGCCGAGTGGGTCGGCCCTTATGATGATGAAAAACTGGGTTTCTACAAGGTCGCTAAGTTCTATTACTACCCAGCTTGGTGGGAGCCAGGCCCGATGATTTCGTTCTACGTCAACAAGGAACAGTGGGAGAAGCTGCCTGCAGCCTATCAAATCGCGTTCGAGACCGCTGCCGCCGAGGCCAACGTCAAAATGCTGGCCAATTATGACGCCAAGAATCCACTGGCGATCCAGCGGCTGGTGCAGAACGGTACGCAGCTCAGGCGCTATCCAGACGACGCGCTGAAAGCCGCTTATAAGGCGGCCCATAAGATTTACGCAGAAGAGTCTGCGAAGAATCCAGATTTCAAGAAGCTTTTCGAGTCGATGCATACCTTCCAGCAGGCATCCGATATTTGGATGGGATTGGCTGAAGATACGCTGGCGAATTTCATGCAGGTTGCGTTGCGCACCAAGACATAAAGGGAACGGTTGTTAGAAACCCGGCGTAAACACGCGCCGGGGTGAGCGGATTACTGCCTCGGTTGAGGGAGCTGCTTGAGCAACTCAGTGGCATCATTCTGGTTTGAAGAGGGCGGGGCGGCGTTTGGGACGTCGAGCGGTGCCAATAGCTGTACCGGTGCGGGTTGCCCCGTGTGAACCGGACGGTCGAGACCTACGGTCACCAGCCCTGGAAACACGATAATCAACGTCACCATGATGACTTGAATCGCCACGAACGGTATGGCGCCCCAGTAGATGTCGCTGGTGCGTATCGTAGGTGGCGCGACGCTGCGCAGAAAAAACAAGGCGAAGCCGAAGGGCGGGTGCATAAAGGAGGTCTGCATGTTGACACTGAGCAGGATGCCGAACCAGATTGGATCGATGCCCAATTTCTCAGCGACGGGTGCCAGCAGCGGTAGGATGATGAAGCTGATCTCGAAGTAATCGAGGAAGAATGCCAACAGAAATACCAGCGTGTTCACCACGATCAAAAAAACCGATGGGACCACCGGGCAAATCCAACAGCAAATGTTCTACCCAAAGATCGCCGTCGACGCCTCGAAACACCAAGCTGAATACGCTGGAACCGATCAAGATGAAGATGACGAAGCTAACGATCTTGGCGGTGGCCTGCGTCGCTTCGGTCAGCAAGCGCAGGTTCAGTCTGCGCTTGAGCAGAGCCAGCAACAGCGCGCCCACCGCACCCAACGCGCCGCCTTCGGTCGGAGTGGCCCAGCCGATGAAGATGCTACCCAGCACTAGGAAGATCAGTGCCAGCGGTGGTGCCATCGCGACGGCGACGCGGCGAGCCAGCGCCCAACCGCGCAGCGTGCGAGCTTCTGGCGGCAGCGCCGGGGCAGTGTGGGGCCACAGGATCGTGCTCAGGAAAACCCACAGCATGTAAAGTCCGGTGAGGACGAGGCCGGGAATGAACGCGCCCTTGTACATATCACCGACTGAACGGCCGAGCACGTCAGCCATCACGATCAACACGAGCGATGGTGGAATGATTTGCGCCAAAGTGCCAGAAGCCGCGATGATGCCAGTGGCCAAGCGTTTGTCATAGCCGTAACGCAGCATGATCGGCAGCGAGATTAAACCCATCGCAATCACCGACGCTGCAACCACGCCGGTGGTCGCGGCGAGCAAAGCGCCAACAAAAACGACTGCATAGGCCAAGCCACCGCGAACGCCGCCGAACAACTGACCGATGGTTTCGAGCAAATCTTCGGCCATACCGCTGCGTTCCAAGATCAACCCCATGAAGGTGAAGAACGGCACCGCTAGCAGAATTTCGTTCTTCATGATGCCGAAGATACGGGCCGGGAACGCTTGCAACAAGTTTGGGGTGAGCAGCCCCAGATGGATGCCAAGCACCCCAAAGGTCATGCCCACCGCCGCCAGCGAGAAGGCCACTGGATAGCCCAGCAGCAGAAAAAGCACCAATGCCAAAAACATGATCGGTGCCATGTTGGCGATCAGGAGTTCAGCCATCTCAATGCCCTCCCTTGCGCACCGGCAACGGACGATCACCGGTCAAGATCGCTATGTTTTTGATGGTTTCGGAAATTCCTTGCAGGCTGAGCAGTACGAAAGCGACCGGGATTGCCAGCTTAAGCGGCCACCAGAGCAGTCCGCCGGGATTCGGTGAGGCTTCGCGAGTCTGGAACGCGATGAGAAAATAATTCCAAGCATCGATGGCGATCAGCAGGCACGCTGGCAACAAAAAGAGTAATGCACCAAGAATCTCAATCCAAATTTGCACGACTGGCGGCAGTTTGGCATGCAGGATGTCAATGCGAACATGGCCGCCTTCCCATAAGGTCCAAGCTGAACAGAATAGGAACACTAGCCCGAACATGAACCATTGCGCTTCCAGCAGCGCATTGGATCCCCAGTCGAGGGTGTAGCGTAATGTGGCGGTGACGGCACTGGTCAGGGTGCAAAACAGTATCAGCCAACTCATCCAGCGTCCGATGGTCGTGTTCAATGCATCAATGGCAGCGGCGATACGGAGCAGGAATTTCATGATATTTCCTGCGCGAGAGTGTGAAATGGAATAGTCATTGGAATGGAGTACAAGAGTGCGAGCGTAAAATGCGGCAACAAGACCAGCGACAGTGTAGGGTGACTCGGTTGGAAACGCTACGAGTGTGCGCCAAGGTAGAGCGCGATTTCCTGGAATGATAATGTTATTCCCTATTGTGGAATGCCCAGTAGACATGATGGGCTATTTTTGCTGATAGCGTCACCTAACTTGAATGAGATTTCACATGCAGTATAGGGACCTGCGCGATTTTATCGCCCAACTGGAGCGGCTCGGCGAGCTGAAACGTATCCGAGTCGCCGTCGATCCGCACTTGGAGATGACCGAGATTTGCGACCGGGTTCTGCGGGCCGGTGGGCCGGCGTTGCTGTTCGAAAATCCTAAGGGTCATGTGATTCCGGTGTTGGGCAACCTGTTCGGCACGCCGCGTCGGGTGGCGCTGGGCATGGGCGCGGACGACGTGGAAGCGTTGCGCGAGGTCGGCAAACTGCTGGCTTTTCTCAAGGAGCCGGACCCGCCCAAGGGAATGCGCGATGCCTGGGAGAAATTGCCGATCTTCAAGAAGGTGCTGGACATGGCGCCGAAGAAGATCGGTCGGCCACCCTGTCAGGAACGAGTGATCGAAGCGGCCGATGTGGACTTGGCGCGATTGCCGGTGCAGCACTGTTGGCCGGAGGATGCCGGGCCGTTGATCACCTGGGGTCTGGTGGTGACCCGAGGGCCGAACAAGCCGCGCCAGAATCTGGGGATTTACCGCCAGCAGGTGATCGGGCGGAATAAGGTGATCATGCGCTGGCTGGCCCATCGCGGCGGAGCGCTGGATTTCCGTGACTGGCGGCAGGCCCGACCCGGCGAGCCGTTTCCCATCGCGGTGGCGCTGGGCGCCGATCCGGCGACCATTCTGGCGGCGGTGACGCCGGTGCCGGATACCCTGTCGGAATACGCGTTTGCCGGGCTGCTGCGTGGCTCGCGCACCGAGCTGGCGCAATGTCTGGGCAGCGAATTGCAGGTCCCGGCCAGCGCCGAGTTGGTGCTGGAGGGACACATCGCCCCCGACGAAACCGCGTTGGAAGGGCCGTTCGGCGACCATACCGGCTACTACAACGAGGTGGATCGCTTTCCGGTGTTCACCATTGAGCGCATCACTCACCGCGAGCAACCGATTTATCACAGCACCTACACCGGTCGCCCGCCGGACGAACCGGCGATTCTCGGCGTGGCCTTGAACGAAGTGTTCGTGCCGATCCTGCAAAAGCAGTTTCCCGAAATCGTCGATTTCTACCTGCCACCGGAGGGTTGTTCCTACCGGCTGGCGGTGGTGGCGATGCGTAAGCAGTATCCGGGGCATGCCAAGCGGGTGATGCTGGGGGTCTGGTCGTTCCTGCGCCAATTCATGTACACCAAGTTCGTAATCGTGGTGGACGAGGACGTGAACGCTCGCGATTGGAAAGACGTGATCTGGGCCATGACCACCCGCATGGACCCGGTACGGGATACGGTCATGATCGAAAATACGCCGATCGACTATCTGGATTTCGCCTCGCCGGTATCCGGTTTGGGTTCGAAGATCGGCTTCGATGCCACCAACAAATGGCCCGGCGAGACCACGCGCGAATGGGGTCGGCCGATTGCGATGAGTCCGGCGGTGAAACAGCGGGTGGATGCGTTGTGGGATGAGCTGGGATTGTAGGTTCGGCGAACCGAGCGGGCGAATACGCTTCTAAACAGCCCGCGTCCAATAAAAAAGAGAGACAAAATCGATCATGTCTTATCACGTCACCCTCCAGCCGAGCGGCCATGAATTTCAGGTCGAGAACAATGAGTCGGTGCTGGACGCCGCCCTGCGCGAGAAGGGCAATGTGTTGCCCTACGGTTGCCGTAATGGAACTTGTGGGTCTTGCATGGCGACGATTCTGTCTGGCGAGGTCGGCTATCCCGATGGCCGCCCGCCGGCTTTGAGCGAGGCCGAGCAGAATGCCGGTAAGGCGCTACTGTGTCAGGCCCGGCCGCGTTCGGATCTAGTGATCGAAGCGCGTGAGGTCAAGAGTGTGGCTGATATCGTGGTTCGGACTTTGCCCTGCCGGGTGGAGCAGCGGGAATTGTTGGCGCCGGACGTCATGAGGCTTTATCTACGGCCGCCGAGCATCGAGCGTTTGCAATTTCTGGCCGGTCAGTATGTGGATATCCTGCTGGCCGATGGGCGGCGGCGCGGTTTTTCGCTGGCCAACCCGCCTCATGCCGACGATCTGCTGGAACTGCATGTGCGCCATGTGCCGGGCGGGTTTTTCACCGATCACGTCTTTGAGCGGATGAAGGACAAGTCACTGCTGCGGTTTCAGGGACCATTGGGGACGTTCTTCCTGCGCGAGGATTCTCCTCGGCCGATTATTCTGATGGGCGGCGGCACCGGCTTCGCGCCGCTGAAAGGCATGCTGGAGCACGCCTTTCACATTGGGCTGGAGCAGCCGTTGCATTTGTATTGGGGCGCGCGGGCGAAAGTCGATCTGTATCTGGACGCGTTGCCGCGTCAGTGGGCGGCGGAACATGCGAATTTCCGCTATACGCCGGTGTTGTCGGAGGCACGTCCAGAGGACGATTGGCAAGGACGTACTGGCTGGGTGCATGAGGCGGTCGCAGTGGATTATCCCGACCTGAGCGGTCATGACGTCTACATGAGTGGCCCGCCGCCGATGATCGAAGCCGCCAAACCGGTGTTCGCCGCTCTTGGGCTACCAGTCGAACAACTGTTCTACGATTCCTTCGAGTTTTCGGCGCGATAAAAACCGGATGCATGAGATGCAAATGCTCCCAAATGGGTGAAAATGACTCCTGATTTTACTTTAGCTTGCGCTCGCGACCAGTCGACGTAAGCCATCGCGCAGTTTGCAAAAACTGGGTGATGTATTTTGCTCCGGGTCCATTAGCGGCCCGATTTTTTCAGCCCATCCGTACTTCACCTGTCCCGGCAATGGCCATCCGGCTTTTTTGATGGCTGCCGAGCCTCCTGGATATATTGCGTCCGCGAGTAGCTCCCAAGTCCCACAGGTGCTATCTTGTATATAGCTGTCTAGCACTTTCCGCTTGGCCCGTGGATAAGCTTCCATCAAGGCTTGTTGGTCGCCAAGATACCAAGCTTCCATCTCTTCAATGGCTAGTCGGAACAAGGTTTTTGGTGCATGAGGGTGACAAGATTCAGTCACGACTTGCAGCTCGTGCAAAAATTCAATGCAATTGCGTTTGTCTACATCCAATATCACCACAACCGCATCAATTCCAGGTGTTTTCCCATAACCACGTAACAGTTTCGGCAATTGATCGAGCAGAATCCGTTTGGAAGGGTCGCCTTTCGTAGATAATCCTTGAGGGATGCGGCCAATGCCTTTGTAGGCGAATAGGCGCCAAGTATGAGGTTCGCCTTGTGATCCCAGTAGTTGTGGCAGCAGCGTTTCCAACAATTTTTCCCCCGATTGATCTTCGACCAGAATCTCGATGTGCATACTCACCTCACATCGAGATAATCGCTGTACCACAATCCCCCCCAGTGGTAATCCCTCAGCAACCAGATTTTTCACGATTTCTAGGTCGGAGGCACGATGCACGGTAGAATAACCATCTTCCTCTTTCTCCAGCGTCCACACCTCTTTTTGGTGTTAGAGCGTCGACAAAATATGGCTGATGTGTAGTCACGAAAATCTGTGACGCATTTTTTTCTTCCGGTTGCGTGGGAGCGGAACTCCTCAGCTAATGTTTCCAGTAGCTTGTGATACAGACCATTTTCTGGTTCTTCAATGCAAATGAATGGTGGAGGATCTGGATCTTCCAGTAGCAATAAGTAAGCGAAAATTTTCAATGTGCCATCAGACATTTGTTGGGCAAAAAAAAGGATCTTTGAAAGCGCCATCATTGAAACGAAGCAGCACCCGCTTATCCTCGGTTACATGAGTATCAATACTGGTAACGCCCGGAATTTTGGCTGCAATGTGTTCCAGAATAGTTTTGAATCGTGCCTTATGTTCCCGCTCCATAAATTGCACGACGTTGCCGATATTGTCTCCATGCACGTTTAAGTGTTTCTGCGGACCCGCACTGGGAAGACTACGCGCAGCGTCCGGATGGAAATAAGATAGGTACCAGCCTTTTAGGAAATCGCGGAAGCGTTTGATGCGAGGATGTTCTCTGAGCGTCCCTAGCGTAGCGATGCCGAGTTGGCGTGGATCAGTCAATTCAACTGTCTCCTGGGCACGGTCCTCCTCGTTCTCGGTTCTTGCATCGTCTTCTACTGCATCCTCGCCAGCCCACACCATACCTCTGCCATGGTGGAGGCGCAGAAAAGGATAAGGTCGACCGTACTTTTGTCCTTTGCGGCGTTGTTTCAAGACCTCAGACTCGACAAATGGTCTTCCAAAATCATCTAATCCGATTGCTAGTTCATAGGTAATAGGTCGTTCGTTAGTTGCTTCGCGGTAATGGATTTCGAAGCGGATCGCTTCTTTTGATCCCATCGAACGTAGACGCTCGAAACCGCCACGCTGTTTTTGATCACAAGCGGTTTCTACATCCAGCGTCAAACAATCAGCGACAAAACCGAAGGCATCGAAGAGCGTGCTTTTACCTGTGCCGTTCTTTCCAATCACCACTGTAAAAGGGGTTAGCGAATCAATTTTTGGTTGACCGGAGAGTTTACCGAGCGTTACGTCTCGTAGTGCGCGGTAATTTTGTACACGAAACCCCTCGATCAGCGCCACTTCGTTTATCCTCGCGATTTTTACGCTAGGCCATGGCAGAGCATGGCTGGCAGTAGCTGATGCCCTTGGAAATACCGGCGGGCGGTTTTCGCAACCACCCACCGGTTTAGTCAGGTTTAGCTCGGTTTAGCCAGCCGTCGCCGGTGCGGGCGTCTGATTCGCCGGTCCTTCAAGTTGTTGCATCGATTCGCTGGCGGGCAGCATCGCGCCCTGTTTCTCCTGCGGTTTGCCGACCAGCAGCCGCAAGCCGGCGTGGAAACATTGGCCGGCATAGGTGAGTTCATGCAGGGATTGCAGCAGTTCGCCCAGTTCCTGATAGGCGTCCGGCGTCGGCATCAGCCGGATGCTGCGTTCCAGGTAGTCGCGGGCCTTGCCGTTCTGCTGGCAGCGCTTGGCCAGCCGACCCAGTGTCAGCAGCAGATAGGGGTCGTCACCGTGCTTGGCCAACCAGCCCTCGGCGGCGGCCAGTTGCGCGGTGGCGTTGCCGCGCCCCAGCATCCCGTAACCGACCACCAGCTTCACGCTCCAGCGCCGGTCGATCGCTTCGCGCAGCAACGCCTCGGCATCGTCGATCGCTTCGCAATCGCACAGGGCGATGGCGTAATCAACCAGGAATGCTTCGTCTTCCTCGCGGAGTACCACCGGCGTTTTTTTTCCACAGTGCCCGCAGCCGGTCCAACGAACCGCTGGCGGCGGCACTTTCCAGTAGCGCTCGATAGGTTTGGCTCTGCAACTCGGCAAACGATTCGGCGCTCAATGCCTTTTGTTTCTGCGCCTCCGGCAGCAGTTTTTGCAACGGTTCCCAGGCATGCAGTTGCTGGTAGGCTTTGGCCAGCCATTGCAGTATGCCTGGATGGCGCGGGTTGAGGTTGTGCAGCGATTCCAGGATGACGCGGGCCTGTTCGGCGTCCCCGTCGTCCAACAGGAATTCCGCGCGGGTCAGTTGCACCGTCAGCTTGTCGGCGTCCGGTGCATCCTCGGCCCGGCGCAAGTGCAGGTCGCGGCGCCACCTGATGTCGTTGATGTGGTGAATGGCGCGCGCCGCGCCCAGGTAGTGCAGGGCGGGGGTTTCGCTGTACTCCGCGCCTTTCAGCAGGGTTTTCTCGGCGGTCAGCCACTGACCGGCCGCCAGTTGCCGGTTGCCGAGGTCCAGCAAGCGTCGCGCCTTCTTGTTCAGCCGACGCTGGTTGGCCTGCAAGGTTTGTCCCGGTGTCTGCCACAGCCGGACCGCCAGCCGGACCAGCAGATAAAACACGAAGAAGGCGATCGCCAGGAAAATGGCGAAGAAGGCAAGGCTGGTTTCGACGGTCCACTGACCCATGCTGAACATGGCATAGCCGGGGTCTTGCCGGAGCGACAGCGCCATCCAGACCGAGATGAACAAAGTGACGATAACACCGATCAGAAACCTCATTGTTGTTCCTCCTCGGCCGCCGGCTGTTCGGTCGAAACTTCCGCCGTCGGGGCCGTCGCCGGCACGACCGTCGAGGTTGCCGGCGTCCGCCGCACGGCGCGAATGGGATGCCGTTGGGTCATGAAGTCGTTGAATGCCCGGTTCAGACTGGTCAGATCCGGGATGTAGGGATTGAACTGCACCGCCCGCAGGGCTTGCAACTCCGCAAGGAACGCGGTGACCCGCGAGTCCTGAGTATCGAAATACGTTTCGATCCAGTCGCGAATTTGTTGATTGGAGTCCTGGAAGGCTTGGGCGTTGTCGCCCAACAGCGCCATGCGCATGCTTTCCAGTTCCAGTTGCAGGTTCTGGCGCAGGAAATACTCCGCTTCGCGGGCGATCAGCGGCGGCGCTTCATTACGCTCGCGCCGAATTACCACGATGTCCTTGAACTGATTCCAGATCGCTTCGGTGGCACGGTCCCACCAGGGACGGTTGACGTCGTCGCTCACGGCAACGTCGGTGGCCGGCTTGACCCGGTTCTTGATGTCGGGTACGCCCGAGTCGATCTTCAGCGGCAATGCAGTGGCTTCTTTTTCCAGCTCCAGCACCTTGTGCGCCAGGCCGGAGAGATCGGGCAGCTTAACGCCGCGCAGGCTGGCGATGGCCTCACCCAACATGGTTCGCAGTGAAGCTAGCCCATTTTCGTTGACGGCCTGGAGTCGCTTCTGAGCGGTTTCCAATGCCAGTTGGGCGGCGGGAACATTGCGTTCCAGCTTGAGCTTGGTGTCGGCCAAGCGCAGCAGGAAGTCCGCTTCCGCCAATGGGAAGGCATTGACGTCGCCACCCTGCGAGGCCACGGTTTTGACTGTTTCCAGATTTTCCGACAAGCCGTTATGGCTGAGTTGCAGGTTCTGGAGGTGCTCGCTCAGTTTACCCAAGCGGGTTTCCTGCTCCCGCAACGCGGCGTCGAGCTGTTCTTTCTGCTGCTGGACGTTGGCCTTGTGGGAGTCCTGGCCTTCCCGCAGCAGCTTGATTTCACTCTTGACGACCTCGACTTCGCCCTTGCTCAGTTCCGCGGCGTTTTTCAGCGGTTGCAAATCGCCGGTCAAGCCCAGCAGTTGCTCCTTGAGCGCCTGATCGTCGGTGCGCAACTGATCGAGCCCACCCTTGAACGCTTGCAGTTGCTGGATCTGGCTCTTCAGCGCCTGAAACTCGGGGTCGCGCTGGGCGATGGCCTGTTTGACCGCTTGGTCCAGCCGAGCGGTCTGGGCCGCCTGATCCTGCTGCCCCTGGTACCAGAGATAGCCACTGCCGCCGCCGGCGCCCAGCGCGACTAGTAAGGCGAACGCCGCCAGTCCTCGACCGCTCTTGGGCGCGGGTGGCGGAACGGGTGGGGCGGTTTTGGCGAGTTGCGGGGTGATTGGAGTTTCGGGCGCGGCGGGCGCGGCGTTGGTGGTTCCGGGATCGGTTGCTTTGTCTGTCATGTCATGGTTACCGAGCGGGTGAGAGGGCATTCGTCGTTAGGTCGAGTAGCGCGGCGACGATGGCATCGTCGCCGGCGTCCCGGGCGAGCAAGAGGCGGCGGCAGCCGTATTCCGCGGCGATCCGCTGGATGCGGGCGCTGACCACGATCAGAGGTGTATCACATAAATAATCTTGCCCGGCTACGCCAAGCATATCAAACAGATTCCGCAGATTTTCACCGCTGGTGACGGTCACGGCACCGATTTCGCCGCGCTTCCAGCGTGCCAGCAGTCCCTCGATATTAGCGGTCGTTGGCCGCTCGCGCCGGTAGACTTCGGCGCGGTCCACCCGTGCCCCGCGAGCGCTCAGGGTTTCGACCAGTAGTTCCCGGCCGCCTTCGCCACAGACGATGACGATGCGCTGACCGGTCACCTCCCGTAACCGTGGCAACGCCAGCAACCCTTCACTGCTGAAGTCGTCTCCGGGTTGCAGGCAGCGGTCGATGCCGTGGCGGGCCAGCGCCCGGCCGCTGGCTTGGCCGATGGTGGCGATGTCCAGTCGATCGGGAATGCCGCCGCGCTCGTGGATGGCCGGCAACGCCCACTCCACGGCGTTGGCGCTGGTGAAAATCGCCAGATCGTAAGTGGCCAACCGGTTGAACAGGGCCAAAGCCGGCGCGGGGTCGCGCGGTGCGGCGATGACCAGGGTCGGCCAGCGAATGGCGATGCCGCCATGGTCTTCGATCAGCCGGCACAGCGTATCGGCTTGGTGTTTCGGCCGAGTGACCAGCACGCCGAGATCGTGCAGGGTTGGAGGTGCATCCATCGCGCTTTCACAACAGTCGTTGCAGGATTTCGCCGGCGCCGCGCCCGAGCAGCTCCTCGGCCAGCGCGATCCCGAGCGTGTTGGCATCGGTGGCCGGGCCTCGAATCTCACCGGCCACGATTCGGCTGCCGTCGGGTTCGCCGACCAGACCGCGCAGCCAGATCCGATCCTGTTCCAATAGAGCGTGACCGGCGATCGGCACCTGACAGCCGCCTTGCAGACGAGCATTGAAGGCTCGTTCCGCCGCGACTCGGGTATGGGTGGCGGTATCGTCGAGCGCGGCGATCAAGGTTCGGGTTCGGGCGTCGTCCAGCCGGCATTCCACGCCGATCGCCCCTTGGCCGATGGCCGGCAGGCTGAATTCCGGCGCCAAGGCGACGGTGATACGTTTCGCCAATCCCAGCCGCTTCAGGCCGGCGGCGGCCAGGATGATGGCGTCGAACTCGCCCGCATCCAGTTTCGCCAGCCGGCTGTTGACGTTGCCGCGCAGGCCATGAATCCGCCAGCTTGGATAACGGGCCGCCAACTGACATTGCCGGCGCAAGCTGGAGGTGCCGATCCGCGCGTCGGTCGGCAGGGCGTCGGGGTGGGGATAAGCGTTGGAAACGAAGGCGTCGCGCGGGTCCTCGCGCGCCAGAATCACGGCGAGGCCCAAGCCGGGGGGGAAATCCACCGGCACGTCTTTCATGGAATGGACGGCGAGATCGGCGCGACCGTCCAGCAGACCTTGTTCCAGTTCCTTGACGAACAGGCCCTTGCCGCCGATCTTGGCCAGCGGACTGTCGAGAATCTGGTCGCCGCGGGTGACCATGCCGACCAGTTCGACCCGCAGCTCGGGATGAAGCTGGCGCAAGCGCGCGGCGACGTGTTCGGCCTGCCAGAGCGCGAGCGGACTTTTACGGGTGGCGATGCGCAAGATATCGGAAGGCATGATTTTGTTAAGCTATGGCTTCTCTTTATTTAACCTACAGAATATCTCATGAGCGACACACAGACCAATCAGACTTGGGGCGGACGATTCACCGAGAGCACCGATGCGTTCGTGGCGGCGTTTACCGCCTCGGTCGAGTTCGATCGGCGGATGTACCGCCAGGATATCGAGGGTTCGATGGCCCATGCCCGGATGCTGGCGCGGGTGGGTGTGTTGTCACGGGAGGATTGCGAGGCCATCGTGCGCGGCTTGGAGGAGATTCGCGCCGAGATCGAACGCGGCGAATTCGAATGGTCGCTGGCCTTGGAAGACGTGCATATGAATATCGAGGCACGGTTGATCGAGCGGATCGGCGACGCCGGCAAGCGACTGCACACTGGCCGCTCGCGCAACGATCAAGTCGCCACCGACATCCGGTTATATCTGCGCGATGCCATCGACGCGATTCAAACCGAACTGCGCCGCTTGTTGGGTGGGTTGGCGGAACTGGCGACCCGCGAGACCGATACCATCATGCCCGGCTTCACTCACCTGCAAGTCGCGCAGCCGGTGACTTTCGGTCATCACCTGCTGGCCTGGTTCGAGATGCTCAAGCGCGATTACGAGCGCTTGGTGGATTGTCGCAAACGAGTCAACGTCATGCCGCTGGGCGCGGCGGCGCTGGCGGGCACGAGTTATCCGCTGGATCGGCATTACACCGCGCAACTGCTGGATTTCGCCGCGCCCTGCGCCAATTCCCTGGATGCGGTCAGCGATCGCGATTTCGCCATCGAATTGACCGCCGCCGCCGCGATTCTGATGACCCATTTGTCGCGGATGGCGGAGGAGTTGGTGCTGTGGTCGTCGGCGCAGTTCGATTTCATCGATCTGCCGGATCGGTTCTGCACCGGCTCCTCGATCATGCCGCAGAAGAAGAATCCCGACGTGCCGGAACTGGTGCGCGGTAAGGTCGGGCGGGTCAACGGCCATCTGATCGCGCTGTTGACGCTGATGAAGAGCCAGCCCTTGGCTTATAACAAGGATAATCAGGAAGATAAGGAGCCGCTGTTCGACACAGTCGATACCGTGCTGGGTTGTCTGCGTGCTTTCGCCGACATGGTGCCGGCCTTGCGTCCCAAGCGTGACAACATGCGGCGCGCGGCACGCCAGGGATTCGCCACTGCCACCGATTTGGCCGACTATCTGGTGCGCAAGGGGGTGCCGTTCCGCGATGCCCATGAAGTCGTCGGTAAGGCGGTGCGCCTGGGCGTTGAGACGAATCGCGATTTGGCGGATATGACGCTGGCGGAACTGCAACGGTTCTCGCCATTGGTCGAGGACGACGTGTTCGCGGTGCTGTCGTTGGAGGGTTCGGTGGCGGCCCGCGACGTGTTGGGCGGCACCGCGCCGAATCGAGTGCGGGAGGCGGCGGCGCAGGCGCGGACCTGGCTGGCGGAATTGGCTTGATGCGAGAGCATAGTTTCTGGCTGGATATGTTCGAATTCTATTGGTTAGAATAGTTGACATGGATAGTGTCGGTGGCATGTGCGCTGATGATGCAATTACTGGCGTGTGGTTGGCCTAATTCGCTGACAGACCGACTCAACTTGTTGTCAGCTTGCAACTCTTATTGTCTATCAATAAGTTGAATTGGTCTGTCGTGATTATGCGTCAAAATCGACGTAAAGTAAGGCGTCATTTATGAGGTCTACTTCTTGTTCATCGGCGCTACGCGCCGATGAACGGGCGCGAGTTGTTCCCAAGTTCGGGTTCTCGGCGCGCAGCGCCGTCGAACCCTCATTGGAGCGTCACCCCTTCGGGGCGACTTCGTCGTCCCGTACTCACGTCCCCGCCGCCCATCACTGCCCGAAAAAAACTCCAGCGTTTTTTCGGCCGGGCGGCGGTTCCGCTCCGTGCGGGATGATGCTCAACTCGCGCCCGTTAGGCGGCAGGGTCGTCAGGTGCGAACCACAATGACGAAAGTATTCGCAATAATTCTGGTCATGCTTGTAGGCTTGCCGGCATATGGCTCTTTCGGGGCGGCACCATGCCGTGACTTTAGCTGTCATTTCGTTGTGTGGGGTCTGCTGGTCGGTATCGCCGGCATACCGGTGTCGTGCATTGCGTTCGTCGTTCTACACATTCTGTTTTGCAATTCTGAGCGTTCGAGCGTTACGCAAGCGGTTATAGGTGGGCTCCTAGGAATTGTGGCTTACGAACTCGCAGCCGTCTGTGGGGCGTTCATGGGTTCAATGGGAAAGGACCCGATGGTGGGGTTGGTGCTTGGGTGGACTGTCATTGCATTTGTTTCAGTACTCAGGGTGCGCGCAAACCCAAAGTAGCGTCATGCATATCGAGAGTGGAATGCCGCCTAACCCGTGCTTCGAGCCGACCGCCCACCAGCGGCGCTGGTGGGTCCCCTCCGCGCTGCGCGCTCCGGCGGCGGCTCAAGCACAACGTTAGAGGGGCTGCGCCGTGCTCGTACTTGAAATGAAGAGGCCAGACTTTAAAGAAGGAGCATATGGCGTTGTGTTCTTTACTTCGGATGGCCGAGCTACGAAGGTTTTTCGTCGCCGCACCGACGCTAGCGAAGAGCATGTCGAGAGTGTCTTTCAGAGTGAGGTGTGCGCATATAAGCTAGCCACTTCCGATGCAAATTTGCGTTGCCTTATTCCTGAATTCTTTGGGTGCGTCTCGGTGGAGAGAATTACCAATGCAGCAGGCTGCGATGTATCCAGTCAGTTCTTTCTTCACCGCGCTTATCAAATGCAACGAATCGAAGGTGACTTTGTAAAGCTGGGAACTCTGCTGGAATCTATACGGCAGCCCGTAATTGACAACTTTCGATCCGCTGGCATTCGCCACACATGCGACGTATCGGTCATTGTGAAAAATGGTGCAGTCACGAGCGTCATTGACTTCGCTACACAGAAGTTTGTTCTTGAGCACCAACCCCTCTAACCCCGCGTTCGAGGCGACCTGCGCGAAAAGCCGCGCAGGCGCTTCAACTCCACGTTCGTCGGCGCTTCGCGCCAACGAACGGGGCTCGAGTTGAGCACGGTAGGGCGGGTTAGCGACAGCGTAACCCGCCATTCCCGAGACTTAACCATCTTTATCCAACATGTCGGCATGAAATCAGTCTATATAGAATCATCAGTCATCAGCTACATTACGGCTCGTCCAAGCAGAGATGTCGTGACATCCGCACGGCAGGCTATAAGCATAGAATGGTGGGATGTTTATAAGGATTCATTTGAGATATTTGTTTCGGAATTGGTCCTAGAGGAAATAGGTTCAGGTGATTTGCGAGCGGCAAGCAATCGGCTGGCAATTGTTGAGGGTATTCCTGTGCTAGTGGCAACAACCAACGCAGTAGTTTTAGCCAAGTCACTGATTGCGGAGAATGCAATTCCCGCATCAAGCATGGAAGACGCGCTTCATATTAGTATTGCTGCTGTGCAACGTATTGATTTCCTGCTTACATGGAATTTCAAACACATCAATAATGCAAACACGCGAATATAGAATAACTAAAGCCATTAACCTGTCTGGTTTTAATAGCCCAATACTTTGCTCTCCAGAGGAATTAATCAATGAAAGATGATCCAATAGTGGAAGAAATTCGTAGGGTTAGAAGTACCCACGCAGCAAAATATGGCAATGACCTTGATCGTATTTTTGCCGCAATTAAAGAGGAAGAAAAAAAAGTGTGCAGCTAGATTGGTTAATCGTGAGCCAATAATGCAGCCGATACGCAATATCGGAGAACATGGGCAAACTACAGCCTAACAAGGCGCTGCACCGGACTCCGCTTCGCTCCGCCGGTGAGCTTTTTCGTTCATCGGCGCTACGCGCCGATGAACGGGCGCGAGTTGTTCCCAATATCGGGTTCTCGGCGCGCAGCGCCGTCGAACCCTCATTGGAGCGTCACCCCTTCGGGGCGACTTCGTTGTCCCGTACTCGCGTCACCGCCGCCCATCACGACTCGCGGAACTTGACAGTTCCTCGGTCGGGCGGCGGCTCCGCTCTGTGCGGGATGACGCTCAACTCGCGCCCGTTAGGGTTCACTCGGGGAGTTCATGGCACGCCAAAAATCCGAATTCGCAAGATGGCTCGGCCCGGTCCTGGATGCGCTTCGGGCGCTTGGCGGCTCCGGCAAGCCCCGCGAGGTTTGCGATCACGTTGCGGAGCACGCGAACGTTCCAGCCGCAACCCTCGAAGCCACTCTCAAGTCGGGACAAACCCGCTTTTACAACCAAGTTCATTGGGCGCGCCAGTACCTCGTGTGGGAGGGGCTTTTTGATGCGTCCACTCACGGTGTGTGGTCTCTGACTAAGGCCGGGTACCAAGCCAAGTTAGATGAGCCGGCCGCCCGAAAAATCGTCGCCAAGTGGGTAAAGATCCATGCGGCAGCCCGCAAGTCATCGTCACCCGGAGAGCCAGAAGCCGACGAAGCGACGGCGGCCCCTGAGACGGATGAAGAGCAAGGTGCAGTGCTCCTCGAAATTCTCAAGAAGGTCACGCCTGAGGGCTTCGAGCGCATTTGTGCTCGACTTCTCCGGGAGTCAGGGTTCGAGCGCGTTACGGTCACCGGTCGTCCGAGAGATGGGGGCATTGATGGCTTCGGTGTCCTTCAAATCAATCCATTCGTGTCCTTCCGCGTGCTCTTTCAGTGCAAGTGGTACAAGAACACGGTGTCGCGCGCCGAGGTCGGAGATTTCCGAAACGCGATGATCGGTCGCGCAGACAAAGGCATCATCCTTACAACAGGCATATTCAGCGCAGACGCTCGCGCCGAGGCTGAGCGTGAGGGAGCGCCTCCCGTCGAGCTTGTGGACGGAGAGAAGCTCGTATCGATGTTTGAGCGCGTTCGCCTGGGCGTCAGGGAACGAACCATTTACGAGGTTGATCATGCGTTCTTTGCGGATTTCATGGGCAGTGAAACCTAACAATTCATTCAAGCCGACGCCGCTTCGCGGCGCGCCTTAATTCAGGCGTTCATCGGCGCTACGCGCCGATGAACGGGCGCGAGTTGTTCCCAATATCGGATTCTCGGCACGTAGCGGCGTTGAACCCTCATTGGAGCATCACCGCTTCGCGGCGACTTCGTCGTCCCGTACTCGCGTCCTCGCCGCCCACCAACGACTCGCGGAAGACCTACGTTCCCCGGTCGGGCGGCGAGTCCGCTCCGTGCGGGATGATGCGCAACTCGCGCCCGTTAGCTATGAAAATATGAAAGAACGTGAATTAAAAATGAATTCGTACATAACAAAGCCGACTGTAGCAGGTATAGTCGCCATCCTTTGCTGGAGCGTGACAATAGCCTTTGCCAAGAGTTCCTCAGACAGCATCGGCCCAATTACTACATCTGCGATAATTAATTTGCTCGGCAGTCTAGGAGGAATAATTTACTTATTAATTAGAAATCGCTCAATCATAACAAATACAACCAAGGCCTATTCGTTTATTTGCGGCTTACTATTCATCTACTATATGCTGGCGATATTCATGGCAGTTGGATCTACAAAATCCGTGGTAGATGCTGGCACCATAGGGTTGATAAACTATCTTTGGATTCCGTTAACCATCGTATTTTCCGTTATTTTTAATAAGGTACCATATAAGAAGACACTATATTTAGGTTTAGTGGTTTTCTTTGTTTGGCGTTTTTTATGTCCTCTCCATATAGCTTGTCTTTGCAAGAACTGGCATCATCCGGAAATTTATTTCCCGCATACTGGGCTGTATCTGCCGCGATTGCTTGGGCCTTGTACAATGTCTTTGCAAACAAACTAGGAAATGATAGCGAAGGATCTGTAACAGTATTTATGTTTGGTTCAGGTGTAGTTACCTCGCTATTGCTCTTAGTAATCAACGAGCGTCGTGATTGGTCTACTCAAACATTATTAGAATTAGGATTCATGGCTTTAGCTACAAATATTGGTTATTTTATGTGGGATTACTCAATGCGAAAAGGAAATGCGGCTTTTATCTCATTACTTTCGTACTTTATTCCGATTACTTCCACTATCGTAACGGTAGTGTATTTACATGTAGTTACTACGTTGTATCTATTTATTGGTGCATTCTTGGTGGTGGCTGGCGCGTATATAACTCATCTATCAATAAATAATGACCGAAAAGCTAGCTAACAATGCCATAAGCTCGGACCCAAAAAAGCTATGCCGTGCTCCGCTTTTTTTGGTCCGGTTATGGCTGGCGTTCATCGGTGCTACGCGCCAATGAACGGGCGCGAGTTGTTCCCAATATCGGGTTCTCGGCGCGAAGCGCCGTCGAACCCTCATTGGAGCGTTAGAAGCTGTACAAAAAACTCAATTACCTAAGCTACCTCTAAAGCAGTCCCTTGTAATAATACTCGTTCTTTACAAATTCTTCGCAGCATGAGTCGAATTGAGGCCATATAAACATGGCCCGTACTCGATGTGGGTTTCCGTTCGTAATCTTTGCTTAAGCGGCGAGATCGCCCGAGCCAAGCAAAGGTTCGCTCTACAACCCATCGCCGAGGTAAAACCTGAAATCCCTTATCCGTTTTCTTTTTTTCAACAACTTCAAAAATGCAGTCAAACTGTTCCTTGACCCATTGAACAAACTTTTCACCTCTATAACCACCATCCGCCCAGATTTTTTTTGACGCTATCCACGATTGAAAACAAGGTGGTCAAGACTTGGCGAGCCGCATGACCATCGTAGAT
>NZ_SPMZ01000059.1 GCF_012939995.1 Candidatus Competibacter phosphatis | reverse complement strand
GGCCGCCGAGGTATCCGGTTCCAAGCCGTTGAGTTTGTTGTAGACCGATTTCACCGACACCGCGATCGGCACCGGCGCCGCCTGATAGGCCGCATGGATCGAGGGCCGCTGGCGACTGACCACCTGCAGCATCAACTGAAATAGGGTGGAAAATAGTAAGGTGCGCGTGTACTGCCCGCCAGCAACCGTCTCGAACCAGGTGTCCAGTTGCTGAGGATTGAGACAACGCTCCAACACGGCGCGGGCCATGACGGGAATCGGGAAATGCCCGGCAAGGCGTTGCAAGATCGGGGACAACAACGAGCTCATGAAGCATCTTCCAAGAGTAAAGCGCTCAACCTACCAAGGTTGGGTCCACCTTCAAAGCCCTGGTCGTTCACACTCAACGGTTTCCAGAAAATCCAGCAAAAATTGGACCTTGCAATCCTTGAATCCCAGGTGGACATCGGAGAGCCAAACGGCTCGGTATCGGTATGGCTGCATGAATCCGCCCTGCGTCGCTCATGAATGACGGTAGTCAGCGGAATTTGCCTTGGCGATATGAAAATTTGGCAACAAGCCGGTGAATTCTTGTTAACCGTTTTGCGACGCCGAGTTTTCATGTCCCATCCTGCCGCGCCACAACGCGGAGACAGTTTTCAGCGCCAGAATTCGATGTATCACCTATGCTTATCAATGTCATATCCAGAACCTCGACAGCCCAGAGTCCGGAAAACCGGACCCGGACATCCCCGTCTGAACCCGAAGGTCGAGAACAACGATGATGAATACCTCAATCCCCCGCGATTCAAGCACCGTCAATATCACCCTGATTGCTCCCTTATCCGGCCCCCTGGTACCGATCGAACGAGTTCCCGACCCGGTGTTCGCCCAGAAAATGGTCGGCGACGGCATCTCCATCGATCCGCTCGATCAGTGTCTGCGCGCGCCCTGCAACGGCGAGATCACCCAATTGCATCCGGCCGGACACGCCGTCACCGTCACCACCCCGCAAGGCATCGAAGTGCTGATGCATATCGGTCTCGATACCGTTGGGCTCAAGGGGACCGGTTTCACTGCGCGCGTCCAACCGGGCGATGCGGTGCAAACCGGCGATGCCCTGATCGACTTTGACGCCGACTACATCGCCACCCACGCCAAAAGCCTGCTGACTCAGATCGTGATCGCCAATAGCGAACGGGTGGCGACCTTTGCGCCGCGTTCCGGCCAGGTGAGCGCCGGGCGGGACGTGATTCTGGATCTGACCCTGACCGGCGGCTCGGTCGAGGAAACCACCGACATGGTCAAGGCAATCACCTCCGAAGCGATCGTCATTCCTAATCCCACCGGTTTGCACGCCCGCCCGGCGGCGGTGCTGGCCAACCTCGCCAAGAAGTTCAAGGCCGAGGTCCGCATCCAAAAAGGCGACCAGCAAGCCAACGCCAAGAGCGTGGTGGCGATCATGGGCCTGGAAATCGGCCACGGTGACAAGGTCACCCTGATCGCCAAGGGCGACGACGCCGACGCAGCGATCGAGACGCTGACTCCACTGTTGTGGGAAGGTTTGGGCGATGAAGGCTGTACGCCGGCCCCGGCCCCGGCCAGCTTCGAAGTATCGGTCAACTCCGCCCCGGCGCCCCGACCACGCTCGGAAAACCCGAACCTGTTGATCGGGGTGGCGGCTTCGCCGGGCTTGGCGGTCGGCGAGGTGTTCCAGGTTCGCCATACGGAAATTCAGATTTCCGAAACCGCTGAAGGCGACCCCCAGCGGGAACGGGATCGTCTCGACCAAGCCATCGATCAGGCACGCATCCAGTTGGAAGCCTTGCAGGCGCGCTTGCACGGCGAACGGGCCGCCGACAAGGCCGCCATCTTCGCCGCTCATCAGGAACTGCTCGACGATCCCGATCTGCTGGACATCGCCTATTCGGCACTGGCCAAGGGCAAGAGCGCCGAATTCGCCTGGCAGCGGGCCTTCACCACCCACGCCGATCGGCTAGCCAGCCTGCGCAACGAATTACTGGCGGCCCGTGCCAACGACCTGCGCGATGTGGGACGGCGGGTGCTGACTTTGCTGACCGGCGCGGAGCCGGAACGCCAGGAACCGCCAACCAACGCCATTCTGGTGGCGGAAGAATTGACGCCATCCGATACCGCCAGCATGGATCGCAGCAAGGTGCGGGGTTTCTGCACCACGCTGGGCGGCGCGACTTCGCACGTCGCCATCCTGGCCCGCTCGCTCGACATTCCGGCGGTGGCCGGCATCGAGCCACGGGCGCTGGAACTGCCCAACGGCACGCCGGTGATTCTCGACGGCGGCAAGGGTACGCTACGCCTCAATCCCACGCCCGAGGACATCACTCGCATCCGCGAGACCCAGGAGCGGCTGGCCGTCCGCCGGCAAGCCGAAATGGCGGTGGCCCACGAGCCAGCGATCACCTTGGACGGTCACCGCATGGAAGTGGTCGGCAACATCGGCGGGCTGGCCGAGGCTGAGCAGGTTCCCGGTCTGGGCGGCGAGGGTGTCGGGTTATTGCGCTCGGAATTCCTGTTTCTGGAACGCAGCACCGCGCCTAGCGAGGACGAACAGTTCGAAACTTATAAATCCATCGCCGAAGCCTTGGGGCCGAACCGACCGCTGATCATCCGCACGCTGGATGTCGGTGGAGACAAGCCACTCATTTATCTACCCATTCCCAAGGAGGAAAACCCGTTTCTCGGCGAACGCGGTTTGCGTATCGGTTTGGACCGCCCGGAAATCCTGCGCACCCAACTGCGGGCGATCCTGCGAGCCGCCGCATTCGGCAAAGTCCGGGTGATGTTTCCGATGGTCGGCCTGCTGTCGGAACTGCGCGACGCCAAGGCCATGTTGGAAGAGGAGCGACAGCGCTTGGGCGTCAAGCCCATCGAGACCGGCATCATGGTGGAAATCCCGGCGGCGGCGATCATGGCGGCGCAATTCGCCCGTGAGGCGGATTTCTTCTCCATCGGCACCAACGACCTGACTCAGTACACCCTGGCCATGGATCGCGGCCATCCCAAGCTGGCGCCCAAGGTGGACGGGCTCAATCCCAGCGTATTGCGGTTGATCGCCTGGACGGTCGAAGCCGCCCACGCGCAGGGTAAATGGGTCGGGGTCTGCGGCGGCATTGCCAGCGACCCGCAGGCCGTGCCGCTGCTGATCGGGTTGGGCGTGGACGAACTCAGCGTCAGCCTGCCGACCATTCCCAGCATCAAGGCGCAAATTCGCACCCTGTGGCGGCATGAATGCCAGGACTTGGCGCGACGGGCGTTGACCCTGGAAACCGCCGCCGAAGTGCGCGCGTACTGTCCAGATCCCTTCGCCGCCGCCTAACCGTCTGGAGATCGCCGTCATGTGGCAACACGCATTCGCATTCCTGCAAAAAATCGGCAAGGCGCTGATGCTGCCGGTTTCGGTGCTACCGGTCGCCGGCATCCTGCTCGGCATCGGCAGCGCCCATTTCGGCTGGATGCCGGATTTGGCTTCCAACATCATGGCGCAGTCCGGCGGGGCCATCTTTGGCAGCCTGGCCATCCTGTTCGCCATCGGCGTGGCGCTGGGCCTGACCAACAACGACGGCGTTTCCGCGCTGGCGGCGGTGGTCGGCTACGTGGTGCTGCTGGCGACGCTGGGCGTCATGGCCAAGCTGCTGGGCTCGGAAACCAAGGACTTGATGGGCATCCTCTCCATCGATACCGGCGTATTCGGCGGCATTCTGATCGGTGGCATCGCGGCGGCGTTGTTCAACCGCTATTACCGCATCAACCTGCCGCCCTATCTGGGCTTCTTCGCCGGCAAACGTTTCGTCCCCATCATCACCGCCTTTGCCGCCATCGGCCTCGGGATCGTGCTCAGTTTCCTGTGGCCACCCATCGGCGCCGGCATCAAGAGCTTTTCCCATTGGGCGGCGGAAAGCAATCCGGCACTGGCGTTCACGGTCTACGGCGTCATCGAACGCCTGCTGATCCCCTTCGGTTTGCATCACATCTGGAACGTACCGTTCTTTTTCGAGGTCGGCAGTTACCTGGACCCGACCACCGGCAAGATCATCACCGGCGAAGTCCAACGCTACATCGCCGGCGACCCCACCGCCGGCAACATGGCGGGCGGCTATCTGTTCAAGATGTGGGGCTTGCCGGCGGCGGCGATTGCGATTTGGCACAGTGCCCGCCCGGAGAATCGCGCCAAGATCGGCGGCATCATGCTTTCGGCGGCGTTGACCGCCTGGTTGACCGGCATCACCGAGCCGATCGAATTCGCCTTCATGTTCGTCGCGCCAGTGCTGTACCTCATTCATGCCCTGCTGGCGGGCGTCGCCTATTTCCTGTGCATCGAACTGGGCATCAAGCACGGCATGACGTTCTCGCACGGGACCATCGATTTCGTCGTGCTGTACGCGAAATCCACTCACGGTTGGTGGCTGCTGCTGCTCGGCCCCGTGTGGGCGGCCCTGTACTACACCGTCTTCCGCGTTGTGATCCAGAAATTTGACCTCAAAACGCCCGGCCGCGAGATCGAGGAAGCGGTCATGTCCAGCGATGCGGCCACCGATATCGCCCACGCTTCGCCAAACAACTGGTGCTGGCCTTCGGTGGACGCGCCAACATCAAAAAGTCTGGACGCTTGCATCACCCGGCTGCGGGTGGAGCTGAACGACGTTGGCAAAGCCAGCCCCGACAAACTCAAGGCGCTGGGCGCGGCTGGGGTGGTGACGGTCGGTAGCGGCTTGCAGGCCATTTTCGGTACCCGCTCCGAGAATCTGAAAACCGACATGGAAGAATATCTGAAAACCGCCGGGCCGAAAGCGGATGCGGTGGAGGTGCCATCGCCGGTGGCGGCGCCGGCGCCGGCCGGCATCGTGTCCAAACTGCGCGATCCCGAGGCCGCCGGCAAGGCGCGGGATCTCATCGCAGCGTTGGGTGGCATCGGCAATATCGAGCGGGTGGATGCCTGCGCCGAAACTCGGCTGCGACTGGTGCTTGGGAATGAGCAGCCAGTGGACGAGGCGGCGCTGCGGTCCGCCGGCGCGGCGGGCGTGATGCGACTGGCCAACCGCACCCTGCATCTGGTGGTCGGCCTCAACGCCGATCAGTACGCAGCGGAAATGCGGGGACAACTGGCCACGCCGTAAACCAGCATCGTTGGAGGACGCCATGGCGCGGCGGACAATGTCGGCCGCGTAAAGTCAACGCTTCTTCGGATCGCGGAACGGCAATCCCGACCCGCATGGCTGTTTTCCACCGTGGTAACGATGGAATCCATGGCAATTCTGTCAACCGTGGAGACGACAGACATCGTCGTCACGCCGGAAACGCGAGAGGTGATTCATGAGTTCGATTTTCGAGTTGCTTGCCAACTGGATTACGGTCAATTACGGGCTTGAATCCCTGGTTGAAAAACTACGGACGATCCAGCAACAGGGAGCCGTCATTGGAAAATTACAGCCGACCGAAAATCCCAATGTTTTTCTGCAAGAGATACCTCGAACCGCCAACCCCAGCTCGAAGATTGAAATAGGACAAATCAAATGGATCCACGGCGTACTTGAAGGTGCTTGGGGAAAAACCCGATGCAGCGCCATACTGCAATATACCTTGCCTTTGGCAAAGAACGGGAATTATCTACCGCTATTGATGAATATTCAGTTGGATGCCGATATCAAGCTGAAACCCAAGAAGGAATTCAAGGACATCAAGGAATTTGCTCCTCTTTATCGGATGTTGAACGAAGATGATCGATACCTGGGAAACAAAGCCGCTTTCTGTGCCGCCATGGCAACGAGAACCATCAGCGAATACAACAAATTTGGTACCGTGGAAGGAGTCCTATACCACGAGTTGCTGCATGTCATGCTCGCCAAGAGCTTTGCCGAACAACTGCAAAAACGAACGTTCCAGCAACTGTCGGGCAGCGGTTATGAAACCCGTGAAAAGGCGCTGGCCGCTTTCCTCGATATCGTCGATGAAGTTTGGAAGGAGTGGCGGGGTTTGTTGCTCCACGACGCTGATTTCAAGGACGAGCGGTTTGTCTGGGAAAAGGAATGCGCTTACTACATCAAGCAGTACGAAAAGGCGTGAAAACCGGAACTCGTTGTGAATCGTGATCTCATACAATGATCCGGCGGGAGGCGCGACATGAAGATACCATCACTGGCCATCACTTTGATTTTGACGCTGGCATGGACGCCCAACCTATTGGCGAAGCCTGCCGACTGCGTGGCGGTCAGCTCGTCGACCCGCACGGCGCTGGTGGAACTCTATACCTCCGAGGGCTGCAACAGTTGTCCCCCGGCGGATCGCTGGTTGAGCCGTCAGTCGGAAGCGGAATGGGACTCACGCCAGGTCGTGGCCCTGGCCTTCCATGTCGATTACTGGGATCGCCTGGGTTGGAAGGACCGCTTCGCGCAACCCGCGTTCAGCGCGCGGCAACGGGCGCTGGCGGCGCAGCAGGGCTCTAGGACCGTGTACACACCGCAGGTGCTGGTCAGCGGTCGGAGCCTACCGCAATGGCAACGGCCGGAGGACTTCCAACAGGAAATCACCACTCTAACTGCGCAGCCGGCGCCGGCCGATCTTCGAGCCGAACTGATTCCCGAACCGGATCGGTGGCGGGTACGGGCCAGCGGGCAGGCGCGCGCGCCAGTGGCACGCGGCGAGCTGGGTCTGTTCGTGGCGATTTACCAGGACCGTCTCGATAGCCAAGTCACGGCGGGTGAGAACGCCGGGGAATGGTTACGCCACGATCGGGTAACGCGGGCACTGCTCGGACCTTTGGCCATCGATCCCGACGGACGTTTTGCCCACACCGTTTCGGTACCCTTGCCGGACGAATTCGTGGCGCGCGATGCCGGCGTGGTGATTTTCCTGCAACGGCTCCAGAGCGGCGAAGTATTACAGGCGCTGGCACGGGCTGCTTGCGCCGGTTGAGCGGCCCGTGACCGCCACCTTAGGGATCGGGAACCACCACCACCGCGACCGTGGGTTCGGTATCGGCACGGTGTTCGCGCACCCAGGCCAGTCCGACGGCGATCGCCGCTTCGGCATCGGGGAAATAGGCGAACTGCTCGATCAACTGGCCATCCTCCATCAACATGGCCACGTAGGGCTTATCCAGGTTCGCGGTACAAGGAAAGCGACGAACTTCCAGGGTCAGTGCCATGGTCAACCTCCACGAGTCGTGCGGAATTATTCAGTATCCGCCATAGTGTATTCATAATCGCTCTGGCAATTCGTCACGGAACCGGTTCGCATCGCACCGACTCTGAGCTTGCGGCGACCTCCTGCCATCAAGTCCGATTCCGTCGCCCGGCGTCCGTCACGATCATGCATTCTCCCAACAACTCTCCATCTCGTCCCAATTCGCCAGACGCGTTGGCTGATTTCGTCGAACGCCACCCTCGGCTGTTTGTGCTGACCGGCGCCGGTTGCAGCACCGATTCCGGCATTCCCGATTATCGCGATCGCAACGGCGACTGGAAACGCCGCCAGCCGGTGCGCTACCAGGAGTTCGTGGCCAGTGAACGGACTCGACAGCGTTACTGGGCACGCAGTCTGCTTGGCTGGCCTGCCTTTGCCCGCGCCCGGCCCAACGCCACCCACGCAGCGCTGGCTCGATTGGAAGCGGCGGGCTTCATCCATCAACTGGTGACCCAGAACGTCGATGGTCTGCACCAGCAGGCCGGCAGTCGGCGGGTGATCGATCTGCACGGCCGGCTCGATGCTGTGGTCTGCCTAGCGTGCGGGATCCGGGGATCTCGCGCCGAGATGCAAGGCGCGCTGGAGCGGGATAATCCCGCCTTCGCCGCGCTGGCGGCGGTGGCCGGTCCTGACGGCGACGCTGATCTGGACGATGCGAATTTCGACGAGTTCCGAGTCCCAAGTTGCGCGCGGTGCGGAGGGATACTGAAACCGGCGGTGGTGTTTTTCGGCGAAACCGTGCCCAAGCCTCGGGTCGAGCGCGCCTGCCAGCGATTGGCCGACGCCGATGCCTTGCTGGTGGTTGGTTCCTCGTTGATGGTGTTTTCCGGTTATCGTTTCTGCAAACTGGCCACCGCTCGCGGCCAGCCCATCGCCGTGCTCAATCTCGGCCGCACCCGCGCCGACGGCGAATTGACCCTGAAGCTGGAGCAGAACTGCGAAGCGGCACTGACCAGCCTGCTGGAACGGCTGTGTCTGAACGATATGGACCATGATCGGGAGCGAACCGTTTCAGGACTCGAATCGCCAAGGCATGGCGCGATGACGTCGACGACCATGGAACTCGGGCGCATCTCGTGAGCGGTTTTGCAGGGCCCGGTATCGGCATCCTTTCGCGAACCGGTCGGCGCGTCGGTTTCGGGTTGACGCTGTCGATCGCCATCGTTTGCGCGTTCCTGGCGCTGGATCGTTGCTTGCCACCGTCGGTCGAGCGTGCCCGGCATGTTTCAGCCCTGGTGCTGGATTCCGGCGACCGCATCCTGCGCGCGTTCACCGCGCCGCCGGGTGTGTGGCGGTTGCGGCGCGGCCGGAAGACGTGGACCCGCTGTACCTCACCATGCTGGCGGCTTATGAAGACCAGCGCTTTACTACTCATTCCGGTGTCGATCCGCTGGCGGTGGCGCGAGCGTTGGGGCAATGGCTGCGGCATGGCCAGGTGGTGTCGGGGGCCTCGACCCTGACCATGCAGGCCGCCCGCCTACTGGAGCCGCATCGGCGCGATCTATCCGGCAAGCTGGGCGAAATGCTGCGCGCCTTGCAACTGGAACGCCGCTATCCCAAGGACGACATCCTGAGTTTCTACCTGACCCTGGCACCCTACGGCGGTAACCTGGAAGGGATACGCGCCGCCGCGCTGGCCTGGTTCGGCAAGGAACCCATCCGGTTGACGGCGGCGGAAGCGGCGCTGCTGGTGGTGCTGCCGCAAGCCCCATCCCGATTGCGGCCGGACCGCTATCCCGAGCGGGCGCGGGCGGCGCGCGACAAAGTCTTGGCACGCATGGGCCAAGTCGGTGTGCTAACCCCACGACAGGTGGAAGAAGCCCGCGAGGAGCCCGTTCCCCGGCGCCGGCACGCCCTGCCGTTTCTGGCCCCCCATCTGGCCGAGCGACTGCACGCGGCCCAGCCGGATGCGCCGCTGTTATCCACGTTCATCGACCGGGATTTGCAGCAGACCCTGGAAACGCTGGCGGGCCAACAGCAGAGCGTGCTGGAGGCGACCAGTAGCATCGCGATGCTGGTGGTGGCGAACCGCGACCGGCGGGTGCTGGCCTACGTCGGCGCCAGCGATTTCTTCGATCCGCGCCGCGCCGGTCAGATCGACATGACGCGGGCAGTGCGCTCGCCAGGCTCGACCCTGAAACCGCTGGTGTACGGACTGGGTTTCGACGATCTGCTGATCCACCCCGAAACCCTGATCGAGGATGTGCCGACCCGCTTCGGCGACTACAGCCCCGGCAATTTCCGCAACACTTACGCCGGGCAGTTGTCGGTGCGCGAAGCGCTGCAACAGTCGCAAAATATCCCAGCGGTGGCGGTATTGGAACAGGTCGGGCCGGCGCGGGTGGCGACGCGGCTGCGCGAGGTCGGCCTGCCGCTGCACTGGAACACGGCCAACCCTCGGCCAGGCTTGCCGCTGGTGTTGGGCGGGGTCGGCATGACCCTGGAGGAACTGGCGACGCTGTACGCCGGCATCGCCAGCGGCGGTCAAATCGCGCCCTTGCGTTATTCCCCCGCCGACCCCATCGAGCCGGGCCGCGATCTGTTGACGGCGACCGCCTGCTGGTATCTGAACGACATCCTGCGCGGTTCGCCGGTGCCGCAAAACGTGGCCCCACCGGCCAGCGCCGCTCGGCCACGCTTCATCGCTCACAAGACCGGCACCTCCTACGGGTTCCGCGACGCCTGGGCGTTGGGCTTCGACGCCGATTACACCGTCGGCGTCTGGGTCGGTCGGCCGGACGGCTCGCCCAGCCCCGGTCACTACGGTCGCAATACCGCCGCGCCGCTGCTGTTCCGGGTGTTCGATCTGCTACCGGAACCCACGACCCCGCCCGCGCCACCATCCGCCAACGTGCTGCGCGTGGTCGGCCGCGAACAGTTACCGGAGCGCTTGCGCTATTTCCGCACCTGCCCGGCGCTGGAGACGGCCAGCGCGCCGCCACTCGGCATCAGCTTCCCGGTGGCGGGCACCACGGTGGAATTATCGGTGCGGGACGGCCGTTTGACCGAATTGCCGTTGGCCGCGACCGGCGGGGTCCGGCCGCTACGCTGGCTGGTGAACGGCCGGCCGTTGCCCGCGAACCCGTGGCGGCGGGATGCGTTCTGGCCGCCGGACGGCGAGGGGTTGGCGCGAATCACCGTGCTGGATCAGGCCGGGCAGGCCGCTAGTGCTGAGGTATGGATCAGTCGGGGCGCCAGGGAACCCGGCTCCCTTTCCCCTTGAGCGGAGGATTTTTCGGATCGAAGGTGGCAGGACTCTCCGTCTACGGCGCCGTTTTGGGCGGTTTGTCGCCCCAAGGCATCATGGCCACCGCCGAGACCGAATTCTTGGGCGAACCTTCCACCAGCTTGTCGCTGTAGACTAGATAAACCAGAGTGTTGCGCGTTTTATCAAGGAAACGCACCACTCGCATTTTCTTGAACAGCAGTGAACGGCGTTCGGTGAACACTTCCTCGCCGTCCTTGAATTTTTCCTTGACCGCGATCGGCCCGGTTTGTCGGCAGGCCAGCGAGGCGTCGGAGGTGTCCTCGGCCAGCCCCAGCCCGCCCTTGATGCCGCCCACCTGGGAGCGGCTGACGTAACAGGTCACGCCGTCGATCTTGGGATCGTCGAAAGCCTCGATGACGATCTTGTGGTTCGGCCCCAGCCACTGGAAGGCGGTGTCCACGCTGCCGATTTCCTCGGCGTGAGCCAGCGGCGCCATGGCCAGCACCCCGCCGAGCACCCCGCCGAGCCAATGGATTTTCAGCTTGCGATTCATCCGAGGTTTCTCCGTTGTTTGACCGTATACGGGAGGATAGCGCAACTCGTTATTGGGCTCAGCCTCGACAAGTTGGAGGGTTGCAAGCGCACCCAGTTCTCAAGAGCTGGCCATGCAATCCGTCCGCGCAAACATCCTGTTGGATTTCGAGTCTATTCGAGGCGGGTTAACATCCCGCGAGATTTGTTGGATGATCAACCGGCTATCCCCACTCTCCTCAGGAGGATCTGGCAATGCGTATCGGCGTTCCCAAAGAGATCAAGGTTCACGAATATCGGGTTGGCCTGACTCCTGACAGTGTGCGGGAATTCACCGCCCACGGTCACCACGTTCTGGTGGAAACCCAGGCCGGCGCCGGCATCGGCAGCTCGGACGACGATTATCGCGCCGCCGGCGCCGAGATCGCGGTCATGCCCGCAACCCTCTTTGCCCAGGCCGACATGATCGTGAAGGTCAAGGAACCACAGGCGGTGGAGCGCCGGATGCTGCGTCCGAACCAGATTCTGTTCACCTATCTGCACTTGGCTCCCGACCCGGATCAAACCCGGGATCTGGTCGACAGCGGCGCGATCTGCATCGCTTACGAAACCGTGACCGACGGCCACGGCGGGCTACCGTTGTTGGCGCCGATGTCGCAAGTGGCCGGCCGGCTGTCGATTCAGGCCGGCGCGGCGGCACTGGAACGCGCCAAGGGCGGGCGCGGCATCCTGCTGGGCGGTGTCCCCGGCGTGGCTCCGGCCAAGGTGGTGGTGATCGGCGGGGGCGTGGTCGGCGAAAACGCCATTTACATGGCGCTGGGCATGGCCGCCGACGTGACCGTGCTGGATCGCAACGTGGAGGTGCTGGCGCGGCTGGCGCGGCGCTTCGGCGCGGCGCTCAAGACCGTGTACTCCACCAAGGCTGCCCTCGAAGATTATGTCCTGCAAGCGGATCTGGTGGTCGGTGGGGTGCTGGTGGCTGGCGCCGAGGCGCCCAAGCTGGTAACCCGCGACATGGTCCGGCGGATGAAACGGGGTTCGGTACTGGTGGATGTCGCCATCGATCAAGGCGGTTGCTTCGAGACCTCGCATCCGACCACTCACGCCGAGCCGACCTATGTGGTGGATGGCGTGGTGCATTACTGCGTCGCCAACATGCCGGGGGCGGTGCCCAATACCTCCACCTATGCCCTCAACAACGTCACCCTGCCTTACGCCCTGGCATTGGCCGACAAAGGCTACAAGAAGGCATTGCTGGATGATGCCAATTTCCTGGCGGGACTGAACGTCTGCGGAGGCAAGGTCACCTACAAGGCGGTGGCCGACGATCTCGGCTACGAGTACGTCGATCCTCGCGCCGCGCTCGCTGGCTGAAAGCCGGCGGATGGGGGTTTACTGATATTCCCGCCAGTACTCCGGTTGCGGATCGCGGCAACCGTGGGTGAGGTGTTGGTAGCGGTTGATGAAAACCTCCTGTCGGGGGATCTGGCCTTCCTGGGCGATGGCCAGGTTTTCCCGCTGAGTTTCCTCGGCGTAGTGAAAGAGCGCCCGTTTCAGCTTGCACAACAGACTGTTGTCGAGGTGGTAACCGAGCTCGCTCAGGGCGTTTTCGATGCGTTGCAAGGTGATCCGCCGCAGGTCGTAGACCACGATCAGGGCATGGGACGACAGGCATTGAACACCATGGATACCCGCCACGCCTCGTAACCACGCCGCCGCCGATCCCGCTTGATCGGGATCTTCATGAAGACGGCAGAATTGGATGGTGCGGTGCTTGTACAGATCTTCGGTGTCAGCGTGCATGACGCTTTCCTCCACGGCGGTCGGATCGCTGCGAGGCCTATCGATATAACAACCGTAGCCGCTGGCGCGCACCGTTTCAAGCCGGCCAGCGTCCGGCGCTGGCTCGGCTCATCTGGGTGGCGTCCCGATGATCGCTCACATCGACGAAGCCGCGTTGCCGTAACAGGTTCGGTACCGCCTCGCCCTGATCGTAACCGTGCTCCAGCAACAGCCAGCCACCCGCCCACAGGTAAGCGGGCGCTTGCGCGACGATCGATCGCAAGGCATCCAGTCCATCCTCGCCCGCCACCAGCGCCGTCGCCGGCTCGAAGCGCAAATCGCCCTGTCGCCAATGGGGATCGGTGGCGGCAATGTAGGGCGGATTGGAAACCAGCAGATCGAAGCGCTCTCCAACCAGCGGCGCGCACCAGTCGCCTTCGCGGAATTCGATGTTACCGATATTCAGTCGCCGGGCGTTGCGCCGGGCGACCGTCAGGGCTGCTGGACCGAGGTCGGTGGCGACGATCCGCGCTCGTGGCCGTTCCACCGCCAAGGCGAGGGCGATGGCGCCGCTGCCGGTGCCCAGATCGGCGAGCGCGCAAGTTCGATCCGCTGGCAGTCGTTCCAATGCCAACTCGACCAGCAATTCGGTTTCCGGGCGCGGGATCAGGGTGTCCGGCGTGACTTCCAGTTCCAGCGACCAGAACTCGCGCCGACCGAGCAGGTACGCAATCGGCTCTCCCGCCTGACGTCGGTCCAGCCAGGCGAAAAAACGAGTCGCTCGATCCGGTTCCGGCACGCGTTCCGGCCAGGCATGCAGGTAGCTTCGAGGTCGCTCCAGCGCCGCCGCCAGCAGCAGTTCGGCGTCCAGTCGCGGGGTTTCGCTGACTTCGGCCAGCCGCTGGGTGGCGGCGGCCAGCAATTCGCGGAGGGGGGCGGCACTCACTCGGCCAGCGCCGCCAGCAAATCGGCCTGGTATTCGTTGATCAGTGGATCGATGACCGAATCGAGATGGCCCGCCAGCACTTCGCCGAGCTTATAGAGGGTCAGATTGATGCGATGGTCAGTCACTCGACCCTGTGGGAAATTGTAGGTGCGGATGCGTTCGGAGCGGTCGCCGCTCCCGACCTGCAGCTTGCGGGTTTGCGCCTGGGCGCTGGTCTGTTTTTCCCGTTCCGCCGCCAACAGCTTCGCCTGCAACAGTGCCATCGCCCGCGAGCGATTCTTGTGTTGGGAGCGCTCGTCCTGACATTCCACCACGATGCCGCTGGGCAGATGGGTGATGCGGATGGCCGAATCGGTTTTGTTGACGTGCTGACCACCCGCCCCGGAAGAGCGGTAGGTGTCGATGCGCAAGTCGCTGGGGTTGATGTCGATCTGTTCGACCTCCGCCAGTTCCGGCAGCACCGCCACGGTGGCGGCGGAGGTATGAATGCGGCCCTGCGCCTCGGTGACCGGTACCCGCTGCACCCGATGCGCGCCGGATTCGAACTTCAGCCGTGAATAGGCGCCCTGACCGATGACGCGGCTGATCGCTTCCTTGTAGCCACCGTGCTCGCCGAGACTTTCGCTGAGAATTTCCAGGGTCCAACCACGCAGTTCGGCATAACGCGCATACATGCGCAGCAGATCGCCGGCGAACAGCGCGGCTTCGTCGCCGCCGGTACCGGCGCGGATTTCCAGGAACACGTTGCCGGCATCGTGCGGATCGCGCGGCAGCAACAGCAGTTGCAGCGCCCGCTCCTGCCCGACGCGGCGCTCTTCCGCCTCCAGTAGTTCTTCCTGCGCCATGGCGCGCAGTTCGGGGTCGCCGTCCCGGCTCATTTCGCGGGCACTGTCCAGATCGTCCAGGGTGCGGCGGTAGGCCAGAAACCCGCTCGCCACCGGCTCCAATTGGGCGTATTCCATCGACAAGGCGCGGAAGCGGTCGTTGTCGCCGATGATTTCGGGATCGGCCAGCAGCGCGCCGACTTCCTGATGGCGTTCCGTCAGTTGCTCCAGCTTGGCGAGCATGGAGGCGTTCATCGGCGAGGATCTCCATCGCCCAAGCGATACAGAGTTTTGATCAGGTTCAGCATGGCGGCATCGCCTTCGGCGGCGGCTTCGCGCAGGCCGGTGCAAGGCACATGAAGGAACTTGTTGGTGAGGGTATGGGCCAGCATCTCAAGCACGGTGGTTGGGTCCTTGCCTTGGGCGAGCTGGCGCCGGGCGCGGTCCATCGCCTCGTCGCGGGTGGCCTCAGCCTGCCGGCGCAGGGCGCGAATGCTGGCGACGCTACCTTGGGTGCGTAGCCAGGCCATGAAGTGCTCGACCTGAGTGTCGATGATTTCCTCGGCCTGCTGGGCGGCGGCTTGGCGCGAGCGCAGGTTATCCTGAATGATGTCCTTGAGGTCGTCCACCGTGTATAGATAGACATCGTCCAGTTCGGCGACCGCTGGATCGATGTCGCGTGGCACGGCCAAATCTACCATAAACATCGGCCGATGGCGGCGCTGTTTCAGGCATTGGCGGACCAGCGTCGCCCCCAACAGCGGATCGGGGCTGGCGGTGGAGGCGATGACGATATCGGCCTCGCCCAGATGGGCGGAAATTTCGTCCAGAGCAATGGCATAACCGGCGAAAGAAGCCGCCAGTGCATGGGCGCGCTCCAAGGTGCGGTTGGCCACGATCAGCCGCCCAACCCCGCTCTCGTGCAAGTGGCGGGCGACCAGCTCGATGGTATCGCCGGCGCCGATCAGCAAGGCGACGCAGCGGGGCAGGTCGGCGAAAATCTGCCGGGCCAGACCGACCGCCGCGAAGGCCACCGACACCGGGCTGGCGCCGATGCGGGTATCGGTGCGTACCTGTTTGGCGACCGAGAAGGTATGCTGGAACAGCCGCTCCAGCCGGACGCCGAGCGCACCGACGCTGTTGGCGACCTGATAGGCGGCCTTGATCTGGCCGAGAATCTGCGGCTCGCCCAGCACCAGCGAATCCAGTCCCGAAGCAACCCGCAGGATGTGGCGCACCGCCCGTTGGTTGGTGTACCGGTATAGATAAGGCTGCAAATCGACCGTGCGCAACTTATGATAATCGCCCAGCCATTCCACCACCTGGCGGCCGTTTTCGTCCTTGAGGCCGCAGTAAACCTCGGTGCGGTTGCAGGTCGATAGGATCGCCGCTTCGCGGGCGCCGCCGCAATCGAGCAGATCCCGCAGGGCGGATTGCAGGCGTTCGGGTGCGAACGCGATCCGCTCGCGAACGCTGACGGGAGCGGTTTGATGGTTGAGACCGAGGGCCAGCAGTGGCATGGATGCGTCTGATCGGGCTGAAAAACGGTGGAATTCTGCGGGATACAATAGGCGAATGACAAGGTCATAGTTCTTTGATGGATGATCATGCGAACGGTTGCCCCTCCTTTTTCACGCGCCGACGTGCCGCGGCCTGGAAGCCGGCGCTCCCGTCTTGCGCCAACCCCGTTTCTGGCGGTTCTCCGACCGCCGAAACCGAATGATAGATATACCCGGCGATGAACAGATTTCTTTTGAAGGTGTTGGGTTTGAGCGGCCTGCTGTTGGGTGGCTGTGCGACGGTGGTGGACGCGCAGGCGCCCGCCGTTCCGGAATACGTGATCCGACCGGCGCTGCAGCCCAGCCATCGCGCTGACCTGATGTACCAGGTGTTGCTGGCGGAACTGGCGGGCAAGCGCGATCACCTCGACGTGGCGCTGACCAACTACCAACAGGCCGCGACCGCCAGCAATGACCCCCGGATAGCCGAACGGGCGGCGATGTTGGCGCTGATCATGAAAGATAATGCCACCGCCCTGGATCTGGCGCGACGCTGGCAGGCGCTCGACCCCGGCAGCGAACAGGCCCAACAAGCACTGGCGCTGGCGCTGCTGCGCAATGGGCGAGAGGACGAGGCCATGGCCTCGCTGGACGCGGTCCGCGGAGCCGCCCGCGCCAAGGACAAGCAACAGGGCTTCGCCACGGTGGCCTCGTTGTTGAGTCAGATGGACGACAAGCAGGCGGCGTTGCGGGTGATGCGGCGGCTCCGCGACCGCTACCCGCGTGAAGCCTACGCGCAATACTATTATGCGATGCTGGCGGCGGCGGCCGACGAGCGAGAGCAGGCACTGATCAGCTTGAAGGAAGCACTGGATCGTAACCCCAAGCTGGTTTCCGCCCACCTGCTGCGTACCCGCATCCTGCTGGATCAGGGTGAAAGGGATGCGGCGCTGGCTGGGCTCGCCAAAGCGGTGGCCGCCATACCGCGCGATCGCAGTTTACGGATGGATTACGCCCGGTTGCTGGTCGACGCCGGCCAGTTGGACAAGGCTCGCCGCGAGTTCGCCATCCTGCTCAACCAGAACCCCAAGGACACCGACTCGTTATACGCCCTCGGCGTGCTGGCGAGCGAAACCCGTCAATTCGACCTGGCCGAGAGTTACTTTCTCGATCTGATCAAGCGCAACACCCGTTTGGCCGATGCTTACTTCGAACTGGGCCGGATCGAGGAGCAGCGCGAGGATTACGGCAAGGCCAACGAGTGGTACGCGCGGGTCACCAGCGACGACCGCTACCTCACCGCCCAGATGCGGATGGGCGTGGTTCTGGCCAAGGCCGGCGATACCGCCGCCGTCAGCCAGCATTTCGACACGCTGCGCCGCAAGGACCCGAAAAACAGCATCAATCTGTATCTGGCCGAAGCCGAGGCGCTGCGAGAGGGGGAGCGTTATCAAGAAGCCTTCGATACGCTGGATCGGGCGCTGGCCCTGCACACCGACGACAAGGATCTGTTATACGCTCGGGCGCTGGTGGCCGAGCAGCTCGGCCGCGTCGACGTGCTGGAACGGGACCTGCGCGCCATTCTCGCCAGCGACCCCAAGAACGGCCAGGCGCTCAATGCGCTCGGCTACACCTTGGCGGATCGCACCGACCGCTACCAGGAAGCGCTGGGCTATATCGAGCAAGCGCTGGTCTTGCTGCCCGAAGATGCCGCCGTGCTCGACAGCATGGGCTGGGTCCAGTACCGGCTGGGCGACAATGCCAAGGCCCTGCAATACCTCCGGCAGGCCTACCAGCGAAATCCGGATGCGGAAATCGCCGCGCACCTCAGCGAAGTGCTGTGGGTCAGCGGTCAGCGCGAGGAAGCCAAGAAAATCTGGCGGGAAGCATTGACCAAAACGCCAAACAGCCCGCATTTACGCAAACTGCAAGAGCGGCTGGGGTGGTGAGCGTGCCGCGGATGTCGCATGGGACCTGCCGGTGGTGTGCGTCACGATGCTGGGGCGCGGCACTGATGGCGCTGCTGATCGTCCTGGCGGCGGGTTGCGCGGTGGCTCCCCCCACCTCGCCAACCACGCCGGATGCCTGGGTCGCCCGCCAGTCCACCCTGGCGCGGTTGACGCAATGGCAAGCCGACGGGCGCATCGGCGTGGTCAACGGCCAGGACGGCTGGCACGCCAGCTTCCAGTGGGCACAGCAAGATCCCACTTACCGCATCGATATCATCGGTCCGCTCGGCCAGGGCCGGGTCACGATCCAGGGCGACGAACGCGAAGTCAGCATCCAGACCCAGGATGGCCAACGCTCGACCGCGCCCGATCCCGACCTTCTGCTGGAGCAAACGCTCGGCCTGCGATTACCGGTGACCGGCCTGCGCTACTGGGTGCGCGGCCTGCCGGCGCCGGGTCCGACCGCCCTCCTGCAAACCGATGCCGCCGGTCGGTTGACTCGGCTGGAACAGAATGGCTGGGTAATCGAGTATCCCAGCTATGCCCCGAGTTCCGTTTTCAACCTCGACCTGCCCGAGCGCATCGTCGCCCGGCGAATGGATCTCGGCGTCAAGCTGGTGATCGAGCAATGGACGCTGTAACGTCCGATCCCGCCGCTTGGCCGGCTCCCGCCAAGCTTAACCGCATGCTCCGCATCGTCGGTCGGCGCGCGGATGGCTATCACCTGCTGCAGACGGTATTTCAGTTTCTGGATCGTGGTGACCGGCTATGGTTCGAAGCGCGCGACGATGGCGCGATCGACCGCCATGGCGAAGTCGTCGGCGTGCCGCCAGAGGCCGATCTGACGGTACGCGCCGCCCGTCTGCTGCAACAGGCGACCGGCACCGGCCGGGGCGCGCTCATCCGCATCGACAAGCACCTGCCCATGGGAGGCGGTCTGGGCGGCGGCAGCTCCGACGCCGCCACCACCCTGGTCGCGCTCAACCACTACTGGCAAACCGGGCTGACGCTGACGGAACTGGCCGAACTCGGGCTGCGGCTGGGCGCCGACGTGCCGGTGTTCGTGCATGGCCGCGCGGCTTGGGCGGAAGGCGTCGGCGAACGATTGACGCCGCTGGATCTGGACGAACCCTGGTTCGTGGTGCTGGCGCCGGCCTGTCATGTGGCCACGAGCGCGGTGTTCAACGATTCGGAATTGACAAGAAACTCATCGCTGATCACAATAACTGACTTCATGATGGGCGCTGGCGGCAACGATTGCGAAGCGGTGGTGTACCGCCGCTACCCGGAAGTCGCCGCCGCCGCAAGCTGGCTGGCGCGGTACGGGCTGGCACGCTTGACCGGTACTGGCGCATGTGTGTTCGCCTCCTTCCCGAGTGCCGACCAAGCTCGGCGCGTGCTGGACCGGCTGCCACCGGGTTGGAAGGGGTTCGTCGCCCGTGGCCGCAACCGTTCGCCACTGCACGAGCGCCTGATGCGGGCACACGCCGCGTTTGCCTGAAGCGCCTTCGATATTTGGGCCGTCGCCAAGCGGTAAGGCACCGGATTTTGGATCCGGCATTCCCAGGTTCGAATCCTGGCGGCCCAGCCATCTCCATTAAGAGACCGACAACGGGGGGTTGTGTCGTGTACGAAGGTCGAATGATGGTATTCGCCGGCAATGCCCACCCGCAACTGACCCGCAATATCGTCAACCATCTCCAACTGCCCCTTGGTCAAGTGATCGTCGACCGTTTCAGCGACGGCGAGGTCATGATCGAACTGATGGAGAACGTGCGCGGCAAGGATGTCTTCATCGTCCAGCCCACTTGCTATCCCACCAACGACAATATCATGGAGTTGCTGGTGATGGCCGACGCCCTGCGGCGTTCCTCGGCGGTACGGGTCACGGCGGTCATTCCTTATTTTGGCTATTCGCGGCAAGATCGTCGGCCGCGTTCGGCACGGGTACCGATTTCCGCCAAGGTGGTCGCCAACATGATCACCAGCGTCGGCGTGGACCGGGTGCTGACCGTGGACCTGCACGCCGACCAGATTCAGGGCTTTTTCGACATCCCGGTGGATAACATCTACGCCACGCCGATCGTGTTGAGCGACATCCGCGCGCAGAACCTCGGCGACCTGATGGTGGTGTCGCCGGACGTGGGCGGCGTGGTCCGCGCCCGCGCCCTGGCCAAGCGCCTGGACGACTCGGAGCTGGCGATCATCGACAAGCGCCGACCGGCGCCCAATCAGGCCCAGGTGATGCATGTGATCGGCGATGTGGAAGGACAGCACTGCATCGTGGTCGACGACATGGTGGATACCGCCGGCACGCTGTGCCAAGCCGCCCGGGCGCTGAAGGAATGGGGCGCCGCCTCGGTGCGCGCCTACTGTACCCACGCCGTGCTGTCCGGCCCCGCGGTCGATAATCTCCGCAGTTCGGCGCTGGATGAACTGGTGGTCACCGATACCATCCCACTGCGTCCCGAGGCGGTCGCCTGCCCGAATATCCGTCAGATCGGCGTGGCCGGCCTGCTGGCCGAAACCATGCGCCGCATCCACCTTGAGGAATCGGTCAGCTCGCTGTTTTGATCGCTATCCCCGCTCGTCTTGAACGGGCGGTTAATCCAAGCGGTGCGCCTGGTCGCGGGCGTGCCGTGTTTTTTTTACCACTGGAGCATAACCCGATGAGTACCACATTCGAACTAAAAGCCGATCCGCGCGGCAAATTGGGCAAAGGTGCGAGCCGCCGCCTACGCCGCGCCGGCAAGGTGCCGGCCATTTTGTATGGCGGCGGGCAAGATCCAATGCCACTGCTGCTGGATCAATTGGATCTGATGAATCAGTTCAAGAACGAGGCGATCTACTCGCATGTGCTGACCCTGAATCTGGGCGATCGCACCGAGCAGGCCGTGCTGCGCGATGTCCAGCGCCACCCTTTCAAATCGACTTTTCTGCACCTGGACTTTCTGCGGGTGATCGCCGACCGCAAGCTCCGCGCGCATGTGCCGCTGCACTTCGCCAACGAAACCACCGCGCGCGGCGTCAAGCTGCAGGGCGGCGTGATCAACCGCGCGCTGATCGAAATCGAAATCGAATGCCTGCCTGGGGATTTGCCGGAATTCATTGAAATCGACCTGGCCAATCTGGGGTTAGGCGATACCATTCATCTGTCCGAGATCGAGCTGCCGGCCAATGTGGCGCTGGCCAGCCACGTTGACCCCGGTTCCGAGACGGATGCGATCGTGGTCAGTATTCAACACGCCCATGGCGGTGGCGAAGAGGAAGCGGCTGGCGGCGAGCCGGCGGCCGGCTGACCGCCCAGGCCGGATTCCCCCAAGGAATGAAGCCATGTCGGAGCCGGCGCCGCTACCGCAACTGCTGGTGGGGCTGGGCAACCCCGGTCCCCAGTATGCCGATACCCGTCATAACGCCGGCTTCTGGCTAATGGACGAACTGGCTCGTCAGCACGGCGGCCAGTTTCGCCCCGATGCGAAATACCACGGCGAGACCTGTCGGATTGCGCTGGCCGGACAGGATCTGTGGTTGCTGAAGCCGATGACCTTCATGAACCGCAGCGGGCAGGCGGTCGCGGCGCTGGCGCGCTTCCATCGAATTCCGCCGCCGGCGATCCTGGTCGCGCACGATGACCTGGACCTGCCGTTGGGCACGGTGCGGCTGAAACAGGCTGGCGGACATGGCGGTCACAATGGCTTGCGCGACCTGATCGCTCATCTGGGGAGTAACGAGTTCGCGCGGGTGCGACTGGGCATCGGCCATCCCGGCAACAGTCGCGAGGTGCTCGATCATGTGCTGCGCCGCCCTTCGCGCGCGGAGCAGGCCCTGATCGAGCAAGCCATCCTCGATACGCTGCGCGAGCTGCCGCGTATTCTAGCCGGTCAGTGGCAACGAGCCGTGCAAGCCCTGCACGGGCGGCGGATCGAATCACCGCTCTCTCCAGCGCCGGACAATCCCACCGCGAAACCGTAAAACCCGCACTTCGCGCCCACTCCCCCGACGTTCCGCCGAACCCCGTCAGTCAGCCTTGTCCCCAGGGGCGGGATGGCAAGGCGGCATCTCAAGCAACATCTCGATCGAACCCAGTAGCGCCGTCAGCGCGCCGCGATGGCGTTCCACCACCGCCTGGCCATTCTGGCCGGCGGTCCGGCGGAGCTCTGGATCGGCCAGCAACCGGTCAACCGCCGCCGCCAGTTCGTCAGCATCCGCTACCTGCCAAGCAGCTTCAGCCGCCAGCAGGCGCTCGCCCGCTTCGCTGAAATTGAACATGTGCGGACCGAACAGTACCGGCAGCCCCAGCAGCGCCGGTTCCAGCACGTTATGGCCACCGGTGGCGACCAGGCTGCCACCGACGAAGGCCAGGTCGGCGGCGGCGTAGAGCAGTAACAATTCCCCCATGCTGTCGCCGAGAAACACAGCGGTGTCCGGCATGCAGGCGTTCCGTTCACTGCGCCGGATCACTGAAAATCCCCGCTGGCGACATAGCACCGCCACGCTGTCGAAACGTTCCGGGTGACGCGGCACCAACAGCAGCAGCAATGTCGGCCAACGAACGCGGAGCCGGGCGAGCGCGTCCAGGATTGTGTCGTCTTCGCCGGCATGGGTACTGGCGGCGATCCAGACCGGCCGCTTATCTCCCAGCCAATCCCACCGCAGTTGTCGCCCCCGTTCCGGCAGATCGGTCGGCAATGCCAAGTCGTATTTGAGATTACCGGTCACTTCGACCCGTGGTGCGCCCAGTGCCCGGAAGCGGGCGGCGTCGGCATCGGCCTGGGCGGCGATCAGCGTTACGTCCCGCAGCATGGCGGCGGTCAGCCCGCGAATCCGGCCGTAACCGCGCGCCGAGCGTTCCGACAGCCGGGCATTCGCCAAGAGCATCGGGATACCGGCCGTCACGCATTGCCGTAGCAGATTCGGCCACAGCTCGGTTTCCATGATCACCGCCAGGCTGGGCCGGACGCGCCGCAAAAAGCGCCGGGTCGCGCCGGGCAGATCGTAGGGCGCGTAGACATGTTGCACGCGTTCGCCCAGCGCCTCGCGGACTTGACGAGAGCCGGTCAGGGTAGTGGTGGTCACCAGCAGCGGTCGGTCGGGATAGCGATCCAGCAGGGCGCGGATCAGCGGCAAGGCGGCGCGGGTTTCGCCCACCGACACGGCGTGAACCCACAAGCCGCCGGGTGACAACGTTGGCACGAAGCCCAGCCGCTCGCGCCAGCGCTGGCGATGTCCGGCATCCCGGCGACCACGCCAGTACAGCCGCAGCAACGCCAGCGGCAAGAGCAGATAGAGCAGGCCGGTATAGAGCAGACGCATAAGCCTTGAGCGCTCCGTTGCCGAGCTGTGTCTAGGGTCTCCGACTGCCGTCCCCTCGCTCCGGCATTTCCCGGACCCACATCAGGGTCGCGCCGATCACCGCCGCCGGCATGGCCAGAAAATTCAACACCGGGATCAGGGTCAACAGCAGGGTCATGCCACCGAAGCTCAAGGTACGCGGCCAGTGCTTGCGCAGCAACCGGCGCTGATCCCGGAACGACAGCCCCCGGTTGCCGAGCGGATAGTCGGAATACTCCAAGGCCAGCATCCAGGCGCTGAACAAAGCCCAGAGCACTGGCGCGGCCACGTTGATCACCGGCACGAACGACAGCACCAGCAGCGGAATCGCCCAGCCGATAAAATACAGCAGCTTGTTGAGTTCCGTCAGTGGGCTCAGCAACAGTTCTTTCCAGGTCAATTCGGCCGTTGGTGGCGTTGCGCCCGCCGGGTTGGCCATTTTTTCGACTCGCTCGGCCAGCAGGCCATTGAACGGCGCGGCGATCACGTTCGCCACCACGGAAAAGGTGTAGAACACCACCACCAGTGCGGTCAACACGAACAGCGGCCACAACAGCCAGTGCAGCCAGCTCAACCAATCCGGCAGCCAACCGGCCACGGTCCGATCGAGCCGTTCGAACTGGCCGGTACTCCACCAGAGGCCGGCGCCGAACAAAAGGGTGTTGATCAGCAGCGGAATCGCCACGAAACCGCGCAAGCCGCTCTTGGGCAGCCAACGCAAGCCGGTCAATACGTAGCTTGCGCCGTTGATCGGGGAAGAACTCATCGTTATTGGAAACCCTCATGGCAAGTGTCGGCATTCATTTCAATGCGCGGCGATCTACGTTACTATTTCTCTCCAATCAGATGCCGCCACTCCAAGCGCGCGGCGTCGCATTATAAGACTTGTTGCCGCGGTTCCGACCGTCAGTTCGCACATCCGGTCGCTCGTCCCGGTTGTCCCGCGGCCATTGCGCCCCCACGGAGCATGGCAATTCACAGCGCTCTAGAAAACACCGGCGGTCGCCGGTTGCCGTTCAGGCCCGCGTTTTCGTCCCTCCCGGCGGTGGCGCCCGTCGATTTCCGTTTGCCCGCTTCCCTCTCGCCGTCCCGCTGGCGCTTCGAGCGCGCATCCCTGCGGTTTGGTCGCAAAGATACCCTCCGCTCCCGACCCGCGCCGCGGTTTCGGGGCTTTTCAAGCGACATTCGTGTCATCACCCACCCCTGAAGGAGTACAAACATGAAACAACCTGTCCGTGTCGTCATCACCGGTGCTGCTGGCAACATCGGTTATGCCATGGCCTTCCGGATTGCTTCGGGCAGCATGCTGGGTCCCGATCAGCCGGTGATCCTGCAGTTGCTGGAAATCACCCCGGCGCTGCAAGCCTTGCAGGGCGTGGTGATGGAGCTGAACGACTGCGCCTTCCCGCTGCTGGCCAACGTGGTCGCCACCGACGATCTGAAGACCGCGTTCACCGACGCCAATTTCGCCATGCTGGTCGGTGCCCGGCCGCGCGGCCCCGGCATGGAGCGCAAGGACCTGCTCACCGCCAATGGCGCCATCTTCGGACCGCAGGGCAGGGCGCTGAACGACCATGCCGCCCGCGACGTGCGGGTGCTGGTGGTCGGCAATCCGGCCAATACCAACTCCCTGATCGCCGCCAGCAGTGCTCCCGACCTGAGCCCACGCCAGTTCCACGCCATGACCCGGCTGGACCACAACCGCGCCCTGAGCCAACTGGCCGAAAAGACCGGTAGCCATGTCAACGACATTAAGAAGATGACCATCTGGGGCAACCACTCCGCGACTCAGTATCCCGATATCAGCCAATGCACCGTCAAGGGCCAGGCGGCGACTTCGCTGGTCGATCAAGGCTGGTACCGCGACACCTTTATTCCCACCGTGCAGCAGCGCGGCGCGGCAATCATCAAGGCGCGCGGCGCTTCTTCCGCTGCCTCCGCCGCCTCCTCGGCCATCGACCACATGCGTGATTGGGCGCTGGGCACCCCCGAGGGCGACTGGGTCAGCATGGCGGTCCCCGCCGATGGTTCCTACGGGATCAGCGAAGGCGTGATCTACTCCTATCCTTGCGTCTGCAAGAATGGGGACTACGAGATCGTGCAGGGTTTGCCGATCGATGAATTCAGTCGCGGCAAGATGGCCGCCACCGACCAGGAGCTGCGCGAGGAACGCTCCAGCATCGAAGACCTGCTCAAGGCCAAATAAAAGTCGCCTGGGGCCGGTTTCGCGGTATGCGAGGCCGGCCACCGGAAATTTCCAAGCGAGCGACTACACTTTGCAGGGCGATGAAAGCCGCATTTTCAAAAACCACTGAAGCAGAGGATACTCACGCTATGAATTACGAAGAATTCCACCGCTGGTCCATTGACGACCCCGAAGGTTTCTGGGGCGAACAAGCCCAGTTGATCCATTGGAATAAGCCGCCACAGAAGGTGCGGGACTATAGCAACCCACCGTTTTGCAAATGGTTTGTCGGCGGCGAGACCAACCTCTGCTACAACGCGGTGGATCGGCATCTGGCCGATCGCGCCGATCAGAATGCCTTGATCTACATCTCGACGGAAACCGACGAAACCGTCGTCTACAGCTACGCCGAGTTGTATCGCGAAGTAAACCGTTTCGCCGCCGTGCTGCAATCGCTGGGCGTCGGCAAGGGCGATCGGGTCATCATCTACATGCCGATGATCGCCGAAGCCTTGTTCTCCATCCTGGCCTGCGCCCGGATCGGGGCCATTCACTCGGTGGTGTTCGGTGGCTTTGCCGCCTACAACCTGGCGGTGCGTATCGACGACGCCAAGCCCAAGGTCATGGTCACCTCCGACGCCGGCATGCGCGGCGGCAAGGCCGTACCCTACAAGCATCTGGTCGATGAGTCCTGCAATCTGGCCAAGTTCCCGCCGGAAAAAGTCGTGATCTGCAACCGGGGTTTGGACAAGGGCCTGACGCTGGTCGAAGGTCGCGATCTGGATTACGCGACGCTGCGCGCCCAGCACATGGACGCCGAAGTACCGGTGGTCTGGCTGGAGTCGAACGAGCCGAGCTACATTCTCTACACTTCCGGCACCACCGGCATTCCCAAGGGGGTGCAGCGCGATGTCGGCGGTTATGCGGTGGCGCTGGCTTCGACCATGAAGCACCTCTACCACATCAACCCCGGCGAGACCATGTTCGCCACCTCCGATATCGGCTGGGTGGTGGGGCACTCCTATATCGTCTACGCCCCGTTGATCAACGGTTCGCCGACCATCTTCTACGAAGGGCTGCCGATTCGACCGGACCCGGGTATCTGGTGGAAGATCGTCAACGAATACCAGGTGCGGACCATGTTCTCGTCGCCGACGGCGGTGCGGGTCCTGAAGTCGCAGGATCAGAAGTACATGACGGAGCACGATGTCTCCTGCCTGCGTTATCTGTTCCTGGCCGGCGAGCCGCTGGACGAGCCGACCTCGCGCTGGATCTCCGATGCGCTGAAGATTCCGGTTATCGACCATTACTGGCAGACCGAGACCGGCTGGCCGATGCTGTCCTACCTGCCGGGCGTGGATCTCAAGCCCAATCGCTTCGGTTCACCGGGGTTCCCGGTGTACGGCTACAATATCCGAGTCATCGACGAAGGGACCGGTGCGGAAGTCCCGCGTGGCGAAAAAGGGGTGCTGGTCGTGGAGCCGCCGTTGCCGCCGGGCTGCCTGAGCACGGTGTGGGGCGACGACAAGCGCTTTGTGCAGAGTTACTTCTCCAGCTTCAAGGATCTGCTCTACACCTCCTCCGACTGGGCGGTGCGCGATGAGGATGGCTATTTCTTCATCCTGGGTCGCACCGACGACGTGATCAACGTCGCCGGCCATCGCTTGGGCACTCGCGAAATCGAAGAGGCGATCCAATCTCATTCGGCGGTGGCCGAAGTGGCGGTGATCGGTGTGGCCGACAAGGTCAAGGGTCAAGTGCCGGTCGGCTTCTGCCGGCTGAAGGATCCGTCGCAGCTTGACGCGGCGGGTGCCACCGAGAAGATGGAGAAGGAAATCATCGCCAAGGTGCAGGAACTGCTGGGGGCGGTGGCCAAGCCGCATAACATCCACTTCGTCAGCGCGCTGCCGAAAACCCGTTCCGGCAAACTGCTGCGCCGGTCGATTCAGGCGCTGGCCGAAGGTCGTGACCCCGGTGATCTGTCCACCCTGGACGATCCGAACTCGCTGGAAGAAGTGCGCCGGGCGATCGGGCAACATTAAGCCGATAAACTAGCGTTTTTTTTCGCTCAAACAGAGCTCTCCACTCTTGCGGGAGTGGAGAGCTTTTCTCGTAAAACCATCTCCCTCCAATAACGAAATTCGGGTTCCGCAGATGCCTCCGGCTGGCGTTGGGACACCGATACAGCGCTTCGAAGCCCATCTTCTTCCTCAGTGTGAACACCTGCCGACGGTCGATCCGCATGCCGTCCGGGCGCGGCCGTGCACGCGACCTCCTCGATACAGCAAACGGACCGCTTGAAGCGCGATTCCTCAAATCGTCGCGTCCGTGCCGAATTGCCCTCTGAGACCAACCCCGACGGCTATAGTAATGGGCAACGATTTCCACAACTTTTTAAGCGATGAAATGATTCTCTGATATATGACCTATAGTGTTGATCTTCGGAAGGAAGTCGTGGCTTTTGTTCACGCTGGCGGAAGCCAGGCGGAAGCGGCTCGTCGGTTTGATGTCAGCCTGTGGTGTGTGCGGGACTGGCGGGCTCGAAAAGACTTACGACCCCGGCAACGGGGGGGTTGCCCGTCAGCGGAAGCTGGACTTGGACCAGCTACGAGCGCAGGTTCGCCAACACCCCGATGCCACCTTGCGGGAACACGCGGCGTTTTGTGGAGTGGATCGCAGCGTGGTCGGCAAGGCATTGAAGAAGATGAAGATCACGCGCAAAAAAAAGACCTTCAAGTATCGAGAGCGCGATCCAGAAAAGCGGATAGCGTACTGGCGCGCGTTGCGCCAGATCATGATCGAGCGGGGTTCGGCGGATTGGGTTTCTATCGACGAGTCCGGGTTTGAGCCGGAATCCTATCGCCGCCACGGCTGGAGCCCGCGTGGCCACCCGGTGTACGGCGACCGTTCGGGCCACAAGCGTCCCCGCGAAAGCTTGATAGCCGCGCGGCGTGGTTCGGATTTTCTCGCCCCGATGCGGTTCTCCGGCACCGCCGATGCCACGCTCGTCAATGCTTGGACGCGCCACCTGTTGTGTCAGGCATTGCGTCCGAATTCAACCTTGATCTTCGACAATGCCGCTTTTCACAAAAAGAAGGACCTGGCGGCCATCGCCCAGGAAAACGGCCATCACCTCCTCTTCCTGCCTCCCTATAGTCCCGATCTGAACCCCATTGAGCATGATTTCGCCAACCTCAAGAAACGCCGCCTGTTTGCACCGCCCAATACCTTGCTCGCCGATATCATCAAATCTTATGGACAGGACTTACGCAAAACGCATGTTGAGGGAGGGATTTTTGAGTTGCTGGATGAGGTAATCGTCGAGTAAGCCGTGTTTGAGTTGGTAGACGGTTTGCCCTGTTTGCCTAGCCAGTTCTTTGAGCCTCACCCAGACCAGGAAAGCGCAACCGATGTGATTACGCTGAATGCGGGCCTTACGACACTGGCGGCGTTCAAGCCCGGTGAGTTGCTTGCTTTCACGGTGCAACTGCTCGATCTTCCAACGAAAGCCACACACCTCGTGGGTCGCCTTCGTGGAATTCTGAGTGGAATCGTTGGTGACGATCCAATCCGTGCGGTGGGTAGACACCTCAACCCGGAACAAGCGCACCTTGTGGTCTTTGGGAAAGCCCTTGATCTTGATCCGTTTGCCGTGGGCCACTTCCGGCTCGCGCCACGACAACGCATCCACGCGGCCATAAGGCCGCTGGCCGTCCGAATCATCGACTTGGCGGTTATCCTTCAGCGGACAGTAGTAGACTTTCCGCAAGGACTCGATGAACACCATCAAGTCCTTGGTGGCATACCAGGTATCCATCAACACCGCGTAAAACGGTAGCCGTTTCTGGTGGACCCTATTGATCAGCATCTCGTGGACGTGATCGAGCTTGCCGTGGCCGTCACCGGTCGGGTCATACAGGCGGTAATCAATCAGCCAGAACTGGTCCAGGCTCGGGTTGACATAGACACAGCTCACCACCCCGATCCCTTTGACCACAGCGTGGGCATTCCCACTGTACTGGCGCCGAACCCGCTCAATAGCCAACGAAGCGCTTTTGTCCAGCACGGTGTCATCAAACACCAGGTAGCCCTGCTATCCATTACACAGATCTTGATAGCGAGGGTAGCGGCCTCCATTTTGAGGGAGCGAACAAGCGGCACAAGGTGAAGAATCATGGAGACGGTGGAGGTGGGTTGGGCGGCGGCGGAACTGGGGGGGAGCGGATTTGGGTGATGCCCGGTTGAATCGACGACTGGTGCGGGTGGCGGAACGGTTAGGGGCGCAACCGAATGCCAGCATTCCGGTCGCCTGCAATGGCTGGGCGGAAACCCAGGCCGCCTATCGTTGGTTAGCCCATGAGGCGGTCACTTGGGAGCGCGTACTGACTCCTCATTGGAACTGCAGCGTCGAACGGATGCGTGGCCAACCGGTGGTGTTGTGCATCCAGGACAGCACGGAAC
>NZ_SPMZ01000058.1 GCF_012939995.1 Candidatus Competibacter phosphatis | reverse complement strand
TCAAACAGGTTCGAGACTTGGGGTGGACGTGGTTGACACGGCTGAAAGCCAACCGCTTGGTCAACCCCGACCGGACGGGGTTACGCCCGGTGGCTTATGTGGAAACAGCGGCGCAAGGGAAGATCGTCCATTTGAAAGGCTATGGTCCGATCCGCCTGTTCCTGATCGTCGCCCCCAGACGGCGACAAGGCATACTGGGCAACCAATGACCTGAACATGACCGCGCTGACCCGAGTCCGTTTCGCCGGTTATGCCTGGACCGTCGAACACTATCATCGTGGGATCAAACAGTATTGTGGCGTGGAACGCGCTCAGGTGCGCGCCGCTCGCGCCCAACGGAACCACATCGGTTTGGCGCTACGTGCCTTCTTGCGCCTGGAGTGGCATTGCCATCACGCGGGAATCAGTGGGTTCGAAGCCAAGACCACCATCATCCGATCCGCCGTACAAGCCTATCTGACTAATCCACTTTACACATTACCCCCAACTGCGTAACTCCTATTAATCTAAAGTATAACTCCCGACGGCATCATCCCTGTCGGCACGAAACCGACCATCCCCAAATACCGAAAAAAGGAAAACCGATGCTGAACTGGACTGTCTTGACGGCCTTGCTGGTGGTTCTTTTCATGGCTTGGCTGTCGATCCGCATTTTTCTGCAGGGTCCGACGCTGCGCGATTACGATCAAGTGCCACCGAATGGCCGGGTTGGATCGCGGGAGCGGGCGAGCCCCGCCCATCAGGAAGCCGTGCGGCGGCTGGAGCAAACCACGGCCGAGATTCACGCCGCTCCCAGGAAACAGCGGCGGGCCACCATCCGGCGGGTGATGGCGCGGGGCTTTGTCGCACCACCGCTGTTGGCGGGCGACACGGACTACCAGCTTCGGGAAATCGATGCCGGCGGCGTGCCGGGCAAATGGGTGCTGGCGCCGGACTCCGACCCGCATCGCCGTCTGTTGTATTTGCACGGCGGCAGCTTCATCAGCGGTTGCCCGCGCGGCCATCGCGTGATCACCACCAAGCTGGCGCAAGTCACGGGAGCCTCGATCCTCGCGCTGGATTACCGACTGATGCCGGAGCATTCACGCCGGGACATCAACGCCGACTGCCAGGCCGGCTATCGCTGGATTCTGGATCATGGACCCACCGGCCCGGCTCCCGTCCGCGAATTGTTCGTGGCCGGGGATTCGGCCGGCGGTGGCTTGGCGCTGATGTTGGCCGCCTGGGCGCGCGATGCGGGCTTGCGTCCGGCGCAAGGAGTGATCGCGCTATCGCCGGGGGTGGATCTGACGCTGTCCAGCCCCACGATCAAGAGCAACCTCAAGACCGATTTGGTGCTAGGTCCCGGACTGAAAGGGTTCCTGTGCATCCCGCGCCCGATCCAACTGCTGATGATCTGGGGCTTGAACCGGATGGCCCCGCCCAACCCGCTGGTTTCGCCGGTGTTCGGCGACCTGTCGGGGCTGCCGCCGATACTGGTCCAAGTCAGCGAAACCGAAATGATGCTGGGCGATGCCCGGCGCTACGTCAACAAGGCCCGCGCCGCCGGTTCCCACGCGGAACTGGAAACCTGGCCGGACATGCTGCACGTCTGGCATTTGTTCGAACCAATCCTGCCGGAAGCCGGGGAAGCATTCGAACGGATTGGGCAATTCGTGGAAGACTGTATCAGTCGCCCCAATAATGTCTAATAATATTTACACTATCAAACAAACACCAATAATCAATAATGCATCCATAACACTGTAAATACGGGTTGAAACTTCATTTAGCATCATTAAGTTGTCATATGTTAGCTGTATTTTGGCGATGCTTGAATTTGGGGTCATGGCGTTTTTTTATCCATGGAAACCCCAGAACTCAAGCTGAAATCCTGTTTAATTATTTCCGTCTTTACTCCAATCAGGAGCCAAAAATCATGTGCCTGCACAAGTATTTATTCAGCATAATAACTGAGACGGGGAAACGACAAAACTCACTGCTCGTCTTTTTTGTTATTGTCTTTCTGCCTCATCATTTCTGGGCAAGCCAATTCGACAGAGATTGAGCCTGGAATAAGCGATACCCATATCCGCATCGGCGCTATAATGCCTTTAACCGGAGATAACCAGTATTATGGCATTGGCATGAAAAAAAGGCATTGATGCCGCATTGGCAAATCAGGTCGTGCAAGGCCGAAAAATCGAATTCAAGGCAATGGATGACTCAGGTGATTCCGTCACCACGATTCAAGTCGCCAATCAAATAATAGACGAGGGAATTTTTCTGATGCTGGGCAATGTTGGGGCGCTTCCAACCCTTCAGTTGCTGCCGGTTCTCAGAGTAAACCAGATACCCAGCATAGGCTTCTATACGCTGGGCGATGTCAGTAACAAAGACACACTGAACTATCGTCCAAACACTAGCGATGAAGTCGCCACACTGATCACCGACATGACTGAAACAGGCATCAAACCGGCCCAAATCTGTATTTTTGCCCAGAATGACGTGTTTGGCGTGGCAGCGATCAACGGTTTCAAAAATGGACTGAAGAATTTCCCTGAAATGCAGCCTGCCGTCGATAAACTGGATCATATTCTCGATATGACCATGGGTGGAATCAATCCCGCGCTGAACGGCCTTGGGCCGATTGGGTTTTATCCACACGATACCATATTCATCAGAGATGCGTACCGATCTCTGAAAGATTGGGAGCGACAAAGTGGGCAACCCTGCCGGTTCGTCATCCTCGCCGCTATTCCAAAAGTTGCGGCCGATTTTATCGCTTACTCGCATTACAAAAAAAGAATCTTGGTCTTTCGGTGCGATCTCCGCAACGGCTGCGGGTTATGCTCTTGGCAAGAATCTGTCGGCTTATTATCTCGACGACAAAATTATTGTGACTCAAGTAGTGCCGAACCTGGATGCATCCCTACCTATCGTCAAGGAAGCCAGAGCTATTCTGGGAAATGATTTCAATCATGTAAATCTTGAAGGCTATATTGTGGGTCGTCTGTTCCTGGCTATCTTGAAGTCGATGAAAGAACCCATAACGCGGGATAATTTCATCAAAACAGCACGTCTGCAACCCTTTGACTTGGGAGGTTTGAAGGTTGAATTCAATCAGGGTAATTCAGGTTCAAAACTGGTATCGTTAAATCTTCTGCAGAAAAACACTTACCAAACATTTGTACCGAATGATTTTTCCATAGCCCTCAAGCCATAAGCATTTTGAGCGATCGCCAGCTCGGATTGACCCATCCGACTTTACCGCCCATCAAATGTCGCAAGCTGCCCCCCATGCCTTGGCTTCCTGTCGCGTCAACAACTGGCGGACGAAATCCAATGCCAGTACCAGGTTGGCTTCCGCCGTCACACTCAACGACTCACCCAGATCGAAGCGTTCGCCGCGAAGCGCCAGTTGAAAAGCGGGTGGCGGCGAAGCACGATTGATCTGCTGGTAGACATACAACACGGCGGCGGGCGACAAGGCATGGCTGGTATAGCTGGTGTCACGCACCGGCTGAACGCGAGAAAATTGAAAGGGCGGTGGACAAGAAACGCTGGCGTCCACAAACAATACCAGCGCCCGATTTTCCAGATCGACCGCGTGTTCGATCTGCAACTGAAAGTCGGTGAGCAGATCAACATCTTGCCAATCGTCATACTGCTCCCGCAACGCCGCCAACCGCTCCAGCAATAGCGGTCCCAACGCATCGTCGCCCCGGCTGAGATTACCGACGGCGAGGATGAGCAGACCGGGAACCTTCACGCAAACCCGCTTCGAAAGGGAGAGCTCATTTCGCTGCGGACGGTTCCATCCGCATCCCGCGCCAGGGAATCCATCACCGTCTCACTCTCTTCTTCCACCAGTTCCACGATCAGCGGCATCCGACCCAAGGCATGGGTGGCGCAGGACAAGCAGGGATCGTAGGCCCGCACCGCCACTTCGATCTGATTCAGCAGCGGTTCGGTCAGTTCCTTGCCGTCCAGATAATGTTCCGCCACCTGACGGATGGATTCGTTCATCGCCTGATTGTTGTTGGTGGTGGATACGATCAGGTTGGCCTTCTCGATCAGCCCGTCCTCGTCGATACGGTAATGGTGAAACAGCGTACCGCGCGGCGCTTCGATCACGCCGATGCCTTCTCGCACCATCTCGCCGTGCACGACCCGCTCTTCGCCGAAGATATCCGGGTCGAGCAGCAGTTCCTTGATCGCCTCGGTGGCGTGCAATAATTCGATCATCCGCGCCCAGTGATAGGCCAGGGTCATATGGACCGGCTGGCCATCGCCCAGCGCCATGAATGCCTGTCGCTCCTCCTCGGCCAGCGGCGTGGGGATAAAATCGCAGTTGTTGATCCGCGCCAGCGGTCCGACCCGATACCAACCTTGTTCCGACCCCAGGGAATTGATGAACGGAAACTTCATATAGCTCCATGGCTTCACCTGCTCGCGGAGCACTTGGGAATAGCGCCGGTAATCCAGATGGTCAAACAAGATTTCGCCGCGCTCGTTCCTGGCCCGCAAACCACCGTGATAGAGATCCAACGCGCCATCGGCACGCACCAGCCCGAGATAATTGGAACGGATGGTGGCGAAATGGGTGAAATAGCCGGGGTTCAACTGGTACGCCTGTTTGACCAGCTTGAGGACACCGCGCCCCCACTGGATCATTAGATCGATATCGGCCAGCAACTCATTGCGCTCCTGCAGGGTCAGTGCCTTGTTGACCCCGCCCGGAACCGACCCGGTGCCATGAATCCGCTTGCCGGCGGTGACTCGGATCACCTCCTGACCATACTTGCGCAACCGCACACCCTGGCGAGCGACGTCGGGGTAATCGGCCATCACCCCGCCTACATTGCGATGCGCGGCGGGATCGTCAAAATCGAACAGGAAATCCGGCGAAGCCAAGTGGAAAAAATGCACGGCGTGCGATTGCAGGGTCTGCCCGTAATGCATCAGCCGGCGGATTTTCTCGGCGGTCGGGGTCAGCGCTTGTGCTCCGACCAATTGATCCACTGCTTTGGCCGCCGCCAGATGATGGCTGACCGGGCAGATGCCGCATAAGCGCTGCACCACCACCGGCACTTCCCAGTACGGCCTGCCCTGGATGAACTTCTCGAAACCGCGAAATTCGACGATGTGCAACCGCGCCTGGCGGATACGATGATCCTTGTCCGTCAGTAGCGTGACCTTGCCGTGCCCCTCGACCCGGCTCAGCGGATCGATGGCGATCCGACACAAATATTCCGGCCGGGCGGCCGTTTCCAGATCGCTCATGGCGCGCCTCGTTCAATCGTAGTGGATTTGGGTATAGGACAGTGCGACCGGCTGACCGGACAACAATTGATTGACGAAAGTCCAGATGGTGTCCGCCGAGGGCGGGCAGCCGGGTAGAAAGTAATCGATTTTGACCACCTCGTGCACCGGATGCACTTGGGCGAGCAACAGCGGGATTTCCGGGTCGTTGGGGATTTGCGGATCGACCAGCCCCACCCCGCGCAGGTAGGATTCCTCCAGACAGTCCTTGAGCGCGAATTGGTTGCGCATCGCCGGAATGCCGCCGTTCAGCGCGCAGGCCCCGATCGCGATCAAGGTCTTGCAACGCGCCCGAAACTCCATCAGCACATGGACGTTCTCGGCGTTGCAGACCCCGCCCTCGATCAAGCCGATGTCGCACTCGCCCAACTCCTTGATATCGGTCAATGGGCTGCGATCCAATTCCACCCGCTCGGCCAGATCGAACAGCCGCTCGTCCAGATCCAGCAACGACATGTGACAACCGAAGCAGCCGGCCAGCGAACAGGTGGCGACTTTCAGGCGCGGCTCAATCATGGCGGCGCCCTCCTTGGCTTTCCGGCACCTGCGCCACATCGCCGACCATGCTGATCGGCTTGCGGTCGTACAAGCGCTGGCCGATGGGCGTTTCGTAGCCCCGATGCTTGATCAGGATCGTTCCGGTCGGACAGACCTGGGCGGCCTTGTCGTCAATGCTGAACGAAGTGGCGCCCAACTGACCCGAAGGCGTGTTGACCACCAACCGCGCCTGAAGACCGCGCCCCTGTATCGCGAAGACATTCTTGCCGTCCACATCGCGGCTGGCCCGCACGCACAGTTCGCATAGGATGCAACGGTTGAAGTCGATCACCGCCTCGGGATGGGACGCGTCCACCGGATGGCGCGGGTAAAAGTGCGTGTAGTGCGGCGCCAGCATCCCGACGTAATAGGCCACCGCCTGCAACTGACAGGCCCCGCTCTTCTCGCAGGCCGGACAGACATGGTTGCCCTCGACAAACAACATTTGCAGAATGCCGCGGCGCAGTTCGCGCAACTCTTCGATCTCGCTCTGCACGGTCAGACCGGCCGCCGCCGGCGTGGTGCAAGCCGCCTGCACCCGGCCGTTGACCTTGACCAGACAGACCCGGCAACTGCCATGCGGGGTGAATTCCGGATTGAAGCACAGATGCGGGATGTAGACGCCGGCCTCCAGCGCCGCCGTCATGAGCGTCTGGCCGTCCTCGAACGGAACTCGCCGCCCGTCCAGGATGAAATGCGGTTGCTCGTTCATGGCATCGCTCCCAACAGCAGATCCCGCTCGTTCAGATAAGCCCCCGGATCGCGGCGACCAGTCAGTTGCCGTGCCTCCTCCAGCGCCGCGTTCAAGTCGAAGGCCGGCTCGTAGGCGGTGGAACGCAACCGTCGCTCGTAGGCTTCCGGGAATTCGTCCAGACTGTCGAGCACCGGATTGGGCGCGGTCTGGCCCAGCCCGCAATGACAAGCGACCTGCATGATCCGCCCCAGCTTGCGCATTTCCTCCAGATCTTGGCGGGTACCGTGACCGGTATGGACCTTGGTGACCAGGTCGCGCATCAGCGAGGTACCGACCCGGCATGGCGTACAGAACCCGCAACTTTCGTGGACGAAAAACTGGGTAAAGTTGCGGATGCCGTCGAGGATGTCGCGACTTCGGTCGAACACCATGAACGAGCCGCCGGTGGCCAGATCCTCGAAACAGATGCGCCGCCCGAACTGCTTGGCGGAAACCGTGTGCCCGGCGGGGCCGGCCATCTGAATACCTTGGGCATCCCGTGCGCCGCAATCTTCCAATACCCGCTGCACCGTGACGCCGAAGGGGTATTCGTAGATGCCGGGCCGCTCGCAGTCGCCGCTGAGGCTGAGGAGCTTGGTGCCCTTGGATTCGGCGGTGCCGCGACTGGCGAACCACTCACCGCCCTCCACCGCGATCTTGGCGGCGGCGGCGAAGGTCTCGACGTTGTTGACCACGGTCGGCCGGTTCAGGTAGCCGTGGGTGGTCGGGAACGGTGGGCGGATGCGCGGCACGCCATGCTTGCCTTCCAGCGACTCGATCAGCGCCGATTCCTCGCCGCAGACGTAAGCGCCGGCGCCCAGATGGATGTCGATGTCGAAGTTGAAGCTGGGATCGCCGAGAATGGCCTCGCCCAACAGTCCCGTCTCGCGGCGGCGTTGCAAGGTTTCCCGCAGCGCTTTCAGCAGGTAGCGGTACTCGCCCCGCAGGTAGACGAAGCCTTGGCGGGCGCCAATCACCCGACCGCACAGCGTCATGCCCTCGAACACCAGGTCGGCGAAATCCTGCATCAGCACTCGGTCCTTGAAGGTGCCCGGCTCGCCCTCGTCGGCGTTGCAGACCACGTATTTCACTTCACCGGGGGCATTGCGGCAGGCCATCCATTTGGCGGCCGACTTATAGCCGGCGCCGCCCTGACCCCGCAGGCCGGATTTGACCAGTTCGTCCAACATCGCTTCCGGGCCGCGCCGCAACACCGCCCGCACGGCCGCGCCATCGGCGAAATGCCGGCCCAGCAGAATATCGGCGCGACGGATGTTGCTGGTCACCTCGAAAAACTCGCGCGGCCACTGCTCCAGGGGGATTCGACCATTGACCAATTCCACGATCCGATCCAGTCGCGCTCGATCCAGCCGGGTCAGGGTATAACCGTTCACCAGCGCGGCCGGACCTTGGTCGCACATACCGGTGCAGGACGTGGTGCCGACGCTGACCACCCCGTCGGCGCGGGTCTCGCCAATCCCGATGCCGAACCGCTCGCACAAGTAATGGAGCAACTCACGGTTGCCGAGCATCCGGTCGGTGATATTGTCGCTGAATAGAATGTCGTAGGAACCGCGCGGGTCGGTGTAGAGAAAGGAATAGAACTTGGCGACACCACGCACCTTGTCCGGGGACAAACCTAGTTCCTCGGCCACTTGCTCCAGCGCCTCGGACGGCAACCAGGTCAGATGATCCTGCACTTCTCGCAGAATCTGCAGCAACCGGGTCGACAATCCGCCGTGGCGCCGCACGATATCGCGGACCGTCTGGGCAAACGTCATGGGTTCCGCCATGGACCACCTCCGTCGTTCGGCGGCCGATCCAGCACAGCACATGGATGGCCTGTTTTCAAACCGGCTTTATCCAATCGATCACGTTTGCAGGATACTCCAAACCTCATCAAAAAACTTGTCTTCCGTAGGGTTGAAAGTGATCTGCCCTGAATGGTTGATGATGATATCCAGAATCGTGGAACCTTGATGGCCGAATTACTCTCGCACTTTTGAAATTTTTTTTATCGCTTTAAATCAAAAAGATAAATTCAAACAAACCTGAAAATCAGCACAATTGATTTGCATCGTTCGTCCGAGCGTTGTAAAACTAAAATAAGAAAGATGTAATTTTTGTGTTACCTATTTAGATTCTTTCAATCCTGAATGTTGTTTTCTCCAACAACTGAACCGCCCACTGATTCGGTTTGGCCGGATCGCCCGATAAGCTATCGGTTGCACTGCCTCGTTATCCCATTCGAGCACAATCAGTCGATTTGGAAGCGCTCTCGGCAACGATCCCATTGTCGCGCGTGGACATCGAGACCAGCGCAATCGCGACCCGAATCTTCCCAATGAACGTCAAAATTGCGATCAGAAAGCTTTACAAGATCTTCGGGGATAATCCCAAGATTGCCCTGCCGTTACTGGAACAAGGCGTGGACAAGGCAAAGATCTTCGAACGCACGGGCCAAAGCGTCGGGGTCATGAATGCCAGCTTCGATATCCACGAAGGCGAAATTTTCGTCATCATGGGTCTGTCCGGTTCCGGCAAATCCACTCTGGTACGCCTGCTGAACCGGCTGATCGAACCGACCTCGGGGCAAATCCTGGTCGACGGCGAGGACATCGCCGTCCTGCCCGAGGAGGGGCTGCGCAATCTCCGGCGACGCAAGATGAGCATGGTGTTTCAGTCTTTCGCATTGCTGCCGCACATCAACGTCATCGATAACGCCGCTTTTGGCTTGGAACTGTCGGCGGTCCCACGGGCGACGCGCTACGAACGCGCCTTGGCGGCACTGGATCAGGTCGGGTTGAAAACCTATGCCGACAGCTATCCGGACGAACTCTCGGGCGGTATGAAACAGCGGGTCGGGCTGGCCCGGGCGCTGGCCAACGACCCGGACATCTTGCTGATGGATGAGGCATTCTCCGCCCTCGATCCGCTGATTCGCGCGGAGATGCAGGATCAGTTGCTGGACCTGCAAACCCAGCAACAACGCACCATCGTGTTTATTTCCCACGATCTGGATGAGGCCATGCGCATCGGCGACCGCATTGCGATCATGGAAGGCGGGCGTGTCGTGCAAGTGGGAACACCGGAAGAAATTCTGCGCAATCCCGCCGACGATTACGTCAGTTCCTTCTTTCGGGGCGTGGACGCTTCCAAAATATTGACCGCTCGGGATGTGGCACGCACCGAACACGCGACGCTGATCGATCGCCAAGGCACGGGCATCCGCGCCGCCCTGCAACAAATTTCCTCTCGCCTTGAGGATTATGGCTATGTGGTCGGCCCCAATCGGGCATTCCACGGTGTGGTGTCCGCCGATTCCTTGCGCGCGGCGGGCCGAGGCGAAGACGTCTCACTCAAACAAGCCTTCCTGCCAGATATCGACCCGATCCCGGCCGACAAACCGCTGAACGAACTGTTATGCGCCGTCGCGCAGGCACCTTGCGGCGTACCGGTCGTTGACCCGGAACGGCATTACCTGGGCGTGATCACCAAGGCCAACTTACTACTGGCGCTGAATGGCGAGGAGGAGTTCGTATGAGCACCGATAACCCCTGGACCACGCCGGCTGAACCGACGCCTTCTCCAGCGCCCTCCACAGGAGCAATCGGCGATGCGCCGGCGGCCAACCCCTGGGGCGGCAACGAATCCATCTCCTCGCCCGCGCCAGCGGATACGGATTGGCTCGCTGCGTCATCCGCCCCCGCGGACCCGGCCACATTCGACTGGCTCCATCCCTTTCAGGAAGCCTTGATCCCGTTGAATGTTTGGGTGGATCAAGGTCTGGACTGGCTGGTGGACAACTTCCGCCCGGTGTTCCAGGCGATCCGCTGGCCGATCGACGCCATCCTGACCTCGGTCGAGTCCGCTTTGCAGGCAGCACCAGCCCTACTGGTGATCCTGATCTTCGTGCTGCTAGCCTGGCAAATGGTCGGACGCCGCTTGGCGGTGGGTACGCTGATTTCGCTGGTGATCGTCGGACTGATCGGCGCCTGGTCCGAAGCGATGGTGACTTTGGCCCTGGTGTTGACCTCGGTGTTTTTCTGCGTCCTGGTTGGGCTGCCGCTGGGCATCTGGCTCGCTCGCAACGATCGAGCGTTGGCGATCTTTCGCCCGATCCTGGACGCCATGCAGACCACACCGGCGTTCGTATACCTGGTACCCATCGTCATGTTGTTCGGGATCGGCAACGTCCCCGGTGTAGTCGTGACCATCATCTTTGCGCTGCCGCCGTTGATTCGCCTCACCAACCTGGGCATCCGCCAGGTTCCGGTGGATTTGGTGGAAGCCGCCCAAGCGTTCGGCGCCAGTCCGCGCCAGTTGCTGTACAAGGTGCAGATTCCCTTGGCGATGCCCAACATCATGGCTGGCGTCAACCAAACGCTCATGTTGGCGCTATCGATGGTGGTAATCGCCTCGATGATCGCCGTGGGTGGTTTGGGTCAGATGGTGTTGCGCGGCATCGGTCGCCTGGACATGGGGCTGGCGACGGTTGGCGGCGTGGGCATCGTATTGCTGGCCATCATCCTTGATCGGCTGACTCAATCGTTCGGCGCGGATACCCGCCGTCGGGAAGCCCGCCACTGGTATCAACAGGGTCCGGCAGGCCTCGTTTATCGCTTGCTGGCTCGCCACTAACGGCGCGAAACCGCGTCTCCCGTCCGGGGTGTCACGACACCCCCTACCCTTAAAATCCCGCTGCTTCGGAAAGAAGGAGAGATGCATGAGACATTTCACGACTCGTTGGACTGGCTTGAAAGGATTCCTCGCCACGCTACTGACGTTATCCCTGTGGTCCGCCGGCGGTCAAGCGGCCGATCTGCCCGGCAAGGGCGTCACCGTGCAACCCCTGCAAAGCTCAATTGCCGAAGAGACTTTCCAGACTTTGCTAGTGGTGAAAGCACTGGAGCGTCTGGGCTACGACGTCAAACCGATCAAGGAAGTCGAATATGCGACCGCGCATATCGCCATCGGCAATGGTGACGGTACGTTTTTGGCGGATCACTGGGACCCGCTGCATGTGGATTTCTATACCAAAGCGGGCGGCGCCGACAAGATTTACCGGGAAGGCGTTTACTCGCCGGGTGCGCTGCAGGGCTACCTGATCGACAAGAAAACCGCCGACCAGTACCAGATCACCCATATCGATCAGCTCAAGGATCCGAAGCTGGCCAAGCTGTTCGACACCAACGGTGACGGCAAGGCCGACCTGGCGGGTTGCAATCCCGGTTGGGGTTGCGAAAAAGTGATCGAGCATCAACTGGATGCTTTCAAGCTGCGGGATACCGTCACTCATAATCAGGGCAGTTACTCGGCGATCATCGCCGACACGATCACCCGCTTCAAGAAAGGCGAGCCGGTGCTGTATTACACCTGGACCCCTTACTGGGTTTCTGGCGTCATGGTTCCCGGCAAGGATGTCGTATGGCTGCAAGTGCCGTTTTCTTCGTTGCCCGGCGAACGCAAGGATGTGGATACGACGCTGCCAAGCGGCCAGAATTACGGTTTCCAGGCCAACAATCAACGGATCATCGCCAACCTGAAGTTTGCACAGGAAAATCCCGCCGCCGCCAAACTGTTCTCGATCATGGAGATCAGCGCCAACGACATCAGCGCGCAGAATTTGCGGATGCGCGATGGCGAGAAAAGCATGGCCGACATCGAACGGCATACGGATGCCTGGATCAAAGGTCATCAGGAAACCTTCGACAGTTGGATTCAGGAAGCGCTCAAGGCGGCTAAAAGCCAAAGTTGAGTTTTTTTTATCGTGGAGTAAAACGATCTTCCCGGCGCAATGGGAACAGGGTGGATCAGGATCGGGTCAAAACGACAACGGCAAAATCGTGATGCGCCTTCCGCGAGCCGGTTGTCGATCAAACTGTGTGGTCGCTATGGCATTACCGCGAAATTGCAGGCACTATTTTTATTTTTGCCGCCCATATCACCGGAGACGAGACGCTTCCATGCCGAGCCCTTTCCTGAAACGCCTTCACTGGCTGCTGCTGGGGTGGCTGACCGCCAGCGCCGCGCAGGCGACCGTTTATCCCCTGCCGCCCCCGGACGTCGACCTCATCGGTCAGGTCAAGGTTGTCTACGCCACCAAGGAAGACACCCTGATCGATATCGCCCGTCGCTACAGTCTGGGTTACGACGAAATCGTCCACGCCAATCCGGGTGTGGATCGCTGGGCGCCCGGCGAGGGTAACCCGATCGTGCTGCCGACCCGTCACATCTTGCCCGATGCTCCGCGCGAGGCGTGGTACTCAACATCGCGGAGATGCGGCTGTACTACTATCCCAAAACCGGTGCCGACGGGCAGCAGGTGGTCCACACCTATCCGGTGAGTATTGGCCGCATGGACTGGAAAACGCCGATGGGTTTGACCAAGGTCGTCGCCAAGGATGTCGATCCGCCTTGGCGGCCACCGGCCACCATCAAGGCCGAACACGCCGCCGAAGGCGACATTCTGCCGGATGTCGTTCCGGGCGGCCCGGACAACCCGCTGGGACGCTATGCCATGCGACTGGGCGTGCCCGGCTATCTGATCCACGGCACCAACAAACCCTACGGAATCGGCATGCGGGTCACGCATGGCTGTGTGCGGATGTACCCGGAAGACATCGAACATTTATTTGGCATGGTGCCGGTCGGCACGCCGGTCCGTCTGGTCGATCAGCCGGTCAAGGTGGGGCGATTCAATGGCGAGTTGTTCGTTGAATCACACGAACCACTGGAAGAAGACAACCTGCCGATCAAGGTCACCCTGGAACAAGCGCAACGAGCGATCATCGCCAAGACCGGCCCCGACATGCCGGGCGTGGATCCGGCGGCACTCGAAGTCGCGGTCGAACAGGTCAGCGGTATTCCCGTTGCGGTCAGCACCGCGCCGGGCCATGGCCAAACACCACCGCCGGCCACCGCCTACCCGCCCGCAACCACCACGCCTTCCGGGTATCGGCCAACTTACCCCAATCCCGTGCCCAGCTACTCCTATCCAACTCCGGGCATGTCGTCGGCGGGCGTTCCACCCACTTACCGGTCGGCTCCGGTCAGCCCAACGCCCTACCCAGGTTACACCGTTCCCAGCAGTACCCGTTCCTCGACCGGCGACGCGTCGGGCACCGTGGGACAACCACGCACAGTCAACTGATTGTTAGCGGCAATAAAAAACCCCGCGATCCATGGCGGGGTTTTTTTTATTGCCAAGCGCCCGGCTTACTTGTACATCGACTTCTTGAACATACGGTTGATCTTCTCCTCGGTCGCCATGCTGATGGACTTCGCTTCGCTGGCCATGGACTTGGCTTCGTTGGCGGTATCCATCGCGTTGCGGGCCATGGACTTGGCTTCGTTGGCGTCGTTCTGCACCTTCTGCAGATCGCTGGTGCTGGCACAGCCAACGGTCAGACCGGCAATCAGGGCCAGGGCGGAAATTTTGGTCAGGCTCTTCATGGACATTATCAGCTCCTTACGCAGAAAAAAGATTGTTGTTGACGAGAAAGGCAATGAATGGCGGTCAAAACCGCCTCAAAGCCGGATTATATAGGACAGTTCTCACACTTGCAGAAATTCCCTTTACGCCAGGGGTCGATCCTCAACGAATTTCGACACGCATCCCGACCCTGACCCACGGTCTGAGCGCATCGATCTGCCCATTGTCCAGCGCCACGCAACCGCTGGTCCAGTTGATTCCGGCGCTGTGGACACTCGGATCGCCGAAACCGATTCCATGAATGCCGATCTGCCCGCCCAGCGGTGTATCCTGCGGCGGCGTGCGGCCGTTGACCCAGGCGGCGCGGATGCGCTCATAGGTCAATCGGTCGATCCGATGTTCGCGCAAAGCCTGTTCGGCGTAGTCGAGATTAGGATAATCGAGACCGATGAATTTCTTGAACCGGCTATGATCGTTGATCCAGCCCACCCGAAAGACACCGAGCGGCGTTTTATTGTCGCCACGAGCGAACTTGAGGCCGGCGCCGCTGCTACCCAGCGCGACTTTGCGAAACACCTGCACCGGCTGTTGGCCCCGCATGATCACCAGATTGTCGGCCTTGGTATCCACCAACAACCAGGGCTCGTTGGGAACGGCCGCACGGCTCGGCGCCAACGGCGGCGGCGACGGCGGAGTTTGCACTTCGTTCGTGGCGCAGCCACCAAGCAGCCACCCCAGGACGCCAAGAAGAATCACCTGTTTGTTGAACACCCGCATACCCAACGGTCCTTCCTCTCGCCAACGATTTCGAAAAGTTGAATATATAAGACAGGCGAAGCAGCAATGCAATATCAAGCGCTGCTGCTTTCCTCGGCCAAACGAGCGGCGATGTGGGCAGCATCGGCAATCGTACCTGATATTCCGCACGGGTCAGCCCCGCCAATCTTATTCGATTCCCGCACAAGCTCCTTGATGCCATCCATGCGCACCCGCCCTTGCTGGAGACCGGTCAGTCGTCAAAAACGAGGCTCCAGGGCCACTGGAGTCAACAGGGAATTGCCGATAAAGCAATTCTCCTTGGCCTTGCGGTGCAGTTCCAACACGACCTCGGGATCGGGCGTGGCGCCACCGAACGTCACCTTGGGCCGCAGCGTCAGATGGCTGACCATCGTCCTACCCTTTTCGTTCTTGCCGAGCTCGGCCAAAGGCTCATCCTCGTAGCTATCCACCACCAATTTCTTGAGCGCGGCGATGGCCAGGAAAGTCAGCATGTGACAACTGGACAGCGATGCCAACAATGCCTCCTCGGGATTGCTCATCTCGGGGTCGCCCGAATACTCCGGCGCCGACGAACCCGGCACGGTCTGGTGACCACCGGCCAGATGCCAGAGATGGCCACGGTTGAAGGTCTTGTAATCGAAATCGGGCGTCGTGCGCCGCCAATCCAGCCGGATCGAATAACTCGACATGTTCGGTTCCTCGCTAAGAACAGCAGAAAAAAAATGACCGTCATCGTCCCTCTCTCCTCGCTTTCCGATCCGAGTGGCGCACCGATCAGGGCTCCCGGCGACTCCGCGTCATCGCCTCCAGCGCTTCAGGACCACAAGCATCGCCGACCAGCGCCTGCTCCAAGCGCACGATGCGGGCATGCAAGCGTTCATTTACCGCTTGCTGTCGGGCCAGCGCGGTGCCGTCGGTCGCCAATTGCGAGGAATTCGGCTGAATTCCGGGCCGACGACCGGATACCGTACCACTCAACAACCAGCCGGTCACAAGGCCACAGAGCAGAATCGCCAGCGCCACCACCCCCCAGACCCAGGCGCGCTGGTAGCGAGGGATCGTCGCCTCGGCGGCGTGAATCGTGAACTGTGGGTATTGCCGCTCGACCTGCTCGTTCATGGGATTTCCTCAGCGCTCCACCGTGAAACCGGTTACCGGCACGATCGCACCGGGGCGGATCGTGCCCTTGAACACCGATTCCTGGCCACCCCGGCTCAATCGCACCTGATACGAGGTTTCTTGGGGAGACTGCTCATCCTTGCGCGGAACATAGCGGACGGCGATTCGATAGGTCCCGGACATCGCCTTACCAGCCGGCCAGAATACATTCTCCACCGGGCGGTCTTGCAGTTTGTCGCGGGCGGTATTGGCATCCACATCCAGGGTACCGCCGCACTCGGCGGGGTTGCGATAATCCAATTGCCGGCCCGTGGGACAATTTACCACCAAATCGAGATCCCCATGGCTGTTCCACAGTAGTGTGACGGTAATCTCGCCCATGGCCGCGCCGGCGACCGACATGCGCTGATCGAACTCTCGACGTTCCTCAAGGGTCGGCGCGCTCCTGACCGGCGGCGACTCGGCCGGCGCCGAACCCGGTACGGACTGGTCCGATGGTCGCGAGGATCTGTTCAGTTCCCCGCTCAATTGTTCTTCCAGGGTTCGGGCCAACGATGGCTCGCTGGTTGGTGGGTTTGGCGCGGCGACGACCGGTGGCGAGCGAACGCCATCCGGCGGATTCAGTTCAGTCGGCGCCGGCGTCATCTTGCGAGGTTGCCCGTCACCTGACGGCGTGGTTGGTGCTGTCGCGATCGCGTCTTCCAGCGCACCGGGCTCTTTCGCAATCGAGCCGCCGGCCCGAACCACCGCACGTTCGGCGGCTGGCATGGTGGCAATCGGCTTCTGCCCGGCATGGTCCTCGCCGGGGACGGTGGATGCGACTTCGCGACCGGCTGGAGGCGTCGTCCGATCGGGTACGGGACGGGTTTCCGCGTCAGGCGCGACCACCGGCACCGCCACGATATCGGATGACGAGACCTCCATGCTCCGCGATTCAGCGGGCGGAACCAAACCCGTACCCATATCGCTCCGCTCTTGCGCATTGCTGGTGGGCGCTGACGCATCCGCTCCGGCCGGCGGCCGGCATTGGTCGCGTCGTTCGGCCAGCCATGCGAGCACCTGTTCGAGTCGGGCACGCAATTCCGCTTCAGTCCGCCGGGCATCCGCGAGCGCGCCAGCATTCTCTTCATCGGACGGCGCGGGTACCATCGCAATCCGATCCGGGGTCGGGCTTCGCCAATGGCTGAAAATCGCCGCGCCCAGCGCCAATAAAACGGCGAGCGCGAACATGCTCCAAAATCCCGTGGAGCCCACCACCACATAGCGTAGCGGCGATGCCGGTTCGGTCTTTTCCACGGATAAGGAATCCCCCGTTGCCGCAACCGGCGCTGGCTCGGGTTCGATCGGCGGTTTCTCCTCCGATTGTGTCGGCGCGGCTTCCACGGCCGCGACCGGAAGCACCGGCTGAGCCTGGGAGATCGGCGGCAATTCCGGTGGCAATTCCGGCAGAGCCGATTCCAACGGCGCGGGCGGCGGGACGGGTTCCGGCTGAAATTCGCTCGCGGTGGAGGGTTCGATCGGCGGGACGGGTTGCGGCTCGGCGCTCGTCAGCTCGGGCATGGGGATTTCGGGCACCACGACATCGCGGGGCGGTTCGATCGATCTGGACGCGGCCATCGCCGAATCGGGCGCACCAGCCGGCTCCAACCAGGGTCGGTCCAGCGTAAAACCCCAGCCCGTCAGTACCGGCCGACCGTTGACCAGAAACACCCCGGTTTCCGCCGGCGTGGCCAACACCGCTCGCAAAATCGCGCCCAGTCGATGCTGACGAACTTCCTTGGCGGTCGCGTACCGCTCCGCCAACTCCCGCCCCCGGCCGAGCAGATCGTCGAGCCGGGCGCGAAGCGGTTGGCGTCGTTCCTCGGGCAAATCGTTCAGGGCGACCGGTTGCTCCTCGGGATCGCCTTCGGTGTACCAATCGATCCGGTTGTTGGCCCGATCCACCACCGGTTCGGCCAGCAGCCAGGCCGCGTCCGGCTCCAGTTCACTAGCCAGTACCGCCCGGATTTGCGGGTACAAGGCATGCAACGGCTGACCGAAGCCGCCAATCTCGCGCAATCCGTCAAAGGAACTGCTGCTGAGCAGAATTTGTTCCACCATGCACCGACTCGCCTTGCGATTGCCGACCGTTATCCCGCCATCCCAACAACGACAGGGTCGTTCAACTAGCCGGCGGGGTCGGCTCGTCGGTGGGGTCCAGCACGATCGATAATCCACCGCCGCCGAGAGTCAGGTCGAGGCCAAGTTGGACGTTTTGTAGGTACAACGTCACCCCTTTCTCGTTGCGCAGCATGGCGGGACCCCCACCCTGAAACACGGTCAACCCGCCTTCGGCCGAGACATATCGCCCGGCAAAATCGGCCACGTCCCGCAGCCGGTAGACCTGGCCCACCGCGCTGAGCTGGCTGATGCCCACCGTCGCCACCTTGAGCCCCGAGACCGAAAACCGGTACTGCCGATCCTGAAACTCCAGCGTGCCTTGCCCTTGGCTGTAGCCGAGCAACAAGCCCACCGAAAAACCGGAAAACTCCATGCGGGCGTCCGGCCGCGCATCCTGGGCCAACACCGGAACCGTTCCGGCAACCCACATCCCCACCAAAACCGCTCGAACGAATCGCATCGACTTTCTCCCATGCACGCAGCTTTCGAAATCCGGCCGCCGGGCCGGGCGGATCCGGCTTCAAGCCGCCGGGATCGAATATCGGGGCCACTCGAACTGATTCAACAGCATCTTCTCCAACTCGCGGGAGAGGTCCGCGTTCGCGCCCCCGCTCTTACCACCGCGAGAACAACTATCCAGTTGCCAGAGGCCAACCTTCTCATTGAGATCGACCTCTTTCCATTTGGGATGACCGGTTTGCTTGAGCTGGCCGATATTGGCGCGGATGACCTGACCCAGCTTGGCTAACTGTTGGCAACGCTGGGCGAAATAGGGGCTTTGCTTGCCGGAAAAGTCGAAGCTCATCAACACCGCCTTCACCGCGATGGTCGGCACGCTGCCGCTCGTCCACTCATAATCGGCCTGACCGATTTCGGCCACCTGATATTCGCGCAGCATGCGTGGATCGTCCAGCGGCACGAAATGCACGTTCGCCAGCAACGGAGCGAATTCCGGCTTGTCGGTCAGGCTGCCCAGCTTGGCGAACAGGCTGACCGGCTTGCCGGCGACGTAGAACATGGCGTCGGCTTCGCCCTTGAGTACGGCGGTCACGCCCTGCAACGGCGGCAGGTTGAGCAATTCGGCCGGCTTGACCCCCGTCAATTGCAACAGATTCATGGCGGTCAACCAAGTGCCACTACCCTGCTGACCCACCACCACCCGTTTACCCGTCAGGCCGTCGAACGACTGGATCGACTTGCTGGCGAACAGATGCACTTCCTCGTTGTAGAACGGGAAGATCAGCCGCAATCGGCCGGCGAGCTGACGCATCTCCGGGCTTTCCGAACGGCTGAGGAACCCCAGCACATCGGATTGCACGATGCCGAAGGTGGCATTTTCCTTGCTATTGATGCGCTTGATGTTATCGATCGAACCCTGGGAGTCCTTGACCAAGATATCCAAACCGACGGTTTTGGCGACGCCGGCAATGTCGTTGCCAAACTGGATGTAGGTGCCGGTCTTGGAGCCGGTCACCATGCCGATCTGTTTGGAATCGGCCTCTTCGGCCACGGCCGGCGTCAAGCTCAACAGACCCCACATAAACAGTAGGGCGCCGATCAACGGACGGTTCATGAAAACGCTCCCGGTGGTTGGTCATGATGAAAGTGCCTCCCATCCGCGTTCGAACGCCGCCGTCGGGCGGATGGGAAGCGCGATCCTATTGAGTCCCGGCGGCGGGCTTCGGCCCGGAAGCTGGAGCTGGCTCGGGGGTCACGGCTCCTGGCGCCGGAGACGTCTGAGTCGCGCTCTGCCGCGCGGCGCTGGTGGGCATTTCGGTCGTTTGATGGCTGAACCACCACAGGCCGACGGCGGTTACGCCAGCGACGGCGGCGATCGCAATCCAACCGAGCAACAAACCGCTCGGGCCGCGCCGGGTCGCGCCGGGCGCTTCGGACGACGGCGCTCCCGACGAGGAAGGCGGTTGAGACATCGCCATGTGAGGTATCCGCGTCAAACCGGCAAACAGTCCGAGCAATACCGACAAGCTGCTGATCGAAAGACGGCTCATGAAAAGGCTCCTCTGGCTATGGATGCGGATGCGCTGAATTTGCCTGAATCATGCGCTGTTCCACGCTAGCGCGACCCAGACGGCGGGTGATGGCGAAGTCCCTTCTCCAATTCCTGTACGGTCGGATCAAACTGCGATTTCAACTCCTCTTCCAGGCTACGGCCGGAGGGACGAGCCGGCGGCGGCGTGGGAGTCGGCGGCACGACGGGACGCGCGGGCAGCGGCGTGGGAGTCGGCGGAACCGGCGGCACGACAGGACGCGCGGGCGATG
>NZ_SPMZ01000057.1 GCF_012939995.1 Candidatus Competibacter phosphatis | reverse complement strand
TCGGGACACACGACTCGCGAGCCACCACCAGCAAGTCGTCCAGCGGCAGCAACAAGAGCTTGCGCAACTCCACCACCACAAACTCTTGCAGCGGATTCAGGATCGTCGCCAAGCGGTGCGGCGTGTGCGGGCGATCCCGCACCGTGTCCCGTGCTCGCCAGCGACGAATCGTGGTCTCGCTCACTCCGATCTCCACCGCCAGTTCGGCCGCCGGGCGAGTCGATTGCTGGATGTACGCTCGTTGCTTGGGCGTGGTGGTGGCGTTGGCGTGCAGGCGAATCTCCATCAGGGCCTCCGTAGCGCGAGAATCAGATCGTGTAAGAACCGCCGCGATTCCAGCAAACGGCGGCTCCTAATGTCAATATAATCTCGCGGGACCTGACAGGTAGCCTATCCAACCCGTTCTGATTACATCCAAGAGGAGTTGAATCCATGAACCTGCGTTCCACCCTACTGGGCGGTCTGTTACTACTGGCGCTGGGTGCCTGTTCCAAGGAGCACGACGCACCGAAATCCACCGCCAAACCCGACAATCCGCTGAGCGCGCAAACCGAAGCATTAGACAAAGCGCGCCAACTGGAATCGCAAATCCAGGATGCCGCCCAGCAGCAACGCCAACGCATCGACGAGCAGGCACGATGAAAAAAACGTCTCCTTCGCTAAGCTCGGGAGCGATCGACGCGCGCCATCATGACCGGTAAGGATGAGCCGCCTGATAAACCATCACGACTTCAACGTCGGCTCCAGCACCGCCCAGACGTTATCCAGAATCTGCGGCTGTGCCTCGGCGCGCGGATGCAAGCCATCGTCCTGAATCAGCGCCGGATTGCCCGCCACGCCGTCCAACAAGAATGGGATCAAGGGAATCGCGTAGTGCTGGGCCAGTTCCCCGAACGTCGCTTGAAACTTTTGCGCGTACAGGGGGCCATAATTCGGCGGAATACGCATCTCCGCCAGCAACACCCGCGCGCCGGCCTGCTGGGATCGTTCGATCATCTGTGACAGATTGCGACTCATCGCCATCGGCGGTTGACCGCGCAAACCATCGTTGGCACCCAGTTCCAGAACGACGATGGCGGGACGATGCAGCTCCAGCGCCGCCGGCAGCCGGCTCAGACCTCCGCTGGTGGTGTCGCCGCTGATGCTGGCGTTGACCACCCGGTACGGGAAACCGCGCTCCACCAACCGGCGTTGCAGCAAGCTGACCCAGCCCTTTTCGACCGGTATCCCGTAACCGGCGCTCAAGCTGTCGCCCAACACCAGAATCACCGGCGATTCGGCGCGGGCCGCGGAACCGAATAAAACCATCAGCCCCAACAGCACAATCGGTAAACAAGGTGAGCAATTCGTTTTCATCATCGGAGAACCTGGCAATGCGCGTGGATCATGACCTGGAAGCGGCCAGCGGGGTTAGCGTAACCGCCGCGCCGCCGGTGGACAACCAGTCAGCCAGCGGTATCGTGCGGGCTGAGCGGCTGAGCAAACAGGTCGTCAGCCCGGAAGGTCCGCTGCTCATCCTCGATGACATCAACTTCACCATCGCCAAGGGCGAAAGCGTGGCGGTGGTCGGCGCCTCCGGTTCCGGTAAATCGACCCTATTGGGCCTGCTGGCCGGCTTGGATGTGCCCAGCCAAGGCCGGGTGTGGCTGGCGGGAGTCGATCTTGGCGGCCTGGACGAAGATGGCCGCGCCCTGCTGCGGGCGCGACGAGTCGGTTTCGTGTTCCAGTCCTTCCAACTGCTGACCGGACTGACCGCGCTGGAAAACGTCATGCTGCCGCTGGAGTTGGCTGGCCAACCCGACGCCCGCCGCCAAGCGCTGGAACTGCTGGAACGGGTCGGCTTGCGGGTCCGCGCCCGGCACTATCCCTCGCAACTTTCCGGTGGCGAACAACAGCGAGTGGCCATCGCCCGTGCCTTCGCCGGCAATCCCGACGTGCTATTCGCCGACGAACCGACCGGCAATTTGGACCAGAAAACCGGCCATCGCATCGTCGAACTGCTGTTCGCGCTGAATCGAGAACAGGGTACCACCTTGATTCTGGTCACCCACGATCCCGAACTGGCCGCTTATTGCGATCGGATGTTGGAACTGGACGACGGCCGCTTGCGCGCGGAACCGACTCAACGCCTCCACCCGGTTTGAAGCCATGCCGAAAGCCACAACCACGAATTCCTCGCTCGGAGCCGATTTCCCGAACTGGCGCAATATCGGCCGCATGGCCTTGCGAGCCTTGCGCCGCGATTGGCAATCCGGCGAACTACGAGTACTGGCCATTGCCCTGTTGATTGCCGTCGCCAGTGTCGCCGCCGTCGGTTTTTTCACCGACCGCATCCAGCAGGCCATGGAACGCAAGGCCAGCGAGCTGTTGGGTGCCGATGAAGTGATCTCCGCGCCGAATCCGATTCAAGCACTACTGGCCGATGAGGCCCGCCGACGTGGCCTGCGGATCGCGGAAACCCTGAGTTTTCGCAGCGTGGTGCTGTCTGGCGACCTGACCCAACTGGCCGAAGTCAAGGCGGTCGGCCCCGCTTACCCGTTGCGCGGTATCCTGCAAATCAGCGACCGGCCGTTCGATCCACCCCGCGCCATCGACACCATCCCCGCTCCAGGTCAGGTCTGGCTGGACGAGCGATTGTTGCAGATACTGGGTCTTCAGGTCGGCGACACGGTTCATCTCGGCAGCCGCGAGTTCCAGATTGGGGCGGTGCTAGCCTATGAGCCGGATCGGGCCGGCGATCTGTTCAGCATCGCGCCGCGCCTGATGATGAATTTGGCCGACATTCCTTCGACCCAACTGGTACAGCCCGGTAGCCGGGTCGAATACCGCCTGTTGCTGGCCGGCGAGCCGGCGGCGCTGGTCGCGTTCAACACTTGGGCACAACCTCGGCTAGCGACCGGCGAAAAGCTGCAAGGCGTGCGCGATGCCCGCGCCGAATTGCGGACGGCACTGGAACGGGCGCAGCGATTCTTGAGCCTGGCGGCACTGGTCAGCGTGATTCTGGCCGGCGTCGGGGTGGCCATCGCCGCCCGCCGCTTCGCCGCCCGTCACTGGGACAGCGTCGCCATCCTACGCTGCGTCGGCGCCACCGAAACGCTGATCGTCCGGCTGTTCCTGCTGGAGCTGCTGGCCTTGGCTCTGCTGGCCGGCACGGCAGGCCTGCTGGTCGGATATCTCGCTCAGTACGGCTTAAGCGGCGTGCTCGGCCAACTGCTTGGCAACGGCGATCTGCCAGCGCCGTCCTGGCAACCGATCCTGCCGGCGCTGGCGACCGGTTTCGTGACCCTGCTCGGCTTTGGTCTGCCGCCGTTGCTACGGTTGCGGGAAGTACCGCCGTTGCGGGTGCTACGCCGCGATCTCGGTCCGGTCAACCCACGCTTGCTGGCGCTATACGGTCCCGCCGTGGCGGCGACACTGGCGCTGCTGATCTGGCAAGCGGGGGGAATGGCGGCTGGCGCTGTACGTCTGCGCCGGCGTGACGGGCACGGTGGCGGCGCTGGCGCTGGCGGCCTGGGGCTTGGTGCAAGCGCTGGGTCTGCTGCGCGGTCGGGTCGGGGTGGCCTGGCGATTTGGGCTGGCCAACATCGCCCGGCGCGGATCGGGTAGCGCGGTACAGGTGGTCGCGCTGGGTCTGGGCTTGATGGCACTGCTAATGTTGACCCTGGTACGCACCGATTTGTTGGCCAACTGGCGGGCCAGTCTACCGGCCGATGCGCCCAATCATTTTCTGATCAACATCCAGCCCGGCGAGGTGGCCGGGGTACGCGCCTTCCTGCGCGAGCATGGCTTACACGACGCGGAGCTGTTCCCGATGGTACGCGGGCGGCTGACGGCGATCAACGAGCGGGCGGTGGGACCGGACGATTACGACAATCCGCGCGCCAAGCGCTTGGTGGAGCGGGAGTTCAATCTATCCTGGACCGACCGCTTGCAGGAGGACAATCGCATCCTCGCCGGTCGCTGGTGGAACGCGAGTGATCATGGCCAAGGCGTCGCTTCGGTGGAAACCGGGCTGGCGAAAGAGCTCGGCATCGCCATGGGCGACACCCTGCGCTTCCAGATTGCCGGCCAGGAGTTACCAGCGAAAGTCGTCAGTTTGCGCAGCGTCGAATGGGATTCGTTTCGGGCCAATTTCTTCGTGGTGTTCCCGTCCGGCGTGCTGGATCATTATCCGGCGACCTGGATCACCAGCTTCCATCTACCCGCCGGCCAGAAGCCACTGCTGGCGGACCTGGTGCGCCAGTATCCGTCGGTGACGGTGCTGGACGTGGATGCGCTGATGAGCAAGGTCCGCGAGATCATGGACCGGGTGATCGCCGCCGTCGAATACGTGTTCCTGTTCACCCTGGCGGCCGGACTGGTGGTGTTGTACGCAGCCATTCAGGCCACTCAGGACGAACGCCGCTTCGAAAGCGCCGTGCTGCGCACCCTGGGCGCGCGGCGGGCGGTGGTGCGGCAAAGCCTGCTGGCGGAATTCGCCACGCTGGGGTTGTTGGCCGGGATACTGGCCGCCACCGCCGCAACCGTGCTGGGCTACGTGCTGGCCGCGCGGGTCTTCGAATTCCCCTATCAATGGAATCCATGGATCTGGCCGCTCGGCGGGTGGCGTGGGTGTGCTGGGGGTGGGTTTGGCCGGACTGCTGGGCGCGCGTTCGGCACTGAGCCAGCCCCCCTGGCGCAGTCTGCGGGAATTGTAGCGCTTAGCGCCACGACCGGCCGGGGACCACCGAACTCAGCACGAACAGGAAGGCGGCAGCCAGCACGACCGACGGTCCGGCCGGGGTATCCCAACGCAGCGAAGCCCACAAGCCAAGCCCCACCGCCGCGCAGCCCAGTCCGCTGGCCAGTAGCGCCATGCCTTCCGGCGAGCGGGCGAAACGCCGCGCCGCCGCCGCCGGAATGATCAGCAGCGAGGTAATGAGCAGAATGCCGACCACCTTCATCGCCACGGCGATGACGATGGCAACCAGCAGCATGAACGCCAACCGGACGGGAAAGACCGGCACGCCCTCCACCTGCGCCAGTTCCTCGTGCACGGTGATCGCCAACAGGGGCCGCCACAGCCCGGCCAACGCCCCCAGCGCCAGCAAGGCGCCACCCCAGATCCAGTACAAATCGATTGGGCCGATCGCCAGAATATCGCCGAACAGATAAGCGGTCAGATCGACCCGTACCGTTTCCAGAAACGCCAGCGCGACCAATCCCAGCGACAGCGTGGTGTGGGCGAGAATGCCCAGCAGGGTGTCCGTCGCCAGCCGGCGCTGTCGTTGCAGCAGCACCAGCACCAGCGCCACCACCAAGCAGGTGATCGCCACGCCGAGTTGCAGGTTGAGATTCAGCACGGTACCGAGCACGATGCCCAGCAGCCCCGAATGCGCCAGGGTGTCGCCGAAATAGGCCATGCGCCGCCAGACGATGAACGCACCCAACGGGCCGGCGGCCAGCGCCACGCCAACGCCGCCAAGCAGGGCACGCGCCAGGAAATCATCCACGATCCTGCTCCACGGGCGGACGATGGCCGCCCTCTCCTCCCGACGCGGAAGAAAGAGGCAGGTCCGGCACCACGGCGCCGTGCAGATCGTGATGGTGGTTGTGATGGTGATGGTAAACCGCCAACCGCCGCGCGCCGTCGATGCCGAACAGATCCAGGTAGGCGGGATCGCGGGCGACGTGATCGGGATGACCGGAGCAGCAGACGTGCCGGTTCAGGCACAGAACGTGATCGGTGGTGGCCATCACCAGATGCAGTTCGTGCGAGACCATCAGCATCCCGCAACCATGGGTGCGGCGCAGGCCACCGATCAGGTCGTACAACTCGTATTGACCGTTCAGGTCCACGCCTTGAATCGGTTCGTCCAACACCAGCAAATCGGGCTCGCGCAGCAGGGCACGGGCCAGCATCACCCGTTGCAGTTCGCCACCGGAAACCGCCTGCACCGGCGAATCGAGCACATGGGCGGCGCCGACTTCAGCCAGTACCGCTTGCACTCGCGCCCGCGCCGCCGGAGTACCGAGGGTCACGAAGCGCTGCACGGATAGCGGTAGGGTGCCGTCCAGCGCCAGCCGCTGCGGCATGTAGCCGATCCGCAGGCCAGGCCGCGACCAGACCCGGCCGCTGTCCGGTCGCAGCAAGCCCAGCAACACCCGCACCAGGGTGGATTTACCGGCACCGTTCGGGCCAATCAGGGCGACGATTTCTCCGGCCGCGACCCGCAGGTTGACGTTGTGCAGGATCGGGTTGCCTCGGATGGTCAGGCCGATGTTTTCGGCTGTCAGCAACAGCTCAGTCATGACGCGTCGGCTCCTCCAGGCAGTCCGGGCAGCGGCCGAGAATCTCCACGATCTGCGCCAGCACCTCGAAGCCACGGGCGTCGGTTTCGGCGCGCAGCAATTCGTCGATCGCCGGGTTGCTCAATTCGCTGACTCGGCCGCAATCCCGGCAGATCAGAAACTGGCCACTGTGGTGACTACCCGGCCGCCGGCAGCCGGTGAATACGTTCAGTGAGGCCAGCCGATGGATCAAGCCCTGCGCCAACAGAAAATCCAGTGCCCGGTACACGGTGGGCGGCGCACCTTGGCGGCCGTCGTCACGCAACACGTCGAGAATGGTGTACGCACCCAGCGGCGTGGCGCTGCTCCAGATGATTTCCAGCACGCGCCGGCGCAAGTCGGTAAGGCGGGCGCCACGCTGTTGGCACAAGGCTTCCGCCCGCGCCAGCGCCTGTTGCGCATCGATCGAAGGTGCACAGCTCAGATCCCCGGCTTGCCGCATGGAAGGCTCCATCATTTCAGCTTGACTGAATGTTTGAAGTGTTATCTTATAACAAATGTTATTCTATAACATAACATCAGGAGTGAAGCGATGCAGTTTAATCCAATGGGATCGGGCGTACTGAAAAAACTGTTGGGAGGATTGCTGTTCCTGCCGCTGGTCGCCTTGGCCACCCAGCCCCAGATCGTGACCAGCATCAAGCCGGTACACTCGTTGGTGGCCGGCGTCATGCAGGGCGTGGGCGAACCGCTGTTGCTGGTGTCCGGCGGTGCTTCGCCGCACGACTATAGCCTGAAGCCCTCGGAGGCCCGCGCCATCGATCAGGCTCAAGTGGTGTTCTGGATCGGGCCGGACCTGGAGAGCTTTCTGATCCGGCCGCTGGATAACGTCAAGAACAAGGTCCGCATCGTGGCGTTGTTGGACGCTCCAGGCATGACGGTGCTACCGCTGCGAGAGGGCGGCGCCTGGGAACCACATGGGCATGAACATGGGCATGACGAACACGGCCACGAAACACCGGAAGACGGCGACGATCATGAGCATGAGCATGTTCACCAGGCCGATCACGATCCCCATGTCTGGCTGGACCCGGTCAACGCCATTGCCATGGTGCGTCGGATCATGACCGTGCTGGGTGAGGTGGATGTCGCTCATCGCGCCGATTATCAACGCAACGGCGCGGCGCTGATCGAACGCCTCGACCGCTTGAACCAGCGACTGGCCACGGAACTGGCGCCGGTCAGACAGCAGCCTTACCTGGTGTTTCACGACGCCTATCAATATTTCGAACAACGCTACGACCTGGACGCGATCGGTTCGGTGACGATGAGCGCGGAGCGGCGGCCCGGCGCCAAGCGGGTAGCGGACATTCAGGCCCGTATCCGCGATCTTCAGGTACGTTGCGTGTTCAGTGAGCCGCAGTTCCAACCGGCGTTGGTGGAAACGATCATCGCCGGCAGTGCTGCCCGCCGCGGCGTGCTCGATCCACTGGGCGCGGAATTGCCGCCAGGTCCCGACGCCTATTTCCAGCTCCTGCAAGGACTTGCCGCCTCGTTGCGCGCCTGTCTGAGCGGTGTCTAAATGATCGATCCTCACAAGTTGCACACTAGTGTCGCAGTTTCCTTCTAGAATAATCCGTGCTTGACGCATAACCACCGAGCGTTACATCGGATGGCCAAGCGCAACTGGCCATTGGATTTTTGAGGCATTCTAAAAAGCTAAAGGCGGATAACGATGACTGAAACGCTTGCGGGCTTTGTGGCCTATCGCGCGAATGAAGGTGAGGAGTACATGAACGACCAGCAAAAAAAACCACTTTCGCGCCATCCTGCTGGCCTGGAAACAGGAACTGATGGAAGAAGGTCGACGCGCCGTGACCAACATGCAGGACGAACCGTTGAACCTGCCGGACCCGAATGACCGGGCCAGTCAGGAAGAGGAATTTACGATCAACCTGCGCGCCCGCGACCGGGAGCGCAAGCTATTGCGCAAGATCGACAAGGCGCTCGGTCGGCTCGCCAGCGACGATTATGGCTACTGCGAGGGCTGTGGCGTGGAAATCGGCCTGCGCCGGCTGGAAGCGCGGCCCACGGCGGAGCTGTGCATCGACTGCAAGCATCTGGAAGAGGAAAAGGAAAAAAGCCAGGCGGCGTGAACGATCCACCGAGTCTGCCACCGCAATTGCGCAGACGCACCGCCATTTCGACCACGCCGTGGACGCGGCCCCCGGCGGCACGATCTTCGTCGGCGAGGTGAAACGAGAGTGGCGTTTCCATATCGAGCGTTATCGACAACCGATGTCGTTATTGCCCGAGGAAAGCTCTAAGATATTGAAAAAGCGTAAGAACCGCTGAGCCAGCAGGAGGTATCGCCATGTCCGCCGTGATGGAAAAAGCGACGCGTTCGGATGATTTATATGCCCAACTGGAAGCTTTGCCAGCCAACCTGACCGGCGAAATCATCAACGGGCGCTTGTACGCGCAACCACGCCCCGCCAATCCACATGCATTAGCCAGTTCGGGCTTGGGAATGGATATTGGCTCCGCCTATCACAGGGGGCGTGGTGGACCGGGGGGGATGGTGGATTCTGGACGAGCCGGAAATTCACTTCATCCGCGATACCGAAGTGCTGGTTCCCGATCTCGCCGGTTGGCGACGGGAACGGATGCCGCGTCTGCCCCGCGATCATCGAATCGAAGTCGTGCCGGATTGGGTCTGCGAAATCCTGTCGCCGTCCACCGCCAAGACGGATCGTGTGATCAAAATGCCGGTTTATGCCCGCCATGGCGTGCCGTATCTCTGGCTGGTGGACCCGCTGGCGCATACTCTGGAAGTGTTCGCCCTGCGCGAAGAACGCTGGACGGTGATCGGGCTGTTTCAGGAACAGGACGCTGTTAGTGTCGAGCCGTTTACCGACATTGCCCTGGAATTGGGTGCGCTGTGGACAGACCTGGAAGAGTCATAAGGTTACGTTGATTAAACCCGCCAGCAGGGCTTGGCCAGACGGGGAACGAGGTTCCAACCGGCAGATGCGGCCCTCGCCGGCGTAGCCGAGGGTGACTTCCAGATCGGCCGGGGGCAGTTCGCCGGGACCGTGTTCCGGCCACTCGATCAGCAGCACCGCCTCGCCGTCGATCTGATCGCGCAACCCCAGATACTCCAGTTCCTCGGGATCGGCCAATCGGTATAGATCCCAGTGAAACAGCCGCCAGCCATTCAACTGATAAGGTTCCACCAACGTGAAGGTGGGACTTTTCACCGTGCCGCGATGGCCAAGGGCACGCAGCAGGCCACGCGTCAGCGTGGTCTTGCCGGCGCCCAGATCGCCGCTCAGGTAGAGCACGCAGCCGGGCGTCAGCCCGTCGGCCAATCGTGCCCCCAAAGCTTCGGTGGCGGCGGCGGAATCGAGATCAAGTTCCAACATGGTTCAGACGTTCACCAGTTGCCGCAAACAGGGCAGCAGATCGGTGGCCATCAGACCTCGCTCACCGCCCTCCCGCGCCGCCAGATCGCCAGCTCGCCCGTGCAGATAGGCGCCGGCCTGGGCCGCCGCGAACGGCGGCAGTCCCTGCGCCAGCAACGCGGCGATGACCCCGGTCAATACGTCGCCCATGCCACCGCTGGCCATGCCCGGATTGCCGACCGCGCAAAGCGCCACCAACCCGTCCGCCTTGCTGGCGATCAGCGAACCGGCACCCTTGAGTACCGCCACGCCGCCGAAACGCAGCGCCAGCTCCTCGACGGCGGCGAAGCGGTCGGCTTCGACCTCGGCCGGAGTCATTTTCAGCAGTCGGGCGGCTTCGCCGGGGTGCGGCGTCAGTATCCAATGGTCGCGAAAAACCGGCTCGGCAGCCAACAGATTCAGCGCGTCGGCGTCCACCACCAGCGGTTTGTCACTGGCGAGGACGGCGTGTAGCAAGGTTCGGCCCCAAGCGCCGCGACCCAGTCCCGGCCCGATGGCGACCACTGTCGCCCGGTCCAGCAGCGAGGTCAATTCGGCTGGCGTTTCGACGCCGTGGAACATCAGTTCCGGTCGGACCGCCGCCTGTAAACCAGCGTGAGCGGCCCGAGTGGCGATGCTGGTCAGCCCCGCGCCGCAGCGGGCGGCGGCTTCGGCCGCCATCCGCGCCGCGCCCGCCATCCCCAAGTCGCCGCCGACCACCAGCACATGGCCGAAGTGCCCTTTGTGGGCGCTGCGCCGACGACGCGGCAGCAGCGCCGGCAAGTCTTCGCCATCGTAACGCCAACTGGCGGGATGCAACGCCGGATAAATGTCGGGCGGCACGCCGAGATCCGCAAAACCGATGTCGCCGCAACAGGCCGGTCCTTGTCCGGTGAACAGACCTTGCTTGAGGCCGATGAAGGTCAGAGTGGCCGCCGCGTGGATCGCTGTACCCAGGATTGCCCCAGTGTCGGCGTGCAGGCCGGAAGGGATATCGAGCGCCAGGATATCGGCGGGGCTGGCGTTCATTGCTTCGATGGCTTCTCGCCAGAGGCCGCTGACCTCCCGTTCCAGGCCGGTGCCGAGAATAGCATCGACGATCAGATCGACATCATGCAATTCGGCGGTATTGAACGGCACGATCACGATCTCGGCGGCGCGGGCGTCCCGCCAGGCAATTTGCGCGTCGCCGCGCAATGTGGCCGGGTCGGCGACCGCCAGCACCCGGACATCGCACCCGGCTTGACGGGCCAGTCGCGCCACCACGTAGCCATCGCCACCGTTGTTGCCACCGCCGCAGACCACCACGATCCGCCGCGCTTTCGGCCAGCGCTGGCCCAACAGTTGGCATGCCGCTTCGCCGGCCCGGCTCATCAAGGTATAACCGGGAATGCCGCGTTCCGCGATGGCGATGCGATCCAGTTCCCGCACCTGAGCGGCGCGGTACAGTTCGACGGGCAATTCACGCATGGGAGACCTCCTTCGCCGCCTCGATTGGGGCACAATAAGCCAACCTTCTTCTTATTAATTCTACTCGCTTCCATGACCGTTGCCGCAGACGACGCCCAGCTCGCCGAACTAGCCGCCACCATCAAAACATGGGGGCGCGAACTCGGGTTCCAACAGGTCGGTATCGCCGATATCGATTTGAGCACACATGAGGCGCGGCTGCTCGACTGGCTGGCCGGAGGCTTTCACGGCGAAATGGACTACATGGCCCGGCACGGACTCAAGCGCGGCCGACCGGCGGAACTGCTACCGGGCACGGTACGAGTGATCGCGGCCCGGATGGATTATCTACCGCCAGCCGCCGCCGCGTCCTGGAGCGTGCTGAACCAGCCCGAACTGGGCTATGTGTCGCGCTATGCCCTGGGCCGGGATTATCACAAGGTATTGCGACAGCGCTTGCAACGGCTGGCCGAACGCATCGCCGCCGCCATTGGTCCATTTGGTTATCGGGTGTTTACCGACAGCGCCCCGGTGCTGGAAAAAGCGCTGGCGGAGAAAGCCGGGTTGGGCTGGATCGGCAAGCACAGCAATTTGCTGGATCGCCGCATCGGTTCGTGGTTCTTTCTTGGCGAGATTTACGTAGATCTGCCGCTGCCGACGGACCGGCCAACCGGCGCGCATTGTGGCCGCTGCACCGCCTGCCTGGATATCTGTCCGACCCAGGCCATCGTCGCACCGTACCGGGTGGACGCCCGCCGCTGTATTTCCTACCACACCATCGAACTGCGCGGGCCGATTCCCCCGGAGTTTCGCCGTGCCATCGGCAATCGCATTTACGGTTGTGACGATTGCCAGTTGGTTTGCCCCTGGAATCGCTTCGCTCAACCGAGCGGCGAGCCGGATTTCCGTATCCGACACGGGCTGGATGCACCGCGCTTGATCGAACTGTTCGGCTGGGACGAGGCGAAATTCCTGCGCCGCACCGAGGGCAGCGCCATTCGTCGGATTGGCCATGAGCGCTGGTTGCGCAACATCGCCGTGGCCCTGGGCAACGCGCCGCGTTCGGTAGCGGTGGTGACCACCTTGCAAGGCCGGATGGCGCATCCGTCGGCGCTGGTGCGGGAACACGTCGCCTGGGCACTGACGGAGCAAGCGAGCAAGTCAGTCGATACGAGTGGGTTGTAAGGTTTTTACGAGGCCACCCACGTTCTTGGAGGGAGGGGTATTCTCAACTTCGACCGCGCGGCGCTCCCTTGCTGCTTGACACCAGGATCACTCGTCGTCGTCGAACTGGTAATCCTTGAGGCGACGCTTCAGCGTGGACAACGGAATACCCAACTCGCGGGCAACGGCCGCCTTGTTGTTTCTGTTGCGTCCCATGGCGTCCAGAATCATCTGCCGTTCCATTTCCTTGAGGTGAGCGCGAGCATCGGCCGCGCTCGGCTGCGACGGCGGGGCGGAAATCGGCTCGGCTTGGGCTGGAAAGGGAGCCGAGGCGATGGGCGCCGCTGGCGCCGCTAGTGCCGCTGGCGCCGCTGCCTCGCGCGGCAAGCGCAGATCCGCCGGACCAATCTCCCGCTCGCCGCACATCACCGCCGCCCGCTCCAGCACATTGCGCAATTCCCGCACATTGCCCGGCCACGAGTAATTCTGCAGCGCCGCCATGGCCGCCGCCGAAATCTGGCAGCTCAACTGCAACTGCTTGCACAGGTGGCGAGCGATCTGCGGAATATCCTCGCGAACCTCCCGCAGCGCGGGCAACTCGATCGGCACCACCGACAGGCGATAGAACAGATCGGCGCGGAAGGCGCCGGCGCGGACCATGGCCGTCAGGTCACGGTGGGTGGCGGTGATGACGCGCACGTCCACCCGGGCGGATTTATCGGACCCGATCGGCGTAACCTCGCGGCTTTCCAGCACTCGAAGCAGCCGCGGCTGCAAATCCAGTGGCAGCTCGCCGATTTCGTCGATGAACAAGGTACCGGTGTGCGCCTGGCGGAATGCGCCCTCGCGCGAACCGGTGGCGCCGGTGAATGCGCCCTTGATATGGCCGAACAAGTCGTTGCGCACCATCTCGGGCTCGGTCACCGAGGCGTCGAATACCACCAGTGGCCCGGTACGGCCCGACAGGGCGTGCAGGGTACGGGCCACCAACTCCTTGCCAGAGCCCGACTCGCCGTGCAGATGCACGGTGGTCGGCGTGGCGGCCACGGCTTGGATCATGCCGTACAGTTCCCGCATCCGCTCGCTCGCGCCCACCAGTTCGCCCAATCGGTCCTGGCGCGATACCGCCACCTTACGCTCCTCGGTGTGCTGGCGGATCAACAGCCGAGAGTAACCGAGTCGGCATTCGGCGTTCGGGGGAATATAGGCTTCGGTGATGCGTATATCATTGATAAACGTACCGTTGGTGGAATTGAGGTCGCGCAGCATCAACCCGTTCGGGGTCATGCGAATTTCCGCGTGCCGACGAGAAACCGCGCGGTCGCTCAACACGATGTCGTTGTCCAACGCCGAGCCCATGCATACCGTCGGCAGGCCAAGACTGGTTTCCAGGCCAGCGTCCGGGCCGGCGATTACGCGCAGCTCGATCGCCTCGAACTTGACCCGCAACCGAGACTGGGTGGAAGCGACGATAATCTCGGTGCCATTGCTGGACGGAAGGGATGAGGACATTGCAACCACCGGAGGAACGTTGATGCGCTTATATTAGTTCAATCTAGGCTGTGGGCAATCGACAATGCAAGATCGCGGGTGGTGACGAAGCCGCTTAAGCGACGAGACGATCAATAACGGTTGGCGTGCCAATACAATACCCAACAGTAACTTACTTTTCACAATGCGTACGATTTTACTCTAGATTCTGAGCGATTAACTAGGCGATTGACGGACTCGACGTTGGATAAGCCCGACGCCGGGAAAATCGATCGAGTATCGCCATAAAGGACATGGCCTGATGTGCCTACGCAAGATCATCACCCCAGACAGCACCACGGAACAATGGACGCACAATGATCGCAAGATGACTCTCTCGATACGTGTGCGTCGCGCTGAACCCTTGCCGTCACCGACTGCCCAATGGCCGAAACCGCAATCTTGGAATCGACCAAACCCGGAGATCTCATGTCGCGCAGTCGAACCCTCTTCGCAGCCTTTTGGCTGTCCATAGCCCCCGCCGTCTTCGCGGCCACGCCGGTCCACGAATTCACCCTGGACAACGGCCTGAAAATCCTGGTGCGCGAAGACCATCGCGCGCCGGTGGTGGTTTCGCAGGTCTGGTACAAGGTCGGCTCCAGCTACGAACCCAGCAACCTGACCGGCATCTCCCACCTGCTGGAACATATGATGTTCAAGGGCACGCCGACGGTGCCGGGCGGCGAGTTCTCTCGCTTGATCGCCGCCAACGGCGGAGACGAGAACGCCTTCACCAGCCGTGACTACACCGCCTATTTTCAAACTCTGGAAAAGGACCGGCTGGAGCTCAGCTTCCGGCTGGAAGCCGACCGGATGCGCCACCTGCTGCTCAAGCCGGAGGACGTGAGCAAGGAAGCTCAGGTGGTGACCGAGGAGCGCCGGCTGCGCACCGAAGACCAACCCGAGTCGCTGACCAGCGAGCGGTTCAACGCCGCCGCCTACCTCACCAGCCCCTACCGCCACCCGATCATCGGCTGGATGCAGGACATCCAGGCTCTCTCCCTGGACGATCTCAAGCACTGGTACCAGCAATGGTATGCACCGAACAACGCCGTCCTGGTGGTGGTCGGCGATGTGGACCCGACCCAGGTTCGCGATTTGGCCCAGAAACACTTCGGGCCGCTACCACCCAGCGAGTTGACTCCACCCAAGCCGGCGGGAGAACTACCGCAACTAGGCGAGCGCCGGATCGTGGTCAAAACCCCGGCCGAAGTGCCTTACGTCCTGCTCGGCTACAAGGCACCGACCCTGAAAACCGCCACTGAAGCATGGGAACCCTACGCCCTGGATGTACTGGAAGGCATTCTCGACGGCGGCAACAGCAGCCGGATCAGCCGCGATCTGGTGCGTGGCTCCCAGATCGCCGCCGCCGCCGGCGCCGGCTACAACCTGACCTCGCGGCTGGAAGAACTGTTTCTACTGGCCGGCAACCCGGCGCCGGGTCACACCAGCGCCGAATTGGAACGAGCCCTGCGCGCCGAAATCGCCAAACTGCGTGAGGAGCCGGTAAGCCCCGAGGAACTGGCGCGGGTGGTCGCCCAAGCGGTCGCCTCCGATGTCTATCAGCAGGACTCGCTATTTTACCAGGGGATGCGGCTGGGCATGCTGGAAACGGTCGGGCTGGGCTGGAACCGGCTGGACGACTACGTGCAGCGCCTCCAGGCGGTCACCCCGGAACAGGTGCGCGAAGTTGCCCGCAAGTACCTGACCGACGACCGCTTGACCGTGGCCACGTTGGAACCGCTACCGCTGGACGGCCGCCGTCCGGCCGCGCCCGGAGCCGGGACGGATCATGCGATCCGCTAAAAGCCCTCCAATCTCGATCCTTCTCCCAACCTCTCTCTCCCGGAAAGGGAGAGAGGCGCACAGGATTCTTCCAACCATGTCTTCCCTGAAACCGTCGCTATCGGGCCTGCTCGCCACCGCGTTGCTGTGCGTCTCCAGCCTGGCTCAGGCCATCCCCGAAATCCAGAACTGGCACACCGCCAACGGCGTGCCGGTCTACTTCATCGCCGCCCGGGAACTGCCGATGGTGGACGCGCAAATCCTGTTCAGAGCCGGTTCGGTCCGCGACGGCGAACGACCAGGCTTGGCGCAACTGACCAACGGCTTGCTGGAAGAAGGCGCCGGCGACTGGTCGGCCGACACCATCGCCGACCGTTTGGACCAGGTGGGTGCCCAACTGGCCACCAGTTCGCGGCGCGACTCGGCTTCGGTGGCGCTGCGTAGCTTGACCGATCCGCGCTATCTGCAACCCGCCGTCGAAACCGTCGCCCGCTTGCTGAAGGAACCGAGTTTCGCTCCCGACGCGGTGGAGCGGGTGCGCCAGCAAATGCTGACGGCGCTCCAGGAACGCGCCCAGTCGCCCGGCGCCATCGCCCAGGACGCTTTCTTCAAGGCGCTGTACGGCGATCATCCCTATGGCTCGCCGGCCGATGGCACCTCGGCCAGCCTGAACGCCATCACCCGCGCCGACATTCAGGACTTCCATCGCCGCTACTACACCGCCGCCAATGCGGTCGTCGCCATCGTCGGCGACCTCGACCGATCCGCCGCCGAACAATTGGCCAACGCCCTGGTCGGCGGCCTGCCCAAGGGCGAACCGATGCCACCACCCCCGCCGGTCCCTCCTCTCCGCCCGCTCAACCCAACCATCCGTATTCCCCATCCTTCCAGCCAGAGCCATATCCTCATCGGCCAACTCGGGGTCAGCCGCGCCGACCCGGACTACTACGCACTCTATCTGGGTAACCATGTGCTAGGTGGCAACGGCCTGGTCTCGCAACTGTCTCAGGAAATCCGCGAAAAGCGCGGGCTGGCCTATGGCGCCTACAGCGCTTTTTCGCCGATGCGGCAAACCGGCCCCTTCCTGATCAATCTGCAAACCCGCAACGATCAGGCGGACACCGCGCTCCAGGTGGCGCAAACCACCCTGCGCCAGTTCAGCGCCGACGGTCCCGATCCCCAGATGTTGGAGGAAGCCCGTCAGAACATCACCGGCGGCTTCGCGCTCGACCTCGCCGGTAACGGCAAGCTGGCCAATTATCTGGGGCTGATCGCGTTCTACGGTTTGCCGTTGGATTACCTGCAAACCTTCATCGCCACCATGAACGGCATCAGCCTGGAGCAAGTCAAGACCGCTTGGCAACGGCATATCCAACCCGACCGGCAAATCGTGGTGATCGTCGGCGGTGGTCAAAACGCGCCGACCTCACCGGGTCCGGCCAGCGCACCCGTCCCCCCGACACCACCGGAACCGGCCCGCTCATGAGCCAGCGCGGCGGTCGCGCCAACCAGTTGCGCGTCATCGGCGGGCAATGGCGCGGCCGCCGGTTGACCTTCCCGGATCTGCCGGGTCTGCGCCCGACCCCGGACCGGGTACGGGAAACCCTGTTCAACTGGCTGGCTCCGATCCTGCCCGGCGCCCGCTGCCTGGATTTGTTCGCCGGCAGCGGCGCGCTCGGCATCGAGGCACTGTCGCGCGGCGCGGCCGAGGTGGTATTCGTCGAACGCCATCCGCTCGCGGCCCGCGCCCTGCGAGATCACCTCGACCGGTTGCACGCGCACAACGCCCGGGTCGAACAGGCCGACGCCCTGGCCTGGCTACGCCAGCCGGGAACACCGTTCGAGATCGCGCTGCTCGATCCGCCGTTCGGGCAAGGTCTGCTGGAACCCAGTTGCGCGGCCTTGGAGGCAAACGGCTGGCTGGCGACCAGCGCCTGGATCTATCTTGAGTCCGAGGCGGAAGCGGGAACACCCGCCTTGCCGGCGTGCTGGACGCCCTGCCGGGAAAAAACCGCTGGTGCGGTGACTTACCGACTGGCGCGGCGGGAAATACCTATCTAGGTTCGGTTGCCTTGCCGCTTGGCTTTCCCGATAATTCGTGCAATCCCCGCACCGCCAGGAACCGCCCATGTCCGTCGTCGCCATCTATCCGGGCACTTTCGACCCCATCACCAACGGCCACGCCGATCTGATCGAGCGCGGCGCGCGCATGTTCGAACGGCTGATCGTCAGTGTCGCCGCCAATCCCAACAAGCAACCGCTGTTCTCCCTGGAGGAACGGGTGGCACTGGTGCATGAGGTGGTATCGCACCTGCCTCACGTCGAGGTGCGCGGTTTCGACATCCTGCTGGTGAATTACGCCAAGAGCGTCGGCGCCAACGTCATCATGCGCGGGTTGCGCGCGGTATCCGATTTCGAATTCGAATTCCAATTAGCCAGCATGAATCGTCGTTTGAACCCCCAGATCGAATCCATTTTCCTGACCCCCGCCGAACAATACGCCTTCGTCTCCTCCAGTCTGGTGCGCGAAGTCGCCAAGCTGGGCGGGAACATTGCACCGTTCGTCCACCCCAAGGTGGAAGCGGCGCTGGCGGCGAAATTCGCCTTGCGCCATTAATTGAGTAAAATACTCGGAAATTCAGCCTGACCGCTCCCGGTCGGACGGGCTTGAGTTGCAACCCGCCGGTGCCGCGAACCGGCCGCAAATTAACAAAATAGAATCGAGGAGCCAGCCATGGCACTGATGATCACCGACGAATGCATCAACTGCGACGTGTGTGAGCCCGAATGCCCGAACGAAGCCATCTATCAGGGCGAAGAAATCTACGAGATCGATCCGAGCCGCTGCACCCAGTGCGTGGGCCACTTCGATACCCCGCAATGCATCGAGGTCTGCCCGGTGGACTGCATCGTCCCGGACCCGAACCACGCCGAAACCGACGAGCAACTGCAAACCAAGTACGAGAAGCTGACCAGCACGGCTTGAGATCCGATCCCATTAGCGACCACCTGCCCTGGTACGCGGATCACCCGGTGCACATCGCTCGGAGACCGCGTGGGATCGCTCAATCGACCGATGTCGACCCTCTGACCCGATAGCCGCCAACCCCGCCCCGACACGCACTGTGCCCGGAAGGCGGGGTGGCGTTCCGCCCTTGGTTTTGAGCCCCCCGCCACGAGCGCTCGCACAACCGGCGCCACTTTTTCCCACATCGGTCTGAAATTCGACGCTCTTCGGGTTCTCCGCTTGGCATAGACCGCTCGGCGGCGGAGGTTCGCGCGTTCGGCGGCATCCCGGTCGATTTTGCATCGGGCATGCGATTTGCTCCTTGTCGATGGCGACGGATACCGATCGCTCGCGCGATTTGGGAAAAGCCAAACGACGACTATGCTTTAACGGGTATCCAACAAACAGTTCGAGATTCGGCCGGCGCGGGATCTCGCGTCAAACATTCAGCAACAAGAATCCAGTGACCAAGATCGGGAGCACCAACATGGGGGAACAACGACAATCGGCAATCCGCGTCTTACTGGTGGGAGCGACCGGCTTGGTCGGAGGGCATTGTTTGAGCCAATTGCTGGCGGACGACGACATCGGCCAGGTCACGATCTTCGCTCGCCATCCGCTGGAACAGACTCACCCGAAACTCACCGTACACCTGGTGGATTTCGATCAACTGCGCGATCACGCCGGCGCCATCGACGCCGATGCCGTCCTGTGCTGCCTGGGCACCACCCACCGGGCGGCCGGTTCGCCGGAAGCGTTCGCCAAGGTCGACCACATCTACGTCGCCGAACTGGCTCGGCTGGCGGCGGCGCATGGCGTGCCCTGCTTCGTGCTGATCTCGGCGGTCGGCGCCGACCCCAGTTCGCCGGTTTTCTACAACCGGGTCAAGGGCCGGGCCGAAGCGGCGGTCAGCGAATTGCCATTCAAGACCGTTCACCTGCTGCGTCCTTCGCTGTTGTTGGGCGAACACCGCGAAGCCCGGCCGGTCGAAGACTGGAGCCAACGACTGGCGCCACTCTGGACGCCTTTTCTGTGGGGACCGTTCAGCCGCTATCGGCCGGTGCCGGCGGAAACCGTCGCCGCCAAAATGGTCGAGCTGGCCAAAAGTGACCAGGAAGGCGTACACATCCACCATTTCACTCCCTGACCACGATCCGCATGCGTATCGCGCGAACACGCTTTCAAGCGCCGGGGCCGACGGCGATCGCCTTGCTGGCGGTGCTGGCCTTGCTGGAATCGCAACCGGCGCTGGGTAAAAAACTCTACAAATATCAGGATGCTAACGGCGCCTGGTCGTTCACCGACCGGCCGCCCGCCACCGGCGTGCCGGTCGAGATCAGTCAGTTGGCGGTTCGCGATCTACCGGCCAGAATCAGCATTCGAAACCGCGGCACTCCGGAAACGCCGGTGCTGGCGGCGATCAACGACTATTACGGCCCGGTGGAGGTGGAAATCAGTGCCGAAGTACTGAAGAACATGCGCGCCGAGCCGCCGCTACCCGTGCGGGTGGTCGTCCCGGCCCGCACGGAACTCACGGCGGTCACGCTCAAGCCAATCGGCACGCGTTGGAGCTACGGCTACCAAGTACGAGCGGTGCTGGGCGATCCCGCCGCCACGCATCGACCCGAGCAGCCCTACGCGCCACCGTTCGCGCCAGGGCAACGGTTCCGCATCAGCCAAGCATTCGACGGTGGCTTCAGCCACCAACATCCGCAGAGCCGTTACGCGGTGGATATCGGCCTGCCGCTGGGCACTCCGGTGCGCGCCGCGCGGGCCGGGACCATCATGGAAGTGGCCGGCGATTTCTTCGACGGTGGCACCGACCCGAAATATCAAAGCCGAGCCAACGCGGTGCGCGTCCTGCACGACGACGGCACCATGGCGGTTTACGCGCATTTGCATCCCGACTCGATTCAGGTGGCACCGGGGCAGCGAGTGAAACGCGGCACCTGGCTGGCCAACTCCGGTAACACCGGTTTTTCCACCGGCCCGCACCTGCACTTCGCAATCCAGCGCAACGCGGGGATGGAACTGGTCTCGATCCCCTTCGAGTTCGCCGGGTCCGACGGAGAAGGAATCACCCCGGTCGCCGGCATGTTGCTGACGGCGTACTGAACCGTATGTCATCTCCCTACCGCTTTTTCGCCATGGTCTCGGCGTGCTTCAAAATGGGCGCGTGTCGCCCACGCCATGGTTTCTTCCCGATCGCCATCCGCGCTATCCCTCACGTTGGGCATGACCCCACCTGATTGCATTTTCAGTCATTGATCAGCAACTGGAGCCTCGCTCCAGCCAACTGCTTTTGTTTGTTCAAGTCTCACTTAAGGAGGAATCTCATGTCCTTTCGCTGGCTAATCCTTTTGGTTCTTGGCTTACCGATGCAAAGTCTGCACGCCCAGCCGACCACCACCCCAGCGGAAACCGTCCCCGCAACGCAGGAGCAGCCCACCGTCGCCGCTCCATCGCGGGAAGAGCAGTTACGGACATTGCTCGACACGATCCGGGAGGTCGAGAACGATCGCGCTGATCTGAACCGGCAATTGAAACGCACTCCAGCTCCCGCCGAAGCGCAGCGACTCAACGAGCAGGCGGCGCAGGTCACCAACCGGCTGAAGGAGTTGCAGGCCTCGTTCGAGGAAATCGCCACCGGCGGCTCCAGTAGCGCCGAACTCCAGCAAAAAACCGAGGCCGCTTTCGACTGGCAACAGGAAATCGAGGACGTAATCCGGCCGCTGCTCGACGAGCTGAAACGACTGACCGAGCGACCGCGCACGATCGAACGTCTGCGCAGTGAGCGGACCTTGTACGAAAACCGGCTGCAAACCACCGACGAGGCCATTGCCCATATCGAACACACCCTGGCGACGGTGAAGGAGCCCCCCGTAAAAAAGGCATTGCAGACGACACTGGAACAGTGGCAAGACCATCGCGAGGAAGCCGATAGCCGCCTGCAGCGCATCAATGCCCAACTCGAACGACTGACGGCGCCAAACGAACGAAGCAACCAGCGACTCACACTCACGCTTCAGGAATTCGCCAGCGGCCGCGGTCTCAATCTAGTGCTGGCGATCGGCGGTTTTATAGTGACCTATCTGCTACTGAGCGGATTCGGTTTACTGGCCGGTCAGCTCACTGGCCGAGGTCGCCAACGGAAAACACGCCGGCTGGCACGGGTAACCGCGCTAGCCTTCAAGACACTCACCTTGGTGCTGGCTTTTTTCGTATCCACCTTCATCTTGTACGCCCGAGGCGATTGGCTGCTACTTGGTTTGCTGATCCTGTTGGCGATCGGCATTCTGTGGGGCCTGCGGCAATCGCTACCGCGCTACATGGCGGAAATCCGCATCCTGCTCGACATGGGTAGCGTCCGGGAAGGCGAACGGATCGTCTATGCTGGCGTGCCTTGGCGCATCACCTCACTGAACGTCTATTCGACCCTGCATAACCCACTGCTGCGCGGCGGCACCTTGCGTCTACCGCTCGACCGGCTGGTCGATTTGCAGTCGCGTCCTCATGCGCCAGAGGAATCCTGGTTTCCCAGCCGGGAGAACGACATCGTCATTCTGGACGGCGACATCTACGGCAAGGTGCTGGTACAGACCCCCGAGGTGGTACAGCTACAGGTCATCGGAGCAGTCAAGACCTTTACGGTTGCCGATTATCTCGGCAAGAACCCGCGCAATCTATCGCTGGAAGGCTTTGCGGTACCCGTCGTCTTCGGGCTGGACTACTGTCATCAAGGCGAAATCCTGAGCGAAATCGTGCCTCAATTGCGCGCGTATCTCGAAGCACACCTGGAACAGCAGCCATTCCGTTCCCATCTCAAGGATTTGCTGGTGGAATTCAACGAGGCGGCGGCATCCTCGCTCAATCTGTTGATCGTGGCGGTCTTCATGGGCAGCGGGGCCGAACACTACTGGCCCATTCGCCGCTTCTTGCAACGCACCACCGTCAGTGCCTGCAACCAATACGGCTGGACCATTCCGTTCGACCAATTGACCGTGCATCTACCGTCGGTACAGCCCTGACGCACCGCCCGCCGATCAGCGAGCGCCCGCTCACCCCGGCAGCGGTTGTGGTGGCGACTCGCTGTTCGGGTCCTCGTGAATCAGTACGTCGGCATTGGGAAACACTGCCAGCAGGGATGCTTCCACCTCGTCGGCCACCCGATGTGCCTCCACCAGGGTCAGATGGTCGTCCATCATCAGATGCAATTGGATAAAGTAGGTCTGTCCCGAACGGCGGGTGCGTACTTCATGCATGCCGCGCACCTGTGAATGGGCGCGGATGATCTCCCTGATCCGGGCGTGCACTTCCGGGGGTAGTTCGTGATCCATCAGCAATTGAATGGATTCGTAGCCGATATAGCCGGCGCTGTAGAGAATGTACAGCGCGATGCCGATCGCGAATATCGGATCCATGCTCGGCCAACCCAGCATCGCCAGTCCCAGCGCCACGATGGTGGCGGCGTTGGTCAGCAGGTCGGTGGCATAGTGCAAGGCATCGGCGCGGATCGCCGTGGACTGCGTGCGGCGGATCACGTAACGCTGAAACAGCAACAACGCGCCAGTGGCAACCATGGCGAACGACAGCACGCCAACGCCGATCAGGGCATCCCTGATCGGCTGTGGGTGTAGCAGGCGGTCCACCGCGTTCAGGATCAGAAACACCGCCGAACCGGCGATGAAGGCCGCCTGCACCAGCCCCGCCAGCGGTTCCGCCTTGCCGTGCCCGAACCGGTGCTCGCGATCGGGAGGTTGCAGGGAGTAATGCACCGCCAGCAGGTTGATGATCGACGCCGCCACGTCCATCATCGAATCCATCAGCGACGCCAGTACGCTGACCGATCCGGTCAACAACGCCGCCGCCAGCTTGCCGACGATCAACATCGTGGCGGTAAACACCGAAGCGTAAGTCGCCCGCCGCATTAAGCGGGCGGTTTGGGCCGGATCGGCGGTCAATGGTGTTGCATCGTGCATAAGCCTTCATTCCCGGTCATTTGAAAACGATCTATTCTAACGGGCCTCCGGCCGACACGCGGCGCGAACTCTTGGAGTCATTGGTAACCTTAGCCATATAAGGTGTACTCACCCACCCCGGAACCTTCGCGATCACGCCTCTCATGGAGCTGCCAACATTTTGAGCCACCACGTAATAATGTTTGGTTACCTCGCGCTATCGCAGTCCATTGTGGTGGCGTCTTTCATGCTTCGAACCGTTTCCAGCCGGAAGGAATCCCGCCACATGCTCGAAACTTTGCGCCGTATCGTTCAGGATGTCAGCGCCGCGCCGGATTTGCCCAGTGCGCTGGCGATCACGGTCAACCAGATTCGGGATGCGATGCACGTCGCTGCCTGCACCCTCTATCTGGCCGACGAAGACAATCGCGAGTACGTTCTGATGGCTACCGCCGGCCTGAATCCGCGCGCCGTTGGCCGCGTGCGCTTGAACCGCCAGCAAGGATTGATCGGGCTGGTGGCCGAACGCCAGGAACCGTTGAATCTGGAAGACGCAGCCCGCCATCCCCGGTTCCATCTGGTCCAGGACGTGGACAAAGAGGACTATCACGCTTTCCTCGGCGTACCGCTGATTCAATATCGCCGAGTACTGGGCGTTCTGACCATCCAACATACCGCTTCTCGCCAGTTCCATCCCGCCGAGGTGGATTTCCTGGTCACCATCGCCGCCCAACTGGCCAGCACCCTCAATCACGCCATTCTCAGCGGCGCCACCCAGGAACTGCTCAACCCGCTGGCGACCGGCACCCGCGCCCTGCAAGGCATCGCTGGCGCGCCGGGCGTGGCGATGGGCATCGTGACCATCCCGCACCTGCTGGCCGAACTCGACGACGTTCCCGACCGTCGGGCGTTCGATCCCTCCGCCGAGGAAGCGGCGTTTCGGGCAGCCATCGCCACCGTCGATAACGAGCTGCGCGGCGCTTGTGAACGGCTGTCGCCGCTGTTGCCCCCAACCGAGCAGGCGTTGTTCACCGTCCACCGCATGATGCTAAGCAGCGACAGCCTGATTGGCGACACCCTGGCCGGCATCCTCCAGGCCGGCCGCTGGGCGCCGGCCGCCTGGCGCGACGCGGTGCTGGCCAGGGTCCGGCTGCTGGAGCGGGCCGAGGATCCTTATCTCAGCGCCCGCGCCGAGGATATCCGCGACCTGGGTCGACGGGTGCTGCATCATCTTCGGGCGGGTTCTGGCCGACAAACCGAACCCGTCGCCGAGCGCTGCGTGCTGGTGGCCGAGGAAATGAGTGTGGCCCACCTGGCGGCGGTACCACCGGAACGACTGGCCGGTCTGGTCTGTCTGCGCGGTTCGGCGTTGTCCCATGTCGCCATTCTGGCCCGGGCGATCGGCATCCCGGCGATCATGGGTCTGGGCGACCGGCCGATCGGCCGCTACGAGGGCTGTGCCGTTATCGTGGATGGCTATCAGGGCCGGATTTACATCGAACCGGACCCGGCGGTACGCGAAGAATATCGGCAACTGATCGCCGCCGAGGCCGAATTGTCGGCCGAGCTCAACGCCTTGCGCGACCAACCAACCGTCACCCGCGACGGTCATCCGCTGTCGCTGTACGCCAAGGCCGGGTTGCTGACCGACATAGCCACCGTCCGCGACAGCGGCGCCGAGGGCATCGGCCTGTACCGCACCGAATTTGCCTTCATGGTGCGCGAGTCGTTCCCCAGCGAAGACGAGCAGTACCAAATCTATCGGCAAATGCTGGCCGCCCTCACGCCGCGACCGGTGGTGATGCGCACCCTGGATATCGGCGGCGACAAGACCCTACCCTATTTCCCCATTGAGGAAAAAAACCCCTTCCTCGGCTGGCGCGGGATGCGCTTCACCCTTGATCACCCGGAAATATTTCTGACACAGTTGCGCGCCATGCTGCGCGCCAACGCCGAATTCAACAATTTGCGCATTCTGTTCCCGATGATCACCACCGTCGAAGAAGTGGAGGAGGCGCTGCGACTGCTGGATCAGGCCCATCGGGAATTGCGGGAAGACGGCTGGCCAGCGGCACGACCCCCGATCGGGGTAATGATCGAAGTACCGTCCGCTGCCTGGCAGGCCGCGCAACTGGCGCGGAAGGTGGACTTCCTGTCGGTCGGCACCAACGACCTGACCCAGTATCTGCTGGCAGTGGATCGCGACAATGCCCATATCGCCGGCTTGTACGACAACCTGCATCCGGCGGTGCTAAAAACCATTGCGCATATCATCGCGGAAGGGCATCACGCCGATCGATTGGTCAACTTATGCGGAGAGATGGCGGCCGACCCCGGCGCGGCGGTGCTGCTGCTGGGGATGGGCGCGGATAGCCTGAGCGCCAGCACCGTCAGCCTGCCGCGAGTCAAATGGGCGATCCGCAGCTTCACCCGGGCCGAAACGCGGGAACTGGCACGGCAGGCATTGCAACTGGATACCGTCCGGCAGGTACGCCGGCTGCTCAACGATGCCCTCCGGCGCGCGGGTCTGGGCGAAATCGTGCACGAGATCCATTGATCGCGTCCGCCGCGCAAAACGCCAGCGCGGGCCGAAGCCCGCGCTGTTCCGTACTACCCACCGGGACACGGCACGTCACCGCGCCTCGCCGCAGTCGAATCAGCTTTCGATGGCGATCCGCCGCGGTTGCGCCGCTTCGCGCTTGAGTACGATCACCTCCAGCACGCCGTCCTTGCACTTGGCGCTCACCTTGTCGGCATCGGCCACATCCGGCAGCGAGAACCGCCGCAGGAAGGTTCCGCGCACTCGCTCAACCCGGCGATACTGTTCGGTTTCTTCCTTCTTCTCGGCGCTCCGCTGGCCTTTCAGGGTCAGAACTCCATTTTCCAGGGTGATCTCGATATCCTTGCTCTCGACACCCGGCAGATCGGCGTGGATGATGAATTGATTCGGTTCTTCCTTGATATCCACCGCCGGCGCCCAGTCAGCCAAAATATTACCGGACTCCTCGTCGCCCAAGCGACCGGTATCCAGCAGCCGGTTCATTTCCCGCTGCAACTGGTTCAACAGATTGAAAGGTTCATAGCGCATCAGAGCCATGGTCAAACCTCCTCTATAGTTTGGGTTCCGGCGTTTTATCGAACGCCCCTTGACTGTTACCGTTAAGATGGGGGCAAACCCGCGCTTTTCAAGCGTTCCATGGGGGTATTTTTGCGCTAACATCCTCAGTGGATCCGACACCTTTCCGGAGTCGCACGATGGCCACCGCCTCCATCTTCATCTGCCATGCCCATGCCGATGCCGCCTTCGCCCAGGACTTGGCCCTGGCCCTGGAAACCTACCGTCTGAATATCTGGCGCGATACGCACGGCTTGCGCGGCGGCGAACGGCTGGCGCCCGGGATCCGCTGGGCCATCGAACAGGCTCGCCAAGTCATCGTGGTGCTCGGCCTCAACACCGGTGACTCGGCCTGGTTACGGAGGGAGATCGAGATCGCGCAGGAAACGGAACGGCGTCGAGCGAGTAGCTATCGGGTCATTCCCCTCTTACTGCCCGGCGTTGACCTCGCCATCCTCAATCACTGGTTCACCCCGCCACCGCGAACCGCCCCGGTTCGATTGTCCACCGAGGGACTAGGCGTGGTGATGCCGGGCCTGCTGACGGCACTGGGCGAGCCGCTGCCCAGCGAAACCGCCACCGACCGCACTCGTCCACCGCCGGTGGAACTGGAACTCATTTTCAGTCAGAGCAATCCGATGGCTCCTGAGGGTTGGCGGCTCGCCGCAAGGCTTAACCATCACCCCTTGCGAACCCCGAGCATCGTCAGCACGAACGTCGGTTTGCTACCCCAGCCACCTGATCCACGCATTCTGCGTTGGTACCTACAAGATCACCTCTGCTGGCCAATCGATACCGTTCGCCAGCTTGCCCGCCATGTCGATACCTGCTTGGCCTCCTGGGGCCACACCCTCTATCAGGCCACTCTCGGTGCGCCGGACTTGCGGGACTTGGTGACGGCTTGGCGCGACGATCCGGACGCTCGCGACCACCGCTTGGTGGTGCGGACAGATGCCGCCCCGGCAACCGCCGCAGCGGTGCTCGGCCTGCCTTGGGAATTGCTGCGCGATGAGGCCGGCTTTCTGCTCCAAGGCAAACAACCGATCCAGTTCCAGCGCCAGCTCTCCGGCGGCGGCGACCCTTTTTCGCCGGCTCCCCCACCGCTGCGCGTCCTGGCGATCAGCCCACGCCCCGATATCGAACCGACCGGCCACCCCGATTACCGCCGCCATACCCTGCCGCTACTGGAAGCGCTCGGCAATCTGGGTGGCCTGATGGAACTGCAACTGCTCAACCCACCGACGCTCGCAACGCTGGAAAAACGGCTGAACGATGCCTGGTCCGCCGGGCGACCCTTCACCACCCTGCATCTGAATGGCTATCTTCGCCACGACCCTGACCAGAATGTCGCCGTGTTCGGATTCGAGGCCAGCCATGAGCTGCATGCACCGCTTTGTCGCGAAACCCACTTTGTCCCGGCGTCAGCACTGGCGTCCCTGTTGGCCACCTACCGCATCCGCCTGGTCGTTCTGGCCTGTTCCAGAGACGACACCAGCTCCACCGCCGTGTCCGAGTTGGTCTCCGCTCTGCTGGCGGCGGGTATCGCGGCCACGATCACCGTCCATCCCAGCACACCGATGGAGACTCTGCGCCGATTCTGGGCGGCATTCTACGAAGAACTACTACGGGGATCCCGTATCAGCCAGGCCATGTTCGCCGGCCACCGCCAACTGGCCAGCGATAGCTACCGCACCGTCGGCTTGGGCGGCGGCGGGGTTTATTTGCAGGACTGGCCGACTTGTGCCCTTTACCTGGGCCAGCACGATCCCCCGGCTCACCGTGCGCCCCCCCGTTGGATCTCTGGCGCCGGCTGCTCGACCGACCCCGATCCGACCCACCGGAGTCGTTGCCCGAGCCTTCCGCGGTCAGATGCATCGGGCGCGGGCGCGACCTGTTGATTCTGGAGCGACTGTTCGAAACTCATACCAGCGTCTTCCTGCGCGGACCCGGTGGCAGCGGCAAGACTGCCGCTGCGGTGGCCCTGGCCGATTGGCAGACACGATGCGGCCGCTACCGTCACATCGCCTACATCCGCGCCAGCGATGTCGACGACACTCGCATGCTGCTGGAAGCCTTGGGCCAACAATTGCTCCCGGAAGGCAGGCACTGGTCGGTCGTGCGCTACCCCACTCAGTGGCAAGCGCTGGACTACCTCCGGCAAACATTGCACACGGAACCGACCTTGATCGTGCTCGACCAGTTGGAGCGGTGGCCCTCGGAGCAGGATGAAGCATTCGATCAATTTTGGAAGCAGTTGCTGGACGACTGGCCCGACCTTCGTCTATTGGGGCTTGGCCGGATCGGCCCACCCTCCTTCGCCCCACCCTGGACGGAAACGGTACTGAGCCCGCTGTGCGAAAACGATGCCATCGCCATGATTGGTCAGATACTGATCGAGGCACGAGAAATGCCGCCGAACACCGACAGCGGCAAGAGTTTCCGACAGTTGCGCGATGTCGCCGCGCTAGCCGGGGGACATCCGGGCGCCTTACGCTGCCTGACCCATGAACTCGGCACCCTAGGCGTGGGCGCGGTCTTCGAGCTACTGCACCCGCTGCGGACCAAGTTATTGCACATTCACGGCGACGACCCGCAATGGCCGCTCTACCTGAGCCTGGAGCTCACCTTGCGCCGACTTTCCAGCCAAGACCGAGAATCACTAACAGTACTCGCGTTCTGCCGGGAAGGGATCAACCGCATCGCCCTGGGGCATGCCATGAGCGCCGATACGCTGGCCACCGATACTTTCTGTGCGCGGATCATCGATTTGGGCTTGGCTGAAGATCAGGGCTACGGTCATCTGCGCTTCGATTCCGCGCTAACCCACTACCTGGCCTACCAATTGAGCCCGGATCAGCGCACGATCTGGCGGGAACGCTGGCGTGCCGGCATGGAACGGCTGCTGGCGGTCCTCTACCAGCAATATTTCAAGGATAACGCCCGCGCGACCCGGTTGCTGCGGCTGGAACTGCCCAATTTGCTCGCTTTACTGCGCGACCATATCCAGCACGCCGCCCACGAACGAGTCGCTCGGATGGCGGTTCAACTGGAACACATGCTGGCCGATCTCGGCCTCCCCGCCACACTGGCCGAAGTCGTGACCGCCCGTGAGCGGGCTGGTCAAGCGCTGCTCGGCTGGAGCCGGGCTCGCTTCGAAACCGAGCGCTTGAACGTCGAACGGCTGCGCAACGATGGCGCGCTGGAAGATGCCCTGCAAGCGGCGAGGCGAATGCTGCGTTTCTGCCAGGATGCTGGCGCCGATGCCTACGCTGGCGCCAGCTACGATCTGGCCCGCGCGCATTTTCAACTGGGCAAGCTGCTAAAGCTGGCCGAGGCCGCCGAACCGGCCTCGCGGGAACTGACCACCGCCCGTCAACTGTTTCAGAAGCTGGCGGATGCCGGCAACGACAACGCCAACCGCATGGCTGCGGTCGCCGATGCCGAAAACGGCGATTGCCTGACCTATTTACGACGCTTGCAGGAAGCCGTCGACGCCTATGAGACCGCGCTGGCGCACGCCGGCCCCAACACCAACAATGCGACCTTCGCAACCAACAACATGCAACTTGGCCTAGTGCGTCAGCGGCAGGGGCATTACGCCGAAGCCGCCAAGATGTACGACACCGCCCGGCGGACATTCGAAGCGCTGGGCGAACCGGAAGGCGCGGCGCAGGCTTGGCGGCAACTCGGTCTGGCTCGGAAAATGAACCGCGAGATCGAAGCGGCGCTTCATGCCTGTCAGCAGGCTCTTTACCTATACGAGCAGCAGCGTAACCGGAGCGGGATCGCCGAAACGCTGGGCGAGCTGGGCCATTTGCATCAGTTGCTCAACCAACTCGAACCCGCCGCCTTGTCCTATCGCCGAATGGCGGAACTTTACCGGGAGTTGGGCGACAGTCACAGCGAGGAAGCCAGCCGCAACAAGCTGGCGAACGTACTGATTCAGCTGCGGCGGCACGACGATGCCCGTCAGGAACTCTACCGCGCCAGCGAATGCAACCTGCCTGACAGCCCCACGGCCCGCAACTGGGCGATCCGCCGCGGTTTGCGCGACCTGGGTCAGGCGGTTCAAAACCCCAATGTGGCCGATCAAGCGCGGCGGCAAGCCATCAAGAAATATCTCGCGTATCGGCAAGCGGGTGGCGAAAACACCAACCCCGGCACCCGTTTGTGCGCTCAGGTGGGTCACGCCATTCAAGCCGGCGATGCCAGCGCGCTCGCCACCAAACTGGACCAGATCGCGGCCAGCCCCAATGTTCCATCGACCGGTAGGCTGTTGATCGAAAAGCTACAGGCTATTCTGGCGGGTTCTCGCGATCCCGAGTTAGCCGCCGACCCGGAATTGCACTACCAGTATGCGGCGGAAATCCAGCTCTTGCTGGAATACCTCGCCTCCCATTGAGCCTGGCCCAACCATTCATGCAAGCTCCTCATCCTGTCCGCATCATTCTCCATCATCCTCTCGCGTTCCTTGCCAGAGTATTGCGCCATTTTCAGGCCAATCGAGGGACCTTGCTGGCCAGCGCCGTCGCTTATCACGCGCTGCTGTCACTGATTCCGTTGCTTATCCTGTTATTGGTCGCTCTATCCAATATATTGGAGAAAACCTGGTTGCTTGCCACTCTGGGCCGCTTTCTGGAACAGCTCGTGCCCGGTGAATCGGACCTTATCCTGAACCAAGTCGGACAATTTCTCGATCAAAGGCGGGCTCTAAGCTGGATCATGGCCAGTACCTTATTTTTTTTTCAGCGCGGCGGCCTTTGGCATGTTGGAAAGCGCGATGGCGGCGATTTTTGCTCACCGACGCGTACTACACATCCGGCACACCTTGATTTCGTTGTTGCTTCCTTACTTGTACGTTGTCTTATTGGGGTTTGGTCTGTTGACAGCGACCTTGCTCAATGGCGCGCTGCAAACCTTGGCGACCGGCGAAATCCAACTGTTGGGCTGGCACTGGTCGCTAGGCGATTTGACCGTGACCTTGCTCTATGGAATCGGTTTTTGCAGTCAAGTCGGTGTGCTCACTTTGATCTACATGCTAATGCCAGCCGGCCGCCTGCCGTGGCGACATGCCCTTATCGGAGGCATCGCCGCCGCTCTGTTGTGGGAAGGAGTCCGCTACGGTCTGGTATGGTATTTTGCCAATCTTTCGACGGTCAACGTGATCTACGGCTCACTAGCGGGTGTGATTATCGTGCTCATCACCATGTATGCCATTAGCATCATTATCCTGCTGGGCGCGCAGGTGATCGCCGAGTATGAACAGTCGTTACCGGAATTCAGCCAAAACAACCCACAACCGCGTATCTGAGGAGCGGATTACACAAAAAACCCCCACTGTGATCACAGTGGGGGGTTTTCAGATGTAAATTGCCTGGCGATGACCGACTTTAGCGTGAGTAGATCTCACACGATCATAGGCGCGGCGCGGTTTCACGGTCGAGTTCGGGATGGGATCGAGTGGTTCCCACGCGCTAAGGTCGCCAGGCGAAAAGGGGTGGAAGGCACGATGCATGCGCGGGAGGGGAATCTCACATACTTTGGGTGTTGCAGGGTCAAGCCGCACGGTCAATTAGTACGGGTAGGCTGCACGCGTTACCGCGCGTCCACCGCCCGCCTATCCACGTCGTGGTCTCCAACGGACCTTCAGGAGTCTCAAGGACTCGGGAGATCTAATCTTGGGGGGGGCTTCCCGCTTAGATGCTTTCAGCGGTTATCCCGTCCGGACGTAGCTACCCGGCCATGCCACTGGGCGTGACAACCGGTGCACCAGAGGTCTGTCCATTCCGGTCCTCTCGTACTAGGAACAGCGCCCCGCAAATCTCCACGCCCGCGGCAGATAGGGACCGAACTGTCTCACGACGTTCTAAACCCAGCTCGCGTAC
>NZ_SPMZ01000056.1 GCF_012939995.1 Candidatus Competibacter phosphatis | reverse complement strand
CCACGATCGACTGGCCTCCCCCATCACCCGCCCGCCTACCCCCCTTCCCCCGTCGACGGGTGGAGTGCCGTTCCTCCTCGACCGGGCGATGGAAAAACACCGCTGCCAATAAAGCCGTAAACACAACATTGGCCGGTATCCGCAGATTGAAATCCACCAATGTATGCAACATCATCAATAGTAAGGCGATCCCTGCCCCGGCCTGCACAAAACGTAGCAGCGCCCATTCGCCGTGCTTCCACACCCGCGTCCATTGGCGTAGGTAAAATACCAACCAAACCGCAATCAGCACCCCCCGCCGCCAACCCGAACTCCAGCAACCATTCCAGATAATCGTTGTGGGCGCGGTTGATGGTCACCCCCCAGATAATCCGCCGGGTGAAACCGTCGTAGCACATCCTCGAAAGTACCGCCGCCACTGCCCAGCGGAAAGAATTCGCCGACTGCCTGGAGGGTGGCGTCGAAGATCCGCCAGCGTCCGTCCTCGATCGGGTCCGAATAGGCAAAGCGGCTCCACACCGGTGCCAGCCCGATCAGCCCGGCAAGCCCAACCCCAATCGCCGTAAAGCTCCCCATCAGCCCATAGATGTTACGCCCACCCAACCGGGTCGAAAACAGCGCGGTGCACAACAGGATGCCCAACATCGCCAGACTGACCCCAGCGCGGGAGCGGGTAAACACCAACCCCAACAGGATCGCCAATGCCGCCGCGCCGTATAGCGTCGCTTGGTTAATTCGGTTCACGCTAAAACGCGCCAACCATTGGCGTAAGGTCCGCTTGCGCCGGCCGTGACCGCCATACCAGGGCACACCGTGGCCGACTGTGGCCGCCAACAGCGCCAGAGTAACCGGCAACGCCATTTCCAGCAGGCCAGCTAAGTGGTTACGATTGATGTAAGTACCCGAGGCGCTGCCACCCATCAGTGTGTTGCCAAACCGGAATACGCTGTCTGCTCCATCGCCATATTGAATCAAGCCCAGCAGGGCCTGGCCCACGGCGATTCCCAAAAACACTTGCATCAGCGCCAGCAATCGTTGGCTCGATAAACAACTCGCCACCATGAACACCGCCAGCGGCGGCAACACCGCCAGCCAAGTTGCCTCGGTCGAGGATGGTACCAGCGAAATCACACTCCAATCGAAATCAGCCCCATCCGCGCCAGTCAGACGCAGCGCTCCGGCATAGAACTCCCGTCCAGGCAAATCGGCCCAAAGCGCCAGCGGCACCGGCAGCAACTGCACGAGTGGCAACAAAAAGAGCGCGATGAGAAAACCCTGCATTGGCCAGGACAGCGCCGAAGGTTGAGCTGGTCTCGCCCTCCCCCAAGCCAGCCCAACCAACAGCGCCAACGCCGCCAACTCCATGACTAGAAGCGGCAATGGCCGGTTGCCACCCCAATACAGCGGCGCGAATACCAGTAGGGCGGCTAGACCATAAAACAGAACCGCGCCGCTTTCAGCGGCGCGGTTCACAGCGGTTTCCTTTCAGCATACTTGCTTCCCAACACGACAGCCCTGGGACAATTACTGAGGGCTAGCGGATCCTGTGTCTCGATTGTTGTCATGCACGATAGCCGTGACGACCATTGCCGCGCCCAATCCAGCGACGATGACTCCTCCATTGATGGCGCCCGCAGCGGCAACCCCGGCACCGGCAGCAGCACCGGCGGCAGCCGTCCCCCCTGTCCCCGCTCCGGCAGTGCCCGTCCCCGCCCATAAACCCGCCACGCAAAGGCTCGACAGATCCTCGACCAGTACCTTCTCATCCTCCCCCACCCGCGTCCGGCAGCCGTCAAACACGACAGTGACCCGGCTGCCCGCTTCGGTGACGATCAGATCGTCGCCAAAAGCAGACCTTTTCGAACGCACCTGCGTCCGACCCTCTCCCGCGCCGACAAACACATCTCCCTTCGGTTGCTTTAACCCCACGACCAGATCCTTACCGGTTTTAGAGCCATCCAAAACGCCTCCCTTGCATCGGGTTCTCAATTCTTCGACCTTAACACGCTCGCCGGGTCCCACTTCCACCTCGCAGCCCTTGAAAACCACTGTAACCTCGCTGTCCTTCTCGGTGATCAACTGCGTATCGGCCTGGACACCCATATTCTGCTGGGCGGATGCTCGGATACCGCGTTCTTCCACAAAGGCGCTACCCTTCGGCTGCTCCAACCGCGCCGCCCATTCGTTGGCACCAGCCCCAGGCGGTGGAGAATTAGTCGGGGTGGAACCAGCCGTGGCCGGTAACGGACCCGCTTGGCCGATACGAGTGTCCTGAAAACCGTCGATGGTACGGACGCGGACGCGGCCCTGGCGACACTGCCGTGGTCCTTCGACAACCAGCAGGCTGTTCTCGGGCACCGCCACCGCGCAGCCATCCGAATACACCACTTCCGCTTGGCCACCAGCGACCGCCACCACCCGGTTGCCGGCATACAAGGGCAGGTCATCCCGAGCCAGCTCCATCGTCGTGGTTTGGCCGACGAATACTCGTCCCTGCATCTGCCGTAGCACGGCCGATGGCTCTAATGCACCGGCTTCCGCAGCGTATCCCGCCAAGGCCAGCACCAGACTTGCGGTCATCACCTGTATTTTCATGATTCGTCAAACCTCCCGCTTCTCACCGCCACCACACTCGCCTGACAGTCGGTACAATCGCTATTCAAGTATATAACAAACGATAGAGTAATATTTAGGCTCGCCAGATCGAAAAACCGGCGGCGGACCAAGATGGAAAATTACCGCTAATCTTGCCGGCCGATCGCCAGATCGTCGAACCAGATCCCGCCTTGGGCCTCGAAATCCAGTTCCGCCCGACCCTCCAGTTCCAATCGCAGCCATTGCACCGGACAATCCGCCGCTGGCACCGTGAACTCCTGGGCGAAAGGTTGCCAGTCGTCGGAACCGGTGAAAGATGGGCTTTCCGCCAGTAACTGGTCGCCCGACTCGCCACAGCGCACCGTCCAACGTAGGCCTCGTTCCGCCCGCAAGCCATCCGGGCGCACTCGTCCCTGCAAACGGTAGTGGCCCGGCTCCAGATACAGCGGTTGCCGGACATGCCGGAAATGTACCCGCTGACCATCGAAGACCACATGCAGGGCTTTGCCGCCACGGGTGCCGTAAGTCTCGGCGATTTCGACCGATACCCCACGCGGCGCCGAGATACGCCAGTCGAAACCCAACCCGGTGACCGGCAACTCGAAGCCACCGTTGTATATGTTACCCAAACCCTGTTGCTGGCGCTCGTCCAGCCCGCTCAACCAGGCCAGATAGGTCTCCAACCAATGCCCTTCCCGCCATAACCGCTCCAGATAAGCCTGCTGTTCAGCAGCTCCGGGTGGTTTTCCACTCCGCTCGCGATTTCGATACAGAAAGGCCACTGCCTCCAAATGCACCGCCTTGGCCGCGACATAGGCGAAGAATTGGTCCCACCATTGTGGCGGATCGGCCAACAACGATCGCAACAACGGTCGAGCCTCGGCGTTTTCGACCCAGCGTAGCAACAGCGGATACAACTGACCGGCGGTTCCCAGCCGGTTCCGCAGTAACATGTCCCAACGCGCCAGCGCCCGATCCGGTCGGCCCTGGGCCAGCCAGAATGCCGCCGAACGGGCCAGCACCGGCGTACGCATCGGCCCCAACGCATCGGCTATTTCCGCCAATGCGATCGCAACCGACGACTGGCCGAGTCCCGCTTGCAATTCGGCCAGCGCCAGATAGACCAGCGCGTCGGTGGGATTAGCCCAGGCCGCTGCCTGGTACAGCCGCATGGCGGCGGCCGGATCGCGTCCGGCCAGCGCCAAACCCTGCCGGTACAGTGCCACCGATTGACCGCTACGCCAGCGCAACGCGCCAGCATCGGCCTCTGGCGTATCTCGGGCAACGTAGTACTCGGCCAGACCGGTCACTAGTATCCGCCAAGCCAGCACCACACTCAGCACGGCCAAACCCACTGCCCCGATTAGCTTGTTGTTCGTTACCGCCATATTTTTGGGTTCTGAGGTTTCCGCTCGAATCAATGTCTCGGCCAATCGTAGTCGATGGCCACGATAGATAACCGCCTGTCCCGTTTGCGCACTTCAAAGCGGATTGTGCCCGCCAACTGGATCGAACCGCCGTTGTCGCGCCGCCGCAACCATACCTCATAACGGCCGACGGCGCTGGCGGAGCCGTCGCCACGCGTCCAGCGCAGATCGCGCAACAGCATCCGCCGAACCCAATGCGCGTCGAACAGCGTACCGTAATCCCGGCGGATGCCATCGCGACTGCTTCCATTCTTGCCGCGGGCGTCGGTCGCGAACAGCGCCATCAAACCATCTAGGTCGCCGTGCCGGTAAGCGTTTGTGTAGCGCTCGATCAATCCGTCCAGTTCTTCGATGACCAAAATCTCGGCAGGAGCGGCATCGACCCGCCGTGATTCTCTCGCTGGCTCCGTCGGCTGGTCCGTTGGCGGATCGGGTCGCGCCTGCCGTGCCGGCGCCGCACCCGCCCGATGCGACCGGTTTCGCTCAAGCTGTTCCCGCTCGACCCGCAAGGCTTCGGCCATCTGCTCCGCTTTAGCCTGTTCGGCCTTCAACTGCTTCAGTTTTACCTGTTCGACTACGAGTCGTTCGTCCCGCGCTCGCTCCGCTTGAAGCTGTTCGGCCTTCAATTGCTCCAGCTTTGCCTGCTCGGTCGCCAGTCGCTCGCTCCAGGTCCGTTCGGCGCGCAACTGCTCGGCGCGCAACTGTTCTTCCAGCCGGGTACGCTCCGCGCGAATCTGCTCCAGCAATGCCACATCGGTGGCCAGCCGCTCCCGGTGAGCCTGTTCCAGCCTCTCCTGGGCAGCGCGGCTTTCGTTGGCCCGTCGATGGGCTTGGCGCTCGCGCTGCCCCAGCGCCTGCCAGTCCGGCGCCACCAACAGCGCCGTGATGGCGCTGCGATCCTCCGAGTCGGCGGACACCGCCTCAGGATCAAGTGCAGTTTCGGGTGTGGGACGAGCAAGCACGACAACGCGCGGTCTGGCTTCATAAACGCCCCAGACGACCAGCATCGCCGCCAAAGCGAACCCACCCAATACCAAAGCGGGTATCCAACGGCGCGGCGCGAGGTTTCGGACGCGGAGAAAAATAGATTTGCGCGGACGTGGAGCGTGAACCGGCCTTGTGGGGAAGGAAACGGTTGAGCCGACGGCGACCGGGACGACAACCTGTGACGACGATGGTGACCTGCCGGCATCGTAAACCGCGCGGGGCTGCGAGCGCGATAGCACAGTCCATGCCTCGTTGACCCGGCTGGCAAAGTGATCGGTCCAGCTCTCGCCACTGCCGGCACGGTCCGGGTGAAACAACCGCATCAGTAACCGGTGATGTTCCTTGATTTGTTCAACCGTCGCGTCGGGCTCAAGCCCCAGCACCCGGTAATGGCTGGCACCACGAGCGAAGCAAAGTTGCTGGACCAGAAACCGGGCGGCGTCCCGCAGTTCGTCGGCCTTGGCTCCAGTCTGACGGACGGCGTCCCCCAACGTCTCCGGCGAACCGTTGGCCAGCCACAGCAACCGGTTCATGTCCTGCGGCAACGGCGCGGCAAGGCTCATTCGGTTTTGATATGTTAAGGGGGTACGGTAGCAAGCCAGCGCTAGCTCGAAGATATCGAGACCGGGATCGGTCACGCCGTACACCTCACGCTTCGGCCTTCATCCCCTCGACCAGCAGCTTTTTGGTATCGGGCGTGGTCTCGCCGTAGTAATCGGTATGGTAGTAGTAGTAATAACTACGGTAATACCCGTAGGCACCGGGCCGGGCCTCCAGCTTGGTCAGGATGGTGCCCAACACATGCACCCGTGCCCCGCGCAGCCGTTTGAAAGCACCCTGCACGCAACCGCGCGGCGTACTGCCCATTTCCACGGCCAACAAGATGCCTTCGCAAAGGTTGCCGACGATCAGCCCGTCGGCCAATCCCAGCAACGGCGGACTGTCCAGCACGACCTGGTCGAATTTCTCGGCGGCCAGCGTCAGCAACTCCACCATCCGGCCGGACGATAATAGATCGGCGGGATTGGGCGGCAGTGGCCCGGACGGGATGGCGAACAAATTGGAGATGTGCGTGGGCCGGGTGATGTTCGCCGGATGTACCTCTCCACCGGCCAGATAGTTGGTCAACCCGGTTTGGTTATCGAGCTGCAATGCCTTGTGCAGCGAAGGCTTGCGCAGGTCGGCCTCGACCAGTAGTGTCCGCTTGCCAGCCTGGGCGAACTGGATGGCCAGACTGATCGCCGTGGTGCTTTTACCCTCGCTGACCATGGCGCTGGTCACGGCCAGCAGCCGGGGCACACCGCTGGCGGTGGAAAATTGCAGCGCGGTACGCACTGAGCGGTAGGCCTCGGCGAAGGCCGAACGCGGGTCGTCGTGGCCGATCAGGGCGATGGCACGCTCGTCGCCACGCGCTTGCTTGAGCATCGGAATCATGCCCAGCACCGGCAAACCCAGCAGCTTCTCCAGATCCTCGGGTTTGCGGAAAGTGTCGTCGAGATGCTCGAATAGGAAGGCCAAGCCGATCCCACCCAGTAGGCCCAGCACCAGCGCTAGCGTGGCGTTCAGGCGCAGGTTGGGCTTGTAGGGGAAACTCGGCGCCTTGGCTTCGTCCACGATCGAGATATTGTTGGTGCCGACGCCGGCCGCCACCCCGACTTCCTTGAAGCGCTGTAGCAGACCGTCATAGAGTTGGCGGTTGGTATCCACCTCGCGGCGCAGGATGTTGAACTGGATGCTGCGATCCTGTTGCGTCAGCACCTCCTGCTTGAGCCGGTCGAGGTTGGCGCGCAGCAACGCTTCCTCGGCCTTGGCCGCCTCGTAGCTGGCGGCGATCGCCGCCCGGATGTTGCCGATCTCCTGGCCGATCATGCTGTCGACCTGGCTGATCTGGTTGCGCAGTTGCACCATGGTCGGATAAGCCGGCTTGTAGATACTGAGGTTGTCCTGGTATTGGGCCTCCAACTTGGCCTTGCTCTGCTTGAGATCCTGAATGATCTTGCTGTCCAGCACCTGACTCAGCCCTTGACGAGTGCCCAGCATTTGCCGATACACCGCTTCGGTGGCGATCCGTCGCTTTTCCGCTTCGCCCAGAGCGGCGTTGGTAGCCTCCAGGTTCTGGCCAACGATGCTTCCCTTGTCGCCGATGGTGAAGATCTGTTCCTGGCGGGAAAACTCGACCAGCCCGCGTTCGGACTCCTCCAGCTTGACCTTGACCTGTTGCAACCGCTCTTGCAGAAAGTTCCGTGCATAAGTGGTCGCGTCGAAACGCCGCTCCAGATTCAGGCTGATATAACTCTTGGCCAGCGTATTGAGGATAGTGGCCGCCTGCTTGGGATAGGGACTATCGTAGTACAGTTTGATCAACCGCGAGTTGCGCACCGGCTCGACTGTCAAACCACCCAGGAACCCGCTGATAAGCCCTTCGATTCGCCCATTTTCCGAGGGTGGTTCCGGTTTCGCGTCGTCGGTTTTCGGCAGCCAAGCAGCCAACCATTGCTTGAGCTGAGCTAGCGACGAGGGCGGTGGTGGCGGAAGATCGGCCAGCCCCAACTGATTGATAACACGCTGCGCCAAACTACGGCTCTTCAGCAGTTCATACTGGGTTTGGTAATAATCCTGGTTATTCCACCCTCCCGTCTCACCCGGCGATACTTCCCCCACCTGCAGGATCTTGATGTCCTCGCGATCGATCTGCAAAGTCAGGACAGCGCGATAGATCGGCGTCTTCAGGTAGGTGGCGGTCACCACGGCGGTCACCACGATCAAGGTAAAGATGAGGATGGTCCAACGCCGCTTCAGGATGACCTGCCACAACTCGCGGAGGTCGAGAGCGTCCTCTTCCGACTCTTCCTCAAACAGCGGTTGCTCACGCGGCCGAGCCAGCATGGGAACGCCGTTTTGACGCTCCGCCAAGATCCGGCCGGGCGATGGCGAGTTGGAGTCGGGGGATTGAGGCAATTCGGGAATATTCATCGATGAACGGATCAAGTTACGGAGTTATATTCAGCGTGCAAATAAACCGAATGGCAGGATAAACTCCATGATTTGCTTGGCGGTTTCCTTGACACCCGACGTTTCGACATGGACGACATCCTCGCCAAGCACGTCAGGGTCCGGCGCCTCGCCATCGCGGATCGCCACCAAGTCGTATTGCAGCATTTTGCGCGTACCGTCCGGTCCGGGGCGCAACACCATGGCCGTGCCGGAAGCCACGCTGGTCGTACCGCCGGCGCTGGCTACTACCTGCATTAGAGTGGTTCGCCCTTTGAGCGGATACACACCCGGAGTCTTGACCGCACCCACCACCGCAGTCCGCTGGCTGGTAAATTCCTCGATAAAAATGGTGACCTGGGGATTTTGCAGATAATCCTTGGCCAACCGGGCGGCGATATCAGCCGCCAGTTGCTCACCGGTCAGGCCTCCTGCCTGTACCAAACCGACCAGCGGCAAGGCGATCTGACCTCGGGAATTGACCCGAACCGAACGGTTCAGATCCTCGACGCCGAACACCTCAATTTTCAGCAAATCCTGCGGGCCGATCAGGTAGTCGTTCGGGGCCTCGACCGTGGTCACTGCAGTTGCGGGAGCGCTCGTAACCACTCCCGGCAATGCGGCGGGCGCGGATACCGATGTGGTGACTGGATCGGTGGCCGGCGGCGGGCTGGCGCACCCGATAATGCCGAGCAAAACCACCCCGAGCACCGTTATGCCCGCAAGCACTCTCTTTACCCACACGCCCGCGCACCTCCGATGAGTTGATGAGTTATTGCCGATTTGAAACTGTTCGGCATTGATCCATCCATCTACCTAGCATCACCTTGAGCGATTGCGTCCATGATACGCTCGAAACTGAATCGAGCAGCTTTGGCATTCGATCCGGCTCGATGTTGTCCAGTATACCTTTAGGTCGCGTCCCCACCAGATGCACCGCCTCTTCCTTGCCCACCCAACGCTCCGCCGCGCACTGCCCCTCCGCTAGTAACGGTGGCCGCCGTTTTGCACTGTGGGAATCGGTGGCCAGAATGTGAACCCAACCTTCATCCAGGAGTCGCTCGCCCCAATATTGCGCCGTGGAACCAAATCGACCGGTCAGGCTGCCAGCGGTCACTTGCAGCCAGGCACCCTTGCGTACCAGTTCCACGAAGGTCCTGTAATGGTCCTCAATCCAGCCCAAGCGCTCGGGGTGGGTGATCACTGGCACATAGCCGGCGGTCAACAAATCAAATACAGTCTCCTCCAAGCGCGGTGGCGCCACATGATGCGGCGGCTCCAGCAGAAAATAGCGCCCACCGTGTAGTGATGGCACTCGACCGGAACGTAAGCCACCCACCAAATCCCAGGCAAGATGAGTATCGGCGCCGTAGGTGAGCCGCAGCGGAATGTCGGCTTCGACCAACCGGCGCTGGAGTTCAATCACTGCTTGGCGAATGGCTGGACCGTTGTTCTCGTACAAGCCAGGATAGATATGCGGGGTGCAGGCGATGACTTCGATGCCATCGGCAACGGCGATGCGGGCCATGGCCAGCGCGGTTTCTAAATCCGGCGCCCCATCGTCGATTCCAGGAAGCAGATGACAGTGCAAGTCGATCATGGCATTACCGGTCAAGTTATGACAATATCCGTAACGATTTAAGAATTGACCAATCAAGTTACGCATCGCGTCATTATGTGCGCCACAATCTCTTGAAGGCTCGCCCTCACCTTCAAAACGCTGGTAACACCATGCCAATCGTGTCTCCATCCCCCGATTCCGCACGAGTCTGGCTGGCGACGTTGCTGCGGGGCGAAGTCCCCATTGCCCCAGCACTCGCCGAATCCATATTGCTGGATACCGCTCGGACCGAGGGAGTTCTGGCCCTGTGCCATAACCGTTTGCGCCAATCCCCCGCCTGGGCACAGTATCCGGTGACGCTGCGCGTGGCGCTGACCCGGTACGCCTACCAAGACATCGCCGTGGAGATGGCGCGTGAGATGGATCTGCGGGATGTGCTCGACGCGCTGGCGCGACAGAGCCTGCCAGTGCTGCTGCTCAAGGGTGAGGCGCTGGCCTGCATGCTATATCCCGAGCCTCATCTTCGCAATCGCTGCGACACGGATTTGCTGTTCCCGTCCCGGGAGGAAGCCGAGTATGCCTGGTGCGTGCTCCAGACTCTCGGCTACCAGCGAGTAGGGGCGATGTCCGGCGATTTGATCAGTTACGAACTTTGCTGCCACAAAACCGGTCATGGCGGACTGGCTCATGCCCTGGATTTGCATTGGCGGTGGAGCAATGCCGCACTATTCGCCGAGCGTTTTACCTTCGCTGAGCTGGCAGCGTCAGCCGTACCTATCCCGGCGCTAGGACCGCAAGCGCACGGTCTAAGCCTGGTGCATGCGCTGCTGTTGGCTTGCGTACATCGGTTCGTCAGCCTGGGAGGGGGCATGGCTGACCGGTTGATCTGGCTGTACGACATTCACCTGTTGGCCCAGTGCCTTACCGACGAACCATGGCAACAGTTCATGGCGCTGGCGGAAGAACGAACGCTGTGCGGCCCATGCCTCGATGGCCTGGATAGTGCGCGGACATGGTTTGGAACGAACCTGTCGGACGCGGTTCTGAGCCGGTTGCGGGCCGGAACTGACCGGGAAGGTTTCGATCCCCGCCAGTTCCGCCCACGATGGCGCTATGAATGGCAAACGTTCCGCGCCCTGCCTTCCACCGCCCTGCGCCTGCGCTGGCTTGGCCAACGCTTGTTTCCACCCCCCGATTTACTACAGGATCAGTATGGCTTTGAGGATTGGTGGAAATTGCCCTGGTACTATGGCGCGTGGGGGGTACAAAGCTTCGGCAAATTGTTTCGGCGCGACCGCTGACGAATGATTGTTGCCGAGCACCGAAAGCTACCGCCGGTTGTGGACGGTTGATCCCAGTAGTTCGCGATAGACCGCTAGCGTTCGCTCGATCACGAAGCGTTCATCGAACTGCGCCAGGGCCTTGGCGCGAGCCGCGGCGCCGAGGCGGGCGGCCAGGACGGGATCGTCGTGCAGGCACGCGATGGCCTGCGCCAGCGCCCCGGCATCGCCCACCGGGACCCGCAAGCCATCGACATCGGGCGTGACTACCGCGCGGCACCCGGGGGCGTCGGTGGTAATCAGAGGCAAGCCACAGGCGGCGGCTTCGATCAGGGTTTTGGGCAGGCCTTCGCGGTAGCTGGGCAGCGCCACTACGTCCACGGTTGCCAGCAAGGCCGGCATGTCGTCCACATGGCCAAGCCATTCCACCAGACCCTCGTCCACCCAGGCCCGCACCGTCGCCTCCGGGACGGAGGCCGGGTTGCCGGGATCGGGGTTGCCGGCCAGCAGGAAACGGATGGATCGGCCTTGTCCGCGCAGGATGCGGGCAGCGGCCACATATTCGGCCAAGCCCTTGTCCCACAGCAGCCGAGCGGCCAGCAGGACGCGCAGGGGCTCGTCGATGATCCGCCCGCCGCCGGGGATAAAACGAGCGCAATCCACGCCGGAGCCGGGAATCTGCCGCACGGCCGCGACATCCACCAGCCTCGCCCGCTGAAAGAATGCTACATCGTCGGGATTTTGCAGGATCAGCCGCGCGCCACGCCCCCCCAGCGCCAGCCGCAGCAGGGCGCGCACCAGGGGGCGTAACAGGCGCGCCGTGAGTTCGTTGCTGGTGAACACGTAGCCCATACCGGTCACGGCGTTGATGCGGCCGGGGATGCGTGCCAGGCGGGCGGCCAGCGAGCCGTATACCGCGCATTTGATGGTAAAGCTATGCACCAGATCGACCCGCTCCTGGCGGATCAGCCGGTACAGCCACCCCAGCAGGACCAACTCGCGCAGCGGGTGGAGGCTGCGCCGCGCCATGGGCGCAGGCAGCCAACGCAAGCCCAGGGCACACAATTTTTCGCCATAGGGACCTGGCGGCGAGATCAGCAGCACCTCATGGCCGCCCTCGCGCAGGGCCATAGCCAGCGAGCGGCGGAAATTGTACAGATACCATTCAGTATTGGCGAACAACACGACCTTCACAACCAAACCTCTATAAAGATGGCGATCCAAGGGAAGGGAGAAGCGATGTTACCGGCTTACCGACAACGTCACCGGAAGCATTTGCGGCGAACGGGCCGCTTCGGGTGCCGTCAGAGTGATCGTAGCGTGGTAGGTACCCGCATCCAGGGCAGCGGTGTGGTAGACAACCTGGACTGTGTCGCGCTCTTCGATGCTGTTACCGCTGGCGGGATGAATCGACAGCCAGCCAGCATCGGCGGTGATCGAGTAGCTCAGCGTGCTCCCACCAGCGTTCCATACTTCGAAACGCTGCCCAGCGGCATCCTGGCCCTGGGCGCAGGTGGAGTCCAGGGTGACCGGGTCATGCGCCAGTTCGGCTGGATGGGTGTTGTAGTAAACGCCAATGCTGTTGCCCACGGCGCGCTGGAGCGATCCCGAGACCGCCAGGCTGGATATTCCATCCCATCGCGCCATTCCGGTCGACCTCCCGCCATCCATGAGGATGCCATCAAAAGCTTCAAAGTGTCGCAGCCATTCGGCCACCTCAGCAATACCCGCATGGCTCAAGGTGATGAAATAGGTATAGCGGCCGTCTTGCGATATCCCGATGCCGGTTCGCCGATTAGGTTTGATGCCCTTGGCGAGGATACCCTTTTTGAGGACATCCTGTTGGCCGCTGACCGCAACTTGCATCGGGCTGGGATCAGCGCCGGCAGCTAGTCTGGCAATGCGCGGGGCGCCGTCTTTACCGACCATAAAAGCCGGTCCGCCGTCCGCGGAAATACTGGTGCCTTCCCAGGCTGCGTATCCCTGCAGGTTTACCCTGCCGACTTCAACCGGGGTAAATTCGTTGGCATTGATGGCGACCAGTACTTTATGCCCGGTGTTTTGGGAGTCGGCAACGAACTCGGTGGTCTTACGGGTTTGAGTCTCGTATAAGCCCGCCACGTAGCCGGGGCAACGTTCGGTGGTGTAGAAACGCAACCCGTTGGTTTGCGCGTCAATCCGCACGACATCAATTTGGTTGGTACCCCAACTGACCCTCGCATACCGAACCCCCGGTCCCAGCACTGTCGCCCCCTGCCAATCGAACGTTCCCGCAGGTTTATCGTCCAGCACGGACGGTAGTAATGCAACAATCATCATCACGATCCAGCAGGGACAGTCCATCTGATATTTCCTGATGGCTACAAGCTGGTTCAGCAGGGTTAGCTGGCCTTTGGCCTTTGGCCTTTGGCCACTCAGTCCCATGACCTGCGATAGGTCTCCTCATAAATGAACGGTCGGCGGAACAGGCCGCAAAAATGATGCTCACAATTCAGCCGCAAAGCGATACTGTTCTTCCCTGTTTTCAGTTTCCCCATCAGATCCACGTCCCATTCGAAAGCGTAGTCGTTCAACCACCAAAGTTTTTTCCGCTCGCACTTGGCCACTTCCTCGCCGTTGATATAGAGCCAACTCTCGTTGAAAAGGCCCGGAAACATCAGGTGGGTCTTGCCCTGCACCTGATCGACCGTCAGCTCCATATCGGTGCGATACCACATGTCGCCGGTGTAGCTCTGCCGGTCAGAGTCACGGACTCCTTGCGCCTGGGCATAGAGATCGGTGCGCAGCATTTCCCATTGATCGGGATAGTCCTTCAGGCTTCTGAGCGTATAGCGGTCCTTGTTGGCATTGAAAAAGGTCAGATCCACAGCCTGAGAGGCATACTGCCTGTCGACACCCAGGCGCTGCTTATCGCGATGGAAAGCCCATTCCACCGGCAACCGGACGATCAGTCGGCCCTTAGTGCCATTCGTTAAGCTGTCCAGCCGGGCATACTGCCGCACCTCGCCCGGCCACCACGTCGGCCCCTTCTCCCCCCATGCGGCGATAGGTGGTGAAGATACCGTTCATAGTGGTCAGGTCCTCGCGGACCACCAGCGTATTCACACCAACGCTGGTTGCTTCCGCATAATTGCCCTGCGAGGCCGCCAGCCGAATCATTCTCAGGTATCCATCCATGATCTCGAAACTCATGCGCGTAAATCGCAGGCGGTTCAGGATCAGTTGTTCGTTGCGGCTGCGATTCTCCTTGCGGGCGAGCGGTTCCACCAGACGCTCGGCCTCCTCCAGGTTCATGCGACAGTTTTCGATCACCGTGGGCGTATAGATGGCCGAAATAACAAAATGCTCATGCTCGGTCACGATGGTATCGTCCCAAGCCTTATAGATCGTACTCCAGTAGCTCTCCATCGGTTTTGCCGCTGGGCCGTAAAACCTGGGATAAAACTCCTTGAGCAGCGCATCGATATCCTCATCGGGATTCCACATCAAGCGCCCCCGGAAGAACAGATTGAGAAAAGTCGTGCCGATCGCATTGCGGCTCTCGGTGTTAATACCGAGGATACCAGCGTCGCGATAGTGCCTCACGTCCTTGCGAAAGACTTGGTGCGACGGGTTGGGGATATCGCGCCACACCAGCATGCCTTGATCGTAATCGTAAATGGCCAGACGCCCTTCCATGATCTTGGCCCACTGATAGAGCATGTCCCGGTATTCCTGGCGGGACGGCGAGTCCGGGTCGTCCATGCCATGGTTGGGGTCAATATCGATCGGCGCCAACATGCCGAACAGCGTCCGTTCCGCCGTCATCGGGCGCACCGGCGGGAGGGTCATGTTGGCATAGGCCAGAAAACCCAGTTTGGCGCTGCTCGTCGGATATTTATCCTGCAGAATACGGGCGATATTGTTATACAGATCGAGCATTGGGTCGGTCACCGCCCATCGCATCATATATTTATCCCATTGGAGCTTCATTAACTCCCTGTCGCTGGGGTAAACCGAGTCGTAATTGCCATCTTCAATGCTGATCGAGCGACTCTGGCCTTTGGCGAAGGCGGGTTCAAGCTTCCGCGCCACATGAGCTGCCGTCTCTGGCGCGGTGATAGGAAAATTGAAGGGACTCAGAGCGCCCGGCAGATCCTTCGTATAGGCCCCGAGGGCATGGCCAGCAGGCGGGAAGCCCCGATCACCGGAAACCATCATGTTCCGTCTTTTGAATTCGGGTAGTCCTGAATTATCACCGAGCCAGGAAATCCAGTATCCGCGAATCTCGAATGGCGAACCGTAAGTATAATCGAGCTGGCCTACCGCCAGCGTTTCATATTCAGGAATGGACTCGCCGAAGTCGGTGGGAACGTACCAACGGCAACCCCAACGCCAAAGCAACTCGGCAACCGCGAAGTAATGAGAGTCATCATTGGTACCGGCCAGGTATACCCGGTTACCTTCACGCAACAGCCCGATCGCATCGGCGGCCAGGATAGGATTCGGCTTGGCTGCGGCGCGTATCCGCCGCGCCCAATCCGGCTTGGTGGTCAGGGCCTCTTCACCCACCAGGAAAACTGGAGCATTGCCTGCAAGCGCCGCATCGATATCCTCGCGCCGATAGACCAGTTGCGGGGTCGCTCCGGTCATCAGGCCGATATACTTGGCCAGATCGGTAGCGGCCAGCCACTCGGCGTTGCGAGTTCCTTTGGTGTTCTGCCCCCGCACGAGGGTGCCCTCTTTACTCTTGGTCTCTGGCAGCCCCGCCGCCGGCGAGACGACAATGACCGCCTGGGTGTTACCGGCAATGGTAATATTCAGGTCGTCCGCCCCGGGTGTACCGGCGATCTGGGCGCTGACACTGGTCACCATGAGCAATACGCCATAAATAAGTACGAAGCAGCGTAGGGTAGGTGTCATGGTCTCGCCACTGCGTTCAGCCATGCCGGCCAGGCGGCGGCGGTCGCATCCGGGCAGTCGAGGCGAAAATCCCAGGGGATAGGCCAGTTGGGCGAGGATCTTGTCGAGATAGAGCATGGTGAGATTGGCGAACGGGATAATCTTTAGAACCAGGCTTCCAGCGGATAAAAACGATAGGGCAGCCAGTATTGCGCATGAGTTGCAAAGTTGAGCCAGACCAACAGCACCGATCCGTAATAGAGCACTACCAGCCCTTGAACCTCCAGGCGGTGTTTGCCGCGCCAGATCACATTGGGCAAGCGCGGAAACACGTAGATCTGAATCGGAATGAAATACAGCGCCACCCGGTCCACCGCAGTCGACGAGGGCGAAATCACCAGAATCGGGACAAAGGCCAGCACGATCAAGGCCATCCAGGTCCACAGAGTCTGTTCCGCACGGTCGAGACGAAAGCGGTTGCGGTAGGCTAAAAATAGCACGGCGGGCACAGCATTCATGACGATCCGGATCACCCCCCCTTCCGACGCATACTCGGCCTCAAGATAGTTTTTGATCAGCGTCTCGGTGGACTCCTTCAGGTACAGGTAATACATCAGCACCGCCGTAACCCCCACCCAAACAGCCGTCCAGACTTTGCGCTCAGTAGTGGCCAGCATCGCAATCGGGATCAGCACTACCGCAGTCTTGTGGAACAGGGCGGCAATCGCCACAAAGATCACGAACTTGACCTTATTGCCCTCGGCCAGCGCCAGCAGCGCAAACAAACCCAGGCCGATCGCCACCCCCTGGCGCGAATAGCCCATGGCGACCACTACCACCAGGTAAGGCATTGCAACCGCCAGCGCCAGCAGCGGGCGGGGCTGGTTGCGGCAAAAGGCAATAAGCCCCAGCGAGAAAACTGCCCCGTAAGCCAGGTCGGTGCCATACACCCCCCATCCCATGTTATTCGACAGCCAATTCATAGCGCCATGCGCGGGGTCAAAACGTTCAACCGCTTCCCAAAAGCTCAAGGTATTGATTTCGTCCAGATGGCGTAGGTAGCTACCCCAGTCCCCGCCCACTTCATAGCGATAACCAATGAGCAGGGTCCAGCACCAATCCGGTGACCCCCCCAGCCCAACCACATCACCGCAACGAGTGCTGCGCACCCGGAAAAAACGATGCCCCTGCCGGCACCAAAAACATCAGCCAGTAAGGCCACATCTCACTAATTCGCCTCCAACCATGCCTGAAACATCAATACCGACCACAGCCGATAGCCATACGACGCCTGCCCCGCCAAATGTGCCATCCATGCTGCACGAATTGGCGCGGGGTCGAGATAGCCCTCTTTCCGCAGCCGATCCTCGGCCAGCAAACTCTCCGCCCAATCCCATAACGGCCCGCGCAGCCAGGCATCCAGCGGAATGCCGAAGCCCATCTTGGGTCGTTCCACCAGCGTGCGTGGCACGTATCGGTCCAGCAGTCGGCGTAGCAACCACTTGCCCTGCCCCTTGCGGATCTTCAGGCACATCGGCAACGACCAAGCAAATTCAACGACCTGTCGATCCAGGAATGGCGCGCGGGTTTCCAGCGACACTGCCATCGCGGCGCGGTCCACTTTCACCAGGATGTCGTCGGGCAGATAGGTCAACCCGTCCAGCGCCATCATCCTCACCACTGGGTCGGCCAGCCGGGGCCAGCGCGACCGCTCATCCAGCAGATTGGGTGGTATGTCCCCGCCTACCACCATGCTCCCGACCTGGGGCCATTCGGACACCAGCGACACATATAGATCATCCATGCTGCGCAGCTCGTGCAGGCGCTTCCCCAACTTGTGCGCCTTGTCGCCGGGCTGGGCGATGCCCAGCCGCCTGGCCAGCGGCCCCGCCAGCCGGTTGATCGTGTCACTCGGCAGGGCGGTGAGTCCCGCACCTAGCGCGCTTCGCATTGCTCCCGGCAACCAGCCCATGCGCTGCCACACTTTGGGTACATGAACATATCGGTTGTAGCCGCCAAACAGCTCGTCCCCGGCATCACCGGACAGCGCCACGGTGACATACTGGCGTGCCAGCTTCATCACCAGGTGCGTTGGCAGTTGCGATGCATCGGCAAAAGGTTCGTCGTACATTGCTGGCATCTGCGGCACCAGCGCCAGCGCGTCATCGCCGCTCAGGCGCAACTCGGTGTGATCCGTGCCCAGATGCGCAGCCACCGCACACGCATGCGTCGCTTCGTCGTATTCGTGCTCATCAAAGCCGATGGTGAACGTGCGCACTGGCCGAGAGCTATTGGCCTGCATCAGCGCCGTGATCGTCGTCGAATCCAGTCCGCCGGAAAGCAGCGCGCCCAGCGGCACATCCGCCACCATCTGCCCGCGCACCGCCGCGCCTAAGTGTTGTTCCAGAACCTTCAGCGCCTCCTCCTCCGAGCCAGCAAATGGGTTCGCCATGCCGTGTTCGGCGACTTCGGCCAGCGACCAGTAGGTCGTAGGCTCCCCTCTCCCGCTAGCGGGAGAGGGGTCGGGGGTGAGGGTTTCCTTTGTCGTCACCTGCAAATACGTCCCCGCCGGCAGCTTGTAAATCTCTTCGTAAATCGAATAAGGCGCGGGCACATAGTTATAGCGCAGGAACAAGGCCAATACACCCCGGTCGATGTTGGCCCGAAAAGCCGGGTGCGCCTTCAGCGCCTTCAATTCGGAGCCGAACAGGAAAGCATCGCCCTGCCAGCCGTAGTAGAGCGGCTTCTCGCCCAGGCGGTCGCGGGCCAGCGTCAGCGTGCAGTCGCGCCGATCCCACAGGGCGATGGCGAACATGCCGATGGTCCGGCGCAGGGTTTCCTCTACGCCCCAGTGGGTAAATCCGGCCAGCAGGGTTTCGGTATCGGAGTGGCCGCGCCACGGATACTCTCCTCTCCCGCTGACGGGAGAGGGGTTGGGGGTGAGGGCTGGGGGTGAAAACAACTGGTCCAGATCTCGCCGCAGTTCCTGATGATTGTAGATTTCGCCATTGAAGGCGATCCCATAGCGTCCACAGTCCGAGAGCATGGGCTGATGCCCGGCGGGGGATAAATCCAGTATCGACAACCGCCGATGGCCTAGCGCGATCCCCATCTCCGAATCCGTCCAGACCCCGCTATCATTGGGACCGCGGTGGATCAAGGTATCGGCCATGCGGCGCGCGACCTGTTCGAGTTCAGCGCCCGCTTGTGGCCTCAGAAAACCGGCGATGCCGCACATCAGCCGCGCATTCCCCGTCGAGGATACAGGTTTGGATTCATAAATGCGCCTCCACATCCTTGAGGGTGTTCATAGAAACCAGATCAAGTTCGGTGGCGATTGGTAAGGCTTCCACCCGCAAACCTCGTTTTGCCAGAGAACCGATGATGTAAAGAAAGCCATGTTCGCTCGTGATCCTGCCGTATTTGCCGGGTAGCTCCTCTTGAAGTGCATTCAGAGTTACATCGTTTCTGAACACGAAAAGACCGATATCGCGTTCGCCTGCTTGGGGAACGGCGATACCGTGCTCGCGTGTCTCGACGACTTCGATCACACCACCCGATATGTCCCGCGTGACCACGGTGTAGGCGGAATCCACAACGCTCGTCACAAAGGTGAAGTCGTTATCGTGCTCAAAGTGAGCCTTTACGGCAGCCCCTATAGTGGCCGGCTGAAGGAAGGGAATGTCTCCCCAGATCAATAACCCATGATCGGTTGACTTGAATGCTGGCGATTCTTGAAAGCGCAACACGGCATCACCCATGCCTTGCGGTTTGGGTTGCAGTACCAGGTGAAATGCCAATCCCGCTTTCTCCAGGCATTCACGGATCGGCGCCTCACCTTCCGGACTCACTACAATGGTGGGGCAATTATCGTAGCAGGTTAGTAATTCTACGATCCTGATCAGGATCGGCTTGCCCTGAATCGGAAACAGGGTTTTGGGGTACGGTAGTCCCGCCCGGCTCCCGCGTCCAGCCGCTGCGACCAAGGCGCGAAGTCTACCCATCAAAATCCTTCCCTATCTGCCCCCCGTAGGCCGCGCGCAATCGCTGAATACAAGAGGGACGAGTTGCTGCCTAGCACGTAGGATAGAGCGGTTCCTGGGCCATTGCGGCTACCGGTTCGCACCAATACAGCCAAGACCGCTAATACGTGGCGCAACCCAACTGCATTGAAATACCGTGCGTTCAGTATTAGGGTGTTCTTGACGTAATAATAGACCTTGACTGGCGAATAGGGGCGTTGGCTGACGTCAGGGTGGAAATGCACGGCATCCAGTACTGAAATAACTTTTCCTATTTGTCGCAAACGGAAAAAGTAATCTACTTCCTCACCGAAAATGAAGAAGTTGCGGTCCACATTACCTATTGCGCGCGCCGCTGCAACAGATAGCAAAGCTCCATTGAAGAAATGCGCAAAAGGATAGACACCATCAGGCACAAAGATGCGTAATTCAGAGATTGTTCTAATCTTACGTGGCCAACCGAGAATCACGGGTACGCCAGAAATATTGAGTACCGGAAACGGAAAGACAAAGTGGGTCGGCTGATCTTCACGCAGCACGACGGATGAAGCGCACACAACCCCCCGGAACAAGCGCTGCCTCAAGTTTTTTCTAATGCGGATGAATCTGGGTAACCATCGTCATCCATCAACCAGATGGCATCGAAGCCATTTTCAAGAGCGTACTGAATGCCGCGATGCCAGCCACCGGCTGAGCCAACATTTTCCTGCGTAATAAATGAAATATCACGACGCTCCAACATTTCCATAGTGCCGTCTGTGCTGGCGTTATTCACGACCAAGAGCGCGTCAGGCAGGCGGATCTGTACCACCAAATGATCCAAGCAACGATTGAGTAATTCACAGCGATTGTGGGTCACCACCACGGCAATGATTTTCAAGTTAGCCTCTATATTTCGGTCAAAATTTTCCCTCAATTTTCTATGATATAGCAATTTTTCTATATATAGCGACAATTGAGACTCCGGCTCCTGTTATGTTGAGAAACTTATTAATGAGCGCTTTGAGCCCATTTCCTAGTACATTTCCGCTAAATAAATTTTGAGCTTGCGCTGAGATTGACTCGGGGCTTAGCCGTGTATCTTTTTTTGGCTTTTCTTCTTTGCATATATTGTACTATTCTAAATATGCTAATATTTTCAGTATACAAGTATATCTTTTCAAATCCACATTGTGTTAATAATTTATGGAGAGTTTTCGGGGAGTAATAAGAAATATGCTCCGGGTAGCAAATCATGCCCCAATTCTTTCCAAGTACTTTTCTTTCGATACTATTGAAGTTAGGAGTTGTAATATACAAAATTCCATCTTTATTGAGTAGGTAATGGATATTCATAAGAACTTTTCGTGGGTTATTTATGTGTTCAATGATCTCCGTAAATATAACTAAATCGAAAGATATATTTTCATATGGTTTTGACGGAAAAATACCGCCTGAAATCATATTAATTCCTTTTTCTTGGCCAAGTTTTTCGAGCCAGGCATCATATTCTGTGCCATAGCAATTGCAGCCTAAATTCTTAAATTCGATCAAGTGCTTACCATCACCACAGGCAATATCAAGAACATTCTTTATATCGAGAATATTCATTAATTTGACAGCAATTTTTATTGATTTTTTTTTATAGTGTGACAAGTAACTTCTTTACTCGAATAATCATAAGATTGGTAAACATTGTCAAGCTCTTCTTTTGTCGGTTTGAGTTCTGAGAACACAAAATAACATTGATTACATCTCACTAAGTAATCTTTTTCGTAACCGGAAATTGAGGTGAAATTTGGAGAGTCACAGATTGGACACTCAAGGATTTTTTCATTGGCCATATTCTTGCCCCTGCATTACCTTGTATATACTACTAAAGGCGATTGTTTGAATGTCTATTACTTCCATTTGAGATGCTTTAGCTGATTCAATGCCTGAGGTTGAGTCCTCAAAAACCATTGCGGCCTTTGGGCTAGCTTGAGTTAAGTTTAGAATCTTTAAGAATCCCTCTGGATCAGGCTTCCCATGCTGAACATCTTCTCCAAACACCATAGGATCAAACCACTCCGTGTAACCCAGCTTCTTCAACGCCAGGCTGACCGTACCACGCGAACCCGAGGTGTATATGGCAAGTCGATAGCGTGGCCGCGCCCATCGCAGGAATTCATCCACACCGGGCAGCGGTTCGAGCGATCGTTCAATCAGTTCCCTGACCCGACGTTGCTTGGCGGCGGTCAATGCCGCAATATCGGCCTCGGTGAATTCACGCCCCACAATAGTCAAGCAACGGCGCATGGCATCCGTGGTTTTAAGGCCCGCAATGTCTGGATAATGTATTGTTATCCCCAAGGGATGCAATGTCTCCGAAAAAGCGGCGGCGTGCAGCGGTGAGGTATCGGCCAGCGTGCCATCGAAATCAAAAATCAGCAGTTGCTTACCCCGCAACACGGCCCGCAGATCGACGACATCAGTCATTGGCTTGCCCGAAATGCGCTTGCAGACTCATATAAATCCAGGATGCTCTGCACGAGCTTGACACCATCATGACGGCCGGGCGCATCGGGGGATTCGAACACATCCAAAACGCGCCGCACCGGCACATCAACAAAACCTTCCTCATCATATTCCACGTAGGTTTCACCGGCCTTGAAGCGGCTGCGGTTCACTAATATCACATCGAACAACTCAGCCATGGCGTAGGCGCGTCCATCGGCGAGGTTCAAATAGCGATACGCGCCCCGGATATAGTCTGATGCTTTGTAACGGGGAGTTTCGTAGTCCGCCCCAATATTAGTGATGATCGCTTTAAAGGCGGATCGGTTATCGGCAATGGATTGCGCCAACCCAACCGACATATAAGTCGGGTAAAGCGATGAATGTTGGGTGCCGGCAGCATATATGATAATGTCCGCCTGTTGTAATACCAATCGAACGCTCGGCGATACTTCCACATAACAATGATGACGTTCCAGATAGTAGCGTTTCTCCTGTATACCGAGACGTTCGAAGCGTTCGCGATCCAGCGGCTGGTCCAGCAGGTAGATGCGCTCGATGCGGACATTCGAGCGCAATTCGACGACTTCGGCCTCGCTGTAAAGCATCTGGCCGTTTTCGCGTAAGGCTACCAGAACCTTGTTATCGATGCTGGTGGGCAACACGGTTCCGCGCAGCTTGAACAGCCGGTCGATGAAGAGCGTTGCTTGTTCGATATTCCGGTTGAACGCCAGGAAGGTGCCTGCATAGAGGCAATTCATTATGGAGCAGTCGGCAAAGCGGAACCGCTCGCCGAGCACCTCCTCAATAGCGTTCAAACCCGCCAGAAACTCGCTCAGAAACGCCTGTAGCGATAACCGAACCTTGGCCCTGGTGGGGTTCGATCCCACCAGATCAGCGCACGCACCCGTGACAAATGCGCGTAACTGGGCCTTCACCTCGTCAGCCCCGGCATCCATCGGGAACCGATATCGGAACAGATGCAGGTTCGCCGGATAGTCCGGATCATCGTTCGGCAGCATCAATTCCTGCACTTTGCGAATGTCCGAAGGCCCCAACATGCCGAAAAACCGCCGAATCTCACCAGTAGACTTGCCGTCATCATAGGCATTGACCACTGAAGTCACATGCAAACCCTGGCGACTCAGTAAAGCGGGAATCAGTGACGTCGCGCCACGCCCGCCATTCAAGACCACGACATTCAACATTTGATGAAACTCAGCGTCTGAATTCCTGATTCACTAGGCAATAGTTCATGATAGACCTCTGCATAGCGCATCACGCCTTGCTCCAGGGTCAATTCGCGACAGTTCTCACGAATGTTGATCCCACCTGCCTGGCGCTGAGCCATGACCCGTTCGACGGCGGCGCGCAGGGTTGCCTCGCGAAAGTCCCGCACAATGACCGATCCATTCCGCTGAAGGTCGATCATTGCATCTAGATCCCCGACCCCGGTGTTGGCGATGACTGGCACGTTACAAGCGAATAATTCAGCTAATTTAGTGGGTGAACAGCCTGCCTTGGAGATGTCTGCGCGGATGAACACTACCGACAAATCTGCTAGCGCAAGGTAGGTTGGTATCTCGTTCCGGTCAGCGGAGATAAACCGGATGCGATCGTGAGAGATACCCTGCGCGACACACTCGGCATTGACTAACTCCCGGCCATTGTTAGACACGAACAGAAACCGCGCCGAAGACCGTAGAGCCAGCATTTGGCGGAACAACGCCAGCATCTGGGGAAGCAGGTAATCCGGCCCTAAACTGCCTAGGTACAACAAAACGCAATCATCGGGTTGCAAGCCCGCTTTTTTACGAGCCAGATCGATATCGGATGGGGACACGCGCTCAAGGTCAAAATGCGCAAAGTCTGCGCAGCAGGGGATGACCTGAAAGCGCCGCGCCGCCTCCGCAATGTTGGTCAGATACCAACCGGTAAGCACCTCACGGGCTTTCTGGGTCAGACAAACCACTTTGTCGGCATTGTGAATCATGGGGCCTTCAAGTTGCTTCATTCGCTGATAAGCTAACTTCTTAATTCCATGAGTCTTTGTTAATCCAGTATCGGCATAAAAAGTCGCGAAAGTCGAAGACAAACCGCGCCCCTAATTTGCGTTTGAGTTGATGTCCAATTAAAGCTGGGGGAAAACTTCGGCAATGCACCAGCCGAATGTTTTCACTCATTACAATACGCCATGCCGTTCGTCTCGTAATCTCCTGGGTCCAGGCTTGGCCAAATACCTGAGGGCGATTGCGATAGTGAACCCTGGTCCACCTGACGCCCACTTCATCAAACTGGCGTTGATACACATCGATCAGCGCCTCCCGTCCTGGTTTTTCGGCGCTGAGTACATGAATCCTGAAGCCGAGTCGGGCAAGCCCCAATACATAAGGAGCGACTTGGGAGCGCCCGATGTGATCGGTAATCCCGTCTTGGGTAATGTAGAGTATCGTCATGATGGTTTAAGTAAATGACAGTCGTTTCTTAAAGTAAATTAATAGCCTTTGGTTGAAATCGTGTGTTCGATCTTGTGCTCCTTTCAGTAGACAAGTCGCGGTTAGGTCTTTGTTGTGACTTTGTTGCATAAATCAAGGATAACTAATTGATACCTATTAAGTATTTAAGAATACCACCCATAAAAACATGATTAAAAATCAATTTGTTGTTGATTTACGCAACAAAGCCTTTGTTGTTAGGTGATTTCCGAAGATAAATATACCATTGTGTGCGATAGTTACAGCTCTTTCGTAACTTTGATGAGCTGAACCTGATGTCTCCTCTCTGTGTTTCTGAGAACCAAGCCGTAGCGGATGTCGGACATCTGGACGATATCAAACTTGCATCTTCCAAGATGCTGGGGGGCGGAGCGGCGAGCATTTCAGGCGGCGATGGCGTTGAAGTATTGCGCAGGGAGTCCTCGGCAGGCGGAGGCGGTGTTTGGTTGGAGCCGCGCAGCGGTGGAACTGGGGTTGCACGAGACACGCACGGGCATCGTCTGTGTGAGTGCGCACGCGGCCTTTTCCGGCGACAAGCTGTGGGAGGAGAAACACCCAGA
>NZ_SPMZ01000055.1 GCF_012939995.1 Candidatus Competibacter phosphatis | reverse complement strand
TTGATATGAAGAACATAATATCGAGCACCGAAACCCTCCGTCCCTCCGGTCCGCTCCGTGGATGTCGCCGCCCTTTCGCGCGAACTGGCCGCCTTGCCGGCGGTTCCGCCGACGGCGCGACCACGTACCCAGCGGGATCTGATCGAACAGTTACGCGAGCCGCTGATCGAGGCGTTGGTGGATCGCCACTACTCATTCGCGGCCTTGGCCGAGGTCTTGAGCCAGTGGGGCATCGATATCCGCCCCGATACCCTGCGCCGCTATCTCGGTCCGGTCGACCCCAACCGGAGGGTCTCACCACGGAGGGTCTCGCCACGGAGGGTCCCGCCAGCGGATCGACCGCCCGTGGGCGAACCGTCACCCGCATCGGCGGCACGGGACCCCGCGCCGAACGCGCCGCCACCGCGCGGAGGATCGCCCGATGCGATTGTCCGGCTGGACACCGCCTGGGCGGAGACGCCTCCGGAACCGCTCGTCCAGCCGCCGCGCGATCCGTCGGGCGAGCGGCCCGCCGATCCGCCGGTGGCCGCGCCCGGGACCTTCACGCCACGGCCCGAACGGCCCATCGACTGGTACAAACCGTCTTCCTAACTCCAAGGAGCACGCACGATGAACGAATCGATCCTCCCCCTGTTCTTGATCGGCGGCTGCAAGGGCGGCGTCGGCAAATCGATGGTCGGCGAGGCGCTGGTGGACGATCTCCTGCAACGCGGCCTACCGGTCTTATTGGTGGAAACCGATATCTCGGTGCCGGACGTGTGGCGGGCCTACCAAAACGTATCGGGTGTCCAGGCCCTGACCTTGGACCTGGACGAGGTCGATGGCTGGATCGTCCTGAGCACCACGCTCTCCCAGCACCCGCATCATGTGGTGGTGATCAATACGGCGGCCCGGAACGACCGAGGGATCGTGGCCCACGGTCCCCTGCTGACCAAGGCCCTGGCCAAGTTGAACCGTCCCCTGGTCACCTTGTGGGTGATCAATCGCCAGCGAGACAGCCTGGAGCTGCTGGAAGACTATCTGAAGATCATGCCCGACGCGCAAACGCACGTCGTCCGCAACGGACATTTCGGCCCGACCGAGAAGTTCGAGCTGTATAACACCTCGCCGCATCGCCAGCGCATCGAGGCGCGCGGCGGCCGGTCGCTGACCTTTCCGGACCTGGCCGACCGGGTGAGCGATGCTCTGCGCCTGGGGCGGCTGGCCATCTCCACGGCGCTGGATGAGCAACGCAACGACGGGCTTGATTTTGGCGGCCGCATTGAGCTGGAGCGCTGGCGCGAACAAACCCGGCTTGTTTTCGATGCCATCGTGCCGATGGCCAGACGCCCCACGGCGGATCAGTCCGCCGACGAAACCCACACGGCGACCGCTTGAACGCGGCCCGCGTCAACACGACTCCGCTTTCCCGATCTTGGAGGTCTTGATGAACGCACCGACTGAATCCGTAACCCGAGCCGCCGATGTCCCGCCCGGCCCCGCTCTCCACGAGAGCGCCTTTCAACAGGTCGTGGGCCGCTTGCCGAACGGAGCGGAACGGGCGCGGTTCGACGCGATCCGCGATGCCCTGCGGCTGCGCGACGACGATGCCGTGTGGACCCTCTTCGTGGCGCTGGAGTATTACCTGAACCTCTACGAGCGGTTTCCGGCCATGATCCGGGGCGCCGCGCGAGAACTGCTGATCGAGTGTAAAAACGAGAGCGACCAGAATATCGCCCAGGCGAAACAGCAGGTCCAACAGCGGACAGACGCCGCCGCCGTTGAGGTGGCGCAAGCGGCGGTCGCGGCGCACGCCTCGCTGGAGAAGACCATTCAACAGTCCGCCCGCCGGATCGCGCTCGCGGCCGGATTCGCCGCCCGCTGGCCCTGGATGCTGGGTGGCGCGGCGGCGATGGCACTGGTGGTGATCCTGGCCGGAACAATCGCCCTGGGTTTCGGGCGCCAGCAGGGCTACGCGGCCGGTTACACGGCGGGCTTTGCCGTGGCGATGCAACCGCAACGGCCCTCAACAGCCCCATCGGCGCGTGGGCGCTAGCCGCGATGCGAACCGCCTCGTTCTGCACCTATCGGGGTCCTGGCCGCATCCGCATTGCCCGCTGGGCGCCACGCGGCACGCCAGTCGGCTTCGCGGTCTACCGGCCTTTGAAGCCAACCGCGCCGATGTTGAAGCGGGACCGCGCCGAATACGAGCCGCTATATCAGGCGATCCTCGCTCGCTTGGACCCTCGTCAGGTGGTCGAAGACCTGCACCGGTTGGCCAACCCGCACGAGCCGGTGTTGCTGTGTTGGGAACGACCGCCGTTTTCGGAAACCGTCTGGTGCCACCGGTGGATGGTGGCCGCGTGGCTGGAACGTGAATTAGGGCTGATCGTCCCCGAGGTCGAGTTGTCTCCGAAGCCGACCGACGGGGTCCGCAACTGATCGGAACGGTAACCCCCGAGACCGCAATGGCGACATCCCGCATCGAGTGGACCGAGCAGATCTGGAACCCGGTCACCGGCTGCGCCAAGGTGTCGCCCGGCTGCAAGCACTGCTACGCTGAACGGATGGCGCTGCAGCTCCAGGCGATGGCCGCGCCGGGCTACACCAGGGGTTTCGCGCTGACCCTGCACGCAGACCGCCTTGATTTACCGCTCGGGCGGAAGAAATCCACCCTCTATTTCGTCTGCTCGATAGCCGATCTGTTTCACGAGGACGTGCCCGACGCCTTCATCGACCGGGTGCTGGCGACGATGCACCGCACGCCTTGGCATATCTATCAATTCTTGACCAAACGCGCTGAGCGACTGCCCGAGTTCTTCGCATCCCGCCCCATACCGCCGAACGTCTGGCTCGGTGTCACGGTCGAGGATCGTCGCCACGGCCTGCCGCGCATCGACCTGCTCCGCCAGGTGCCCGCCCGCGTTCGTTTCCTGTCGGTGGAGCCGTTGCTGGAAGATCTGGGACCACTGGACCTGCGCGACATCGATTGGGTGATCGTCGGCGGTGAGTCGGGACCGGAGGCTCGCCGGATGCGCGAGGAATGGGCCTTGTCGGTGCGGGATCAATGCCAGGTGACCGGCGTGGCGTTCACCTTCAAGCAATGGGGCACCTGGGGACTCGATGGAATCCGTCGTGATAAGAAGACCAACGGCCGGTTGCTGGCGGGCCGGTTGTGGGATGCGAGGCCCGAGATTGCGGGGGGCTTTGCTGTAACGGGTCAGCTTGGTGGTTATGGTGTTGATGATACACCGACAGTGGTTATAATAACCACCATGAACAGCGCGGACCTCATCAAGGAGCTGGAAAAAGCCGGCTGGACGCTGCGGGGCGTCAAGGGTTCGCATCACATCTACACCCATCCGGCGCGCGGCGGACACCTCAGCGTCCCGCACCCGAAAAAGGATTTGGGCGCGGGTCTCGCGCGCCAGCTGCGCAAACAGGCCGGTTTGATCTGAAGCGAGGGCCGCGACCGTGAAATTCGTCATCGCCATCGAACCGGGCGACGCCACCCACGCCTTCGGGGTGGTGGTGCCCGACCTGCCGGGCTGTTTCTCGGCGGGCGACACCTTGGACGAAGCCATCGACCAAGCCAAGGACGCCATCGATTTCCACTGCCAGACCTTGATCGAGGACGGCGGGGACGTGCCGCCGGCGCGCACGCTCGCCGAACATCGAGCCGATCCCGACTTCGCCGGCTGGATTTGGGCGGTGGTCGAAGTGCCGGTGGAGCGATATTTCGGTCCGGCCGAGAAGATCAACATCACCCTGCCCCGCCTGTTGCTGGCGCAGATCGACGAGCGCGTTCGCGCGCGCGGCGGGACCCGCTCCGGCTTTCTGGCCGAGGCGGCGCGCGCGGCGATGCGCTAGGGTCGAGTGGCCCAGTCGCCGAAACCTTTTACCGACCCTACCCCGATGGTCAAGCAATCTCGCGATTGGGTGGCGCAAATGCCGGAAGAACGGCAAGCGCGCATCGCGGCAAAACCCAGCGGCTGATCGACGAAATGCCCTTGCAAGCGCGCCGGCGGGCACTCGATCTCACCCAACAACCAGTCGCGGCCACGCTCGGCATCAACCCGATCGCCGTCTCCAAGATGGAAGGCCAGACCGATCTGTACGTGAGCACCTTGCGCCGTTTCGTCGAAGCGATGGGCGGCGAACTGCGCATCATGGCCCACTTCCCGCAAGGCACCGTCGAAATCAGCCAATTCAAGCGGGTGCCGGAACCGACCGAACCGGCGGCGGTGTAAAACGGGCGAGCGGCGTCGTGTCGGAACGCCTGGAAACGCGCTATCGCACCCGCCACCGTCAGGCGGGCCAAGCGGCGGTACATTCGACTTGAGGTCGCAGGGTACATCAACCCGCCACCCCGAACGGTGCCCCATGGCGCCGATAATCGGTGCCATTTAGCGACAAAAGCTACCCAATTGTCAGGGGCCGAACCGGATGGCGAAAAACGGAAGTTTTCCGCCATCCCCTGGCACACCGTCAGATTCGCCTAGCCCTCATCAACTCCCCCAAGCTGCTTATCTCACCCGGATTTTTATGCCCTCTTTACAGTGCCTTGAGCCCAGTATCCGCGAGCCGGCTCGCACGTATTTTCACCACTCTCCCCGCCCTCGATAAGCGTCGAGTAACAGCTGCCACAGCTTCGCCGCGCCTTCCACCATCTGCGTTTCGTCACCGGCAAGCGATGCCTGAATGACCAGACCTTGCACGGCACCGACGAACAGGACCGGCGCCAGTGTCGGATCAAGAGCGGGCGGCAGTTCACCGGCGACCTTTGCTTGCATGAACAGCCGGGTTAGCCGCTGGTGATACGCGTTGATCATGGCACGTACTTCGACGCGTACCGGCGAATCACCCGGGTACTGCAACTCGTGAAACAGGACGCGCGGCACACCTGGGTTTGCCACGACAAACGCCACATGTGCGAGAAACACCTGCTCGATTTTTGCGAGCGGCGAAGCCACTGTCTCGATCGCCGCCGTGATCGCCGCGCCGAGCGATTCACGGACCCAGCCAAAAACCGCCAGCCAGATGGCCAATTTGTCGGGAAAATGCCGGAAGATGGCCCCTTGGGTAAGGCCCATCCGGTCGGCGATCGCCTGGGTCGTAATCGCGTCCGGGCCGCGTTCCCGGGCCAGCGCGAGGACCGTGGCAACGATCTCCCGCTGCCGCTGATCAGTGGTCAAGCGCTGACGCGGCCTTGTATTGTGAATGGCTGGAGTGATCATGCTATAGAGGCGCTTGCTTTTTAGTAAGTAAGTAAATACTATTTTACAGACATTGCTGGTGGCTGGCAAGTCGGAGGATTCGAGGGAGAACCAAGCCCTGCATTTCCCGGAGTTTTTCGGCGCCGCGCCGCGGATCATCGTCCGTGACTCACTAGCCGAGGTTCTGGGCGTGGCCATGGGCAGCAGGGTCGGCCATGGCTCCATCGACGCAGTGAAACTCGCAGAGCATGCCGGCTTGACGGCATCGGCCTACTTGATGATCCGCGCCCCTAAGGCGGCGCTCTATCCCGATCCGCGAGCGGCGAGAGGGGATGAACGGCGTGGTCGCCAACATTGCGAGCTTGCTGGCCGGCGCCGCCGAGGACGCCGGCTTCAAGGGCATCAGCGGACGCTTCGACCAGCGTGAGTGATTGTGCTTCGACGTTGACCCGCTGGGGCGACTTCACTACAGGCGTGTTGATACTGGCGCCACAGTCACCGTATCCGCCCGGCTCGACCACGTTCCATCGGACCCACACATCGCTCTGCTCCTGAAGGAATGACAATGAACGATCAACTTGAACCTGATTGGGATCCGAGAGCCGAGAAGGTTTTGCGCGACCCGAGTGCGGCCTACGATGAAATGCGCGAACGCTGCCCTGTCGCCTACAGCGATTACCTGCAGTGGTCACTCTTCCGACATGAGGACATTACCCGTGTGCTCAACGATCACCACACGTTCAGCAATGTGGTGTCACGGCACCTCTCCGTACCCAACGGGATGGATCCCCCCGAACACACGGCCTATCGACGCCTTATCGAGTCGTACTTTTCTCCAGAACGGATGGAAGCGTTCGAATCCACTTGCCGGGAAATCGTCGCCGATCTGGTTCGGAACGCCCTCGCTGTCGGCCAGGTGGAACTGATGGCCGAGGTTGCCCTGCCCTTTGCGGTGCGTGTCCAATGCGCCTTTCTGGGCTGGCCACCGACTCTTCACGCCCCCATGGTGCTCTGGACCCAGAGAAAACACGAGGCCACACGGACTCAGGACCGCCAGGCCCTGTCTGAAATCGCGCGCGAGTTCGAGCGCTTCATCGATAGCCTGCTTGAAAGTCGCCTTCAGGCTGGAGCAAAGCCCGAGGACGACATCACCGCCGCGCTGATGCACGAAAAAGTGGGGGGACAGCTCCTGAGCAAGGAAAAGATGGTCAGTATCTTGCGAAACTGGACCGTCGGGGAGGTGGGCACGATCTCCGCGGCGGTCGGCATCCTGGCTCATGATCTTGCGCGGCACGCCGAGTTGCAGGAGCAATTGCGCGCTCAACCCGCCTTGTTGCCCGAGGCCATCGACGAGATCCTCCGGATTCAGGGTCCCCTGCCGGCCAACCGGCGCATCGCAACCCGCTCGGTGGAAATCAGCGGCCGAAAATTCAAGGCCGGCGAGCGGATTTCACTCATCTGGATCGCCGCCAACCGGGACGGCCGCGTCTTTGAGGACCCGCGGGCTTTCCGACTGAACCGCGATCCCAGTAAGAATCTCCTCTATGGCGCGGGCATTCACCGCTGTCCAGGCGCTCCGCTGGCCCGAATGGAGTTGCGACTCCTCATGGAGGCACTGCTCGAACGCACTACCGGCATTCAGCCCGTGCCGGACCAATGGCCGAGCCAAGCCGTCTACCCGGCGAGCGGGCTTGCTACTTTGCCCCTCCGGATCCGATAAGCGCCAGGTGTACCGCGCCGCAACACGCAATCGGGTGATTCTGGACAAACGGCGCCTCCTTGGCCTTTTCAGCCGCCACTTGGCGATCGTTCTGGCGGTTAACAGAGGAAAACAGATTGATAATCGATTGGGGAGTCACAACATGACGGAAGGCAGCAAGCACGGATTGGCCACCCGCGGCATCCACGGTTATAGCCTCAAGGACGCGCACGGTAGTCCGCATATTCCGGTGTACGACACCACGACCTTCGCGTTCGCATCGACGACTGACCTTCTCGACGTCGTCGATGGCCGTAAATCCGGGAGTTTCTACACGCGTTACGGCCTGAACCCATCGATCTTTGCGCTGGAAGAAACGCTGGCCAGTCTCGAAGGCGCGGAGATGGCTTGGGCCTTCTGCTCCGGGATGGCCGCCGAGACCGCATTATTCTTGACTCACGGCCGTGAAGGCGTGGTCTGCATCGGCGACGCCTACGGTGGCACGCTTGAGCTGCTCGCCAAGCAGTTGCCCCTGCTCGGCATCAAGACTCATTTAATCCTTGGTGATGAGCTGGAGCGGCTCGATGCGTTGCTGGTGGACGGCGTCAAGCTGGTCTTCTTCGAGACACCCACTAATCCAACGCTGGCGTTGTTCGACATTCGCGCCATGACGACAAAGGCCCACGCCCATGGAGCGCTCGTTGCCGTCGACAACACCTTCGCCTCACCCGTCAACCAGCGTCCGCTGGAATTCGGCGCCGATGTCGTTGTGCATAGCGCGACGAAGTATCTCGGTGGCCACAGCGATCTCACCGCCGGCGCGATGATGGGATCGAAGGCGTTGCTGGGGCCGGTGTGGACCTGGCGCAAGAATCTCGGTTCGATGATCGCGCCGGTCACGGCGTCGCTGCTCTCGCGCAGTCTGCGCACCCTGGTGGTGCGCGTGCGCCAGCACAACGCGGCGGCCCAGCAAATCGCCGAAGCCATGACCCGACATCCGAAGGTAAGCCGCGTGTTTTATCCCGGCCTTGCGGATTTTCCGGCTCATGCCTTGGCCAAAAAACAGATGCACGGCTTTGGCGGTATGCTGACCATCGAGGTAGTCGGCCGCCGAGACGACGCCACACGCGTCGCCGATCGGCTCAAGCTCTTTGCCCTGGCACCCAGTCTCGGCGGCACCGAAAGCCTGGTCACCCAGCCCTGCACGACGACGCACCACGAACTGACGCCGGCGGAGCGGGCTCGTCGCGGCATTTCGGACAGCATGCTGCGTTTGTCGGTCGGTCTGGAAGCGGTCGAGGATCTGATCGCCGACTTGGAACAGGCGCTGCGGTGAGCCATCCGCTCCGCGCGATGACGGTCAGGGGATTCGTGTGGGCTCGGATGCGAGGCGGTTTATCGGCCGCGCCACCGAAGCCAACCATCGGGCCAGGCGCGGCGAGATCGGCGCGCGCCCACGCGCATATACGGCCAAAAGACCTTGAATATCCTTTCGGCCAAGACCCTTTGATCCACGGCAAGCACGAAGTCCATTTCGCCAGAAATCCGGCGGCGGCAATTGAATGGTTCAAAGAATATAGGACACCTTGCAGATGCGAAGAATCGCCACGGTCAGCGCGAGCGTTATCAGGCAAACACATTCGCTATTGAGTGGGCTTCCGTTTCGGTGCTCTGTATTCAATCTGGGCTTCCGAGCATTCTTTTTCCTGGCAGGCGCCTTCGCCACCCTGGTCATTCCGCTCTGGTTGGTTATTTTCACTGGGCTAGGGTCAGCGCCGTCCTATCTGGGGTCCGTGGGATGGCATGCCCATGAGATGCTCTTTGGTTATACGATGGCGGTTGTTGCGGGCTTTCTCTTGACGGCGGTGCGCAACTGGACCGGTCTCCCCACTCCCTCGGGGCCGTTACTCGCTGGCTTGGCATTACTATGCTTTCCGCCCGATTCATGCTGGTCGCCACCGCCCTCGTACCGGTATGGCTGGTGGCGGCGATTGATGTCTCTTTCTTGCCGGCCATTGCCGGGGTATTGCTGCCGCCGTTATGGCGATCGCGCAATCGCCGCAACCTTGTGTTCCCGTTTATCCTCCTGGCGCTGGCGGGCGCTAATCTGGTCATCCATCTCCAGGCGTTGGGCATGCTCGCCTCCGGAAGCGATCGCGCGCTGCAGTTCACCCTCAATGCGGTCACTCTTATCCTGGTTGTGATCGGCGGTCGGGTGATTCCCGTATTTACCGCCAATGCGCTGCCCGAGATCCGGGTCCGTCGCCTGGTCTGGGCGGATGTTCTCGCGGTCGGTCTGGTCATCCTGGTGTTGGCGATCGATCTCTTCCCATTTCTGTATGCGCTTACCGGGCCGGTGGCGTTACTGGCGGCGGCGGCGAACCTCATCCGTATGTGGCGCTGGCGATCCCTGGCCACGCGGCGCGTGCCGATGCTGTGGATTTTGCATCTCGGCTATGCATGGATAGTCGTCGCCCTTGCCTTGAAGGGACTCGCCGGCATGGTACCGGTAGTCACGCCCAGCGCGGCCGTTCATGCGCTGACGGTCGGTGCGATCGGCAGCCTGACGTTGGGCATGATGAGTCGCGTCGCGTTGGGTCACACTGGCCGTACTATTGTGGCCAGCACTCCTATCATTGCGGCTTTTATCCTCATTAACGCGAGCGCGATCATACGCGTGGTGATCCCGATCGCGGTACCGGGATTTTACCTGCCGGGGCTCATCGTGGCGGGGCTGTTATGGTCGAGCGCCTTTGCGCTGTTTGTCATTCACCATACCCCCATTCTGATGCAACCCCGGATCGACGGAAAGCCAGGCTAAGCCTCTCATCGATCAACCGGTACGGAGTATGGATATGCATGACAGGCCAACGGGCGGCGAGCATTCCAAACTGGCGTCGCTCGCCCGGTTGATTCGTGAAGTGGACTCAGCGCCAGATATGGAGACAGCGCTGCGGGTCGTGGTGGAGCGCACTCGCGTGCTGATGGCGGTGGATGCCTGCAGTATTTATTTCACCGAACACGAGCGCCGACGGCATGTGGTCGTAGCCACGGCTGGCCTTGCCCCGACCGTGGTCGGACAGGTTCAATTCGGCTTTGGCAAGGGGCTCATTGGGAGGGTGGCCGAGAGCGCCTTGCCCATCAACCTGGAGCACGTTCCCGAAGCGCCGCATCAGGAGTTCGTCCGCCAATCCGGTTCCGGACCCTTCCATGGGTTTCTCGGCGTACCGATTACCCACCGAGGCGAGGTGTTGGGTGTATTGGTCGTGCGTCAGCGGGTCGTGCGCCGCTTCGACGATGCCGATACCGCGATCCTGACCACCCTGGCCGTCCAACTGGGTGGCGCGATCGCCTATGCGAGGGCTAGTGGCGATCTCTGCGGCCTATGCCGCCCGGATGGCGCGGAGCGGGGCTGGATTGAAGGGCTACCGGGAGCACCTGGGATCGCCATGGGAACGGGGGTCGTGGTCTTTTCGTCGACCGACCTCGCCGCGGTGCCCAACCGCAAGCCGGAAGATCCCAGGATGGAGGAGCAACACCTGCGCCAAGCCGTGACGCGGGTCCAAGAGGAGATCAGGCAGCTCAGCGCGGACCTTGATGGTACGCTCTCCGCGGCGGACCGGGCGCTGTTCGATGCCTACGCGTTGATTCTGGACAGCCCAGAAATCGTGGAAGCCACAGTGGCGCGCATCCACCAGGAGAACTGGGCGCCCGGCGCGTTGCGGCAAACCATCGAGGGGTATACGCGGCACTTCGACGCGATGGAAGATCCGTACCTGCGGGAACGGGGCGCGGACATCCGGGGGCTTGGTAATCGCATACTCGCGCACTTGCGGGGTGGGTCCGGCACCACGGGTGATGACCCGTCGAGCATCATCTTAATCGGTCACCAGCTCAACGCCATCGACCTGGGGCTCGCGCCTCGCGACCGGGTGCGTGGCCTGATCTCGGCGGAGGGTTCTTCACTGTCCCATTTGTCCATTCTTGCCCGTGCCCTTGGCATACCGGCGGTGGTGGGTATTGGGCGTATACCCCTGGAGCATTTGGATGGCCAGGAGGTTGTTGTGGACGGCAACCGCGGATGGGTATACCCGCGGCCCAATCCCACGTTACGCCAGGAGATCGAGCGTCTAATCCGCGAAGAGTGGGGGCTCGAGAGCGATCTCAAGACCCTTCGGGACCTCCCGGCGAAAACACTAGACGGCATGGAGGTATTCCTCCACACCAACGCGGGCCTCATCGCGGATGTACCCTTGATGATGGCCGTCGGCTCGGCGGGCATCGGACTGTTTCGGTCCGAGCTGCTGTTCATGCGCTACGACCGGTTTCCCAGCGAGCAGGAACAAATGAAGGTTTATCGGCAAATGCTGGAGGCGGTCGCGCCGCTGCCAGTCAATCTGCGGACCTTGGATGTGGGGGGTGACAAACCGCTTCCTTACCTGCCCCTCGTAGAGCGGAACCCGATGCTGGGATGGCGCGGCATCCGTCTCACCCTGGATCATCCCGAGCTCTTTCTCACCCAGCTCAGGGCCGCGCTACGCGCGAACGTCGGGCTGGGAAATCTGAGACTCCTCCTGCCCATGGTCAACGGGGTCGCCGAGGTGGAAGAAACGCTCACCCTGATCGACCAAGCACATCACCAGCTTCTGGAGGAGGGTATCGCGTCTTCTCGCCCGCCGGTTGGGCTCATGATCGAGGTGCCCTCGGCGGTCTATCAGGCGGAAGAGCTGGCCCGGCGGGTGGACTTTTTTTCCGTCGGCACCAATGACCTCGCTCAATATCTGCTGGCCATCGACCGCGGTAACCTCCACGTCTCGCAACGGCTGGATCCTCTCCATCCCGCCGTGCTGCGCGCGCTCTGGCACGTGGTGGATGCATCCAGACAAGCCGGCAAGCCGGTCGCCGTGTGCGGGGAAATGGCCGGTGATCCCGCAGGTGCTCTGCTCTTGTTGGGGTTGGGATTCCGTCACCTGAGCGTGAGCGCCGCAGTGCTCCCGCGGGTCAAGTGGGCGATTAGAAGCGTGGATTTTTCACACATGGCGTCGCTGGCGCGGCAAGCCCTTACGTTGGAGAAGCCGGAAGCGATCCGCCGGTTACTGGAACAAACCTTGAAAGATGCCGGTCTGGACCGTCTAGGGGGGGCCGTCTCGGAAAACGGAAAAACCGTACGCGAAGCGCGCGCCGCGACGGGCACCCCGCGGTATCCAGGGTCAACCGCGAAGAAAGAACAGCGTGGTCATGATTAAACCGGTGGCAACGATACCGGCACGCAGCGCTGGCGTCGGTATCCGCCGGGCAACCCGCGCGCCAAAATAACCGCCCGCGGTCGCTGCCATCATCATCACCCCTGCCTGAGGCCAGGCCACGACGCCGCCCCAGGCATAAATCGTGACGGCGATTGCAGTCAGCAATGCCGAAACCAGGTTCTTGACGCCATTCATCGCATTCAGGTTGGTTTGACCCAGCAAGCCGAACAGCGCCAGCAGCAGGATACCGAGGCCACCATTGAAGTAGCCGCCATAGATGGAGACGGCCAGCATGCCCACGGCGGACTTCCCCACCGGGGCGTGGCCGGTGTGGCTATCTTTGACTTTGCGAAGCAGTATCGGGCCGACGGCAAAAAGTATCGTTGCCATCAACAACAGCCAGGGCACAATCCGGTTGAAGGTATGGTCGTTGGTCACCAACAGCAGGGCGGCGCCCATTGCACCCCCGATCAGGCTCAGAACGGTCAGGGTGCGCAACGACAAACCGGGTGGAGCCTCCAGGTCTTCACGAAAGCCCAGTGCGCTGGAAGCATAGCCGGGTAACAGGGCAACAGTGCCGGTGGCGTTCGCGATAACAGGTGACATGCCCGTGAACACCAGCGCCGGGAGCGTCAGGAAGCTGCCGCCGCCAGCGACGGCATTCAATGCGCCGGCCATGCAGGCAGCGGCGAACAACAGGATGACGTTGAAAGGGTCATTTAGCATTTAGTCGTTTAGCATTTAGTGGGGATTTCCAAAAAGAGGTGTGTCCCTCAGGTGACGTGTTTGAAGCTGTGGGTGTCGAACCTTACCGACGTCTCGACCTGGCGGGGCTGCGTCCAGGTCGCCTTCGTGATCGATGGGTTCGCCCTGGATCGTAGGCTGGCGCGTGTCGGCCACGGCGCGCCCAGCCTTCGCGCTCAACGCATTGGAGCAGTTGCTGGACGGGCGCGGTTCCATCCGCCCGGATCGGCTGATTCACCCCTCTGATCAGGGCCTGCAACATGGCTCGATCCGCTACGCCGAGCGCCTGGCCGAAGCCGGGCATCGAACCCCTCATTGGATCGACGAGTAGAAACGCTTTCCATACTCGTTTCGTTACTTGTCAAGCCTCTCCTTGAATATACATCATAATATGATATATTCAGTCGAAAGGTACGCGTATCCGAACTTGTGGTTTGGTCCAATCAGTCCGGTCGAAGCCGGATCGGTCGTGTGTAAGGAGTCCGTCATGAACTTGCTGCAAACACCGAAGATGGTCTTTTCGTTTCATGAGGGTTGGGACGAAATAATCCGCATTCATCCATCAGTAACCCGCCTGTTTGCATGGGTGGTGTTGCCGTTATCGCTGTTACCGCCGGCGATGATCTATTATGCGGGAGGACACCATGGCGATGTCTTTGCGCCAGGGGTTTCGCCCGCACAGTGGCACACCGCGGCGGGGATATTCTTTGTCGCCCAGTTGCTAACCGTTCCGGCGATGGCTTGGCTGATTCACCTCATCGTCACAAAAACGTATAGTGTTACCGCTAGCTATCACGAATGCTTCACGCTGGCGGCCATCGCCCCGATTCCGCTGTGGCTTTCCTCGCTGGCGCTGTTCGTACCGAGTCTGCTCATCAATATGGTTATTGGGATTCTGGCGCTGTTTGGTTCGACTGGACTGATTTATCATGGGGTCTATGCGCTGTTTCACATGCGCGAGGATCTTCAGGCGTTACAGATGGCGACAGTCATCGCGGGCGCGGGACTGTTCGCTTGGTTGGTGCTCGTGCAAATCGTACTGATGCATTGAGGTCGGTATGTCGCCGTGCCTCGGGGGACGGAATGGGGGCGATCCCAGTCCCGCCTTTCGCTTCCCGCCGCTCGGTGACCGCCTTTTGATCCCCGGTATGCCTCGCTTCGGGGCCATGGCTTTGGCGCGACGCGCGCCTAGCCAGATCCTCTACGAAGAAGGGCATCACGGCTGCCAGATGCGCGTGCATATACCCTCCCCACCACTTCACCCCATGCGCCACGCGCCGATACCTACCGCCGCTCCCGCACGTGTAGGTTTATTCATATCCATCCCCGCGTGTCGTCCCCGACTCGCTGACCCGCCTCATGCCTCGCGCTTCCAGGGCGGACTGCGTCGGGATGAGACGATACGCACCCAACACCGTGATCGATGGATACACCCGTGCCGATACATGATGACTGGCCTTTGACCAAGCATGACTTTGAAATACTGTCTGATTTTCGCTACCAGATACGGAAGTTTGTTCGTTTCAGCGAAGAGGTGGCGCGCCAACATGGCATTACGCCCCTGCAGTATCTAATGTTGCTGCATATCAAGGGTTATCCCGGTCGCGAGTGGGCAACCGTGGGCGAGCTTACCGAGCGCCTGCAGACGCAACAACACGGTGTCGTGGCACTGATTTCGCGCTGTGAGAAGCTGGGGTTTGTCGAGCGTCGCCGCTCATCGGAAGATCGACGCCAGATCAAGGTCCACTTGCTTGAGAACGGTCAAAAGGTGGTTGAACAGATCGCGCGTCTGCACCGGGCGCAACTGGCCTCCTTGCAGGGACGCTTCGTGGTGCCCAATATCCAGGTTTTCGAACACACCGAGCCGTGAACCGCCCCCGCTTTTCTCATGGCTCCATCTTCTCAAGAGTGCGAGCCTCTGGGAAAGCCCGGGCGGTTCAACCTCAGAGCCTGTGCAAAAACTCACCACGTAAAAACATAGGCTTACTGATGATAGGGTGCCTTTCACGCCAGAAAAGCCGCGATATCTTCTATATGTATTTGTTTTTAAAAAATTTAGTTTTTGTACAGTCTCTCAGGACCGGGCGAAATCCGCCACGAATCCGGCGATGCCGTCCAAGTCCTCCAACGGGAATACCGGCAAGCCAGGACGACCGTACACCACCGGTTCCAACAACGGCTCGCAGGCGACGGCGACAATGCTCGGGTCGCTTGGAAAGCGTGGTGGCTTGTCCTCGGCGAGGGGCCGCCAAACTTCCAGCTTGGGATATATGCCGGTCTTCCAACCTTCGACCAGCACCAGATCCACCGGTTGCAGATGGGCAAGCAACTCGGTCAGCGTGGGCTCCGGCTCCTCGCGCAGTTCGTGCATCAAGACCCAACGGCGACTAGTCGCCAACATCACTTCCTGGGCGCCGGCCTGACGGTGACGCCAGGTATCCTTACCGGGCGTCTCCAGATCGACATCGTGATGGGCGTGTTTGAGCGTGGACACGGTCAGCTCGCGTGCGCGTAGCCGGGGCAATAGGGCGACGATAAGCGTGGTCTTGCCGCAACCGCTCCAACCGCTGATACCGAGCACTTTCATCGCCGCCCGACCGGATCAGCGCTGCCGCACCACTTGATAAGGACGAGTCGGATAGGTCATCGGCGCGCTCCAGATATGCACTAGCCGGCTGAACGGAAAGACCAGAAACACCGTTAAGCCAAGGAAAATGTGCAGCTTGAACAGCAGCCCAATGGGCGTGATGGCGGCTACCGCTTCCGCCGGATCGAACGTCACGACATTTCGTGCCCATTGCATCAGCAGCAACATGTTGCCGCCATCCAGGTGCATCAACGACAGCGGGATGGTCAACAAGCCGAGAATGAGCTGCACATACAAAAGCAGCAGGATGAAAATATCCATCCGGGTGCTGGTGGCGCGCACCCGAGGATCGTTCAAACGCCGCCGCACCAGCATCGTCAAACCGGCGAAGCACATCAACCCGGCGACACTGCCGGCGACGATGGCCAGTATCTGCTTGGCGCCCGCGGAAACACCCAAGGCGTGAAATACTTCCGGCGGCGTCAGTAGGCCGACGAAATGCCCAAGGAACAGCAGTAGGATACCGACGTGAAACAGATTACTGGCCCAGCGCATGTTTTTGTTGCTGAGCATCTGACTGGAATGGGCTTTCCAGGTGAACGGGTCGCGGTCGAAGCGCGCCAGACTGCCGAGCAGGAATACCGCGCCAGCCAGATACGGATAAACACCAAATAACAAGGTATTCAGGTAACTCATGTTCTTGTGCCTCAAGTGTGTGCCGAGGGCAACCCTCACCCCTACCCCTCCCTCGCTTGAGCGGAGGAAATATCATAGGGAACGAGCGGCTCGCGGCGTTGAGCCGGGTGGAGACACCCAGCGCACAGGTTGAACCGTGGCGTGACCACCTTGGCTTTTTCCACAACCATCCTGATTCGCCAGGAAGGTCACGGCCTCCTCTTCCCAAATCTTGTCCATGTTGACGATCGTTTCGTCGGGACCCTCGGTCGCGGCTTGTTGGCGAATCGCCTCGATGTCCGCCGGTTCACCGACCAGCGCGGCCAGCGCGTCGAACACAACATGGTAATCGCTGCCCTGTTCAGCCAGTCGAGCGCCGAGCAAGGCTATGACGTGCATGGCATCAACCAACATGTCCAGTGCCTCTCCAGTCGGGCGCTGCGCCAGATATTCCAGAAACAGCGGGAGATAATCGGGCAATTCCCGAGCGCTGAGCTCAAAACCGTGTTGTTGATAGATCCTCAACAGGTCGATCATGGCTTGGCCGCGATCCCGCGATTCGCCGTGGATGTGTTCGAATAGATGCAGCGACAGCGCCCGACCCTGGTCGAACAACCGGACATATCGCTCCTGTAACTCGATCAGATCGGTCCGCCGTATCTGGTCGATCAGCGCCAGCAGCGCCCGATGCTCGCGTTCCGGCAACACATTTTCCTGGTCGAGAACCTCGATCATTTCACCCAGCGCGGCTTGCAGTTCCGACTGCGGGTAGCAGAGCAGCGCGGACAGAACTTGCAGGGTTTTCATGGTGCAATCTCTCCTTGCGGGGGTAGGGCGGGCATTGCCCACCCTATAAACTGAAAGTCCGCCTTACTTCGTGGGCTCCACCCGGATCGGGATCGCCCGGCGTACCGTCACCTTCTTGCCACCAAACAGGTTGGTCTTGTCCGTTCCCGGCGAGCAACCGTTTCCGAAGCTGAAACCACAGCCGCCGCGTTCGCCGAAGGCATCATAGGTGGCGCTGGCGTACTCACGGTGGCTGGTCGGAATGACGAAGCGATCCTCATAATTGGCGATGGCCAGGTAGCGATACATCGATTCCACCTGGTCGATGCGTAGGTTGACGGCCTGCAACACGTCTTCTCGTATCTCGCCATCCACGGTCTTGGCACGCATGTAGGCGCGCATGGCCAGCATCCGCTCCAGCGCCCGCTTGACTGGTTTTTCGTCGCCAGCAGTCAGCAGGTTGGCCAGATATTTCAGCGGAATCCGCAGCGAACCGACATCGGGGATGATGCCATTCATGCCGATCTGGCCGGACTCGGCGCGAGCCTGAATCGGCGACAGCGCCGGCACGTACCAAACCATCGGCAGGGTGCGATACTCGGGATGCAGCGGGAAGGCAATCTTCCAGTCGATGGCCATCTTGTAGATCGGCGAGTCCTGGGCGGCCTGCAACCACGGTTCGGGAATGCCCGCTTGACGCGCCTCGGTTTGCACGGTTGGGCTGAACGGATCGAGGAATAGATCGAGCTGCGCCTGATACAGACTCTGCTCGTCGGCGACGCTGGCCGCCTGCTCGATTTTGTCAGCATCGTAGAGCAACACGCCTAGATAACGGATGCGCCCGACGCAGGTTTCCGAACACACCGTCGGTTGACCGGCCTCGATGCGCGGGTAACAGAGAATGCACTTCTCGGATTTGCCGGTGTTCCAGTTGTAGTAAATCTTCTTGTACGGACAGCCGGATACGCACATTCGCCAGCCCCGGCATTTGTCCTGATCGATCAGGACAATCCCATCCTCCTCGCGCTTGTAGATCGCACCCGACGGGCAGGAAGCGACGCAGGCCGGATTCAGGCAGTGCTCGCACAGGCGCGGCAGATACATCATGAAGGTGTTTTCGAACTCGCCGTAAATCTCTTTCTGCACGTTCTCGAAGTTGGTATCCTTGGAGCGCTTGGCGAATTCGGTGCCGAGGATTTCCTCCCAATTCGGCCCCCAGTGGATTTTCTGCATCCGCTCGCCGCTGATGGCGGAACGCGGCCGGGCGGTGGGCATGGCTTTCGACTCCGGCGCGTTTTGCAAATGCGCGTAGTCGTAGTCCCACGGCTCGTAGTAATCGTCGATGGCCGGCAGATCAGGGTTAGCAAAGATATTGGCCAGAATCCGCCATTTGCCGCCCTGCTTCGGCTCGATCTTGCCATCCCGGTGGCGCTTCCAGCCGCCGTTCCACTTTTGCTGGTTCTCCCACTCCTTGGGATAACCGATACCGGGTTTGGTCTCGACATTGTTGAACCAGGCGTACTCCATGCCGTCGCGGCTGGTCCAGACGTTCTTGCAGGTCACCGAACAAGTATGGCAACCAATGCACTTGTCCAGATTCAGGACCATGGCGATTTGTGCGCGTACTTTCATGATCAATGCGCCTCCACGGTGGCGTTGTCCGGGATTTCGTCGTCGAGCCAGTCGACCTTGGCCATCTTGCGGACGATGATGAATTCGTCGCGATTGGCGCCGACGGTGCCGTAATAGTTGAAGCCGTAGCTCTGCTGGGCATAGCCGCCGATCATGTGGGTCGGCTTCAGCACGGTGCGCGTGACCGAGTTGTGAATGCCGCCCCGGGTGCCGGTGATTTCGGAGCCGGGCGTGTTCACGATCTTTTCTTGGGCGTGGTACATCATCGACATGCCTTCCGGCACGCGCTGGCTGACCACGGCGCGAGCGGCAATGGCGCCGTTGAGGTTGTAGGCTTCGATCCAGTCGTTGTCCTCGATGCCGGCCTTCTTGGCGTCGATCTCGGACATCCAGATGATCGGGCCACCCCGCGACAGGGTGAGCATCAACAGATTGTCGGTGTAGGTGCTATGGATACCCCACTTCTGGTGTGGAGTGATGAAATTCAACACGATTTCCTGATGACCATTCGGCTTCTTGCCGATGATCGGTTCGACGGTCTTCATGTCCACCGGCGGGCGATAGGCACACATGGCTTCGCCAAAACCGAGCATCCACGAATGATCCTGATAGAACTGCTGGCGACCGGTCAGGGTCCGCCACGGAATCAGTTCATGGACGTTGGTGTAACCGGCGTTGTAGCTGACTTTTTCGTCTTCCAGACCCGACCAGGTCGGCGAGGAGATAATCTTGCGCGGCTGGGCCTGAATATCGCGGAAGCGGATTTTCTCGTGTTCCTTGGGGAGCGCCAGATGGGTATGGTCGCGGCCGGTAATCTTGCTGAGCGCCGCCCAGGCTTTCACCGCGACGTGGCCGTTGGTCTCCGGGGCCAGCATCATGATCATTTCGGCGGCGTCGATGTCGCTGTCGATGCGGGGCCGACCCTTGGATACACCTTCCTCCAGCACCGTGTAATTGAGCATCGCCAGCGCTTCGACCTCGTGCTCGGTATTCCAAGTGATGCCCTTACCGCCGTTGCCGACTTTATCCAGTAGCGGCCCGACCGAGGTGAACTTCTGGTAGGTGTTCGGATAGTCGCGCTCGACCACGACCAGGCTCGGCGCGGTCTTGCCGGGAATCAGCTCACATTCGCCCTTCTTCCAGTCCTTCACCTCCGGCATGGCCAGCTCGCTGGGGGTATCGTGCAGGGTTGGCAAGGCGACGATGTCTTTTTCCACCCCCAGATGACCGGAACAGGTTTCCGAGAAGGCTTTGGCAATCCCCTTGAAAATATCCCAGTCGGTGCGCGATTCCCAAGCGGGATCGACGGCCGCGCTCAGCGGGTGAATGAACGGGTGCATGTCGCTGGTATTGAGGTCGTTCTTCTCGTACCAGGTGGCGGTCGGCAACACGATGTCCGAATACAGGCAGGTGGTGGACATGCGAAAATCCAGAGTCACCAACAAATCGAGCTTCCCTTCCGCGCCCTTCCGCCATTTCACTTCCAACGGCTTTTCGCCGCCTTCCTCGCCCAAATCCTTGCCCTGCACGCCATGCACCGCGCCGAGCAGATATTTGAGGAAGTATTCGTGACCCTTGCCGGAAGAACCCAGCAGGTTGGAGCGCCAGACAAACAGGTTACGCGGGAAATTGACCGGGTTATCCGGATCCTCGAAGGCGAAGTTGACCTTGCCGGCCTTGAGAGTTTCCACCAGATACGCGTTCGGCGCTTTACCGGCGGCGGCAGCATCTTTGGCGATTTGCAGCGGATTGGCGTTGAAATGCGGCGCGGTCGGCAGCCAACCCATGCGCGCCGAACGCACGTTGTAGTCGATCTGCGTCCCCCGCCACTGTTGCGGGTCGGCCAGCGGCGACAGAATTTCGGTCATCGCCAGCTTTTCATAACGCCACTGGCTGCTGTGGATATAGAAGAATGAGGTCGAATTCATGTGCCGGGGCGGACGGTGCCAGTCCAGCGCGAATGCCAACGCCGTCCAGCCGGTCTGCGGGCGCAATTTTTCCTGACCGACATAGTGCGACCAGCCGCCGCCGCTCTGGCCGACGCAGCCGCACATCATCAGCATGTTGATGACGCCTCGGTAGTTCATATCCATGTGATACCAGTGATTCATCGCCGCGCCGATGATGACCATCGACTTGCCGCGGGTCTTGTCGGCATTCTCGGCAAACTGGCGGGCGACGGCGATGATCTGTTCACGCGGCGTTCCGGTGATTTTCTCCTGCCAGGCCGGGGTATAAGGCACATCGTCGTCATAGGTTTTGGCGACGTTACCGCCGCCCAAGCCCCGATCCAGACCGTACTGGGCCAGGGTCAGGTCGTACACCGTGGCGACCAGAGCCTTGGAATCGTTCGCCAGCTTGATCATTTTGGCCGGCACGTTGCGGACCTGAATCTCGCTGTGGCCGGTGCAGGCGAAATGCGGGTGCTGGGTCGAGCCGAAATAGGGGAATGCGACCGGAACCACCTCGTCCTGGATTTCGTTCACTGACAAGCGCAACTGGGTTTCGGCACCGCTCAGGGATTCCTTCGACTCCAGGTTCCACTTACCGACCATCCCATCTTTCTCGCCCCAGCGGAACCCTATCGAGCCATTCGGAACCAGCAGATGGCCACTGTTCTCGTCGAAGGCCAACGTTTTCCACTCGGGATTGTTGGTCTGACCAGCACCACCCGCCAGATCGGAGGCACGCAGAAAGCGACCGTTGACATATGTTCCGTCTTCGCGCGGATCGAGCAGCACCAGATAGGGAAAATCGGTCTTGGTGCGGACGTAATCGGTGAAATAGTCCGATTTGCCATCGAGATAGAACTCGCGCAGGATGACATGACCCATGGCCATCGCCACGGCAGCGTCGGTGCCTTGCTTCGGATGCAACCAGATGTCGGCGAATTTGGAGGCTTCCGAATAATCCGGGCAGACCACCACCGTCTTGGTGCCCTTGTAGCGCACCTCGGTCATGAAGTGAGCGTCCGGGGTGCGAGTCTGCGGGACATTGGAACCCCACATCATCAGGAAGGTGGAGTTGTACCAGTCGGCGGATTCCGGCACGTCGGTCTGCTCGCCCCAGACCATTGGACTGGCGGGCGGCAGGTCGCAGTACCAGTCGTAGAAACTACCGCATGCGCCACCGATCAGCGACAGATAGCGGGAACCGGCGGCGTAGGACACCATCGACATGGCCGGAATCGGTGAGAAACCATAAATCCGATCCGGACCATAGTGTTTGGCGGTGTAGACGTTGGCGGCGGCGATGATCGGGTTGACCTCGTCCCAGGTGGAGCGAACGAAACCGCCCAAGCCGCGTTGGCGCTTGTATTCGGTGGCCTTGGCCGGGTCCTCGACAATGGACGCCCACGCCGCCACCGGATCTTTATGCACCGCCAGCGCCGCGCGCCAAAGCTTGATCAACCGACCGCGAATCATCGGGTATTTCACCCGGTTGGCGCTGTACAGATACCAACTGTAGGACGCGCCGCGCGAGCAGCCACGCGGCTCATGATTGGGCAAATCGTCGCGAGTGCGCGGGTAATCGGTCTGCTGGGTTTCCCAAGTCACCAAACCGTTCTTGACGTAGATCTTCCAGCTACAGGAACCGGTGCAGTTCACGCCGTGGGTGGAGCGCACGATCTTGTCGTGTTGCCAACGGGCGCGGTAGGCGTCTTCCCAGCCACGATCCTCGTTGGTGACAATGCCGTGGTCGCCAGAGAAGGTGTCGGTAATCTTCTTGAAAAAGTTCAGTCGGTCGAGAAAGTGACTCATCTCTGCTTACCTCTCAGCCTTTAGCCTGCTAAGGATTCTTGAACTCCGCCTTGGGACCGAGGTAGTACCACCCATTCAGCACCAGACAGATGAAGTAGAAAATGGCGAAACCGTAGAGCGCGTATTCGGGCGTGGTGGCCTTGATCTGCTCGCCGAACACTTGCGGGATGATGAAGGCGCCGTAAGCAGCGACCGCCGAGGTCCAGCCGAGCACTGGGCCAGCCTGTTCCTTGGGAAACACCATGGCGATGGTGCGGAAGGTGGAACCGTTGCCGATGCCGCTGGCCGCGAACAGGGTCAGGAACAGCAGGAAGAACGGCATGAAATACTGTTCCGGCGTCGCCGATTGATAGGCCGCGCTCATGTAATAGGCCACCCCCAGCGCGGCGGCGATCATCACCACGGTAATGATCTGCGTGACCAGCGCGCCGCCGACCTTGTCGGAGATCCAGCCGCCAATGGGCCGAATCAGCGCCCCGATGAACGGTCCCATCCAGGCATACATCAGCGCGCTGGGGGCATTGGGGTTGACGGTGGTGTGGGTCAGCACGCCATCCACGCCGGCGATGTGACTGAAACCGAAGATCACCTTGATCGCCAAGGCGAAAGCCGCCGAATAGCCGATGAAACTGCCGAAGGTCATGGTGTAGATGATGCTCATGACCCAAGTGTGCTTGTTGCCGAAGATGAGAAATTGCCGCTGCAAATTAGGCTTGATTTCACCGGGAATCAGCTTGAGCAAGAACACGGTCAGCGCAATGACGCTGGGCAGTACCAGCCACTTGCTCCACGAAGGCAACCCGAGTCCTATCGGCGCGGGCAGGATCAGATACAAACCCACGCCGGCGGCGATGAAGCCGATCAACAACATCCCCATGATTTTGGAGATCGCGCCCAGGGGCGAACCGATGTGCGGCGAGACTTCCTCGGTGCGGAGGTTGTTCATGCCGAACCAGCCGATGAAGGCTAATGGGATCAGCAGAAACAGCCAGACGAAGCCAGCGTTCTGGATATACGTCGGCGCTCCGGCGGGAATCTTGCCGATCAGCGAGCCGGACGCTTGCACCAGCGTGACCGGTTCACCACCGAAGGAGCCCAGCAAGGGAAACGTCATCACCAGCGGCACTAGAATCTGCATGGTGGTCACGCCGGCGTTGCCCAGGCCGGCGTTCAGCCCCAGCGCCAAACCCTGCATCCGCTTGGGGAAGAAGAAGCTGATGTTGGACATGCTGGAAGCGAAATTGCCGCCGCCAAACCCGGACAGGAACGCCAGCAGTTGGAACACCCACAACGGGGTTTCCTGGCTCTGCAAGGCGATGCCGGTACCGAGCGCCGGGATCATCAGCAACGCCGTGGTGAACACGATGGTATTGCGGCCACCGGCGATGCGGATGAAGAAGCTCGACGGGATGCGCAGAGTCGCGCCGGTCAGGCCGGCGATGGCCGCCAGCGTGAACAACTCCGCCGGCTTGAACGGAAATCCGGCATTGAGCATCTGTACGGTGATGATGCTCCAGTAAATCCACACCGCGAAGCCGCACAACAGGCTGGGAATGGAAATCCACAGATTACGGTTGGCGATGCCTTTGCCCGTGGTTTCCCAAAATTGGGGATCTTCCACGCGCCATTCACGAATGTCCGCCATGATCTTGAAACCTCTATAATTTTATAATCATCGATCAAACGAGGCTTGCATTCGGTACCTTCGTAACCGCTCTTTTCAGCACGAGACTTCGGCCTCCTTGCGGGAATACCACCGCCAAGTCACCAGCACACAACTCAGATAAAACAGGCTGAAGAAAATCAACGCGCTGTGCGGGCTGCCGGTCCATTCGATGGAGGTGCCATAGGCCATGGGAATGAAGAACCCACCGAAAGCCGCGATTGCCGCGCTCAAACCCATGGCCGCCGCTGCTTCGGTCGCACCGTCGCGGCGCGCCTGTTCGAGCGCCGCTTCATCATTCCGGTCGGCAACCTGCCGCTCGCGCAGGGTGCGGAAGATGATCGGGATCATGCGGAAGGTGGAACCGTTGCCGATACCAGCGGCGAGGAACAACACCAGAAACATCGCCACGAAACCCATGACGTTGCCTCCACCATGCGCCCCTGGCAGGAATGCCGCGGCACCCAGGGGCGCCACCGCCATGATCAGGAAGATTCCGAAGGTGATAACTGCCCCGCCCACACGATCCGCCAACCAGCCGCCGATGGGCCGGACGAACGCGGCGAGCAGTGGGCCGACAAACGCGAACTGGAAGGCGTCCACACCAGGGAAAATGGTGTTGACTAGCATCGGGAATCCAGCCGCCAAGCCGATGAAAGAACCGAAAGTGCCGATGTAGAGCCAGCTCATCAGCCATTGATGTTTGTGCTTGAAGATCGCGGTCTGCTCGGCGAAACCCGCCTTGACGCTGGCGATGTTGTCCATGCCCAAGTAGGCGGCGACGGCGGCGACGGCAATGAACGGAACCCAGATGAATCCGGCGTTTTGCACCCAGATTTGGGTCGTCGCGCCCCCATCCGCATGGCTTTGCGGACTACCGCCCAGCACCAGCAGCGCCCCACCGTAAACCGCGATCGGCGTGATCAACTGCGCCAAGCCCACGCCCAGATTGCCGATGCCGGCGTTCAATCCCAACGCCGTGCCCTGCAAACGCCGTGGATAGAAGAAGCTGATATTGGCCATGCTGGACGAGAAATTGCCCGCGCCTAACCCACAGAGCAAAGCAATCACGACGAACACCGGATACTGGGTATTGGGGTCTTGCACCGCGACGCCGATCCACAAGGTCGGCAGCAACAATAGCGCCGTGCTGAACACCGTCCAGTTGCGCCCGCCGAAAATCGGCACCACGAAGGAGAACAGCAGGCGGAACAAGGCCCCGGACAGTCCGGGCAGCGCCGCCAGCCAGAACAACTGATTGGCGGTGAACTGGAAGCCGATATGCGGCAACTCGACCACGATCACGCTCCACACCATCCAGACGGCGAAGGCCAACAGCAGCGCGGGCATCGACAGCCAGAGATTGCGGTTGGCGATGCGCCGACCGGTCTGTTCCCAGAAGGTCACGTCGTCGGGCCGCCAATCGATCAGCCGACGCCAATATGGCCGCACATGCTCGATGAGTTGCGCCTGTTCCATCTCGGCGCGGACATCGGCATGCCGTTCCAGAATCGCCTCGCGTTCATTCCGCTCGGCCAACCAGGTCCATAGCATGGTTGCGGCCAGCACCGCGAACATGATCATGTAGGCGCTGCTGCGCACGCCTAAGGCATCGACCACCACACCGAACATGATCGGCATGGTGAAACCGCCCAGGCCGCCGATCACCCCGACCAAACCACCGACCGAACCCATGCTGTTGGGATAATAATCAGCCAGGCAGCGGTAGACGCTGGCTTTGCCGATGCCCTGCGCGATGCCGACCAGGAACACCAGCACGGTGAAGGACACCACACCCAGACCGACATTGAGCGACACGTCGCCGCGCAAGGTATGGACGGTCATGGTGGTCTGCGGATAGCAGAGAAAAAACAAGCTGATCAGCGAAATCCAGAACACCCACCAAGTGGTCTGGCTACCGCCGTAACGGTCGGAAATCCAGCCGCCCAAGGCGCGGATAACCCCGGAAGGCAGCGTGAACAGCATGGTGACGAAAGAGGCGGTCTTCAGATCGAGGCCGTATTCACCGACGTAGTATTTGGGCAGCCACAGCGCCAACGCCACGAAGCCGCCGAACACGAAGTAATAGGCCACGCCGAATCGCCACACCCGCAGGTCCATGAGTGGCGTCAATTGCTGACCCAGGGTGAGCTTGACGCCGGACTGCTTGCGTTCCTCGGTCTTGGGATCGGGATAGGTGAACAGCCAGAACAGCACGGCCATGATCAGCATGGCGATGGAATAGACTTGCGGCACCATCCGCCAGCCGTAGGCGACCACCAGCAGCGGCGCGACCAGATTGGTGATGGCGGAACCGGCGTTGCCGGCGCCGAAAATGCCCATCGCCGTACCCTGCCGCTCCTTACTGAACCACGCCGAGGTGTAGGCAATGCCCGTCGCGAACGAGCCGCCAGCCAGGCCCACGAACAGGCCGAGCGTGAGGTATTGCCAATATTGGGTAGCGAACGCCAGCCCGTAAATCGGGATGGCGACCAAAATCATCTGAATGAAAAAAGACGATGCGTCCGCCGAAACGGTCGGTCAGGATGCCGAGCGGCAGGCGCACCAGCGAACCGGTCAGAATCGGCGTGGCGACCAGCAGACCGAATTCCGTTTCGTTGAGATTGAGTTGTTGCTTGATCCGAATGCCGATAATTGAAAACATGGTCCACACGGCGAAATTCACCGCGAAGGCCAAGGTATTCATCGTCAGCACCGAGATTTGTTTTCGTTGAAGCGTCGTGGCCATTGCGAACCTCGCTTTTCTGCTGCAAGTGCAATACTACGCTGCCCGCGACGCCCAATTCTTGAGTTAAGTCATTGGTTTTTATCTTCGAAATGACCCTTCCAACCAATCTCATACCTCTTTGGAGGTACATCAATCATGCAGGATAACTAACTGTTATTATTTTATTTATTGCACGTCACTCGATGACGGCGCGGATGGATTGTTCACCCTGGGTCATGCCGTGGAGGTATCCACAATAACCCTGGGAATATTCGGATGTCTCGGCATGGTCGAGCCATGACGGATAGGGCGACGATGAGAGAATCTTCCAATGAAAAGTAACGACTCAATCATTTTCCGCAACGGCCTGACCATGGGCGGCATCGTGCTGCTGGCGCTGCTGAGCATGATCAGTTCGGTGTTCATCGCCGAATCCAGCAAGGGCGACGCCGCCGCGCTCAACCTGGCCGGCTCGTTGCGCATGCAGTCCTACCGCATCGCCACCCGTTTGCAGGACTCCCGCGACACCGATACCCACCCTGTCGAGAAGGTGGCTCGGGAAATCGACCAGTTCGAACGCCGCTTGGATCATCTCTGGCAAACCGGCGCGATCTCCTCGGCCGAAAGCGACTCCAAGAACCGAACGCTGAGGGCCATCATGTCGTCCTGGCGCGACGCCCTGCGGCCGATCCTGGAAACTTCCGTGGCGGACGCCTCGCCCTCCACGGCCTATTTGCGGCAGGTGGACGATTTCGTCATCAAGCTGGATGCCTTCGTCAAGCTGCTAGAGCAGGACACCGAGGCGAAAATCCTGTGGTTGCGACTGGTGCAGGGCATGGCCCTGTTTTTGATTGTGGTGCTGATTTTCGCCGCCATGTACCAATTGCACAGCGGCGTCATCGCGCCGTTGCGCGATCTGGTGGAGCTGGCGAGCAAGGCCCGAAGCGGTGACCTGACGGTGCGGGCCAGCCATGTCGGCAACGACGAATTGGGCGTGCTGGGCCACGCTTTCAATCTAATGGCGACCGACCTGTCGGCGATGTACGCTGATCTGGAAGCTCGGGTCGAACGGCAAACCCAGGCGCTGCGGATCAGCAACCGTTCGCTGGAATTGCTCTACCACACCACTAGACGGCTCGGCGAATCGGCCTTCGACGATGCGAACTACCAGCTGTGNTGGCGGAGATCGAAAAATTGACCGGCCTGGACTCGGTCACGCTCTGCCTGATCGACCCCATCAGTCGCCAGGCCAGCCGGGTCTTTACCGCCCAGCCGCGACCGCCCGATCGTGCGGCGTTCTGTCGTCGGCCGAACTGCGAACCTTGTCTGGGCGAGGGCGCCACCCACCCGCTAGACACCGGCCACGAATTGTTTTCCATCCCGATCATGGTCCAGGAACGGCGGTTCGGGGTATTGATCGTCCGTGGCCCTGGTCTGGAAACGGTCGCCACCACCTGGCAACTGCCGCTGCTGGAAGCGGTGGCGCGCAACATCGCCGCCGCGTTGCGGGCCAACGAACAAACCGAGCACCGTCGCCGGTTGGCGCTGTTGGAAGAACGCGCGGTCATCGCCCGTGAACTGCACGACTCGCTGGCGCAATCGTTATCCTATCTGAAAATCCAGGTCGGTCGCCTGCAACTGCTACCCGGCGGCGCCGAAACCGCCGCGCAAGCGCGCGACATCGTCACCGAGCTGCGCGAGGGTCTCAACGGCGCTTACCGGCAATTGCGGGAACTGATCGCCACGTTTCGCCTGAAGATGGAACATCCCCGACTGGAAGACAGCCTGCGCGAAGTGACGCGGGAATTCAGTCACCGTGGCCAACTGCCGATCGAACTGGATCATGCCGGCTGGCACTACGCGCTTGATCCCAACGAACAGATTCATGTCATGCAGATCGTCCGGGAAGCACTGAACAACGCCGTCAAACACGCCCGCGCCCAGCGGATTTCGGTGCGGCTGCACAGCACGCACGAGGGCGAGGCGGCCATCGACATCGACGACGACGGCATCGGACTACCGGCCGAAACCGATCGGGAAAACCACTTTGGCCTCAATATCATGCGCGAGCGAGCCGCTCAGATGGGCGGCGTGCTGAGCTTTCACTCCCAACCCGGCCGTGGCCTGCGGGTGCAATTGAGGTTCCTGCCCGCCGCTCATCAGCGCTCCCTCGACAGCGCCGGCCAGCCACGCGACGAAGTGCGTTATGCTTGACGAAGTTCAAACCATTCTGGTCGTCGACGACCACCCGCTGATGCGCAAGGGGATTTTGCAACTGATCACCATGGAGCCCTCCCTGCGGTTGGTCGGCGAGGCTGGCGACGGCCAGCAGGGCGTGGAATTGGCGCATCGCTTACGGCCGGATTTGATTCTGCTCGACCTGAACATGCGTGGCCTGAGCGGCATGGAAGCCCTGAAAGCCCTCAAGGCCGCCGACCTGGATACGCGGGTGATCATCCTGACCGTTTCCGATAGCGAGGAAGACGTGGTGGCGGCGTTGCGGCTGGGCGCCGACGGCTACCTGCTCAAGGACATGGAACCGGAAGAGGTTCTACATAGCCTGAAAACCGCCGCGCAGGGCCGTATCGCGCTGGGCGAGCGGGTGGCGGCGATTCTGGCCGACACGCTGCGCCACGAAACCCAACCCAGACCCATCGACAGTGTCAAGCTAACCGAGCGGGAGCGGGAAATCCTGTCGCTGATCGCCGCTGGTTGCAGCAACAAACTGATCGCCCGCAAACTGAACATCACCGAAGGCACGGTGAAAGTTCATGTCAAACACCTGTTGCGCAAACTCGATCTGGCGTCGCGGGTCGAAGCGGCGGTTTGGGCGGTCAAACAGGGATTTCACGCTTAGCGGCGACTGATTCAGACCTCACAGGGTGGGAGGCGTCCATTCCATTTGCCCTGAAAGGAGCGCCAAGTATGGCTATTCGAACGCTGCTTCCAGACGAACTGATATTGGCCAAGACTGGGGAGAAACAGCAGCACCAGACTCGATCGCTACTGGGCCTATAGTAATTTGAATAATTAATTATACATTTTGACGAGGGAATCCAGGGAGGTCTGTTCGTTGTATTCGCGGATTTTCTTGAGGTTGGCGAAGTCGTGTTCGATGGGGTTGAGGTCGGGAGAATAAGGGGGAAGATAGAGTCAGGTGGCGCCAGTGCGTGCAACAAGATCGCGGGTTTTGGCGGATGGGTGAAAGGCCGCATGGTCCAGGATGACGACGTGTTGCGAGTGGAGCAATGGGCAAAGCTGACTTTCCAGCCAGCCGTTGAAGAGGTCGGTCTTGCAGGTCCCCTCAAACAACCCGGGGGCGGCGAAATCGCCGCCTTCGAAGCGGGCGGCCATCAGCGAGGTTCGTGGGCGGGCGCGGCCCGTGCGCAGACCATGAACCGGCTGACCTCGCGGTGCCCGACCGTAACGACGGGTGGTTTCGCGTTCGAAGCCGCTTTCGTCGATGTACACAAACTGTTGGCCTCGATGGTGGTAGCGCTCACGAAGGCGCAAAGAGTCGCGCCCTTGCCGGGCGTCGTGCTCCCGGTATCCCCAGTTTTTTTTTGCGACTGATCCGCCATTTTTGACAGGCGTAATGCACCGTTGAGGGATGAACTTGCAAGGCAGCGCCTCATTCCTTCAGCTTCGCATCGGGCCGCGCCAACAGTGCTGGGTGCAAGGCCGTTTCCGTCACCTTGCGACCACCGCGTGGCCCTGGCTTCCGCGCCTCACGCAGGCCATCGCCGCGCGCCAGCCGTATCCAGCCCTGCACCGTCTGTCGGTGAACCCCAAACAACCGCGCCGCCGCCGTGATTCGGCCACCCGCCTCCACATATCGCACCGCCCGCTGGCGTAAGTCGTATTACAAAGACTCCTGCGTCCTTCAAAGTCGCTTTTGCGTAAGTCCTGTCATCTTTTTTATAACGCTATGGATAATTGTTTTTTTCAAATTACTATAATAGAACTTACGCATTGACAAGTATCGTATGGTGTGGTCGGTAAAGACGAACTCGGTCCACGAAGGTTTTCGGTTGATGAGAGTTATCAGTCGCCCATCGACAGCGCGTTGCACTTTGGCGATGTATGTTTCTTTTTTTGTTAGGTGAGCCGCATTCGCCAACGGGGAATCGCTTGGCGGAGGTCATGGAGATCAGCCATGACAGCGTCAATCGGTTTTTGCTCCGCGAAGACTACACGCCCCGCGATTTGTTCGAGGAAGTCCGCTCCGGCTTGACGTTGAAGGGCGGCACGGTCAGTGTCGACGACAGTGTGTTAGATAAACCGTACGGCCAACTGATGGCCTCGTGGGTTATTTCTGGTCGGGAAAACATCATGGTGTCGTGAA